>JAJOJK010000020.1 GCA_021208605.1 Candidatus Woesebacteria bacterium | reverse complement strand
AAATATTTTTCATAGGTACTGGGTGATTGTACTCGGTTTCACAAGAATTAGAAAATTACGAACTGATAGACTTCAATGTAAACCCGCTCGCAAACTCATTCCACTTTGCGCCTCGGCCGTAGCTCCACGGATCCACGCCAACAGTTCGATCTTTTTCTAGCGTGATCTTCAAGTATTGGTGAATTGAAATATACCAAATCAAACTATAGCCCAGGCGAATGTCACGCTCTTCTACTTGCTCACTTTTTACTAACAGCAAGCGCAGTAGGTGATTTTGCTGCGTGCAGTGCATAAAGCCTTTTCGGTCCCAGAGAACATTGGGATCACTTTGCGTAGCCATCCAGAAGAAAAAGTAGGTGCGGACGGTTCCAGAGTCGTACTTTGCTTTGAGGATTTCGAGAGCTTGTTTGGTGGCGGCTTCGGCGGAAGGGGCCTGTTTGAGTTGGTTGATCGTTTTTTGTAAGTTTTGGTTGGTAATCTTGGTTAGGGGCGCCTTAAAAAAGAAAAACGGCACCACCGCCTGGGCGAGTGTTTTTATCACCCTTCTAGTATAGCGGAATCAAGCTGAACTCGGTGCGAAGATATTCCAGAGCGCTACTGTACATTCACTCGCCAGGAGCCGGTGGGGTTGTACTGTTCGGCTAACTGAAAAGCTTCTTCTGCAGCACTCTGATTGCCTTGCGCTGCAAAAATTTGCCCGCGAATGGAATACAACTCAGAAAAAGCACGATTTCCATTTTGCAAAATCACTTCAGTCATGGAAAGTACCTGACCATACTCGCCGAGTTTCCAGTACACCAAAATCGGTTCAATCTGGTACCAAAGCATCCGGCTAGGAAGTTGATCAGCTACGGATTCATAGGCTTGCTTCGCCTCGTCATAGCGCCCCAAGTGATACAATGCCACCGCTTCGTTAAACGGCGCATACACATCCTGCGGATTTCCTGACTGGGCCGCTTGCGCTCGCGCGAGAATTGCTTCCCAGGCAGATTCCTCATCCAATAAATCACCGAGAATTGCCTCGGCAATTGCTTGCTTTTCTGGCGGAACGAGCACTAAAAACTCGGCGTTAAACGGCTGCCAAATTTCTTCCAGATAGTCATAAGAAAATCGCAGGTCTGCGCCCTGGAGTGAATCGTCTTGAATAATCTCTTGCGTGCTTTCGTCATACCCCTTCAGCACGCGAAAGTGGCCAATGTCTTCTTCTGGAGTTAACCATGTTCGAGCCACGACCGGAATATCTTGGGCAATAAAATGTTTTACTTGTTCGATTGTTCCCGCCGGACGGTGGTAGACAACAAAACCATACTCTTCCGCTTCTGCCGCGACCTCGGCTAAAGTAACGGATTTATCATCGTTATCGCCTTGTGAGTTTTGGTACGGACGCAGTTCTTGCCCCAGTTCCCGCTGACTAGCAGAGATTCCATACAGCGACAACGCCATGCTCAACGACGCCGGACCACAGTTATTAAATGTCTGAAAAGTATGTGTGCCCCCAGAAATTACTGTTTGTTCAGGGAATGGCGGAAGTTCCACGCTGGGTGTGGGAGAAGGACTCGACTCAGGTTTCTGCAAAACTTCTGTAAAACGCTCAGCAAGCGGTTTCCTCAAATTTTCCTCTGGAGACGGTAAGATCTCCGGCACAAACACAATTCTGTCTTGCTGCCACCAGAAAAACACCGTCACGATAAAGAAAATGACTGTAAAAACGGTAAAAGAAAGTGTTTTCTTCATGGAGAGTGTTCATTATTTTTTGAACACCCGCAGTATATCAAATAGCCAGAGAAGTTCGGTTCTATTCTTTTTTCAGATTCACGAGCAAATCCATAATAACTTCTGTAAACCGCCCCTGCATCCACTCGCTCGAGTCTTCGACACCTTTGTTGTACACCGTCTGTCCCACCGTGTGCAAAAACATATCCAGCACTTCGCCGGCCGCGATGATGCCGATTTCTTCGTCGCGCTCAGTAGCAAAAAAGTCGATAATACGCTCGATGGCGGCTTGGCGTTGTTCTGCGGTGAGCAAAGTATCGATTGCGCGCTTCATAATTCCTTTATTTTTTATACTGCTCAACGAGTCCACGTACCTGCAATTTCAAATCACTTAATTCACTTTCATATATGCCTGGAGTTACCTGAAACTGAACAGCCTCCTGAGAGGGAAGTCCTTCTTTGACCACAATTCCAGCATATTTAGAAAAAATAATTACCTGTTGCCTCTGGCCTTCTTTGGGAATTGTAATATCAATCGAATCTTCATTGTTTTCTGACTCATACAAAGTGACTTCAACATTTTCACTGGCCAACTTCCAACTTGAAGTCGTAACATTTACAGCCGGTCGCAAATCAAAAGTGTTGGTTGGTGTTCCTAGTTGCGCAACAAATTGATATATATCATCAAAAGTCTGCTCAACATACTGAATAGTCTTCTGTATCTGCTGCCACCCAATTTCAGTACGATTCACTCTCGCGGTCAAAAGTGATTTCAGAGTATCTTCTGGTAACTGCTGCTTGCGTGCAAAACGAATAATAGCCGCATCATACGTCTGGAGCGCGTATTGAAGACTTTCCAAATTTTTTTCTATTGGAACATGCTCCGCTAATTTTCGTTTGAGTATACGAGCAATTGCCGAAGCCACTCTCTCTGACCAAGCAACTTCCCGTTGTATCGATGCCAGAGTTTTTTCTTTCGTGGCATCAGGCATTCCACGAAGATGAGCATTACGAAATTGTTTCTGCTCTTCTGAATTTTTGTCCAAGTCCAAAAACATTGCCCAACGATGTCCCGATTCATGCAGAGCCGTATTGATTCCTGCCGTATCGACTCTTTCTGTCAAAGTGAGTGTATCTTCACTTGCTTCACCTTCGCTGAGAGCATTCTTCTTTTTCTCTTTCTCAAATTTTGCATTCGGTGAAGAATTTGCTATCTCTAGATACATATGTTCAAGCGGGAAACTCGGAGGTTGTAAGCCTTTTCTAACTGACACTTGTTTCTCTTCTGACCAAGCGTAAACAATATCGGTAACCGGAAGTGCAAAGGCTTCATCAACAGTGGAACCAATATTGCTCGCCAGGAAATCGTTACGCTCAATAACAAATCTGTCTGTAGGAATCGTGGAAATATCAAGAAGCGCATACAGCGTCGGTTCATCAGCAACTCCAGATTGTATCTGGAGTCCGAACTCAAATTGCCTTGATTTTCCTTGAAAAATAAAAACTGGTTGAATATCATTCCTCAATTCAAGAAGTTCTCGAAGCCATCTGAGTGTTGCCTCATAGATATTTTGCTCCGCTTCAATGGCATTAAAAAAATCTCTTTTTGAAACTGGAACTGATCGGACTACTTCATTTGGATCACTACAGACATCCATTTCCCGTATAGAAGACTTTCGCAAAGTATCGAGAACCGTGGCCGCACTTGGAATATCTGGATTATCAAGAGAAATTTCTGTATCTATACGAGATGACATATTTGTTTTCTAAAGTATATAGTACTGCCAAATTGAGTAAATAATGAGCGAGATACCCCCTCCGGGGACTAACCGGGTACTTCGTACTCGGTGGCGCGGGTGAACCCAGATCCATTCGATTTTCCCTCTTTGGACTTGGACATCTTGTCCAAGTCCAAAGAGAGCGAGATACGGGAGTCGAACCCGCGTCTTCTGCTTGGGAAGCAGATATACTACCGCTGTACTAATCTCGCATTTTGCTCCGAGGATACAGGAAGTAAATACTCTACCCACTGAGCTATTCCCGCGATGATGCAATAGTATCACATTTCTCGAGGTGCGAGAGCGGAAGTCGCTCAGAATGTTGTATACTGTATCTCTATGGCGCGGAAGATTTCTACTCGTCGAGCAAAAATTGAAGAGCGACAAGCGCGTCGCCAGGCATTTCTGGCAATTGTGGTCGCAGTTCTCATTGGACTGTTTTTCCTTTTCGTCATGATGCCGCTGATTTTGCGCGCCGCCATTTCGCTCGCCCGTAACGAAAACCCTTTCCAAACGGAAGTCGAAGATACGCTTCCACCACAAAAACCTGTCATTCAACCACTGACGGAGTTCCGTTCAGAGAAAAATCTGGAAATCACCGGTTATACCGAAGCTGGCGCCCAGGTCTCGCTGTTTGCCGATGGCAATGAACTCGACGAACTGACCGCCGACGACTCCGGCGCCTTCACCTTCACCACCACGCTCGAGGAAGGCGAACACAAAGTCTGGCTCCTCGCCGAAGACGAGGCCGGCAACAGCAGTGGCATCACCGAGACCTACTCCGTAACCATCGACACTACCAAGCCAACCCTCGAAATTACCGAACCCGAAAACAACAAGACCTTCACCCTTCCTCGCGAGAAAACTATTACTGTCGCCGGGAAAATGTCCGAAAAAGGCCGCGTGTTTGTGAACGGCAGCCGCAACGCGACCGACGAAGAAGGCAATTTCTCCACTCGCCTGCAACTCGGCGAAGGCAGCAACACCATCAAGCTTTACGCTGAAGACGAGGCCGGCAATCGCTCCGATGAACAAGAAGTCACGGTTGAGTACAACCCATAAATTCGCGTCTCAAAAATCGGCGAGCAGGAGTATAATCAACGACACATGTCTGATCGTATCTTGAATCCCTCACTCGAGAACTCACCCTTACAAGCGGACTTAGACAAAAATGCCCCCGATTTCTGGGACCGCTACTTCAATTTGCAACGCATGGTTTCGGAAGTTGATTACTTGGAAGGCCGCTTCACGATCGACGTCACCAACCACGTCACCGACGAAACCGTCACTTTCGAAAACGTTCGCCTGCTGAGCACTGACTTTGATGCCAGCAACTAACTGTTCGTTCCTCTTTTGATCACTTTTCTCGTTTCACTGTTACCCTGCTTGCTGATCGCGCCAGAACCAAATACTTCCCGTCACCGGATGCTCAATATGTGTTTCGTGCGACTGAATGCCTTTTTTTCCGAGTCGATCATGTAAACGTTCCGCATACGGACCATGCTTAAACAGCCCGCCCACAAAACTGACGCTCAGCGACTCACCGAGTCCGTCGTGGACGTGCACCACCATGGCTTCCAGTTCAGAAATGGCCTTGGTGATCAAGTGTTGTGCGAGAGCGTCGCCAGCTTCGCTGGCGCGTTGCACCGCCGGCGCCACGCGCGCCACCGCT
>JAJOJK010000021.1 GCA_021208605.1 Candidatus Woesebacteria bacterium | reverse complement strand
ATACTGATACTATCAACGTAGGATACACAAAAGCTGCTTGAATTTTCTTACGCAAACTCATGTTTTTCGTGAGTTGTTCCGCTATAAATAATAAATTTTCGTCGAGAGTGCCAGATTGTTCGCTGATCTCGATGAGGCTAATATAAAACTCAGAAAAGAGGGCAGAGTGAGGTTTCATAGCAGCGGCCAACGATTTTCCGTTACGTACCTCTGCTACTATCGCGGTAATAACTTCACGAAATGCAGTCGATTTCGTCTGTTCTACCAGCGTATCGAGGGCTTCGACCAATGGCACGCCAGCCTGAATCATGGTAGCCAAGTGCTTCGTAAACATAAGTATGTCCATCGAGGTTGGACGACCAATGCTGCCAAGAACTGGTACTGAGTACCAGTCGTTTGCGGAGAAATGTGTCTTCAAATTAATCATGGAGTACCCGAATTACTTCCTCGAGCGAAGTAATGCCTTGTGCTACTTTCTCTACACCGTCTTGCATCATAGTTTTCATGCCACTTTTGACTGCTAAAGTATGCAGATACGAAGCATCATGCTTGTCAGCGATGGCAGCTCGTAAATCATCATTCATAACAAGCACTTCAAACACTCCAACTCGACCGCGATAACCGGAATGTCCACAAACCGGACACCCTTTTCCAACATACATAGTGCGTCCTTGCAACAAAGGAGTGTATCGCGGGTCAAGCACTTTCAGTTCTTCCGTTTGAACAGTGCGCGAAACACGACAAGAAGTACAAATTTTTCGCAACAACCGTTGAGCAATCACAACATTCACAGTGGAGGAGACTAAGTAAGGCTCTACTCCCATATCAATAAGCCTCGGAAACGCCGTCACGGCATCGTTTGTGTGCAAAGTAGAAAGCACGAGGTGACCAGTCATAGCAGCATTAATAGCAATATCAGCTGTTTCTTCGTCACGAATCTCTCCTACCAAAATGATATTTGGATCTTGCCGTACAATAGACCGCAAACCAGACGCAAACGTCACATCACCGGTATGTGTTACCTGCATTTGATTGACGTTTTCAATTTCGTACTCAACAGGATCCTCAATGGTCATAATGTTCACGGATCGTGAGTTCAGTTCCTTGAGAACAGAATACAGTGTGGTGGTTTTTCCGGAACCTGTCGGCCCCGTTGCCAAAATCATGCCGTGAGGATTCTTGTACGCTGCTTGAACTTTTTTCAAACCTGCCTCGGATAAACCTAAATCTCGCAAAGAAAACTTGCGCGACCGTTCCGATAACAAACGGAGCACCACTTTTTCACCATTCACCACTGGAACAATCGAGACACGAATATCCAGTGTTTCTGCATCGACCTCATAGCTAATCTTTCCGTCCTGTGCTTCTTGATGCTCATCAGTACGCAAAAGCGCCATAATTTTTATGCGCATTACTATTAAGGGCGTGAGAAATGCTGGCAACTCAACCACATCATGCATAATTCCATCGACGCGAAAACGCAAAAGAGTAGTACCATCGTCCTTTGGCTCAATGTGAATATCTGAAGCGTTCTTGGAGTAGGCGTGTTGAAAAATAAGATCAACAATTTTTATTACTGGTGGATCAGAGTTTTCACCTGTAGCCTTTTCGGCATACACCGACAACATATCGGTGAAAACTTCTGATATATTTTCATCATAGAGCGTGTAACTCTGCTGCAAAGGCCCCGAAAACGTAAAAAAGACTTTCACAGTTTTGCCGGTTTTCTTTTCTAAAAACGATACGAGTTCGTCATACTCAACATTCGATCCTGCTAACTTAATGGTCTCTTCATCCTCGGCAAAAACCAAGGCCTGTTGCGCTACAGCTACTGCCCGTGGCAACCGTTGCATCGCCTTGGTATCGATAGAAACCTCTCGTAAATTCACGTAGGGCAGATGAAATACATCTCCCACTATGTAACCAAGTGTATTTTCTGAGATCAGTTCATTCTGGAGAAGAGAGGCACCTAAAAAAGAAGAGGACTCTTCCGCTTGCGAAAAAGCCTCGGCAAGCACATGCGCCTCAATAAGCTCCATTTCCTGAAGTCGTTCATATAAGCCAGAGTTCAAAGCGGCGTTCATGTTTACACCATTGTAGCAATGTTTTACTCCACACAACACCCAAAGAAAACAAGAGGATTTACCCAGTCACTACAATCTGAACTTCAGCAACAATGTCAGCAAGTGTCTGATTTGACTTCACTAAGAACTTCTTCGCCCCAAGCGCCTCTGCTCGCTGAATGTCTTCAGTTTGGCTCAGATTCGAGGTAATAAGGATCGGCAGAGAGATGCCCTCTCGCTGCATTGTCTCCATCATCTCCCAACCGTCTACTTCCGGCATCATAATATCCAGGAGCATGGCATCAAATTGATTTTCTCGCAATGCCGACATGCCTTCTCGACCATTTGCAGCTACCTTAACAATATAACCCTCTTTGGTAAGCTTTAGCTCCAACGCTTTTGCCATAGCTGCCTCGTCTTCTACTATGAGAATAGAAGGGGAAGAATCATTCAAACTGCTCATGGTCCAAATTCTCCTTAATTTCTTTGATTATTTGATCAAGTCGATAGTTTGCCTTCACAAAGTACTTACTTACACCAAACTGCATGTAGGCCATTACCTTCTCGCTGCTGGCGGTATTACTCACGACAAAAACCGGTATTTGATTCCAGCGGGATCCCTCATTCTTTACTTGTGCGACAAAATCAAGTCCATCCTCGTCACCCAACAGATAGTGATCGACCCAAATACCGTCGACGGTGGGCAGTTCTTCTAGATAAGAAAGTGCCTGCTTCACTGTGCGAGCCGTTACGGCTTCCATGCCGCTGTTTTCAAGTTTGAGTTTTATAGCATCGAGCAACGGACGTTCGTCTTCCACTACTAAAACTATTTTTGTTTTTGCACTCACGGGTTTACCTACTTTCTTTCCGCCATCATTCCAAACGACGACTTCCTTCTTTTCTTGACATTCCGGTCATGGGCAAATACACATAAAATACGGAACCTTCATTTTCAGTGGACTGGAACCAGATCTTACCACTTGATTGCTCAACCACACGTTTAGTAATGTAGAGCCCCAAACCGGTTCCTTGCGTGTCGGTCTTACGCACATTATCAGCGCGGAAGAGCTTATCAAAAATCTGCGCTTTCTGGTGCTCTGGAATACCTACCCCAGTATCTCTCACCGACACCAGAAATCCATCTTCTTCAGCTTGCCCATCTGATGGCAGCCGCTCGCCAGCGGAGAAGCGACGTATCTCCATATGGACTTTTCCACCTGCTGGTGTGTACTTCACTGCATTGGTCACAATGTTATCGATGATTATTTTCGTCAATTCTTCATCAAGATTTACCTCCTCAAAGGTATCGTGCTCCTCAGAAAAACGGATATTCTTTTGATCAATTTCGAGTTTCAATTCATCCATTACCGAGCGAGCTATTCGAATCAGATCGGTCGGCTTCGGATCGACAATAAATGTGCCAGACTCAATGCGCGCCACATTCAAAAGAGCATTCACCAAAGAAACCATACGCGTGGCTCCTTGGTAGGCTTCCGTTAAAAAGCGCTTTTGCTCTTCATTTATCTCGCCTGCGTCTCCAGAAAGTACCATCTCGATATACCAATTAATGGTAGAAAGCGGCGTCCGTAACTGGTGCGAAGCCAGCGCAATAAACTCAGTCTTCATGTTGTCAACTTCGCGATCGTGTGTGATATCGCGGAATACTTGAATCACACCGTAGTTTTTCTCACCATCCAATATCGGTGAGTTGGTAACTTGAACGACAAATTTGCTGCCATTCTTGCGGACATACACATGATCATCCACAAGCGGCTCTAAACGCTCAAACGCTTTTGTCAGTGATCGTTCTTCCGCTGAAACGACATTGCCGCGTTCGTCCTCGGCTCTAACCACTTCGACAAATTTCTGTCCGACTAAATCATCACTGGAGTAACCGAGCATTGTCTGAGCAGCTGCATTCATTAAGATAACGTTTCCTGACTGATCATGGGCCACAAGACCTTCACCAATACTGTTCAGCATGGCTTCATCTTTCTGCTTATCGAGAAGAATTGCCTTCTCCATCTGAACACGTTCAGTGATATCTTCTTCCGAAGCAATAAAACCGATGACCTGATCCTCCTCAATCAGTGGCGTAATTCGGGCAAGGGCAAAATACTTTTGACCATTCTTGCGCCGGTTTTGTATTTCATGAACTACTGTTTTTCGCTCTACCTTAATCTTCTGCCAGAGGTCTTGGTAAAACTGGGCTGGCATCTCACCACCCCAGAGTCGCGGTGTGCTACCCATCATCTCAGACAAAGAAAAACCAGTAATATCTTGCGCCGCTTGGTTAGCAAACACAATCAGGCCATTTTCATCGGTCACAATGAGGTGGCTGCTCGTACCATCCACCAATAAACGGAACGGATCGATTGGTGCTTCACTGGCAGAATCCTGATCTTCTAGGCGTGCAAAATACTGTGAAATTTTCGTATTCGTGACTGGGTAAAACTGCTCAAATCGCATCTGGTGTAATGGAATTCCACTAGTAGAAAGTTCCTCATACACACGCTGTACAAACGGCTGCGTCCCAGAGATGTAAAACTCACACTCACTTAGCGGAACTGGATGATCGAGTACTGACAGCAACTCGCTTGCCTGAAAAATACCAAGCGAATGCGCAAAAGAAAAACGTTTCTGCGCTGACAACCGCTGTAACTCATCGAGCATAAAGGCACGATCTTCTTTGGTGTTCACAAAGTGCAGGTGGAGGGGATTGGGAACGCTCTGTTCCAGTCCTGGCAACCGACGAACGTAGTGAAGGTAGGGAGCCACACCAACACCACCCGCAATCAAATACTGCGGTTTGACAACAGAAAAATCGACATCCCAATGAAAGGTTGAGCCAGCTGGTCCCAATATCTGCACTTCAGTGTTTTCTGGCATGTGCTCGAGTGTGCGCTTGTAACCAGAGAGAGAAGTGCGGAAAAGAATTTTTAGGATCTTCGTTTCTGTATCGTAGCCCGAAAGAGAGAAAGCACGCCGATTGCCACGCGGATCATCTTCCGGCACACCAGGAAGGATCAACCAAATATAAGAACCGGGCAAAAAATCAATTTCTTCGCCGGATTCAACTCGAAAACTGAACTCAAAAGTATCTCTTGCCAATAGTATTTTTTCTATGAGATACGCTGAAAACTGCTGCATATGCCGTGCCAGTATAGCAAAAAAATCAGATTCAAGGTCAAACCTTTAGTCTTATAATTTTTTACTTGCTCCTTTTCTTTTGTTGCGCATGATGAACGATCTTCTTCATTCGTTTTCGACAAAAAACTCTTTTGCCATATGTGATTCTAGTAAAGCTGTTACACTAGCACTATGCAACCGACACTTACCCTCAACAACGGCAAGACCATCCCCCAACTTGGACTGGGAACCTGGAAATCAGAAACCGCTTCAGTGGGCGAAGCGGTTAAAATCGCGGTCCGCGCTGGCTATCGCCATATCGACTGCGCCCACATTTATGGCAACGAAGCCGAGATCGGCACCGCCTTACAAGAACTCTTCACCAACGGCGAAGTCAAGAGAGAAGAGCTCTTTATTACCAGCAAACTCTGGAATACCGACCACCATCCAGATACGGTGGCTCAAGCGTGCCGCCGCACGCTCGAGAACCTTCAACTGGAATACCTGGATCTCTACTTAGTGCACTGGGGCATTGCCTTTGCCGCAGGAGAAGAAAAAGAACCTCATGGCGAAGACGGACGAGTAAAAACGGAAGCTGTTTCCCTCCAAGAAACTTGGCGCGCAATGGAACAGTTAGTGGAAGAAGATCTCGTCAAGTCTATTGGCGTGGCGAACTATACCGCTCCCTTGATGGTTGACCTTTTGAACTACGCTACTCTCAAGCCGGCCATGAATCAGATTGAAATCCATCCGTACAACGCGCAGTTGGCATTGGTTGAGTTTTGTCATGATAAAAACGTGGCCGTTACGGCGTACTCGCCTCTCGGTTCGTTTGGCGAACGTAGTGAGAAACCACTGGTCGATCCAGTGGTCGTAGACATCGCGACAGCGCACGGTGTCACTCCAGCACAAGTGCTCATCCGCTGGTCACTGCAGCGCGGTTTGGTAGTGATTCCGAAGTCAACCAATCCCAATCGCATCGCCGAAAACTTCGCCGTGTTTGCATTCACGCTGACCGATGAAGAAATGAATCGCTTGAACGCCCTCGACCGCGGTCACCGCTTTGTCGATCCGAGCGAGTGGTGGGGCGTGCCGTATTTTGGGTAGATCCCAACGATAATTCAATCTCTCCCTCGCATCTCTTTTACCGCCAACTCTGCCGTTGGCCATCGGGCTGTTCAAAAACATGTCCACGTTTTGGTTTTTCGCCTTCATCAACCATGAGACGAGCATAGCTTGGCTCTGCAGCCTCATCTTGGAGCACGGAATCATCAAGCATTTGCGCCATCAGGATTAAGTAGCGCAAACGCTGTTCTGGTTGACTGCGGCGCGCAAAAAACGCTGCCATCACAGTTCGCAGCATGCCATTGCGGTGTTGGCCCTCTAGATAGTGACGGGTCGGCTCTTGATCGATCGCGGCATCAGCAAACTCTTGGATAGCTTGGTGTTCCAACTTGGCCGTTTCGGTATATTCCTGCAGCTTTGTGAGAGTCGTCAATATAGTAACCAGTGCACCGATCCCAAGGGTCAGGCTGACTGGAAAAAAGACCTCGGAAGATATGAAAACAAGAACCACAGCGACCAGTCCGGCAAGTATTGCCAGAACTTCCATTCGCTTTGTCTGATCTTCAATCGAGTTGAGTTGATTGGTATACAGTTCAATTTCTCGAGAGAGGCGAATCAGAAAGTCGTAGGCTGGCCGATTGTTCTCAGCCAAATCATCTAGGCTCTGTCTCGCTTTCCGCTTTTTTTCGATTTCGGTCATAGATATTCCTTGAGAGTATAGTTTTCTCTCTCACTGTACCATTTTTCCAGTAAAAAATGCAGAAATGAAACGAACCATCTATACTGATTGCATGCCTGCCGACACTGAACGCTCCTTCCTCCAAAAATTCATCGACCCACAACACGACTCAGTTCCACAAGAATGGTCAAAAAAAGAGGGCGTTGTGTACTGGATGCTCCGCGAGCATCGAGCTAAACAAAACCGCGGCTTACGCCTGGCGCAGATTCTCGCACATGAACACAATGTGCCTCTCACAGTCGTCGTGGCCATGCGCCCAGATCTAGATACACACAACATCATTGAGCGCACACTCGACTTTATGCTCACTGGACTCGAAGAAGTAGAAGCGACTCTCCAGCGAAAAAAAATCGCCTTCTCATTCCTTATTGGTGATCCCACTAACGAAATTCCCGCTTTCGTCAAAAAGCACCCCACGCAACTCATCCTCACCGATCTTTTTCCGCTACCGGTATATCGCCAGTGGTATGACGACATCAAAAAAAAGACTGGCGTCCCACTCATCGTCGTGGATGGCCATAACCACATTCCTGTTTGGATCACCAGTGAAAAAAGAGAGTATGCGGCCCGCACCATCCGCCCGAAAATCTGGAAACACTACAAAACGTTTGCTAAACCGGTAAGCAACCTCGAAATACAAAAACAAACACTCGATCTCAAAGCCGCGTCCTGGCAAACTATCCGCAAAAAAATCACAGCCCAAAAGGGATATCCGCCGCTTGAAAAACCTACTGGTCGTCAAGCCGCACGCAAAGCGCTGAAGCAGTTCGTGACTGATCGTTTGCCACACTATGCTGACCGGCGTAATGACCCCGCTGAAGCGCACACCTCACAGCTCTCGGCATATTTTCATTTTGGACACCTGGCTGCCACGGAAGTCAGCGCGGCAATAGAGGAAGCCAAGGCACCGCAAAAAGACAAAGACGCCTTCCTGGAAGAGTTTGTGGTGCGTAAAGAGTTGTCAGATAATTTTTGCTACTACACGGCAAATCCCTTGAGTATTCAAGCCGCACCTGAATGGGCACAAACCACCTTGCAGGAACACAAGTCCGATGCCCGCGAACACACCTACCGTTTCCAAGAACTCCTGACCGCCCAGACTCACGATCCCGCCTGGAACGCCGCCCAAAATCAGCTTCTACAGACCGGCTACATGCATGGCTACATGCGCATGTACTGGGCCAAAAAAATCTTGGAGTGGAGTAAAAACGCTGAGAAAGCAATTGAGATAGCCATTCAAATAAATGACCTCCTCGAACTCGACGGTCGCGATCCCAACGGCTACGTGGGCATTTTGTGGGCCATCGCCGGAGTGCATGATCGTCCGTGGCAAGAGAGAGCAGTGTTCGGCAAAATTCGATACATGAATTTCGAGGGTCTCAAAAGAAAATTTGCTATTGAAGACTATACTGCTCAGTGGGAGACAAAATCCTTGTCTGAAACTTGATATACTGAAATTATGACCTACGAAACTATTTTACGGGACACCATCTTCCCTGAACTCGAAAAGGGCCGACCAAATTGGGACCGGCCACATACGGAAGCCGTGGTCAAATATCTCAAAGAAATTATTGCGCAAACACCAGAGCTCAAGCTTGATCGCGATGTTCTCATAATCGCCGCTTACGCCCACGACTGGGGCTATGCAGATTTGTTCGCCGATGGAAAACCACTCAACTTTGACCAAGTCATCTCCCGCAAAAAAGAGCACATGCGTCTCGGCGCAGAAAAGCTGGAAAAACTTCTACAAAAACCAGAATTTGATTTTCTGACAAAAGAACAAAAAAAAACGCGCCGTACATTTAGTACGCGTACACGACTCTTTCCGCGATATTCACGAACCAGATGAGCGCGTGCTGCTGGAAGCTGACACCCTTGGCGCCCTTGATGTGCACGAGACAAAACCGTTCTTTGACGCCGCTTCTAACCGACGCTACATGCAAGGGGTAAAAAAGAAACGCCGTCCGAAGTTTCTTACGGCGTACGGAAAAGAACAGTTCGAAAAACTCTTTGCAGAACGAAACCACTTTTATCAACAAAAGCGGTAACATTACTCATTCATACGCTCAAGAATAGCTTCCATCTGATCAATCTCTTCTTCTTGTGTTATCACGATTTCCTGACACAACTCGCGAATTTCAGCATCTTGTATAGTGGCGCGCTCACACATCAAAATGGCACTGGAGTGGTGCGGAATCATGGAGCGTAAAAATTCGGTATCATAGACGCCGGCTTG
Source organism: Candidatus Woesebacteria bacterium (assembly GCA_021208605.1). GTDB lineage: Bacteria > Patescibacteriota > Microgenomatia > UBA1400 > UBA1396 > JAJOJK01. Next base: position 37,550 of record JAJOJK010000021.1, on the reverse strand, counting down.
TTCCCGAATCACCAGGAAAAGTGAAATCACTCCCACAACGCTCACCGCCATCAAGCCATACAAAATCTTCTTCGATTCGTACATACCGTGCATCAAAAGACCGGAGACCGGAATCATCGGCGCAGTCATGATCCCAGCCATGTAAAACTTGTTGATGTTAAGGTGCACATGCTGCCAAGTGTCGACCATGACATACATCAGTCCATACATCAAAACAAAGTGGATGCCGACCATGATGAGCAAGCGGGTGAGGTTGGTGACTTTCATGGTTTCAATTACACCAAAAGTAAGCAAGATGTCGGTAAGAAAAGTGTGTGTATTGAGTAAGAGATCTGTGGAATACATCGAGGATGGTCGGCGCTAAGCACCGACCATCTCAATTCACTCAGCAATTTTCACTTTTTTAGCGGGTGCTCTGAAGAGCAAAAATATACTGGCAACAACCATGAAGGCAAGAGCACTCATTAATGGTCTCATCTGTGAAACGATCATCACGCCCACCACCGGATTCAGCAATGACCGTCCAATACCTTGCAGCATCTTGAGGGTAGAGATCGCCGTTCCTCGTTGACTGGATGGAATAAAGCGATGCAGATCTGCTTTGACATACTCAAAATACGTCAAACCAAAACCGCCGCTCAGGGCGAGCATCACCAGAACAGTGACCCAATGAGGATACACCGCCACACTGAGAAATCCGAGCGCCGTCAAGATCAGTACCGCCACTTTAAATCGCCGCGGCCCGCCAAACCAATGGGTCAACCGCACGAACTGACTACTCACGAGCATCTCAATCACTACAAAGAAAGCATGCGCCCAGCCAAACCACGTAATTGGTACCTCTAGCCGCTGGAAAAGCGGCTGGTAGAGCCAAATAACGTAGTAGGTGGCCACCGCCACTACCGTGGCATTTATCACAATCGGCCACAAGAGCTTTTTTCTCCAAAAGTAGAGGGTTCCCTCACGGAGCGTCTGCCAATAATCCATCTCATCATGGTCGTGCAAACGTGGCTCAGCCAACGGCCAAATGAGGACCACGGCCAACAGAGCCGGCACAGCAGACAGCAACATCGGCGCATTTAAGCCGAATTGAGCAGCTACCACACTACCAATAGGAGCGGAGAAGAGAATACCCGCTAAATGAAACGCTCGTGCTCGGCCCATGATATGACGCGCCTGATCCTCTTGCCCGACTTGCTTGAGAGCATCGTATAAAAGTGCCTCGTCGGCGCCCGACATTAAGGCCACTCCCAAAGCAAATAAAAACTCGGCCAGTAAGAAGACGGCCAACATAGGCACCGATCCGTAGATCAGCGCACCGATAACCCAAGCACTAGCTCCCAACATCAGGGAGTACTTGCGTCCCCAGCGATCCGCCACGGTTCCCGTTGGAATCTCCAAGAAAAATGCCCAGAACCAAAACCAGCTTTGAATCATCAAAACTGAGGCCTCCGACAATCCCGCCCAATCAGTAAACATTGGCATAAGAACCGCACTAAAAAAGTGCAGTCCGCGCAAAAACTGAAAAGCCAGATATCGGCGATACAAACTGGTGTAATTTGACTGTGTCATTGTGTTCTCCTTGTTCTCTTGTTCACGATCGGAGAGGTCATGATCGAAAGCGCGCTGCTCACGACACAACTTCTCCGAAAAACTTCTGAAGAGAGGAGAGGGGAAGAAAAAAGTTTCTGCGCCGCTGCTCAATTCAGAGGTTCGGCGCAAAAGTTTTGAATTCTAACGCACGCCACCGCCTCCGCAGGAACGGTCTGGAGTATTTCCAGTAATCCGCATTGACGGAGCAAACTGCCAAAAGATGAGTGCAGTGTGTGCGTGTTTCATGAAAAAATTTTACCATACAATGGGGAAAATACCTGCTGCATTCTTACGCATTTATTACCGCTTTTTTGTATTACTCACACGCATTTTTCGTATCTTCCACCTATGAGTCGGTCACCACAAGATATCTTTGCAAGCCATTTACACCTTCGAGCCGAAGGAAAACTCGAAGAAGATATTCGTACCAATTACGCTGAAGATATTGTCATTGTTTCTTCGATCAATCGATTTGTAGGACATGATGGGGTGCGCCAATCGGCCCACAACCTCCATCGCTATTTTGGTCCTTCGCACAGCTACGAATATAGTAAAAAAACCGTAGAAGACAATTTTGCCTTTCTCATTTGGAAAGCATTTGCAGAAGACAAAAGGATTCAACATGGCGTGGATTCCTTTCTGATTACTGATGGGAAGATTCAGATTCAATCTATCTATTACCATGTCGACAACGAGATCTAAACCTCTTACAACTTGTTTACACCGCTTTCATCACCATCTTAAACCATCTTTCTATAGTGAACATACTCAAAGAAACAGTCCTGAAAGGAGGACCCTATGGCAAATAACAACAGTAATCGCGGACTTGCCAGCGCGAGTGAAGACACCAAACAACGTGTTGCTGAGGCTGGTGGAAATGCCCCTCACGAAAAGCGTGGGTTAGAAGCAGCTGACCAAGAAACGCGAGAACGCGTTGCCGAAGCAGGCGGTGAAGCCTCTCACGGTGGTGGCCGAAATAGCTAACCGTATTTGGTTTTGCATCTCCAAAAGAGGAGCCACCGGGCTCCTTTTTTGGTTCTAGCGCACAACGGATGAACTCGAATCAACAATGATCCGTTGCAGAGAAATTCCATTATAGAAATCACCATTCGCCGCTGCTTCCGGCACCGTGCGACCAGCAAACGCCTGAATCCAGGAATACAGCACATACCCATGCTGTTCGAGATACGGAATGACAGCTGAAAAATCGGGGGGATTTTCATCACTGGTATACAGCGGTTCAATGGCTTGGAAAATGTCCCAATCTCGATTGAAAAAGCCCATAGGATGAGTAGGCGGCAACGCCTCACGAGCCTGGTGTGTGCGCAGCAGTGCATATACCGAATCTCGGGAACCCAAGAGAGTCCAAATAGCTCGGCGGGAAAAGTTGAGTGCCCGCGCTAAATCGTCAGGAGTAAAAGACGGCGCTTTTTGTTCGGTATGTGTGTGCCAATACGCCGCAGCAGTCGGATTTTGCCGAAACCACCGCCGCACTTCTTCCGCCGCATCATGAGTGCGACTTGGATCACCTACAAACACGGGACTCCAGTCAAAAATAACACTGCCGCGCTGCATGCCAAGAAATTGGCTTTCTTCGACTTGCTGGTCAGGCCGGGCTAACGCCTGTCTTCCGAGAGCATTGAGGAGATCACCATAGATTGACGGTGGCAACAAGGCATATTCGTTTGCTAACTCTGGTGATGCCGGAACGCGAAATGGATGCATCTGGGCTTCTACTAAACCGGTGGTAAGGATTTCGTTGCGGCTAAATTTAGATATCATGATATATCCATGTTTTTATTTACGGGTATTATACCGAAAAAATCCCTTCTGTTATACTCTCGTTATGAAACAGCTTTTCCTCACCTCGAGCGTCCATGCCGTCGCTCATGACCTTGTGAAACATATCGACACCTCCGTTCAAAACAATCTGGTCTTTATTACCACCGCCGCGGAACCCGAAGCTGGCACCGACCTCACTTGGCTGGAGAATGATCGCCAAGCCCTGGTCGACGCCGGATTTACGGTCACTGATTACACCATTACCGAGAAAACCCGCGCTCAACTCGAAACTGATCTGGCGCCCTATGACTGCATTTATATGTCGGGCGGCAATACCTTCTACTTGCTGGAACAAGCCCAAAAGTCAGGGTATGTGACCCTCATTACAGAACTGGTGGCGGAAGGAAAAACATATATCGGCACGAGTGCTGGCTCAATTATCGCTGGAAACCGATGTCCAGATTATCTGCTCGAAGAAAATGAAATCTATGAACTCGAAAACCAAAATGGATTCGGCCTGGTTAATTTCACCATTTTGCCGCACTGGGGTTCTCGCGCTTTCAAGGAAAAATACTTGAGTAACCGATTGGAAATTGCCTATCAGTACGATCAAGTTCCGCTTATTATTTTGACTGATCGCCAGTACATCCATGTCCAGGATGATCACTTCCAAATTATCGACACCACCGCGCGGGAGTAGTGTCAAGTTCGCTTGACAGAGCTCTTTCTCAGTCCGTATGATCAGAGTAAGGAGAGAGGGGCGCTTATGCAGAAATTTATTCTTCCACTCATTATTTTAGGAATCATTCTTGTCTTTGGTGGCTTCGCCGCTTACACATTTGTCGATCGCCCCACGAACGTGTTGCCCACACCATCGACCACGGCCGAGCCAAAGGAATCAATCGCCCCTTCTGAAACTCCAGTTGGAACGCCTGCGCAAGATGATTCAGACCCGAATGAAACCACTTCTGGCGCGCAATACGTAGCCCACACCCCAGGAATACTTGCAGAAACAGCTAACTCCCGCCGCGTCCTCTTTTTCTACGCCAACTGGTGTCCCACCTGCCGACCGGCAGACGCTGACTTCGCAGCACAAGTCGAGTCACTTCCTGATGATGTTACCGTCATCCGGGTTAACTACGACGACTCCGAAACCAGTGCCGAAGAACGACAGCTCGCCAACCAATACAGTGTGACCTACCAGCACACCTTCGTCCAAATAGACTCGAGCGGAGAAGTGGTGACTACCTGGAATGGCGGCCAAACCGATACACTGCTGAAAAATATTCAATAAGAGTGCTAAAATTTCACTAGCATGGACATTATTCTTGTTCTCACATTGTTCTTTTCTTCCTTTGTTGGCTTAGCGCGAACATCCAGTCCTCCGCCCGTACACAACATCCAACAAGAAACTGTTCAGATGGAAACGCTCGAAGAGACTATCGAAATCAGTGAAGTACAAGCTGATGCTCCAACACCCTCTCCTACACCGACAACAACTCCGACGCCTACTCCAAAAGTTACGCCAGTACCGACTCCGATCCCGACTCCACACCCCACACCTCGTCCAACACCCCGACCGACACCTCGCCCAACACCAGAACCCAAAGTTGTTCCTCCAGCTCCTCCCACAATTCCGCAAGGGTATACGTGTAACTGCTCAAAAACCTGTACTCAAATGAGTTCGTGCCAAGAGGCATATTTCCAACTCAATACCTGTGGCTGCGGACAACGTGATGGCGACAATGACGGAGTACCGTGTGAAAGTTTGTGCCGATAGATACATAAGAAAAAACAAAAATAGCTTGCAAAAACATCCATTCACAGGTAAAATTCCCCGATATGAAGTTGACTCACATCATGCACACCATTAAAAATGGACTCGCGGTCTTTTTGGCCATGGTGGGTCTCTTTTTCTTTACCTCGCCGGTAGCGGCCCAATCCATCCCTACGCCGTTAAGCACTAACGGCTCACGCATCGTGGATGCCAACGGCAATACCACGCAATTAAAAGGAATTAACTGGTTCGGCTTCGAAACAGACTTATACGTCGTCCACGGTCTCTGGGAGCAAGGCTACGACGAAATGCTGCAAACTATGGCCGATCTGGGCTACAACACCATTCGCTTGCCGTTTTCTCACAAAGCGCTCGACATGAACGAAATAAAAGGCGTTAACTACAGACGTGGCGCGAACGCCAATTTGCGCGGTAAAACACCGCTGCAGGCCATGGATATTATCATCCAAGAAGCCGCCAAACACGATATTCTCATCTTACTCGACAGCCATCGCTTAAATGATCAAAATATCCCTGCTCTCTGGTACAGTGACGAGTACTCCGAAGAAGACTGGATTAACGACTGGACCATGTTGGCTGAACGCTACAAAAACCAGTCCAACGTCATCGGCGCTGACCTCAAAAACGAACCACACAGCATAGCGAGCTGGGGTACCAATAACTTAGCCACTGACTGGCGCCTCGCTGCCGAACGCGCCGGAAACGCCATCCTCCGGGTCAACCCTGAGTGGCTGATCGTCGTGGAAGGCGTCCAAGGCAACGTACAAGGTGGAACCAAATTAAAAAACAACTGGTGGGGCGGCAACTTAGAAGGTGCCCGTAACTACCCAGTTCGCCTCAATGTCCCCAACAAACTCGTGTACTCGACACATGAGTACGGTCCTGGTGTCTACGAACAGGCCTGGTTTGAAGAACCAACATTCCCCAACAACCTCTATGAGCGATGGGACATTGGCTTCTTCTACTTGATTAAAGAGAACATTGCGCCTGTCTTGATTGGCGAGTTCGGTGGTTTCAATGTCGACACAGTCAGCAAAGAAGGCATTTGGCAAAACCAACTCGTAGACTTCATTGCGGAACACGATATTTCCTTTACTTACTGGACCTGGAATCCAAACAGTGGAGACACTGGTGGCGTGCTCAACAGCGACTGGAGAACTATTAATCAACCAAAACAAGATATGTTGAATCGCATCTTGTTTGATGGTCTCACTCAACCAACACCAACTCCATCTCCAACCCCGACACCAACACCAACTCCTGTGGCGACACCGGTGCCAACTCCCACACCGACTCCCACTCCAACCCCAGTCCCAACACCAACACCGGCCCCTGGAGATGAGAACGTATCAATCTCATTCCAGAAAGACAGTGAGTGGGAAAACGGATACTGTGGAAAATTCGTCATCCAAAATGGTAACAACCAACAGAGTAACTGGCGCATTCAAGCCACCATTCGAGATGCACAAATCACGGGCGCCTGGAACGCTGCCACTGATCGCAACTCCGGCACAGTTACTTTCACGCCAGCTGGCTGGATGCAACCCCTGGCTGCAGGACGACGCACCACCGATATCGGTTTCTGTGCCAACAAATCTGGCAGTCAGTTCTTACCAACAGCCATAACTGTCACCAGTACTGCTGCCGCCCCAGTCCCTACCGGCAGCCTCGAAACAAGAGTAGAGCGTACCAGTCAATGGAACGAAGGATACTGTGCGAACGTTACCGTCCGCAACACCAGTGGCCAAGCCGCCACGAACTGGAGCACCGACGTCAACGTGGGCAGTGATCGCATCTACACCAACTGGAGCGCAAACTTTTCAGGCTCTACCGGAAACGTTCGGATTACAGCACCTCATTGGGCTACAACACTTTCTTCTGGTGCGAGCCATCAATTCGGTTTTTGTGCATACAAGTAGTAAAACACTTCTGATACATACAAATAAGCCGGAGCAGAGTATCTGCTCCGGCTTTTTAAGAGCTCCGATCGCTGTGGCGCTACAGTACTACACTTCCAGCATCTCGGTCATTTGCTCAACACCGTGGCGAGTCAAAATGGCTGATACTTCTTCTTTTCTATCTTCATCGGCAGTCACCGCCACAAGGATGTCACCCGCCAAATACGTGTCTCAAACTCTTGAGCAATATCTTGATCGAGTCCAACATCAACGAGCGCTCCCACAATTCCGCCAGAAAGTGCGCCAACGGCTGTTCCGGTTACGCCCCAAGTCACAGCCAGTGGACCGGCCAAAATGATAGGTGCACCAGGAAGCATCGCGGCAACTACTCCGGTAACAGCTCCAGCCAAGGCGCCAATTCCAGCACCGGTAGCGGCACCATCAGTAGGATCATTCTTGACTGTTTCTGTGCTCACTTCGCCATTCTCATCCTTGGCTACGAATGAAATGGAGTCGGTATATCCCTTCTGCTTTAACTCGGAGATAGCTTCTCCGGCTTTATTTGTATCGACGAAAAGTCCTGTTATTAACAGTGACATATGTGTCCTTTCTTTTTTTTTATTTAGACGTAGGGAAGTTCACCCAAACAAGAATACTGCTCATTGAGTGCGTGGAGCTTCTTCACGTCCTCTTCCCCTAAGGTAAAATCAAATACATCGAGGTTTTCTTCGAGGTGTTCGGTGTCGTTGGCTTTGGGAATCGGAATAGTGCCTAACTCTAAGTTCCAACGAATGAGGACTTGTGCTGGCGACTTGCCATGTTTCTGGGCGAGTTGTTGCAAGACCTCGTTTTCAAACCGTTTTTCGCGGGTCAGAGGGCTGTATGCCTGGATAAATATACCGTTACTTTCGCAGAAATCGAGCATTTCATGACTGTGACCGAATGGACTCCACTCAATTTGGTTCACCACCGGCCAAACACCAGTTTCTTCTTTGAGAGTCTGAATTTGGTCAATACGGTAGTTACTGACACCAATATCAACTGCCAGACCTTCTTTCTGCGCACGAATGAGACCTTGCCAGAGCTCAACTCCCGGCCCGTCATCTGGCGGTCGGTGAATAAGCATCATGTTGGCATACTCGATATTCAATTCTTTAAGATAGGTTTGAGTTGCAGAGTACGCATCATCGGTTTCTTCCACCTTCGTTTGGATATACAACGTTTCGCGTTCAATCGTGGTTTGTTGTAGAGCACGACCAATTCCCGGTTGCGTGCCATAATCACTAGAAGTATCAATCAGTCGATACCCCATCTCAATGGCTTCCACTACAGTGTCAGCGGTATCATCTGTGAGTTGCCAGGTGCCTAAACCCATAACCGGTATTTCGTTGCCGGTGAGCAAAGTATGTGTCGAATCTTGATCCATGTACGTCCTTTTCTTTTTGCAGTGTTACTACCATAAGAAAAGGGTATAAAAATATGATGTATATTCTGTAAACATTGCGTAAGAGCTGTAACCTCTTGCGCACTCTATACGTGAGACAACAAACTGAAAGGAAAAAATGAAACATTTGTTATTGGCTCTCACTGTTGCTACAGCACTGCTCTTGGCATCAGCACCTACTCAAGTATTTGCCAACACCAGTTGGCAGGAACAAAGAGAAATAAATAAGACGCAGTTCCAAAATACGGTACAAAACTATCAAGACAGGGTAGATGCAGCAAAAACGCTGAATGAGGAGCGTATCGAGCAACGCTGTTCCATTTCTACCCAACGAATAGATTTGTGGACTACACGCTATGCCAACAACCAGTCTCGCTTTCAAAAAATAGAAGAGCGTGCCGGACAACTTATAGCAACCATTATTGAAAGAGCAAAAGCAGCAGGGAAAGACACAAGTGAATTAGAAGCAGCAAACGATACATTCGCAACAAAAATTGATACTGCTTCCACTGAATACAGCACACTTATGGATAAGCTCAATGCGAGCAAAGAATACGCTTGTGGAAACTCAGAAGGAGCATTCCGAGATTCACTACAAACCGCCCGTGAACAACTGATTGTCACTCGTCAAGCTTCACTTGACGCGCGCAGCTACTATCAAAGTACTGTTCGACCAGCAGCACAAGCATTGTTACAAAACGAATAAAAGCATATGAAAAAAGCATTTGCTTTCCTGTGCATACTCACAACTACGATCCTTTTCTCTGGATGTGCGGCGAAGAATTCTTCGCCGCACCCAGCTGATCAAGCACAAACTGATCAGACACAAATCGAACAACAATCAGTAGTCAGTGATAACTTAACCGATCCTACTCCTCAAGAAAACACAGACCAATTCGCAAAAGAAGAGCTTGAATCTGGTCAGACAATGGAGCCAACAGACACGCCATCACCTCATACCAACAGCAATGAAGATCTTCTTCTCCTCCTAGACTCTCTCGACAGCGAACTCAACTCCGTTATTCCGAATACAACTGATTTAGAAGACATCGAATAGAATAAGATTATGTCAGAAGAAGAAATACACTCACTCGTTGTCTCCGCCCAAAACGGTAACTGGCGGGCCTTCGAAAAACTGTACCAACACTTTCGCGATCCTCTTTTTCGCTACTGTTATTGGCAAGTCCGGGACGAAACAGCGGCAGAGGATATCGTCGCAGAAACATTGGTCACCATGCTGGACAGCCTGCACACATTTTCTGGCAATGGCAAGTTTCGTAACTGGCTGTACACCATTACTAAGCGGAAACTCATGCAGTACTATCGAACAAAGTACGAAGTTATACACACCGACAACCTAGACTTCCTGGAACATATCACTCCCGCCGATCTGCTGGAGCCCGACAACACGGCAGAAAAAAAACAACTGGTAGACAGACTCTTAAGCAACGTATCACAACAAGAAGCAGCTATTCTGCGATATCGATATGAACAAAATCTATCTGTGAATGAGGTAGCAAAAAAACTTTCTCTTACACCAAACCAAGTAAAGGTCTACGCCCACCGAGCAAAAGAGAAACTACAAAAATATTTGAATAGCATACAAAACACAGAGGAGCACTCATGAAAAAAAACAGTACCGAACAACTTCTGCACTGGATGTTCTCCAGAGCCCCTGAGCCTAAGAATCGCTGGAAACACAATCTAAATACCACACTCCGCCAGCGTTTTACAAAACAGTACGGCTCACAACACTTCTGGAGCAGCGTATTCTCCAGTCGTGCTGTATTTCTCTCTACTGCTAGCGCACTGGCTGTATTTGTGTTTATTGCTGGCGGTGTATTCCTGAATGCACCGCCACAACAAAACACTGCTGCATTAGCAGAATCCAGCAATAAAATCGAAGATAATTTAAACGAACTTTACGCCGAGCAAGAAACTGCCTTTGTGGCTCTTGAAGACATGCTGACCGAGCTAGAAAACCTGTAACCGCTACTGTTCTTTGGTGTTACGAGAGCGGTCAGAAAAGAAATAAAACAGTTTTTTCGCTATCGGGAACAAAGCAAGACGCGGAATTGCGGCTGCAGCAGCGGTGACCATACCGGCCACCGCGCTCCGTTTAAACGCTTGATACTTCCTCCAAGCTACGTACACCACAACTCCCAGTACAAATAACACCAAGAAATTCACCACAATAGCGGCAATTCCCAGTGAGTAAAAAATTACTTCCAGAGACATCTTACTTGGTCTCTTTCATGACTTTTTTATAGTCAGACTTCAGGAAATCCTGGAGTTGCTTCACTTGCTCCGCCGAGAAATCGTGCGTTTTTTGGACTTCTTTAACAAAGTCAGTCACGACTTGCTGATACTTTTTCGTATCAATAGACTTGGCGGTTTTCTTTACCTTGTCTACACGAGTTTGGAAATCGGCGAAGACGTCATCCATCTTGGCTTTCATTTCTTTGGTCGACTTGCCAAAGAGAGCGGTGGTCAATTCATCAACCTTTTCGGTTGGTAACTTATCAGTGAGCTCCACAATTTTCTTCTTTTGCTTGTCACGCTCTTCGGTAGAGAGGAATAAACTCGCTACGTATCCAATCGCGGCACCCGCCGCAAAAGCGATTCCTGCACCGAGCATTTTTTTATTACCCATATGTGCTCCTTTTCCGTATGTTTGTAAGAGTAGTGTACGTCAGAATGGTAAAGACTGCAGCAACATTCCGTAAGAATGCTGTAAGAATTGTCTGATAGTCTTTTTTTATGCGTTTACCACCTCACCACCATTCACATGAATAACTTGTCCCGTAATGTACGATGATTCATTCGAGGCCAAGAAAACGTACGCTGGCGCTACCTCAGATGGCTGACCTGGTCGGCCGAGCGGTGTGTGCTTGCCAAATTTTTCTACCTTTTCTTTCGAGAAGGTGGAAGGAATAAGCGGTGTCCAAATTGGACCCGGAGCCACGGCGTTCACGCGAATGTTCTTCGGTGCCAAATTCAGTGACAAGGACCGAGTAAAGCTCACAATCGCGCCTTTGGTAGCGGAGTAGTCAATCAAGATATCGTGTCCGCGATAGGCCACTACAGAGGCCGTGTTAATAATGCATCCCGCTGATCCTAAGTGCGGCAAAACCGCCTTGGCAAGATAAAAATAGCCATAGATATTGGTCTGAAAGGTCTTGTGCAGCTGTTTGTCCGAAATATCGAGCAGTGAGTGTTGCGGATTTTGAATAGCCGCGTTGTTCACTAAGATATCAATCTGACCGAAGTCGGCCAAAACATTTTCCACCACAGCGTCTACAGCGGCACTATCAGAGACGTCAGTTGAGTAAACCTCACACCGTTGGCCTTCGGATTCTACCAAGGCTTTGGTATCTTGAGCGTCGGTATCCGACTCATGATAAAGAATGGCCACATCGGCACCTTCACGCGCAAAATACACCGAAACGGAACGACCAATGCCGCTGTCTCCGCCAGAAATAAGCGCCACTTTACCCGTGAGTTTGCCGCTGCCGCGGTACTCCGATTTGATGTATTCCGGTTCTTGCTGCATTTCATGCTGATCGATATCTGGAGACATAGGTTCCTTTCACTTCACTGTACTGTACATTTCAAGCAACAGAATTCAGACAAAATTCGCTAAGAATCGTGTAAGAAAGAAATAAAAATAATCCCATTTGACGATATAAATATCTGCGTTACACTACACACACGATGCACCGCACATCTAGCAACATCATGAGCCTCATTCTCCTTCTTACCGAGGGAGGGTTGCTGATGGCGTAGCAGAACGGCGCATCACAGAAATCACCCTCCTCAGCATTGAGGAGGTTTTTTTGCCAAAAAATAAAAGAAAGGAGAGTCATGGCCGCTCAAGAAACTCGTAAAAAAAAGGCAGAACAAGGAGATAGATTTGATATTGGCAAGATGATCGCTGATAGCATTCCATCTGAAGATCCACATACGAAAAATAAAGAACAGGAACAACCTGCCACCCAGTAGTAATATTTGCGGGGAAGCAAACGAAAGGTTTCTTCCCCGCAGATCTCCCCATTGACGAATACCCATCACCCAATAAAATAGGAAGAACATGCAAAATACTCTGCATCTTATTGTCAGCACCATTTGGTTCCGCCTTCAGAGCGGGAGGGTCGCTGTCGCGTAGCAGAGTAGAGCATACACAACAGACAAGAAACACCCTCCTCACCACTGAGGAGGTTTTTTTGTATAAAGGGCCAAAAAAAAACGAAAGGAGACACATGGCCAAAAAAGAACAAAAGAAAGTAGTCTTGAACTTCGATGATTCGGATCCAAGAAGTGTAGCGGGATATCGGGCCGCTATGCGTGGTGAAGACACTACTCCAGTTGTAATCCGGGAAGTTCCTAACGACAAGAATCCAGAACAGCAGTCTACACGCTAAACCAAAAACAGGGTGATTCCCATGAATCACCCTGTTTTTTTGCTTCTATCTCAAAAATCTCCGCAACACCTCCAACGCCCGCTCAGCATCCGCGTGATCTAAAATGAACGAAAACTCCGTATACGTCGAGACAATTTCCACAAAATTGATATGTCGTACCGCTAGCGCGGATTGGAGCGTATACAACACATTCGGAATTTCCAAATATTTTTCCGAAAACCGCACCGTAATACCCACCGTATTCGTAAAAACCGCTTTCGGCGGAATCGAGAAACGGCGCAGCATTTCCAGCATCGCGGACTGTGGGGCAATCACCGTAATTTCACTCAAGCTCTGAGTGACAGTGAAAAAAGCACTCTCATGTAAATGTAATTCAGAATAGAGTACTCCCAATTTTTGCTGAGTCTCGGGCGTTTTTGGAAAAGTCACATCACACAGCGGCGTCCGCGTAACAATATCATCGAGGTATACCTCCGGGCGCAGAGTAGGTAACTCCGCCAATTCAGGTGCTAATCTGGCCAAAGCCGCCACGATAGTGCCTTTTTTTACTGGTTTCATGGTGGTGCGCTCAATGTGCGCATGAATTTGCTCGGCGTAGGCGCTCATATTCAGCACACCTCGCTGCAACGCGAGAAGGGCGACATCATCAGCTAAAAGAGAATGCTGTACCGCATCGGACACTTTTTTCATGGTGCTATTGTAATATTTACTACTTTTTTGTAAAGAATGTGTAGGCTGCCCAAAAAATAGACTTTTCGTCGCGCCTGCATACACTATGGTTCTCAACACCAGAAAGTAACTATGCCAACAACACCAGAACTTGGAACTATCAGTACCGTCAGCAATGAATTGGAATTTTTCCTCACCGGAACCACCGCTCCCGCCGTTTTACATGAAAACACCCAGCGGGGCAATCCGCTCGAACTCACTGGTGAAGTAAATCCCCTCGATGCGCTCGAAATGATGGTGAGCATGTCTGCAACCATTGAGGCCCTCAACCACGGTGTCGGCGCAAGCATTGCATACCTCCATAGCTTAGTGGAGTCACTCGGCGGTCAAATGTATGCTGGCTCCGCATTTCTGGGGGATGTCTCACAGCGAGAACCTCAGTGGTATCGAACCACCAGTCTTTCACGAACTTTAGGGGAAGGCTTTCTTTCTATTGGCAGTCAACAACTCGTACTCGGAATTGCGCGCGAAGGAGCGGGAACAGAAGAGAGCGGCGAAAATTTTGGCTTTGCACTCTATAACTTTTTACGTTCGCTCTCGCCCATTGTTTTAGCGCTCAGTGCTAGTTCGCCCTACAGTTCCCAGAATGGTGCATTGGTAGATACGAATCAAGAAAGCTTCCGTCCGGGAAGATATGCACAAATGAGTCAATATCTGCCGCAACGCATGTTCCAAACACCAGTACTCCATTCGTTGGAAGAGTATTTCCAACACCTACAAACGGTCTCCGATGAGGTAAATGTGGCCATCGAGCGTGGTCAACTGGATAGCGTGCCACAACTTCAGCAGCACCTTCCTTTTACCACGCTCGAACCACACCAAATCTACTCTTGGGTGCGTATACGACCGGATCATGCAAATGCTGACTCTGTTTTTTCACTGGAAGTTCGTATTGCCGACATCGCGCACCGCGTGGAAACCATCTTGGCGCTGAATGCGTTCATCGGTGGATTAGCGTACTACGCGACCGACTCTGGATTTGACGAGCTCCGCCGCATCGTGGCGCCACTGCAATTGGACAACCGCGACACACTCAACGCCGCCTTACAAAAAACAGCTCTTCAGGGCTTACAAACTAAATTCGGTCCACTTGGTCGGGGAACTTCACTCGCAACTATGGCCACCAAACTTACGAAACTCGCTACTCAAGGTTTAGTACAACGAGGACAGTCTGCACATATTCTCCAACAAGAAATGCAGTACCTACTTTCCCACGACTCAGTTCCAAACCAAATTCGCAGTGCCGTACACACCGCTGACCATCCACCCACCACCAGCGAAGTCGAGCAGTACTACGCTCAGCTCCTCACTGACTCCCTCCATCGCACCAGCCAGTATCGCTAGAAAGGAATACCCATGTCAAAAACAAACACCTCGGCCACGCCTGAAACTAACTCCGTCTTGGAACTGACACAAGAACTTGTCAGTATTCCATCTCCTTTCCCAGAAGAAAGTTCGGTAGCGACGTATATAGAAAAATTTCTGCAAAACCTTGGATTTTCTGTTGAGCGAGTACCGGTGGATACGAATCGCGACAACCTGGTAGCAACGTTTGGCACCAGCTCAGAATACGTGTGTTTTTACGGTCACATGGACACTGTGCCGCCACATCCAGACTGGCAGCAAAATCCTTTGACCGTCACAGTAGACGACCAAAACGTGGCCCACGGCTTGGGCGTCGCCGACATGAAAGGTGGAATTGCGGCCATCTTACGAGTAGCCGAATTCGCAGTAGAGAATAACTACCCCCTTAAATTGGCCTTTGGGGTGGATGAAGAAAACATTTCTCTCGGCTCACATGTACTTGTACAAACCGATTTTTTTGAAGACGTTGTCTTTCTTATTTCTGCCGAAAGCGGGCAAGTTTTGAATGAAACCCAGGATTTTGCCATAAATTACGGACGAAAAGGCCGTTTTGTCATTGCCGCTGAGATTCTCGGCCGACAGGCCCATGCCGCACGTTCTGATCAAGCCGTCAATGCTATTACCGAGGCCGCCCGCTTGCTGCTCCTGATCGATCAATTACAATTTCCCAGGCACCAATTTTTAGAAAACACGCAAGTCATTCCATTTGCCTGCGAAAGCCGTACGAGTGCGTTCGATATTCCGGGAAGTGCGCACCTAGAATTGAATATCTTGTCAGTCCCTGGAACAACAAGTGAAAATACTATCGCTCAACTCGAGCAGTTGTGTCATGAGAATGGTATTTCTGCAAAGTTTCAGTTGGCTGAAAGGCCGACACCCTATATGGAGGCGTATGAAATTGATCGTCACCATCCATTGGTGATCGCTCTGGAAGAAGAGGTATTCGCTCACTACAACACCATCCCTGCATACGGAACTTCCGTGGCCGATGAGAATCGTTTTGCCACCGCACTGAGAATTCCGGTCATCAGCCTCGGGCCAGTCGGTGGCGGTGATCATACCGAACATGAGTGGGTGAGAGTAGAGTCATTAGGAAAAACGCTGTCTGTGTATCAAGATATCGTTCGTTTTTTTGCTCAGCGAGCGTAACGATCTTTTTCCGCCACGCCAATCTCTTCCAGTTTCTGGCGCAAATCCGGCAACAAGAGTCGAGAAGTATCGACCCCCTGACTCTTGGCCGCCATCAGACCCATAACGATCTGCTTTATTGAATAGGCAGCATTTTTCGGCAAATACGAAACTTGTTCCGGATTAATTTCATAGCCTTTAATTTCTACCAAAAGAGAAGCAAAGAGCGGTCCGGTACTGACTCGGATGGTGCGAATATCGTGAATCATAATCGAGAATACGCGTTCCGTCCAAAAAAAATATTTATAAACAATATCAATTTTGTTTTCGTCAACAAGTATCTTGTTCGGAAAAAGGTCAAAAGGAAAAACCGTGGAACACTCGTATAAGATCCTATCCGAGGACTCTACAAGGTGATTCAATTCAGCATTTTCTGACTGTAGTGAAGGTGAAATTTTTTTTTGCTTCTGCTTGGCCATATACGCATACTATAGATACCGTCAGCAAGAACTCAGTGAAAACGGTGTAAGAAACGCATAAGAATACTCACAAAAGACACACTGCATTTTGTACTCATTAGGCGAGATTTCTCACGTTGGGTATTGTATATTAGACTAGTTAAGGAATTGCGGAAATTTTTCACATCTCTCTTATTCCGACATCGGTGGTAACAGAAAGCAGTATGCAACAACAGGATCTTCAGACGAGCATTTTCAAGGAGGGCAGTGTTACCTATTTCTACTCCAGTCGATTTTTCCCGCCCGCAATTCTTCGGAAAATTAGCAGTTTATACGCATATGTACGCGTCATCGATGACATCATGGACACCACAAAATACAACAAAAAACAGTTAGAAATTTTTTGGCAACAAACACAAAATGCATGGAGCGGAGAAGCGGTCACCAATAGCGTGGTCCAAGACTTCATTCAGCTCGCCAAAACTCACGCGTTTGAGTGGGAGTGGATCGAAGCATTTTGGAGCTCTATGCGCCAAGACCAAACGAAATCGCACTACGATACCTACCAAGAACTCGAAGAGTATATGTACGGCTCCGCGGAAGTGATTGGACTGATGATGGCGCGTATTCTGAAACTTCCGAAAAAAGCTGAGCATGCGGCCCGGCTCCAAGGTCGAGCCATGCAGTTTGTCAATTTTATCCGTGACGTGGGCGAGGACGTGCACTTGCATCGAAACTATTTAGGCTACTCGCAAGAAATCGCCAATGATCCAGAACTCTGGGCAACTTTCATCCGCCAGCAAATTGACCACTACTGGCAAATGCAGCAGGAAGCAGAGAAGGGGTACCGCTTTATTCCGCGCCAGTACTTGATTCCAATCAAAACGGCTGCCGATATGTACGGCTGGACCGCTCGCCGTATTTACGACAATCCCAGCATTGTCTGGCGCCGCCAACTCAAACCTCGACCGTGGTCCGTCATGTTCACACTGCTCAAGAACCAGTGGGAGCTTCGCCACCATGCGCAGTGAGTACCTTCTCTTTGATCTCCTTATTTTTTTGTGCGCTTTTTGTGGTCCCTTGTTTTCCCACTGGCTAACAGACAGGGGAACTTTCCCCAACTGGAAAGCCTTTACCGGAGCTTTTATAGTTGTAAGCCTGCCTTTTCTTGTGTGGGATCATCTCGTGACCAAGTGGTGGTGGTACTTTAGCGAACAATACACCTTGGGACTGCGGATTGGTTCTTTACCACTAGAGGAAATTCTGTTTTTTGTGGTGGTACCGTGGGGATGTGGAGTGCTCTGGCACAATATTCGACCAGAATGGAAAAAACACTCGGTTGCGTTTCCCATTGAGCTCTTGGTGGCGCTCCCACTGCTCGCTCTCGGCGCAATTGCCCTTCTCAATGCTTGGTGGTATACCGCCAGCGTCAGTATACTTTTGCCTCTCATCATTGGCGCCAGCTCGTGGAAAAAACGATGGCTAAATCAAACGAGTACGCTCATATTTTTTGCTGGAGTCTTACTTCTCACACTCATTTTCAATGGCTACCTGACTGCCCGACCCATCGTAACCTACAATCCTGCCATCGTGACCAATTGGCGAATTTGGACAGTGCCAATAGAAGATTTTTTGTATGGACTTATTTTGGTCAGTGGAGTGGTGTGGGTGTATGATTTCCTGTTGCCACATCTCAGCAAAAAACAGGATTGACATTTCTCGCTGTAAAACATATTCTAATTATCGAATATGTACTCCGAACTCTTCACTCTGCACGCTTCATTGCTCAAAGCATTAGCGCACCCGCGACGCTTAGAAATTGTCCAGCTCTTGCAGGAACAAGAACTGCCGGTCACCGATATCCACACCATGCTTGACTTGCCGCAAGCCAATATCAGCCAACATCTCAGTATTTTACGAGAAGCCGGCGTTGTCGAAAGTCGCAAAGACGGAAAACAAATCTACTATCGCATGAGCAGTCCCAAAATTGTGGAGGCGTGCGACTTACTGCGTGAAGTCCTTATTGAACACCACCAAGATTCTACTCTGGCTGCCACACTGCGTTTCAGCATGAAAGACTTACTTCCCATTACACATGACCCGGTCTGCCATATGCGCGTCTCGCCCAAAACCGCCAGCTTCCACCACCACTATAACGGAGAAGAGTACTACTTCTGCGCCAGTGGCTGTTACCAAAAATTCAAACAAGAGCCGGAGACTTATGTCTAAAAATACAACTTCCGTTTCTTTCCACGTTTCCGGCATGCACTGTGCCAGCTGTGCCAGTAACATTCAGCGCGCTTTACGCAAAACCGAAGGTGTTTCCGAAGCTTCGGTTAACTACGCTAATGAGCAGGCAACCGTGGCGTATGATGCCACACAAACAACGCCCGAAGACCTCACTAACGCCGTCGCCAAAACTGGCTACACGGCCCATTTAGATTCTCAACAAAATACCGACCGTGCCGAACAAGAACGAAACCGAGAACTCAACCACCTACGCCAAAAGCTTATTGTGAGTGGTGTTTTATCAACACTCCTCATGCTCAGTATGGTGCCTGGTTTTCGGATGTACCTGCACAATCCCTGGCTCTTGTGGCTCTTGGCCACGCCCGTCCAGTTTTGGGCCGGGAAACGTTTCTATTTAGGAGCCTGGTCCGGACTCAAAAATCTCTCGGCCAACATGGATACCCTCGTGGCTATGGGCACGTCTGCCGCCTATTTTTTCTCTGCTTTTGTAGTAGTTTTTCGCGACTGGCTCATTCAGAACGGAATCGAGACCCATCTCTACTTTGAAGCCTCTGCCGCTATCATTACATTTATCCTCCTCGGGAAATATCTCGAGATTCGCGCCAAAGCCCAAACGTCTTCGGCTATCAAGTCGTTGCTTGGTCTGCAGGCTAAAACGGCCATGGTCAAGCGCGACGGAAAATGGCAAGAAGTGTCTATTGATCAAGTGCAGGTGGACGACCATATTCGAGTCAAACCAGGAGAAAAAATTCCGGTAGATGGAGTAGTCATAACTGGAGAATCGTCCATTGACGAAAGTATGGTCACTGGCGAAAGTATGCCCGTTACCAAACAAGAAGGCGATAGCGTTATTGGCTCCACGGTAAACCACTCAGGCAGTTTAGAAATTCGAGCCACCAAAGTGGGCAGTGATACCCTGCTCGCAAATATCATTCGCTTGGTACAGGAAGCCCAAGGTTCTCGACCACCAATCCAAGCATTGGTCGATACGGTAGCCATGTACTTTGTTCCTGCGGTGATTGTTTTAGCACTCTTAACCTTTGCAGTCTGGTGGATCTTTGGACCTGAACCACGACTGTTAACTGCTCTCGTCAGCATGATCAATGTCTTGATTATTGCCTGTCCCTGCGCCCTCGGCTTGGCTACGCCTACTTCGCTGATGGTCGGAATCGGTCGTGGTGCCCAAACCGGCATTCTCATTAAAGACGCACAAGCTTTAGAAGTTGCCAACTCAGTAAAGGCAATCGCTTTCGACAAAACCGGCACCCTCACCGCCGGAAAACCAGCCGTGCACAATGCTGCATACAAACAGAAAGAAGATGAAAAAACGGTGAATGGCGCTATTTTTTCTGTCGAATCACTCTCGCATCATCCTTTAGCCAATGCGATTACAGGGTACATCAGTAAAAAAAATGCCCGCAGTCGCCGCAAAAAAAGTGAGCTCCTTTACTGATCACTCTGGGAAAGGTATCAGCGGCATAGTCGAAAAGAAAAAAGTTCTTATCGGAACAAAAAGCTTCCTAGAGTCGCAATCAATTTCTCTGAGCACTTCACTGTTGGAAAGTGCCCAAACATGGCAAAAACAGGCGCAGTCAATTGCCCACGTGGCCATTGATGACACCCATGTGGCCGCCTTTGGCATTGCTGATACCGTAAAATCTGAATCTGCGGCAGTAGTAGCTCATCTGAAAAACTTGGGTATCACTCCGGTTATGGTCACTGGCGATAACGCCACCACCGCAGAGGCGATTGCTCAGCAGGTCGGCATCAGCGAGGTGAGAGCAGAGGTCCTACCCGCAGATAAAGAAGATCTCATTCACGAATTACGAAAAAAATATGGCCCGGTCGCTATGGTCGGTGACGGTATCAACGACGCCCCAGCGCTCGCCGCGGCAGACGTTAGTATTGCTATGGGAGGTGGCACCGATGTCGCTATTGAATCGGCTGGTATCACTTTATTGCGCAGTGATATTGGTCTCGTCCCAACCGCTTTAGAACTGTCTCGTAAAACTATGAACAACATCCGCCAAAATCTCTTCTGGGCATTTGGCTACAATGTGGTGCTCATTCCGGTAGCCATGGGCGTGCTCTATCCATTTACGGGAATACTTTTGAGTCCAATTCTCGCGGGGGCAGCGATGGCATTTTCCAGTGTCAGCGTTGTGGCCAATGCGTTACGTTTGCGATCTACCAAACTCACTACACAAACAGCAGGAAAATAAACTATGAATCTTTTTGTTATCTTTCTCACAGGTTTAACTACGGGCGGACTTTCCTGCTTGGCCATGCAAGGCGGCTTGTTGGCGAGCGTTATCGCGAACCAAAAAGAGCAGGAGCATGACGAACTTCCGTCAGCGACTCAATCGCAGAAAGCTTCGCCCAAAAGTTATGTCAAAAAAAAGAAGACTTCGTCTCAACAAAAACAAGCTGCAAACTTCTCGCTGAAATCGTTTGACGAACTTGATTGGATGCCAGTAACTTTGTTCTTGGTGAGCAAACTCATAGCCCATACACTCTTAGGATTTTTCCTCGGATTACTTGGTTCGGCTATTACGCTCAGTTTGGGCGTGCGTCTAGCTTTTCAAACATTCACCGCTGTGTTCATGTTCGCCACCGCCATGAATTTAATTGATGTGCATCCCATTTTCCGCTTTGTGGTGTTTCAGCCACCAAAGTTTATTCAACGTATAGTTCGTAACTCGAGCAAGAGTAAAGCCTTGTTTGCACCCGCATTACTCGGTTTTATGACTATCTTCATTCCCTGCGGAGTTACGCAAGCCATGGAAGTTTTAGCCATTAACTCTGGGAATCCTTGGTACGGTGCGTTAATCATGTTCTCATTTGTACTCGGAACCTCGCCCTTGTTTGCGGTTCTCGGTATTGCAACGGCGAAACTCGCTGAGGGCTGGTACAAAAACTTTACTCGCTTTGCCGCAGTAATTTTAGTGGGGATGGCACTCTACAGTTTGAATGGCGTACTCATTGTCATGAACTCGCCGGTGAGCTCCAAAACCATTATGCAGCCACTTCGTGAAGTCTTCTCCGGACCACCGGAATGGTATCAGGAGGACAGTGGACAGGCAGCAGTCAGCAACACCGTTACGATCAACGTGCTCAACTCTGGCTACTCACCCCGTTACGTCCGAGTAAAAAGTGGAGAACCGGTCACCCTGACACTTCAAAGCGATGACACTTACTCCTGCGCTCTGGCCTTTGTCTTGTCTGAGTTTGGTATCAACACCTTTTTAGAGTCTACTGACTCGCAAACCTTTACCTTTACACCTACAAAACCTGGAAAGTACACCTTCACCTGCTCGATGGGTATGTACACCGGAACACTGGAAGTTATCTAAATATTTCAGCAAAGGAATTCTATGTTGTCACTCTTTAAGAAAAAAAAACGCCTCTCACAATACTGAAACCGCAACCCTCTCCATTGACGGTATGCACTGCACCAGCTGCAGCATGAATATTGATGGTGAACTCGAGGATACTCCTGGCGTAGTCAGCGCTTCCACGAACTATGCGCGCGCTACCACAAAAGTAGTGTTTGATCCGCAAACGGTTACTCCCAAAAAATTGATGCAAGTTGTCGAGAAACTTGGGTATACAGCCACGCAAAACTAAGCGCTCTCTCGTTTACGGCCCCAATACATACTGCCGATCGCCCAAATACCCGGTCACCTCTGGCCGAATAAGTGGCCGTTGTAACAAGACTCCGCTGCGCACGGTGAAAAGACCAAAGCGTTTATTGAGCTCTTGCGCCGCCTGTTCCAGCTTTTCTTGCCGCTGCCAGTCTGGAAGCCACGGCTCGGGAGTGGTTTCCCAACTACCCAGGTCACTCAACACCACGCGCCAGCGAATGACGTTAAAAGTCCGATCCCACTGGGAGTAGAGCTGGTGGTACAGAATATCGAACAACTCTTGCGCATGGCGAATCGGCATATCTACCCGCTGGTGACTCCACCAGTGCTGACCCTCGCCACTCAACGACACGGCTGCCCAGCGGCCAGACAACTGCATCTCGCGGGCTTTGTACATGACTTCATCAATGAGGTTGCGCATCACAGCGCGAATTTCAGCTTCATCTTTGGCCAGCGAAAATCCAGTGATTGAGCGGCTGACACTTTTGGGTTGTTCGTTTTTGGCGTGGTGCGCAAACAAACTCGGTTCTTTGCCTTCACTCATTTTGCGCAACTCTTTCGACCAGTACGGACCAAACTCTGTTTCGAGTTGCTCGTCGGTCACAAAGTGGAGGTCGTACAATCTGGTAACACCAAGATGCGCCAAACGCTTTTCCAGCCGCCTCCCAATACCACAGACGTCTTTGAACTCAGTGGTGGCAAAATAATGATCAATATTTTCCGCCGTAATCTCCGCCACACTACCTTTGGGAGCAATCTCTCCCGCCATCTTAGCCAGAAATCGATTCCAACTGATGCCGACGTTGCTGGTCACAAATTCCCCCAAGTCATCTTTAATGAGCTGTTGCACATGCCGGCCAAACTCTTGCGCATCGGGGTAGAGCCGCGTGCAATCGGTTAAGTTCAGAAAAGCTTCGTCTAAGGAAAAAATTTCGTAATCAGGCACCAAGTTGGAAAATATTTTTTTGAGGCGCTTGGTGGCGTCAAGGTAGCGCGCAAACTCGGCTGGAAGAAACACAATTTCTGGCGCTAATCGCTTCGCCTCGTAGGCGCTGGTGCCGGTTCCCACGCCGAGTTTCTTGGCTTCTTTGGAAGCAGCGATCACACAGGTTCGACCGACGTCTTTGAGGATACCAACTGGCCGACCTCGCAAGGCGGGATTCTCCTGCTGGAGGAGAGTGGCAAAATAGGAATTGATATCGACGTGCATCCAACGAGGGGAATTTCGAAGAGAAGCTCTCTCTTGAGTAGGCACCTACGCTCCTTCCTGCCACACTTCTTCCAAAAACCATGCCAAGTTGTCCGGATGAAACGACAATCGAAACACCGTTCCGGAGGCAACCACACTGTAATGGTGAATTGGCACTAGTCCGTCACGCTCGCGCGAGAGCAGAGTAATAGCTTCTACAGCAAATGTTTTTTTGCCCCAGCGAAACTTAGTAGGCGAAAACTTTCCAGGAGTAAAAACTCCAGCCACCTCGATGGATTCGTGTATTGTTTGGTACATGTAAAGAGTACTGTAACGCAAAAGGAAAACCCGTAAAAGAGGCGTAAAGAGAACAAACTATGATCGTCTGTACTATCCTATAACTCGAGGGACCGTCCTTGGAGTTATAGGCCTTTGATCGACTCTTTCGTTTGCCCACGAATACATCGCCTGCATAACCGGCTCCAGGCCGTACCCAAACGGCGTCAGCGCGTACGTCACTTGTGGTGGTCGGGTTTCAGTGGCGTGGCGGGTGAGAACGCCATCGGCTTCCAACTGTTTGAGTTGATCGGACA
This sequence comes from Candidatus Woesebacteria bacterium, assembly GCA_021208605.1. Taxonomy (GTDB): domain Bacteria; phylum Patescibacteriota; class Microgenomatia; order UBA1400; family UBA1396; genus JAJOJK01. The sequence goes on along the minus strand of JAJOJK010000021.1, from coordinate 13,258 downwards.
GAACCTTGGTAGAAATGTCACCAATAGCGCGCTGTAACTCGTTAAATCGCTTGTCACTCGATAACAAATTCCAAACAATCAACAACTTCCACTTCCCGCCGATAACTTGGAGAGCGTAGTGCACCGGACAAAATTCATGATCTTGCGACATAGTTTTCCTCTTATTTGACGCAGCCCGTTCAAGCGCTGCTTAATAGTTACTTTTAAGTACCTACTTTATTTATGTAATGTAAGTTGGTATTGTAACACTCCCTTACCCACAATACTTTTGGCAAAAAAAGAAAGGAAAACCATGAGCCAGTTTGCTCAACTCGCCACCGAAAATCAAATCAAATCCGCCGTCAAACACCTTGAAGAAAATGGCTTCGCAGTCCACGTTGTTGACACCAAAGAAGAAGCCCTGCAAGTGGTTACCAGAGCCATTCCAGAAAAGGCAGAAGTCATGACCGGCTCGTCAACCACGCTGAACGAAATTGGTTTCGCCACGGCACTCGAAGAAAATAAGAAAAACTGGGTCAACTGGGGTGCTAAAGTCTGGAGTGAAAATGACGACACCAAACGCAGCCATCTGCGTCGTCAGGCCCTCTTGGCGGAGTACTTCCTCTCGAGTGTAAACGCGATTACCGAAGACGGCAAACTCGTCGCAGTGGATGCGAGCGGAAGCCGCGTCGGAGCCTTACCATTTGCCGCCGAGAAAATTATTTTTGTGGTCGGTACCAATAAAATTACCAAAGATCTAGATACTGCTTTTCAACGCGTTCGAGAGTATGTCTTCCCACAAGAAGACGCACGCGCCCAAGAAGCCTACGGTATCCACTCCAGCATGAACAAATGGGTCATCTTGGAAGGCGATCAGCCGGAAAGAACGACCGTTGTTTTGGTGAAGGAAGCACTCGGATTCTAGGCCTCACTCTGCCACATACCGCGGCAACCCAGCCACCTCAATATCCGTATCAGCCACCGGCTCACCGGAAATCACTAACGTGGCCGCCATATAGGCAGTGCGCAGCATCCAGGGCACCAGATTGTCTGTTGCGGTCGCGCCGTCTACTTCCTCGGCAAAAATCAGGCCGTCTTCAGAGACGTATCCAGGCAGAGAAAGTTCTGGGAACACAAATAAATACTGCAACTGGTGATCGCGCAATGCTTCCACCACGGCGGATTTTTCCGTAATGAAGTGCTTTTTATTTTTGGCAAAGGCCACAATATCGGTAACTGCTTGGCGTTGTTGCTGCTCCAGCTCGTTGACCGCGGCTGCAAAGTCATAACGCTCCGCAGAAACCACCTTGGCCTCTAAATCGAGTGGCACATCACTGTTGGCATCAAGAATATCGTGCGCATACGTCTCCACCATGTCCGACATATCCACCGGATAGAAAATCTGCATGCCAGTTGCCAACTCATCAGCTTGCAAAACTTCAAGACAGCGGTCAAAAATGGTTTGCAGATACAAGCGATTGCCGCTTTCTTGCTGACGATCTATCTTTTCACTGCCGGTCCCGTGCGTCACGGACTTATCGCGGGTAACGGTCATCTGCTCGCGATAGCGATTGTGGGCTTCGGTACCGTACTTGTTTTCCCAATTCTCAAGTTGTTCACTCCTCGTATTTTCAAGCCGATAGAGGAACGATTCTTCTTCCGCAATAATCAGCGTGTAATTCCGCACGCGTTGTTGCAGCGCCAAAAAAACCGGCGCCAAGTGATAACAGTGACCGATATCGGACCATACTTCATGGACTGGTGAGTACGTACTACTTAAAAAAAGGTGTGTTTTCTCAGAAATTTCGCTAGCAGAAATATGATGAATCTCAGCTGGATCAAACGCAAAGTAGGCAATCACCCCAGCGGCATGCTCTTCGACTTGCGCCACCTGGTTTTCGCGCCACTGTACTAACTCCGGCAAAACATACTCTAAAACGGTCTGCGCCACATTGGCATTTTTCTCGGCTTCTGGTTGGCGACGCAGGGTCTGCTGCACCGTCGACTTGGCATGCTGGACAAACAGGTCCTCCGTTCGCTGGAAGGGAAGAGCGAGTGACATCCAGATGGTACTCTCGGCCGGCGTCGGCGTGACGCGACAGAGCACATCGGCTATTTGATCAATGGAAACAGGGTGCTTTCCGGGTTCGGGAAACTGGGCCATAGGGGAAATCCTTTCGGCTGTTTGTAGCGTGACCACCGTAATGTGGTCCTGGGAAAAAGTGTCTCGTTCTTTGGCACTGAGCTTCTTCTATAGACTCTGTACCAGCGAGACGTACTGTATATAACTATAACAGAATGCGAGACGAATTGCCAATTCGTCATTTTTAAATATAATATAGGATATGAGTAAATCAAGAATAACACCAGAACAATATGCTCAAAACCGCTACACCGTTGATGTGTACAACTTTTCCTGATACTCCCGCAGCATCCGAGTAGCGCTAAAACTCTTGGCCAACTGTTGCGAAGCCCGCATACGTTGAATCCACGCTTTTGGCACACCCGCGGCGTCACGCTGCCAGAAAAGATCAGCCCACTCACCATCAAGCAGATTCATAATATGCTCACCAGGGTTTTCTGGTTCCAGTGTCCAGCCAATATCAGTTATGTCGACTTCCGCCACCCAACCGTCAGCCACCGAGGCTTGCAAAACACCATTCGCCGCCGCCTTCATACCAGAAGTACCGCAGGCTTCGCGGCCATCTACCGGTGTATTCAGCCAAATATCCACACCACTTACTAAATAGCGCGCCAACTCCATGTCATAGTTCGGAATAAACAGCGCATGACCAGAAAGCTCGTTCTGGAAAATACGAATAATTTCTTGCAAGTGTTCTTTGGCTTGTTGGTCGCCGGGGTGAGCTTTTCCCGCCACCACTAACTGGACTGGTCGATCGACACGGCTCAAAATTGAACGCAACCTTTCAACATCCACAAACAAACTGTCCAAACGCTTGTAGCCAGTAATCCGTCGCGCCCAACCCAAGACCAGGCGTTCTGGATCATACATAATGCCGGTGCGGCGAGCAGCCTCATCGACCAACTCTTTTTTGGCGTCTTGGTGGGCACGCCAAATCTCAGCATCAGTGAGATCATCCATCACCAATTCTTGGCGCTGCCAGGTTGGAAAGTGGACACCGTTGGTAATATTGACCCACGAAAACTCTGGCCACTGCTCACGGCAGAGTTCCGTGTGACGTTCACTGACACCCGAGGCAATCCGACTCATCGCCAAACCAAACTCGGTAATGCCAAAACGATCTTCGTGATCGTCAATGCCGCACTCCAGCAGAGCGGAAGTCGGCATGCCCAAAGCCTGGGCCCACGGCTCCACGAATCGTTCAACGAGGTCCCACGGATAAGATAAATTACCAGCTCGCACCAGCGTGTGGTTGGTATAGACAATGCGCTCGCGAGCCTCTTGAATAGCGCGGCAGCCATCGTGGCCCAATGTTTCTTGGAGCCATTCCGCTAACTCCCAGACCAAAACGGCGGGTCGGCCTTCATTCAAGTGAAATACTTCTGGCATTAAGTCGAGGTCGCGCAACAAACGGATTCCGCCCGCGCCCAACACAAACTGCTGTTGGAGCTGCATTCGCTCGTCACCCCAGTACGGAGCAGAGGTAAGTTCGCGGATATGTGGGGGATTGATCGGTCGGTCAGTTTCTAAAAAATACACGGTCACGTGCTCACTCAAGTGGCGCGCCAACGCGAATACGTGGACTTCATCGCCATCAAGGTGCAGCGTGGTTCGCCACGGGGTACCATCAGGCAACATGACTTCGGTAAACCCTTGGCCTTCGGGATCAAACTCGTAGGGCACATAATGCTGCCAGCCATCGGGATCCACTACTTGGCGATCGCGTTTGCCATGGTAAAACAGACCAACACCAACCATGGGGAAATCTTCGTCCGCCGCGGCTTTAACTACATCACCAGCCAAAATGCCCAGGCCTCCGGCGTAAAAGGGAAGACCTTCCGCCAGACCGTACTCAGCACAAAAATAGGCCACTTCTGGATGATTAGCCATTTTTTGAGCGGCAGAAAGTGGATTCAGCCAAGAACGGAGTAAATCGGTGGGGGCAGAGTGGACAGTCATAGGGCAGGTGAGGAGTTCGTTGTGAAGCTATTTCTCCAGTTCGTCAATTTTGGCAGCTACGATAAAGTCATTCACGCTCAAACCGTTAATCGCGTGCGTAGTGAGCTCCACGCGCAGCTTTTTGAAATCGGTCAAATGCAGGTCAGGGTGATGGCCTTCTTCTTCCGCAATTTCGGTAATCTGCTGAATGAAATCGACCGCGTCAACAAAATTTTTGCGGGTAAACTCGCGCACAATGTACGTGACTCCAGAAATCTCTTCAGTTTGCCACTTGGGTACAGCCGTTAAGTACGGAGCGTACTCTTGGGGAGTGAGCGGATCAACACCACCTTCACACGGCTCGCATTTTCCCTTGGTCAGGTGATCAGGTGTAACGTCTGGCATGTGATTCATATACTCTTCAGTATACGGACAAATGCAGCTGACGCCAAATTGTTTTTCTTAGCTGGCTGACTGACGATTCTGCAAAATAGCTTTGGCTACTGTCTCCGCCAAACCGGGCGTGAATGGATCAGGAATAATATTCTCAGGACCAGGGTTGGTGACCATATCGGCCAAGGCTTTGACCGCCGCCTGCTTGTCTTCCAGCGTAATGCGATCCAAACGACCATCAATCACCGCGCGGAAAATACCGGGGAATACGAGCACATTATTGATTTGGTTGGCAAAATCACTGCGACCGGTCGCCACAACGGCAGCACCAGCTTCGCGAGCAACATCGGGCATGATTTCTGGAGTAGGGTTGGCCATGGCGAACACGATAGCGTTGTCGGCCATGCTCTTTACCATTTCGGGAGAAATCGTATTCGGACCAGAAACACCAATTACCACGTCGCGTCCACGCAAAGCGTCTTCGGCCGAACCGGTGAGACCATCCACATTGGAGTACCGTGCGATCACACTCTTGTGTGAATTCAGGTCATCGCGATCGGTGCTGATAATGCCTTTGCTGTCGACCAAAATGACATCGGCTACTTGCATGTCGCTACTGGACTGCTTAGTACAGGTCTCGGAATCGCACTCAATGCCAAGGAGCATCTTAGCTGTCGCAATACCGGCCGCGCCGGCACCGAGAATAGTCACCTTCAAATCGGTGAAGTCTTTGCTGACCACTTTGGCGGCACTTTGCAAGGCCGCGGTCACCGCCACGGCGGTACCGTGTTGGTCATCATGGAAAACCGGAATTCCTAAATCTTGCAACCCAATGCCTTCTTCGTTTGCAACACGTGCAACCCCTTCTGGCATACCAATACCTAAGTTTACAATCGCATTAGGAATAAGTTCCATAGCAGCACGACGAGCAATGACTTTACGATCATCCAATTCCATCGGCTTCATGCTATTCACAGGAACTTTAACACTACCAGTGTAAGAAGCGTTAAAGTCTTCAGCAAATGTTTGCATGTGATTCTTCATGTCAGCCACTTGAACGATAGTATCCACATAGATTCCAGGAATTTTAACAAGTTTCGGATCAAGTGTTCCAGCCTTAACGACTTTTTCAACTTGAACGATGACTTTACCACCTGAGTTCTTGCATGCTTGCGCAATGGATAATACTTCAAGTGATCCAGCTTCTTTTTCCATCGTGACGTTTCCGTTTTCATCAGCGTAAGTTCCACGAATGAATGCGAAATCGATTGGGAATGCTTTGTACATTAAGTATTCTTTACCACGTAGTTCAATGAGTTCAACCATATCTTCTTTAGTGACTTCATTGAGTTTTCCACCTTGTAGACGTGGGTCAACAAAGGTTTTTAAACCAACACGAGTAATGGTACCTGGTTTGTTAGCAGCGATATCTCTGAATAAGTGAGAAATACATCCTTGTGGGAAGTTGTATGCTTCGATTTTGTTGTCTAAGGCTAATTTTTGAACCTTAGGAACAAGACCCCAGTGTCCACCAATAACACGTTTAAGTAATCCTTCGTGTCCAAAGTGATTTAAACCACGAGTTTTACCATCGCCTTGACCAGCTGCGTAAACTAAAGTTAAGTTCTTAGGCTCACCCGTTTCAACGAAGCGGTTTTCAATTGCGATTTCCAATTCTTCTGGTACAGCATTACCAACGAATCCGCCGGTAGCAATTGTGCTGTTTGACGTCACTAACTTTACAGCTTCCGCTGCAGTCATAAATTTCACTGCCATATGTTCCTCCTGTGTGAATACTGTGTTTAAGATTAAAGTCTCATTCCACCATTCACGCTTAGGTTGTGACCGGTGATGTAGGAAGCATCATCAGATGCTAAGAATAAAGCAGCTGTTGCGATTTCTTCTGGTTGAGCCAAACGTTTTAACATCGTTTGTGCTGCGAATTTGTCAAGTAGATCTTGAGGTACAGTTTTAAGAATGTCAGTTAATGTGTAACCTGGAGCAATGGAGTTAACACGAACTTGTGCACCCTTCATGGCGAATTCTTTAGCCCAAGACTTTGTCATACCAATGACACCAGCTTTTGTAGCTGCATAGTTAGCTTGTCCAATGTTACCAAATTCTCCAACAACGGAAGAAATGTTAATGATGGATCCTGAACCTTGTTCAGCCATGAATGGTCCAACAAAGCGAGTTAAGTTGAAGACACCTTTAAGGTTAACATCAATAACAAGGTTCCACATATCATCACTCATTTTGCGAGTGAGTGAATCACGAGTGATACCAGCATTGTTCACTAGGATATCAATACGACCATATTTTTCTTTTGCATAGTTGAATAGTTTTTCGCATCCTTCAACGTCTGTTACGTTAAGTTGGAAACCTTCAACTCCTTCGCATTCATAATTTAATTCGCCCATGTCAGCAGCAATGACTTTTGCACCTTCTTTAGCGAATAATTCTGCCATGGATTGTCCTAATCCACGTGCGCCACCAGTAATGATAGCTACTTTTCCTTCTAATCTCATTGTTTCTCTCCTTTTTCTTTCTATTGAGTTGGTTTACTCTTTACCAACGATCAGTGAGATACCTTGACCTCCACCGATACAAAGGGTAGCTAAACCATATTTAACTTCTTCACGACGTTTCATTTCATGAAGTAATGTGACTAAGATACGTGCACCACTTGCACCAATTGGGTGACCTAACGCAATCGCTCCACCATTGACGTTAACAATGGAAGGATCAAGTTCTAAGCTCTTCACTACGCTAAGTGATTGTGCTGCGAACGCTTCGTTAGCTTCGATAAGTCCTAAATCTTTAACTTCTAATCCAGCTTTTTTAAGTGCTTTACGAGTAGAAGGAATTGGTCCTGTACCCATGATTTGTGGATCAACACCAGCAGAAGCATAAGATTTAATTACTGCAAGAGGAGTTAAACCTAAGGATTGAGCTTTTTCTTTGCTCATAAGAACTAAAGCTGCAGCACCATCATTGATTCCTGAAGCATTACCAGCAGTCACTGATCCATCTTTCTTAAAGGCTGGACGAAGTTTTGCTAATCCCTCTAATGAAGCATTGGCTTTTGGATATTCATCTGTATCAACCACGATGTCACCTTTTTTAGAAGCGATAACAACGGGAACAATTTCATCTTTAAATTTGCCATCCGCAATAGCTTTAACCGCACGATGTTGGCTTTCAACCGCGAAAGCATCTTGCTCTTCACGAGTGAATCCATATTCAGTGACAATGTTTTCTGCCGTAATCCCCATGTGTACTCCACTGAATGCATCAGTGAGTCCATCATAGACCATGGTGTCAACCATGGTTGCTTGACCCATGCGAGCTCCCCAACGTGCTGAAGGAACAACATACGCTGATAAACTCATGTTTTCGGTTCCACCCGCTACCACAATGTCGGCATCCCCACACGCAATTGCATTCGCAGCTAAAGCCACTGTCTTAAGACCTGATCCACAGACCTTGTTAACAGTGTATGATGATACTTCTTGTGGGATACCTGCTTTAATGGACACTTGGCGAGCGACATTTTGCCCTAATCCAGCTTGTAGAACGTTACCAAAGATAACTTCTTCAACCATTTCAGGAGAAATCTTCGCTTGAGCGATGGCTTCTTTGACGACAGTAGCTCCTAAGTCAACTGCACTTACATCTTTAAGTGAGCCTCCAAAGGTTCCAATCGCGGTACGAACAGCCGATACAATGACCACTTCTTTCATAATATCCTCCTTGATATTTGTTTTAATTATAGTAGTTGTGAATAAATTACTTTAAGCGCTTACAACGTCATTTTAATGCTTATTCAAGCGTTTTGAAAATACCAAGTACTTATAGATTGTATAAGTTATTTTTATAGGGTATGATTATGACATGTGATGTCATCTTGGAGGTTTTATGGATATTTACCAGCTCAAGTATTTCTGTGCCATTATTGAATCCGACTATAATATTTCTGCTGCGGCAAAAAAACTTCATGTTTCTCAACCCGCTTTAACCCAAGTGATTAAGAAGTTTGAATCCGATGAAAAAATTGATCTCTTCATTCGACAACAAGGTCGTTTAGCTGGCTTAACCCCTCAAGGAGAATCCTTTTACACCAATGCCACTAATGTGATTTACCATCATGAACGCATGATGAAAGAGTTAAGAGAACACTCGACAAAAGCAAGAGGAAAGATACGCATTGGTATTCCTCCTCTTGTGTTAACCGTATTGTTTACCGACATCCTATCCAAATTAGTGATCACAAACCCAGATATTCAGTTTGATATCATTGAAGAGGGAGCATTTGAACTCCAACGAATACTTAAGCTTCAAGAAATCGACTTTGCGGTCATTTTACAACCGACTGATCTTAATAGTATGCATTTTAAAGAAGAAGTCATCTTTGTAGAGGAAGTGTGTTGCTTCTTATCCAAAGATCATACTTTAGCTAAAATTAAGAACACCATGGATTGGAGTGATTTAAAAGAACAAAATCTAGCCATCTTCTCTAGCACCTTCATGATTCATCATCAGCTCATGAGAAAATTTGAAAGTTTAAACATTGTTCCTAAGATTGCACTGATGTCCACCTCATGGGATTTCTTACTCGAATCCACCTTAAACTCTGATTTCATCACGGTTCTTCCAGGACCGGTTAGAAATCACATTGTTAAGGACCGGATTAAAGAAATGAGATTCACAGTGCCTATGCCTTGGAAAGTGGTCTTAACCTATCCTAATAAATCTCATTACAGTCGTATTGAGACGTACACTCGAGATAGTATCTACCATTACTTTCAATCCAACAAACCCATCGAACCCATTCAGTAACTTCCTTAACTGGAAGTTATTTTATGAAAATATGTGAAAGAAATTATTATTCTTGCATTCTTTTTCATGATTTGTTACACTTCAAAACAAGAAAGGATATTAAGATCATGACCAATCACAAATCTTTCCATGTGTCTTCTTATTACGGATATTATCACTAACTAGGTTTATATCACATTGTAGATATAGACCACTTTATGTTGGAAATATCTACGATTGACACAATACACAAGAAATCTCTTTTATTGGCCACGCGTAGATGCGTGTTTTTTTATTTTATCCCCCTTGAAAGGAACTAATGATGACTAAATCACTTAAAGCCTTAGTGCTACTCACTCTATCCCTCACTATGCTTAGTGCATGTGTATCCACGCCTCTACCCAACGAAGAAGAAACCTTCACCATTGGAGTGATTCAACTTGTCACTCATCCTGCTTTAGATGCAACACTAGAAGGGCTTAAAGATCAACTTGAATCTGAAGGCAAATCAAACGCCATCACACTGATTGTTCAAAATGCTCAAGGTGATCCAAATGTTGCTAATACCATCGCCCAGCAATTTGTCAGTGATGGTGTAGACTTAATTTACGCCATCGCAACCCCCGCTGCTCAAGCTGCTCTTAATGCCACACTGAACACTTCAATTCCTGTGGTTTTCAACGCTGTTTCTGCCCCTGTGAGTGCTGGTCTTGTCGCTTCACTTGAATCCAGTGGAAACAATGCTACAGGCATGAGCAATGCTGCACCACTTCAACCACAACTTGAACTTGTTAAAGAAGTGCTTCCTAATACTCAAAATATTGGTTTTTTATTCAATTTAGGTGAAGTGAATGGTCGTGTATGGATTGAAGAAGCCCAACGTATTGCCCCTCTATTAGGTATGAATGCCGTGGTGATTGGCATTACCAATCTTTCTGAAGTGGCAGCTGCTATGGGACAACTGTTACCTCAAGTGGATGCAGTCTTCAATGTTACTGATAATCTTGTGGCAAGTGCCACTTCACAAATTGTTGATTTAGCTAAACAAGCTAACAAACCTGTGTTTGGCTCTGATCCTACCTTACTCCCTCAAGGACTACTTGCGGTGGATGGGGTAGATTTCTTCGCCTTAGGTCAAAGTGCTGCCCTACAAGTCATAGATATTCTCTTTAACGATAAGCTTCCATCTGACATCCCGGTCGGTACACCCACTTCAACTCGTTTATTTGTAAATCAAACAATGGCCCAAGAACTAGGAATTACGTTCCCGCAAAGTGTTCTTGAACGTCTAAGCGAATAACATGAATTTCTGGCTCGACGTCCTCATTCAAGGATTATTGTACAGTGTCCTTGCTCTGGGTGTAGCATTGACATTCAAAGTCTTACAACGTCCCGATCTTAGCGTAGAAGGCAGTTTCCCTCTTGGGGCTGTGATTAGTGCGATGGCACTGACTTCAGGACTTCCCGTTCCTATAGCCTTAATCATGGCTGCATTGGGTGGATGGTGTGCAGGTCAATTAACAGCATGGCTTCAAACCAAAGTTTGAAGATTCAACCACTTTTAAGTGGTATCCTCACCATGAGTGCCTTGTATACACTCAATCTTATGATTGCAGGTAATCGTTCTAACTTGCCTTTATTTCAAACCTTTACGTTGTTCACTCTCCCATCATGGATGAGTGTGTCATTAACCCGTTGGTATCATCTTTCACTTCTCCTTATGATTGTCTTCAGTCTTAAGTTATTGCTGGACTGGTTTCTACAAACTAAAAAAGGGATGATATTACAGGTTGCTGGTGATAATCCAAAACTTGTATCAGCACTTGGTGAAAACCTCAGTGCTTATCAAGCATTAGGATATTCACTTTCCAATGCCATCATCGCCTTGTGTGGAGCCTTGGTTGTGATGATGACACGCTTCTATGATCTGTCGATGGGATTTGGTATTCTTGTGGCTGCTTTAGCATCAGTGGTGTTAGGTGACTCTTTGTTATCTTCCACTGGTGCTAAGTTAACCACCATGGCTATCTTTGGTTCACTATTATACCGCTTCACTATTGCCTCAGCTTTAGCACTGCGTTTACATCCTAGTTCATTAAGACTCATCACTGCCCTTATCCTTGTGCTTGCCTTAGTGATTAAACCTTCTTACGGTAAAACTATCTTAACGTCACTGAAAGGAGGAGATAATCATGTTAGTGCTTCAAGACATTCAAAAAACATTTCACTTAAACACCCCAAATGAACAACCATTGTTTAAATCGTTCAATTTTAATGTTCAGGAAGGTGAATTTGTGGTGGTGTTAGGAAGCAATGGCAGTGGAAAGTCCACCTTACTTAATTTAATTGATGGACAATTGGCTGTTGATCATGGAAAGATTCTCTTCAATGATCAAGAGATGACTCATCTTCCTTCATTCAGGCGAGCTCAAAACATTTCAAGAGTGTATCAAGATCCTTCATTCAGGCGAGCTCAAAACATTTCAAGAGTGTATCAAGATCCTTCATTAGGAACCTCACCTCAACTAAGCATTGTGCAAAACATGAGTTTAGCACTGAACAAAGGCAAACCTTAATAACCTCAAACAAAGGAGTTGATTTAGTATCACGCACTCATATCGCAAGCATCCTTACTCAACTCAACATGGGACTTGAAGAGAAGTTGGATGTCAAGGTTGCCTATTTATCAGGTGGACAACGTCAAGCTTTAAGTTTATTGATGGCTGTGGTGTCACACCCTAAGCTGTTGTTACTGGATGAGCATACTGCTGCTCTAGATCCAAAAACAAGCCAGCACATCATGCATCTCACACAGCATTTGATTCGACAATTTAAAATCACCACCTTAATGATTACACATCAAATACAGGATGCTTTGGCTTATGGTGATCGTTGCATCATGCTTCATGAAGGACACGTGGTGTTGGATGTATGTGCAGAAGCTAAACAACGCTTACAACCAAACGAACTATTGGCCCATTTTCATTCTCTCTCCCTATAAACAAAAGCGCATGATTGCGCTTTTGTTTGCTTAGGATTGAGATAAGATCATGCGTTCCCACACTTCTTGTTGGGATGAGGCAAGTAGGCATTCCCCTTCTTCTACGAATGTAGATTTTATCATAAAGGTGTAGGGTCTCTTTAAAGATGATGTGACTGACATTGATGATGGTTTTAGGTAACGACAACAAGTCTTTTTCAATGCTTTGCGCAATCTCAAGTTCAAGTGAAGCAAAGATTTCATCACAAAGAATGACACTGGTTTCAAGGCATAAAGCTCGTGCTAACATCAACCGGGCTCGCTGTCCTCCTGAGACGTTTGATCCATTGTTCACTAAGACATCATTGAGATTCAAATGCGCTAATCCAACTTGAGCTAAGGCATGTCTACAATGTTCATCACTAAGGTCTTGGTATAAGGTAAGGTTTTCTTTAACCGTACCTGAGAAGATAAAGCCAATTTGATCGACGGTCGTAAATAAGGAATAATAATCAATCGGGATTAAATCAAAGATGTCATGATCATTGAGGGTTACACTGCCCTGTTTGGGTTGAATGTTTTGTCGAATGGTTTTTAAGATGGTGGACTTACCTGCACCACTGCGTCCAACTATCAAGATTTTTTCATCTTTTTTTATGTCTAGATTCACATGGGTTAAGATGGATTTCTCTTCATCCATGTAACCTAAATCTGAATCATTGAAGGATAAGGTGTCAAAATGATCAACACTTTGGTGACGATTTAAGATAGGTACTTTAAGGTTAGCATCAAACTCATCCAACACTTTAACAATACCCTTCATTTGTGTCAGGACCGGTGAGAACTGTGATAATGGCCACATGACGTTGCCAAAACTGGAAGCGACCACAATGATGCTACCAAGTCCTGCACTGGTGGAGCGGGCAAATAAAATACCCGTGACGACCAATCCAAACAAGACTAAGTTTTGAATGAATTGATTGAGTGCTGATACTTGAGTTTCTTTC
>JAJOJK010000007.1 GCA_021208605.1 Candidatus Woesebacteria bacterium | reverse complement strand
CTCCGTCGCCAACTCCGACTCCGTCGCCAACCCCGACTCCGTCACCAACTCCGACTCCGTCACCAACTCCGACGGCCACGCCTACGCCAACACCAACGCCAGCGTTGCAGTGTAACGACAGCTGTGACTCCGACAACCAATGTGGCAACGGCATGATCTGCTGGAACGGCCAGTGTCGTAACCCACAGTGTGTCGAGGAATCGGACTGTAGCTGTGAAGAAAAGAAAGACTCCGGCTTCATTATCGAGAAGTACGAAGACATCGACGGTGACGCCAACCGCGACAGCAACGAGCCTGGCTTGAGCTGGAAATTCGAATGGCGCCGCGATGAAGACAACCAGTGGTACGCCTACGAAACCTACGACCACAATAACGGTCGCGGTGGACGCGTTGGCAACCTGCAAGGTGGCGAACAAATCGTTATCCGTGAAATCATGGAAGACGGTTGGCACGCTACCACACCTCAGGAGGTGACCATCACTTTAGAGGACAGAAGTACCACCACCGTGCGCTTCGGTAACAAACGAACCAAGCCAGAAGTAACCGTGGCTCCAACGCCAACCACCTTACCGGAAACAGGGAGTGCGGGTGAGCAAGCGGTGACCGCTTCCTTGTCCTTCGCCTTGATCGGTCTCGGACTCACCTGGTTGCGCTCTCGCTTAACCCAATAAAATGAGGAGGCGTATGCCGAATCACACACTGCACGGGTCATTCTCCATCCAGAGTTTGGTTTCCGAGTGGATCGCACAGGGATACTCCGAACCGCAAGTCTGGCTTGATCTGGGTGCATACCGCACTCAAACCCGAGCCCTGGCTGACTCCTGGTACTTGGCACAAAGCTATCATCTCTTGATGAGCGAGCCGTGGCTCCAAACCTGGGAAATCCCGCTACCACGCATTCCTGCAATTCAGTGGCCAAGTCTTGATATCTCCTTCGAGATTCCGCATGACTTAGCTGATCGAATTCTGCAAACCAGCACGCGCTTAGCCTATGGGGTGTCTCTAGCTTCTTTCCTCTTCTTTTTAGGACCGATCATCATTTTGGAAAGCCAGCAAGCCTGGAAAAACATTCAAGCGCACCTGGGAGATAGTCGCATCTACTCAGCTATGGAAGCCCAAGTTGCTCCTACCACTCCAATTCCAAATACGCCAACTCCTACGCCTGAGCCATATGCTTCAGCTCCTGAGGATGTGTTTTCCTTGCGCGTGCCTGATCTCGGCATCGAAAGTGTCGTGGTACCCAACGTAGATAGCTCAGATAAGGAGAGCTACACCAGTGCACTCAAGGAGGGAATTGCCCACGCAGCTGGTTCGGCGCTCCCAGATCAACTCGAAGATAATAAAACAGTGTATCTGTTTGCCCACTCCACTGATTCAGCCTGGAACGTAGCGTTCTACAACGCCCAATTTTATGCCCTCAAAGACGCTGAAATCGGCCAAAACGTCACGATGCGGTTCTGGAACGAGGACTATACCTATCGAATCGTCGAGAAAAAAGTCGTCGCCGCTGACGATCTCAGCTACATGGCTCCGCAAACTGAGCGAGAACAACTCATCCTGCAAACGTGCTACCCACCGGGAACCACTTGGAAGCGCCTCCTCATTATTGCAGTTCCAGAAGCAGAGTATCAAGAATATATTGACTCACAAGAAGAAAACACCGCGTCTTATAACAACAGTACTGATGACATGGACAAAAAACTCAGCGCTCAGTACAATACGCAGACGGTTTAAATACCACAAGAAAGGGCACTATGTCTGATGATTCACAGACACTCGCCATGACACAAACCGGGTACGACTCCCTGGTTGCAGAACTGCAAGAACTCACGGATGACAAGATCCCCGCGGCAATTAAGCGTTTAGCCCTTGCCCGTTCCCACGGAGACCTTTCTGAAAACTCCGAATACCACGCTGCCAAGGAAGACCTAGCGTTCTTGGAAGGCCGTAAAGACGAACTCGAAATCCTCATTCAACGCGCAGAAGTCATCTCAGAAAATGACAAAATCGCCGGACAAGTGGGTATTGGTTCGCAAGTGATCGTAGAAATTGGCGGCAAAGGCAATCACCACACTTTCCATATCGTTGGCGAGTGGGAAGCTGATCCCAGCCAAAAGAAAATTTCTTCCAAATCGCCACTTGGCGTTGCCTTACTCGGCAAAAAAGCCGGCGAGTCTGTGGAAGTAGAAGTGCCCGCTGGAAAAGTGGTGTACTCAATTAAGGAAATTGCTTAAAAAGTTTTAGGAGGGTTACCTTCCTCTACAACTACCTCAAGAAGGGTAACCTTACGGTTACCCTTCTTGAGTATTTCAATAGTAAAGGTAACCCTACGGCAAAACACAATCTATGATACAATCACCACCTATGGCACAGACAAAAAAGACCACCAAACCAGAGAAGACTACCGAAAAAAATGCTGATACAACTTCTAAAGCAGCGAAAAAGTCAACTCAAAAAGACACTTCACAAACCAGCAAAAATCCGCTCAAAAGATCAGCCAACCCTGATTGCGGAAAACACCACATTTACCCTCACGCTTTCCGCTGAAGAAATTGCCAAAACCAAGCAACAAGTGCTCCAAAAAGCCCAAAAACAAGCCAAGTTTGAAGGCTTCCGTCAAGGAAAAGCTCCATTGGCCATGGTAGAAGAACGCTTGGGCGCCAACCGTGTCCGCGACATGGTGCTCGAGGAACTCTTGTCTGACGCCTACGTAACCTATATCCGCGAACACAAACTTATGCCGCTAACCGATCCAGCCGTTTCTGCTGAGTCAGTGGAAGAGGGTAAAGACTGGACTTTCAAAGTAGAAATCGCCGAAACTCCAGAAGTTGAACTCGGTGATTACCAGAAAATAGTGCAAGAGACCAAAAAATCTCACGAACTCTGGAAAGACTCCAAAAAGAAAGACGACAAAAAAGAAGAAACTCCTGAAGAAATGAAGCGCCAACAGCAAATCAGCGCCTTACTCGAGGGAATTCTGGAAAAAGTAACCATCAAGATCCCTGAGCTCTTAGTACGCAAAGAAACAGAACGCGCGCTCCATGAGTTTGGTCACCAACTGGAACACATGAATGTTTCTCTGGATGACTATCTGGAAAAGGTCGGAAAATCAATTCAAGATATTCACCAAGAGTACGCCGCCCGCGCACTGATGAACTTACAAGTTGAGTTCTTACTCGGCGCGATTGTGCGAGCTGAAAAGATCGAATTGCCAGAGAAAGAAGTTACTGAGATCTTGTCCCAGGTGGAAAACCCTTCTGAGGACCAACGCCAGTACGTCATCGCTTCTTTGCTGAAACAAAAAGCCGTCGATCACCTCTTAACAGTTTAAGACTTTCGCCCTATAATGGCGTTTAAGGCACCTCTCCGCCTGGAGCTCGGTTGAAATTTGCGTTTCTTTCGGGTATAATAACCAATCTATGGCAGGGCAGGCCGCAACAGATATGAGACAACAACCAGCAACTACTGGGATGCAACCACACACTCAACCTGAAGTTGAGCACGGTTCTCATGCCTCTTTCCCCACTAACGATGAAGGTGCCTTAGCACAAATGATGTCACAACTCAGTGGCAATCAAGAAGGTGGCAAACCAACTCAATCGCCGCAAAAAACACTCGGCTTCAAAGGCCAGTCTGAACTCCTTTTTGGAGCTCCCAAGCAGGACGCACAAGTATTGGGCCTTCATGGTATTGATATCAGCAGCAAATCTGGCACGCTTTTTAGCAGTGCTGACCACGAGCACCAATCTCGACTTAATCATGCACAAGACTCTTTACGATCCATGCAGAATCATACTGCCGCTGAAACCAGCCAAGCTATGCATCAAGCTTTGCAGCAAGAAGCCAATGACCTTAATGTAGAAAAATTACAACAGGCAGCCGGTAAAAAATCAGGTGCAAAACAGTCTAGTGAACAATACGAGCAACACAGCATCGCCCAAATGGCGGAACTTCGCAAACAGATCAGAAAAATAACAGTCAAAAACAAAGCTGCCACCACAACGAGTGGCGGTCAACAGGCAATCGACGCGCATACCCAACAACGAACAAGAACACATAACTTTAGCCTTACAACCCAGCTGCAAGACTACCTGCAGAGTCTCGGTCTCCGAGTAAAGCGGGCACAATCAATGAAGGCATATGTCCTGCAACAAGAACGTGCTGCTCGTAAGAAAGCCCGAATGAGCGCTGGCGCTGGCGGGCTTGATACTGGTGCAACTATGCAAGAGAGTGCTGCGCGCTTCGACGAAGGGAAACAACTCGAAGGCAGCGGCAACACAATGGGCGAGTAACATCCCTCCAAAAACGTGTTACAATATCTGCCTACCCGAAAGTTGAGTCTGTAGCTCAGTGGTAGAGCGCTTCGTTGACATCGAAGAGGCCACAGGTTCGAACCCTGTCAGACTCACCCTTCATGGCTGGTTTTTCCATTCCTTACCGCCTGTTACACCTGCTCACTGTTTTCAGTGTAGGTTTTGTTTTCTTTTTTCATACTTTTTCTATTTCCGCCCAAACTGTCAACGGTGATGAAACAGTTCCTGAGCATTACACTGTTGTCATTAGCCAAGTCCGCGGCACCGAGTGTTGTAGTCCCGGAAGCCTCACTGCCTTAGAGAACCAAATTGCTACTGCCGAATCCAATGATCTTCCCCTGACCTTAGCGGTACGCTATGACGCTTTACAAGATCCGGAGTATGTCGCAGTCTTACGCTCTGCTCGTTCTGCTGGCATGGAAATTGGCGCCTTTCTGGAAATTACTCCACAGCTCGCGTCAGAGAGCGGCGTAACCTACACGGGTACCCCCGAGAATTGGTATGAAGCGCAGCATGTCTACTTGGTCGGATATGCGCCAGAGGACCGCATCAAGATTATTGACCAATACATGTCTGTTTTTGAACGCACTTTTGGAGAAACACCAACGCTTACGAACGCCTGGATTATCGATACACCTTCTCTCCAATACCTCACCGAAGAGTATGGAGTCCAGGCACATGAAATTACCCGCGAGCAATGGGGCACTGACTCCTACACCATGTGGGGCGGCCCACCGCACTTTCCGTACTCCCCGAGCGAAAAATGGGCTTTTGTTCCCGCTAGTAGTCCTTCTGCAAAAATGCCACTGATCATGCGCCAAACCATCAGCGATCCCGTCTGGAATTATGGCGATACCACCAACTCCTACACATCCCAACCAAACGACTACCGCATAAAAGAGCGCGGCTTTGACTACTTCCGTCACGTCTTTACCCAAGCGCATACCCAATCTGAACAACCCCTCACTTTTGCATTACTCGGACTCGAAAACTCCATGCCAGAAATTGATCAACAAGAATTTGCTCGTCAGTTAAATTTTGTTGGGGAATGGAAAAAGCACAATGAACATGCGGTTGTAACCGCTACCGAATTCTCTCAGGTCATGTCGAGTACAGATCTGCCCTCTGTCACCATCCATCACGGCGCTGACAAACTCACCGGCAGCGATAACCAAGCCTGGTGGGTCACCACGCCAACGTATCGGGCCCGCGTTCGACTCAGTGATCAAACCTTGTATATTTCTGACCTCCGTGTGTATGGCGAACACATGTTCGACCCCTACACCACGCGCACAGCCAAATCGTTAGCCTACTGGGTAGTTCCCTTCACACTGGATGGCGCGCGCTTCTGGCAAAAAGACACTCAAAACCAATTTCATCCGCCGCACACCGACCAACTTTCGCCCCGCGAAGCCAAATATGGCCAGCCCACGCGTATAGTGCTCGCTGAAAACATATCTGCTGACGAACTCACCGTCAGACGCCAAGAAAACAATCAGATAACCTTCGCATTACACGGTGAACCTCTCTTGCAATTTGCCCCAGATCACTGGCAGACTCACCGTGATCCGCAGTCGAAACTCGGCCCATTAGCTGACCTTCTCACTGAGTGGCAGTGGACTGATTCTAACGGCAATTTTGTCTGGGGCTTCACTCCAAGTCAAGAAAATGGTCATACTAACTGGTATCCGTTCATTCATGCTGCTGGCCTGGAACAAGAACGAGAAATGCGCTATCCCTATATTTTCCCGGAACTAGCGGAGCGTGAACTCGACACTGCCAAAACACATACTGTCGTTACCAATGCCTTTGCCCAAGCCGGCCGCAACCCGATTCGCTTGGCCTTTTTCCCGCGCGACTGGTACGACTATCCCACCCTCATTGAGGATTTCCCAGACATCTCGGTTGACTCGGACTCCGTGCATATCGAACAAACCAAACCAAGTAATCAAAATGGACTGGTCTTTATCGACCTCACCAGTGGAGAAGTGCAACGCACTACCGTCACCGTAACCTACGAAAACTACAGCAGCACCCACACCATCACGTTTGCGCCGAACTGTCGTCGCGAAATTCGCCTGTGTCTGCAGCACCCGCGCTACTGGAAGTGGTACTTCCAGAATTGGTTCGGCGATAAATATCGTCAGTGGCAAGAGCAAAAAAACAATTCGTAGCGCTGGGATAATCAGCAAAGCATGATATACTGGGCAAGCAAAATGGCCTCGTTTCAACCATTAGACACCACCGAAGAATCGCAAGCAATCGACCAACCAGCGCGTCGAACGATTTATGATGCTTCGGGAAAAGAAATTTTCTTAAAAAGTTTCATTGCCGGTATTGGCCTCGGTTTAGGTCGCATGATTGCCACGATCATTTTCTTCGGTATTATTGTTGGCCTCTTTGTCACATACTTAGAACCATGGTTGACTGGATTTATGAATCAACTGGAACGAGTGACGCCCAGTTTCTTAATTCCTACTACCACGCAACCAACTTCCACGACAAATACTGATACCAATCGTTTCCAATACAACGAAGAGCAAATCTTTGATCTCTTCAATTCTTTCCGTACGGGGTCTTCCGAAAACACTGAAGCCACCGCAACAACTACCACCCAATAAACAGTAAGGAGCTCACTATGTCTGAGCACGCAGACAATGTAGCAAAAATTCGTCATTCCGCAGAACATATGCTCACTATGGCTATGGAACTGCTCTATGGTCCAGACAAGATTGTCATGGCCATGGGTCCGGCAACCGAAACTGGGTTTTACTTTGACTTTGAACCACGCAATATCACTATCAATGAAGAAAACTTCGCCGAGATCGAATCCAAAATGCAGGAACTCATCGATCAAAACATGCAGTTCGAGCGCATCGAAGTCGAACCAAGCCTGGCCCGCACCATCTTCGCCGATAACGAGTACAAACAGGAATGGATCGCCAAAGCAGAGGAGAACAGTGAACCCGTTTCCTTGTACCTCACCGGAAAAGAGGAAAACCTCGCCGCTGCTAAAGCGCTGGTCGAACAGGGAAAACGCCCGGTTTTGTCTGAACTCCTGGTGTTCGTTGACCTTTGTAAGGGTCCCCATGTGGAAAACACACGCGAAATCAAAGCCTTTTCTTTGCTGAACGTGGCCGGCGCCTACTGGCATGGCGACGAAAACAACATCATGCTCACGCGCATCTACGGCACCGCTTTCCCGAGCCGTAAAGAACTGCGCACCTACCAACAGATGCTCGAAGAAGCCCGCAAGCGCGACCACCGCAAGCTCGGTAAAGAACTCGATCTTTTTACGTTCTCTGAACTGGTTGGTCCTGGTCTGCCACTGTGGGCCCCAAAAGGTGCCATGCTGCGCAACTTGCTCGATGAGTTTGTCTGGAAACTCCGTCAGCAACACGGTTACCAACGCGTAGAAATTCCTCACGTCACCAAAAAAGACCTGTATGAACGCAGCGGTCACTGGGATAAGTTTGCTGACGAACTCTTCCGTATCCAAACGCGTGAAGGCCATGAGTTCGCCATGAAACCAATGAACTGTCCGCACCACACGCAGATTTTTGATCGCCGTCCGCACAGCTACCGCGAGATGCCACAACGCTACGCCAATACCACCATGGTCTACCGCGACGAACAAACCGGCGAACTGGCTGGTCTCTCCCGCGTACGCTCGATCACGCAAGACGATGCGCACGTCTTCTGTCGTCCATCTCAGGTAAAGCAGGAAATTAACGCTATCTGGGACATTGTCCACGAGTTCTATGGCGCCTTTGGGTTTGACCTCAGCGTGCGTTTGTCACTCCATGACCCGGAACACCCCGAAAAATACCTTGGCTCTCCCGAAAACTGGGAGTTTGCTGAGAGCCAGATGCGTCAACTCATTCAAGATCATGGCGTTGAGTTTGTCGAGGCTCCAGGTGAAGCCGCCTTCTACGGTCCCAAAATCGACTTCATGGGCCACGACGCCATTGGTCGCGAGTGGCAAGTCGCCACCATCCAGCTCGACATGAACATGCCGGAGCGTTTCGACCTGAACTGTATCAACGAAGATGGTGAACAAGAACGCGTCGTCATGATCCACGCCGCCATTATGGGCGCGATCGAGCGTTTCTTGTCCGTCTTGATTGAGCACTATGCGGGTGCTTTCCCGGCTTGGCTGTCACCAGTGCAGGCAGTAGTCATTCCTATTACTGCTGACCAAAGTGCGTACGCGCAGGCTGTTGCTAAAGAACTGAACTCGCATGGCATTCGCGTCGAAGTTCGCGATGAGGCCGAAACCATGCAAAACCGTATCCGCAAGGCCGAGCAGGAAAAGATTCCGTATATGCTGGTAGTTGGCGGAAAAGAGCAGGGCACTCACGACAGTGAGCAAAATTTTGCCAGTGCAGTTCGGCAACATGGGAATCGCTCACTCGGGGTTCTCGCGACATCAGAACTGATTGCTAGGATTGAAGAGGAAACCCCTGCAGTCTTGCGATCGTAAATGGTATAATAGAAAATCTAAATAACAAGGAGGTACGCAATTCGCTTCAAACCACGACGACCAAAATATCGCCGTAAATCAGAATTTATAATGAATGAGGACATTCGAGCCAGTGAAGTTCGAGTACTCACTGATCGCGGTGACCAGATCGGCGTAATGTCGAAAGAAGAAGCCATTCGCATGGCAGAGGAACAAGAAAAGGACTTGATCCTCATTGTTGCTACCGCCAAACCTCCTGTTGTAAAGATTATTGAAGAGTCCAAACATAAGTACCAACAGCAACAACAAAAGCAAAAGCAACGCGTCAGCGGTAAAGGTTCTGAAATCAAAGAACTGCGCTTGAGCCCATTTATTGCTGAAGGTGACTTACTGGCGCGCACCAAACGCGTGCGTAAATTCTTAGAAAATGGTGATAAGGTCCGTCTTCTGCTGCGCTTCCGTGGTCGAGAAATTACCAAAAAAGAATTCGGTGAAAACGTTCTCAACAAAGTGTACGAGGCGGTAGAAGACGTTGCTCGCATCGAAATTGAGCCAAAACTGCAAGGAAAAGTCATGACCATGCAGCTGATGCCAGAAAAAAAGAAATAAGCTGAGAGAGATTCTCTTTGCAAGCGAGCAAAACCCTGTTATAATACCCCTCTTGAAGGAATTCTATGGCAAAAACGTATAAGCAAAAAACCCGCAAAGGCGTCGCCAAGCGTTTCAAAATTACCGCTACCGGTAAAGTTTTACGCCGCCGCCAAAACATGCGCCACTTGCGCTTCAACAAATCGAAGCGTGCGATTCGCAGCTACCGCACTCCGGTAGAAGTGAAGGGTCGTTTTGCCAAGAAAATTAAGCAAATGCTCGGCATTGCCTAAAAGGAAATTATGTCTCGCGTAAAAACAGGACCATACCGACGTCGTCGTCACCAAAAAGTGCTGAAAGCCAACAAAGGCTTCCGCATGACCAAAAACCGCTTGTACAAGGTGTCCAAAGAAGCCTTCTTACATGCTGGTAAATATGCCTACATTGGCCGCAAGAACCGCAAACGCGATTTCCGTCGCTTGTGGATTTCTCGTATCAGTGCTGGTTTGCAAAACATTGCTGATGCCGTTAACTACTCACGCTTCGTGAACCAACTCAAAAAAGCCGATATTCAGCTGAATCGCAAGATGCTCTCTGAAATGGCGGCTCGTGATTTCGAATCATTTAGCAAGGTAGTTGAAGTAGCGTCCAAAGCGAAATAAGACTCGCTCGCGCTTCAACTACCGAAACCCCCGACTCCCGGGGGTTTTTTGTACCTGCAGACCTTGATACAATCAAAACAAGAAAAGAGACATGAAGACAGACACTTTCGCTCAACACATAACCAACATTCGCCAAAAACTTACCCAGGCTCCGAACGAACCAGAAGAACTCCGTATCTTCTTATTCGGAAAAAAACAGGGACTTTTCTCTGAGGCGGCCAGCTTGCTGCGCGAACTCTCGCCTGAGGAAAAACCCGCCGCTGGCCAAAAGCTGCAAGAACTCCGCGAAGAAATGGAAACGCTCCTGACAGAGGCGGAAAATACGCCAAGTAAAACAGAATGGCTCGACCCAACCCTCCCAGCCGCTGATCGCCCCGTTGGCCGACTGCATCCTCTCAGCCAAGCCATCAACGAAATCACCGACATTTTTGAAAAAATCGGCTTTACGCGCGTGCGTTATCCTGAGGTCGAGTGGGACCACTACGCTTTTGAGGCGCTGAACATGCCTTCGAACCACCCCGCTCGCGATGAGTGGGAAACCTTCTTCATGAACGCCCCAGAACACTCTCAACTTGGCAAAATGGTCCTCACGCCACACACCTCCAATGGCCAAGTCCGTGAAATGGAACGCCTCAATTCTGAACCTCCTATTCGCATGATCAACATTGGCCGCACCTATCGCCGCCAACAAGATGTCACGCATACCCAAATGTTCCATCAGTTCGAGGGTTTAGTGGTCGACAAAAACATTACCATTCAGCACCTTAAGGGAACTATTGATCACTTTGCGAAAGAATTCTACGGTCCAGACAGTAAATCACGTATTCGACCGTTCCACTTTAAATTTACTGAACCTTCGTTCGAAATCGATTTCTCGTGCACCATCTGTAAAGGCACCGGTCAACTCAATGGGGAAACGTGTCGCTTCTGTAAATCAGGCTGGCACGAAGTCGGTGGCGCTGGCATGGTCCATCCCAACGTCTTACGAGCGGGTGGCATTGATCCAGAAAAATACACCGGCTTTGCCTTTGGCTGGGGAGTAGAGCGAACATACGCCCTTCGTCCAGGTCTGCACTTGGACGACATTCGGCTGCTCTTTACCGCCGATCCCCGCTTCCTCGAACAATTTTAAGCACAGAAAGAAACAAAGATACTATGAACATACTCGTCCCCCACACTTGGCTGAAAGATCACCTCGATACGCAAGCCGATCCAGAAACCATCCAAAACCAGCTCTCCCTCTGCGGACCATCTGTCGAGCGCATTTATGACCGCCAAGGCGACTCCGTTTACGACATCGAGGTCACCACCAACCGCGTGGATAGCATGTCTGTGCGCGGCATTGCGCGCGAGGCCGCTGTTATTTTGGATAATGCTGGTTTCCCCTCAGAACTCAAAACGCTCACACTGACCGACGCTCTCCCCGCAGCCGACACCGAAACCTTGCCCCTGCCGGTTATTGATAACAGCAGTCAGCTCTGCCACCGCATCACGGCAGTAATCCTGAGCAACGTGCAGCACCCCGCCACACCTGAGTGGATGAGTACCCGCCTGCAACAAGTCGAGCTCAACGTAAAAGACGTTATCATCGATATTACCAACTACCTCAGCCACGATCTGGGCCATCCTTGCCACGCCTTTGACTACGAAAAAATCATGGCCCTCGGTGGCGAAATCCACGTGCGAGAAGCCGAAGCCGGCATGCCATTCACGACACTGGACGGCGCCAGCTACGAAACCGTGGGTGGAGAAGTGGTCTTCACGAATGCTGACGGAACCATAATCGACATTCCCGGAATCATGGGCACCGCCAATACTGCGGTCAACGACACGACCCAAAATGTACTGTTCTGGATTGAGTCCATTCCCCATGAGAAGATTCGTTTCACGTCCATGACCCACGCGCTGCGCACACCTGCGGCTCAGCTCAATGAACGCGCTCTAGACCACAATTTGGCCCGCGAAGTGATGCTGCGCGGCATTGAGCTGTTCACTGAGCTCACTGGCGCCACACAAGCCTCAACGGTCTATGACGAAGTGATTGTTCCTTCAAACAACAAGACACTTCCGTTTGCACCGAGCGAAGTCGAGCGGTATCTCGGTATTGAGTTACCTGCTTCCGAAATTACAACCATCCTCACACAGCTGGGATGCCAAGTCACTGAGTCCAGCGCACAAGAGCTCCTGATCACCATCCCCAGCTTCCGCACTGATCTCAGCATGTCAGCCGATATTGTTGAGGAAGTGGCGCGCATCTATGGCTACCATAATTTGCCCAGCCGACTGATGGACACCGCAATTCCTACTCACAAACCAGTCGGAGATAACTTCACGCTCGAAACCAAACTCAAACACGTTCTCGCCGCCTTGGGATACCAAGAACTCTACACGTACTCCATGGTTGGAACAGAACTTCTGGAGCGCTGGAACCTCGATCCAGCGGAACACCAGCAAATCCGAAATCCGCTTACCAGTGATATGGAGTATATGCGTCAATACGTATTGCCATCGCACGCGGAAGAAACCGTCCATTTCTTAGAACACAGTGCTGCGCGAGGTACATTTGAGTTGGCCAACATATATCTTCCACAAGAAGGAACATTGCCAGATGAACACCTAGTGCTCACCGTCCTGGACACTGATTTCCGTCAACTCCGCGCTACACTCGATTTTCTAGCAAATGAGCTGTACATCAACGATTTTTCTGTTGAAAAACCCAATGATGATACGAAAAAAGACCGAAATACAGGGCGAATTTTCTCCTCATATGGAATTATCACTCACAAAGATCGAGTGCTAGGAAGTATTGGTTATCTGCCAGAAGGAAAAGTCGGTTTCGAACTCCATTGGCGATCACTCCTGGAAGTTAGTCAGCGGTGGCCAGAGTATCACCCGGTACCCAAAACAGCACCGTACTATGAAGACTGGACCCTTGTTCTGCCGAATGCCACACCGGTGGGTGAAATTATCACGGCACTCAAATCTTTGGATGCTACCGTTTCCACAGTCGAGCTTCGTGACCAGTTCGAAAACAACTGGACGTTCCGTCTCACGTTCTGGGATACAAACGAGCAGTTTTCGAGTGAACGCGCGCAAGTGTTCAAGGAGAAGGCCGTGAAATCACTGCAGACTCTGGGTGTCACGCTGCAGTAACGCTGACAAGAAAAATCAGCACCAATTCTCTGCTTACCAAGTATTGTGAGTTCTTTATTCGTCGTCGAGATTGAGGTCGAGCGGTGGAGTGGGCGTAGGCGAAGGACTCGGTTTGGGAGTTGGCGTTGGTGTCGGAGTTGGAGTCGGCGTAGGAGTAGGGGTGGGCTCTTTCCAGTCTTGACCACCAGTGCCAATACGTACCTCACCTGTTTTGCCTTCTTTGTTATCCGTTCGCACGGCTTTGGCGTAGAGCGTATAGCGTCCGCGCGGCAGATTCAGTTGAGTGCGGTACGGTTTCTCGCGCAGCGTTTCGCGCACAGAACCGTTGACAAAAATTTCGACACGATCAATGCGCTCTTCTGAAACGGTGTTGACCTCAACTTCAATATTCTCGGAGTCATACGAGCGCTCATTTTCAGGTTTCTCTAAGCGAACAATGACTTCGTCAACGGAATCACAATACTCTGTTGGCGCCTGGAACGGACCGCGATCTTGATTTTGGGCAATCCACGCATCAATGCCTTCCTGCCAACGATTACGGCCATCCTGACTGATAGGATCATCTTCGTAGAGGTTTGTGTACACGCGTTCGTCGTACTCACCGCGTTGCACGTCGACTGCTGTCGCCAGCTTATCCTGACCGCGACACAAGCGTACTTTCTGGTGAATAGGATCAGGTTCGGTAGGCAAAGTGCCTTTGATCACCCATTCTTCTTTGGAGCCTAGTTCGTCGTGGGCGGGGTATCCGGAAATTGGATCTACGGCCACTCGTTCGACTCCGTCCGGTACTTCCCAGTCGTCGGTCGTACGTCCACTGGAAATAGCCGCCAACATGACGCGACGCCAAATCGGTGAGGCACCGGTAACACCAGAAGCCACGCGGGTCATGCTGGAGTTATCATTGTTACCGACCCAAACACCAACGATCGTGGAGCGGCTCCACCCAATCGTCCAGTTATCTTTCTGATCATTGGTTGTACCGGTTTTGACGGCAACGGGGCGATTGTTAATATTGAGCTGCGAGTTGACACCGAAAGCGCCAGAGCGAGCGTTGTCGTCCGACAAGATCGAGTTAATCAAGAAGGCAACTTCTGGATCGACAACTTGGCGACCTTGGATATCGCGGTGTTGGAACAGGACCTGTTCGGCGTTATCTTTGACTTCCAAGATGGCAACCGGTTCCACTCGACTTCCGCCATTTGCAAAGGAGCTATATGCCGTCACGCTGTCAATCAGATGCACCTCAGCGCCTCCAAGCGTGACTGCCAAACCATAGTTACGCATATTTTCGCGCGTTGGTTCGAGCGTTACAAACCCCATGTCAAACGCTTGCTGGAGCATGTTCTGCACACCAACTGAGGCCAACAACTTCACGGCCACAACGTTATTGGATTCGGCTAAAGCACGACGCAGCGCCATTGGCCCACGGAAAATGCCGTCATAGTTGCGCGGCTCATAGGCATCGGCGGAATCGTTGGGAGCAAAACTCGTAAATGAGTCGACAAACATAGTGGCCGGAGTCATGCCTTGTTGCAAAGCCGTGGCGTACGTCACTGGCTTAATCGAGGAACCTGGCTGACGCAAACCATCGACCGCTACGTTAAATTGGCCTGGAATATCATCGGCAAAGTAGTTTTTACTTCCCACCATGGAGAGAATTTCGCCGTTGCGAGGATCCATAACGACCACTGCACCGTTCGTAATGTTGAAATCGATCACTTTCTCGATCTCTTCTCCTACAATCTGTTGCGTTTCTTCATGAAATGGCAAATCGAGAGAAGTCTTGACGATCAAACCACCACGTTGCACGACTTCTGAGCCATACATCTCTTCGAGCTGTTCAAGTACATAAAACACAAAATGTGGTGCTTTAATGGCGGTTGATTGCTTAGAAAATTCCACACTATCAAGTTGAGCCAAAGCGCTTTCTTCGAGTTCTTGGGTAATGTATCCATCTTCACGCATCCGGCGCAGCACACCGATGGCGCGGATTTTCCACAGATACTCACCATCTTCATCGGTTCGACCGAGGAGCGGCGAGTAGGCGGTCGGCCGCTGCGGCAAACCAGCCAGGATAGCGGACTCGACCAGGTTAAGATCCTGCACATCTTTATCAAAGTACATCTCGGCCGCTGCACCAGCGCCTACCGAAGTACCACCGTACGGCGCTTCGTTCAGATACATTTGCAGAATTTCTTCTTTACTGAACTGACGCTCAATCTCGAGGGCCAAAATAAATTCTTTCAACTTACGGGTGATAGTGCGCTCATTGGTGAGCAGCACATTCTTTACTAACTGCTGGGTAAGTGTGGAACCACCCACTACACGACCACCACGGAACACATAGTTATACGCAATACGGAATGGTGTCAGCGGATCAAAACCACTGTGGTCATAAAAATCTTTATCTTCAACGGCAACGGTCGCCTGCTGCAGATACTCGGGAACTTGATCGATAGTAATCGGCACCCGGCGCTCATCGCCATGCACATCATAGAGAACTTCTCCATAGCGGTCGAGAATTTTGGTCGAAAACCCTTCCTGGCGACGCACACCGCTGGGATCAGGCAGGTCATTCGCCACCCAGGCTACTAAACCAATAAAGAGCACAATACCAAAAAGCGTACCGGCAACGAGCAGCACCGCACCAATACGCAACGCTTGCGCCCGCCAAAAGGCTGCTTCGGCTCCCTTGGGAACGGCAAACCACTTTCGCCAGCCGGTGGCAGGAGCGCTTACGGCTCTTGAAGTACGAGCCGCTCGACGGCTACGGAAAGAACTCGAGCGAGAATATTTGTTACCGGACAGTTGGCGACGAATGTTTCGTGACCATCGACGCCACTGGCGCTGCAAACGAGACAACATACACGATGAGTATACAGGAGTCCACGCAAATGCGACAGACGTACGGTTTATTCCCAGACAGAAACAGGGTAGTATTGGCATATGCAATTGAGTGACTCAGTCGAAACCGTTTCTGGTATTGGCCCGAAAAAGGCCGCCGAACTCGCCGAAATGGAAATCTATACTGTCCAGGATTTGTTGCAGCATATTCCGTTCCGATATGAAGACGCGAGTCAGGTCACACCGGTAGCTGACCTAATAGTCGGTGAATTAGTGACGCTTGAAGCCCAAGTAGTGTCGGTACGCAGCTTTCGCACGCGCAGTCGTGTTCCTATGACTCAAGTTGTGGTAGTCGACAGCAACGGCGACGAACTCGACCTGACTTTTTTTCACCAGCCCTACGTGAGCAAACAACTCAAGTCCGACGAATGGTATGCCTTTACCGGGAAAGTCGGCGAGTACCACGGCAAAAAAAATCTCACCAACCCAAACTACGAACCTCTGGATCGAGTCAACCGAGTACATACGGGTCGCGTTCTCCCACTGTATTCGCAGCATAAATCAATTTCTTCAGTCTGGCTGCGACGTGTCATGCCAGAAATTGTCCGCAGAACTGAACTGCTGCCGGCGGAGTACCTTTCTGAAACCGCTCGCGCTGAAGGTGAGTTGGCGTCACGCCCGCAGTCATGGCAACGCATTCATACGCCCGAGTCAGTAGAAGAGGCCGAGCAAGCCCGGCGCCGCATTGCCTTTGATGAACTCTGGACCATCTTTGCGGCTCTCGACACGGAGCGAGAGGCCCGACATGCACTCGAAGCCAGAAAGCCAGTGACTCCAGAGCATGTTGAGAACTTCACCAACGCTTTTATTGAGAACGCGCCATTCCCGTTAACTCCGTCGCAACAGTCAGCGATCGAATCTTTACAGGAACAATTTGTGCTGAATCGACCACTGCGCCAGTTTATTCAGGGAGAAGTAGGGAGTGGAAAAACACTTGTTGCCGCCTACGCCTTGTTTTTACAGGCGAGCGTGGGTGGACAAAGTCTCTATTTGGTTCCCACCACAGTGCTGGCCGAACAACATCTCCAGAATCTCCGACCCATGGCAGAAAAACTCGGCATTGAGATCGCGCCCTGGACAGCCGCTTCGAAAGGCTCGTCCGAAGCGCGCGTATTGATCGGCACGCATTCCCTACTGCACCATACGGATTCTTTTTCTCCTGATTTAATCGTCGTGGACGAGGAACACCGTTTCGGTGTCGGCCAACGCGAATATATATGGGACGAGAACCACCCGCCACACCTCATCACCATGACCGCCACCCCAATCCCCCGTACGCTTGCGCACGTGCTGTATGGGAATCAAGCGGTCTCTTTCCTCGAACCAATTCCAGGCAAGGAACGAGATATTACCACAAGAGTCTTTTCCCCCACGAAGCTGGATGCCCACTTGCAGTGGCTGGCTACCAAGATAGTAGAGGAGAGTACGCAAGCATTCCTGATCGCCCCGCTGATTGAACCATCGGAAACAGAAGCATTTGCGGATGTCTATGACGCCACCACACTCTATAAACGAGTGACGCAACTCTTCCCACACTTTCGCATCGGCTTAGTGACGGGTCGCACCCCAGCGGCAGAAAAACAAGCGTTGCTCGAAGCCATGCGCAAAAAAGAGTTGGCTATTCTTGTCGCCACGCCAGTTATTGAGGTAGGCATCGACATACCTGAAGCCAGCATTATTACTATTTTGAGTGCTGAAAGGTTTGGATTTGCGCAACTGCATCAGCTGCGAGGCCGAGTGGGGCGCAGTGGTCAATCTGGTTGGTGTTTCCTGGTTCCTTCACCTGGAAAGACAGCGCAACGCCTCCGACTCCTTGAATCGACAACCAACGGCCATGAACTCGCCGAGCTCGACTTGCAGAATCGCGGTGCAGGAGAGTTCTTGGGTACCAGGCAAACTGGCTGGGATGGCCTCCGTGTGGCCACCTGGATGGATTTGCCACTGATCGAATTAGTCAAAAGGTTGTATACTCGAGAGAAGCAGGTATAAAGAGCACTCGTTTTTTTATCGTGGTGCATGATATAATGCCTGTTCTATTCAAATCAGATTGTTTCTGAGGAGAATATGAATCGCAGAACACGAAAAAAGGAACATCATGGGTGCATTACCAAAACGTCGCATTTCTACTGGTCGTAAAGGCCGTCGTCGTCAAGACAAAACCGTACAATTAAAGGGTCGTGGTGTGGCTGTTACCAGTCGTCAACGTCGCGAAAAGAAAAAGGATCTTCGTTCCGCTTCTTCTGATACGAAGTAACCTCCACCTGTCCCGGTATGTCCACTGCCCAAGATTCACGTCATCAAAAACGGATTCATCGCATCGAGCAAACCTTCTCTTGGCAGTTTTACCATGAGAACTCTTTTGGCGAAGTGAGCGAGTTAACCAACGGTCAATTCGCCGATATCGAACAAATAATTGCCCATATTTCAGAATTTGATGAACTCATTCTTAAGTACGCTCCCAAGCACGACATTGAGACCTTCAATAAAATTGATCTTGCAATTCTGCGGCAAGCCTTGTATGAATTAGTGTATACCGAAACTCCTCCGGCAGTCGTCATTGATGAAGCAGTGGAAATTTCAAAGGAATACGGGAGCGAAGAAACTGCCAGCTTTGTTCACGGAGTTCTCGGCAACGTGGTAGACGACCGCAGAAAGGACTCCGATGGAAAATAATCCTCTTTACCAAGAAGTAACTCAACTCTTAGGCGAAACCTATGGCGTTGATCCAGACGAACTTACTCCAGAAAGCGATCTCATGGAAGATATTGATGTCAAAAGCGACGTTGAGTCCTTGGGCAAATTTGTTCACGGCTTAAACACCACTTTTGATATTGAGCTGCAAACGCCTCGCTTCTCCCGAGCTCTCGTGTCTGGTGATATCAGCACTGTGCGCGACATCGTAAATACGGTGGAAGATGCGCTCTTAGAATAATATACTTGCGTCATGTCAGCACCATTTCCTCCCGAACTTGCCGATCTCTCTGAGTCTTTACGGAATCGGGCTTTTACGCACCGTTCGCTCCGTGCCCAATCAGTGGCCCGTCACGAAACCAACGAACGCTTAGAGTTCTTAGGCGATGCAGTTCTAGAACTTGTTATCTCAGAATTTTTAATTGCGAAGTATCCTAAACTCGATGAAGGGACACTCACTCGCTACCGCGCTTCCTTGGTACGAACCGAGTCATTGGCCACCGTGGCCCGTGATCTACAACTTGGTGAACACTTACACCTGGGTACCATGGAACCTATTCCAGCTGAGGATTTGTCCGACTCCATTTTAGCCGACACTTGCGAAGCAGTCATTGGCGCTATTCACCGAGATAAAGGCTATGCTGCCGCTGAAGCCTTTATTCACAAATATCTTTTACCGCATTTACCAGAGTTTATTACTACGGTCGATGCCAAAGATGCCAAAACTTTGCTCCAAGAAAAGGTACAAGCCCTGGGTGGGGAAGCTCCACAATACGAAATTGTTGAAGAATCCGGCCCAGACCACGACAAAATTTTCACGGCTGCTGTCGTACTCCCTGGATATGAGCCCTTCACCGGAAAAGGGGCCAGTAAACAAAAAGCCGAACAAGCTGCTGCGGCCGAAGCCCTGAAGCAAGCCTTTGCACTCGAAGAAAACCTGATATAATACATCTCTATGTTGCGAATCAAGCTTACACGAATTGGTAAAAAGCACCAACCACAGTATCGTATCGTTGTGACCGAAAAACGAAGCAAACGAGACGGTAAATACGTGGAACAGGTCGGGTTCTATAATCCACTCGGAGACAAAATTTTGTCTTTCGAAGTTGATAAGTACCAGAGCTGGATCCAAAAAGGTGCCCAACCTACCGATACCGTTGCCAACCTTTTCAAAAAATTCTCAGCAAAGAAGTAAGCCATGCGTAATCTGATCGAGTTTCTCGTTTTACACCTCGTAGAACACCCTGAAGACGTTGTCGTCACCGAAGAAGAGTTCGACGGATTGTGGCAGTACACTATTGAAGTTCACCCTGATGACCGTGGTCAAGTTATTGGCCGCCGTGGTCGCACTATTGACGCTATCCGCACTTTGGCTCGCGTCCGCGCCATGAAGGAAGACAAGGGTGTTCGCGTTGATATCATCAGCGATGATGACGAAATCGACGAAGAGTAATTTCCCTTCTGTAACGTTTCATTTTACTTTGATAATTTCGCTCAGTTAGTTGAGCTGGAAGATATCCGTATTACCGCTGCCGGTGGAATCCTGCTGGCTCGACGCTCCACTTGCCCCTTCAAGCCAGTACTCCATTTCCTGGATCTCACCACGAGCACGTCGTTCACTAGGAGAAATCTGCTGGGCACCACCACGAGCGACTTGGGCGGGAATATCGGCATAGTAGCTAACGAGCTGCAGCGTCGCGGTGTACTGCACTCCCGCCAGATCACCGATACTGCCACGTCGCGACGGAGCAATTCGCATATCTGTAATTTCCATCAGCGGGAGGCTTTCTTCAATACTGTTGATGGCGTTCGTAATCTGGGAAAAGGATCCTGTCACCTCTATTTCAATTATCAGTGACTGCGTACGTGAGCCACTGGAACGACTCCGACTTGAACCCGATTGTTGAGCCGACTCCGTCGACACGACCCCTGGGTTGAGATCATACTCACCAAGAGCAACTTGTGTTTCTTGTGAGATAGCTTCCAGAGTCCGCAACACCTGTAATGGCTCTTTGAAGCGAGGCAAGGCTTGCTCGACTAAAACATACCCTGTACGGTCATCGGGAGAGATGGTGTTCAGGAGCGTCGCACGTTGTTCCGCCTTACTGAGTTCTTCTTCCTTTTGAGTAATGCTAATCTGAACCTGGCTCGCTATCTGCCAAAACTGATACGCGCCTACAGCTAAGAGCAGTCCCGCCCCAAGAAACAAACCGACCGCAATAACGAGCTGGCGGCGCTGGAGCCACCACTCATTGGCCTTTTTCTCGATGTCGACATTTTCCATTGCCATACGAACCTATTCTTCGCTTTCCTTGAGCACAATAGTGACGTTCATAACATAGCGACCCACTTCGTCGCGCTGGATACCGCTCAACTGAATATTGGCAATTTTTTCATTCATTTCTGGTTCACGGAGTTTGTCTAAAAATATTTCCACCGAAAACACATCCTGGGCCTCCACGCGAAAGGTAAGACGGCGCTCTTGTGTATCATAATTGACAGCATCGAAAGCAATACTCGGCACCAGAAGTTCCGACAAGAAATCAAGCGCTTCTTTCTTGGGATTGCGATCTTCCAAAATGGAAGCGATAGAGCCGAGCCGGGTCGTGTAGAGAATATACTCAGCCTCTTCGGCGGCAGAACCTTGAATGACTCGCTCCTGTTGCGTAATTCGATCTTCCAGAAGTGCCAACTGTTGACGCGTCCAGTACCAGTATCCGCCAGCTGCCGCAGTAGTGAGAGCTGCTATAACAAATACTGCAATCGCAACATACAAAATTTGCTGATCCAGCGCCTGCAGACGAGCCAACTGCCGCCGCTGGCGCCGCATAAAGTTGATTTCATTCGTAATCAGCATGCTTGTTTTTCCTGGCGGCCACGGCCTTTATTTTTCACTCTTCATGGCTAATCCGGTCGCAATGATAAAGCGGCTATCTTGTTGGACTGGCTCACTCCATTTCAACTGCTCGATACGATTCAGTTCTACCGGCACCATTTCTACCGATACGGCTTGGGATAAATAGGGAAGTAAGTCTGGTAAATAGAGAGAACCGCCGGTTACAAAAATTCGCTGGATCGTTTCTCCCGCGTTTTGGCCACTGAAGAAACGCAGTGCTTTCTGAATTTCGGTTACTAGAGAATCGATCACTGGCACCAGCGCATTCCGTACGCGACCTTCGAGCTGGGAAGCCAATAAACCGTACGTCCGCTTGTATTCTTCGGCACGCATCGCGTCGAGACCAACACCTCGTTCAATTGCCCGAGAAAAAAGAATACCCGCCATAGGCACGGCGTGGACAAACTGCACCCGACCTTTGCCAATCAACGCAATAACAGAAGAAGAAGCGCCAATATGAAACAAGGCCACGTTTTCTTCACTGGGCGATAAAAATTGGAGAACACGTAACTGAGCAACGTGTCGGTCTCCATATCGATCACGTCGAGGTTTGCCTCCAAAAGCAAATCAGCGAAATCATTCACAAACTGTTTTTTGACACCGATCATGAGAACATCCATATTCTGAGTCGGATCATCTTTGCCACTCCGGCGCAAAACGGCGTACTCATACTCCATTTCTTCCAGAGGAATGGGAATGTGCTGCTCAACTTGCCACTGAATTGCTGAAGCCAATTCAGCTTCTGAAAGCAGCGGCATGGTGACAAGTTTGGTGGAAACCATTTGCTCAGCCAAAGCCACCCGCACATTGGTTTGCGGTAACTTGTAGTCCGTAAACATCTTGACCAGTGTATCGATCAGCTGCTGACGCTTCTGCGGATTATCCGGATAAATGGCGCCAATAGGATTCGGCACCTCTACCGCTTGCAGGATTTCGGCGCCATTTTTTTGCGGTTTTCCCACTACCGCTTTGATAGCATACGAACCGATATCGAGACCAACTACTTTCATACGTGCATTCGACAGTCTGCTGCCGTCCTTGTTTACTTGCTTTTACTTAATAATCGTGGTGCCAGAAACCAGTGAGTAATCGAGCAGCGTCGGAGCGTACTCCGTCGTTCGTTCGACTTCAATCGCTTTTGTTTCTCGGCCCAATTGGTTTTGCGCCACAGAGTTAATTGTGAATTCTTGCGTTGGTAAGGTCCAGCCATTCCCGTTGACCAAAATGTTGGTGTCACCGTAAATTGGCGTCACGCGCAGGTATTGATCTCCCGATTCCAACGTCAAAACAACTTGGCGGTCATAGATAGATCCAGCGGCCGAAATCACTTCCATGCCGTCAGCTCGATCACACGGCGAGTAGGCATAGTGGCGAGCAATTGGCTCGGCACCAGCGGTGTTGATCACACTAACCAACAAAGAAGCTGGTGAGCCACTGCCGCAGCTGACATTTTCGGCCCACTCAATCACCACTTGCTGGCCGACACTCCCACTCGAGACATCGACTTCAGCGGTAGAACCTTGGAGCAGCTCTGTGGTGAGTTCGTTTTGTTTGCCCACCGAATAGTTAACAGTGACATTTTCCACATCGGTATACTCGCCAGTGGAAGTATCTTCTAAATACTGCTGATCACGAGACAAAATATCCTCCAGGGCCGCTTCGGCCGCACTAAAAGTCTGCGTTGCCTCTTGCGACTGCCGAGCAGTACGTACATCACTCGCTGATCGAGTAGCTAAAGAAATACCAATAGTCGTCATTACCACCATCACTAAAATGACAGCAATGCCAACCTGACCAGACTGAGAAAAATGCGTGTGCGGCATACCTACTCAGTGTATCATTTCTCAACAGGCGTTGCAGTATGGAGACAGGAATCTCAACAAACTTGTATGGATCAACTATTGGTACGATCGCACGTAAACTTGCGTAGCAAATGCTTCTGAGTGATACGATTCTGGCGAGAGCGTATCTGGATTTCCGGTAGAAACAGTCAAACGAACATCAATAATGGCACCAGTCTGTTCCGCTGCTTGCTGGCACGAGAACACCAAAGAATCAACACGTACGCCTGCACTCGACAAATACGTGGTAGGTGGATCGGTAATCTCCTCTCCCGAATTAGAGGCAACACGGTTGTCTTCGGTGCGGTAGAGCTCCACGAGGCCGCCATCATTTGCCCGCACTCGAATTGATTCCATAGCTGGTTGGCACGTGGCGCCAAACTGGTTTTCTTCTATGTACCGCGCGTTGCGCAGAAGAAAAGAGATTCTATCCAACAAAAAAGCACCTTCATTCCGGACTTTGTTGATAGTGGTAGACTTTGTTCCCCGGACCTGCGAATTTACCAGCACCGAAACTGACACAATACTAATAATTGCCGTGATCGTTACCACAGTAATCAGCTCAATAATCGTAAATCCTGAACGTGTGTGTCTCATTCCCAATCCGCCAGTACGGTTTCTAAACGAGTAGTAATTTCTCCGGATCTTCCGGGCCTGGTGACCATAGACTCGACAGCGACTTCCGTATCCGACAAGCGTTGTAAACGCAATTCACGCTGAAACTGCGTATCGGTAACAACTTCATTGTCGGTACATTCTCCCGGCGTAGCCGTGATGAGATCGGCAAAGGTGGCCGGCAAGCTCGGAACACAGTAGGTGACATCACCGCCGCGAGCTTCCAAAGCAGACGAAAAAACGCCCCAGCCAATTACATCGCGTTGGTTGCGAATCCATTCCATACTTTCTTGGGCTAAAGAAGTGGCTTGTGTTTGCTCAATAGCTACGCGCGAGTTTCCCACTGATTGAATCACCGAAGAAAGAATTGCCACCAAAACCAAAGAAACCACCGCAGTGGCAAAAGTCACTTCTATCAAAGACTGTCCGCGTTGAGCGGAAAAAACAGGCAGAGTAGAGGGAGCGGTTCGTTTCATACGCTCTCTTAGCCTAGCAGGCGAGAGAACAGAAAAAAAGAGAGAACTACTCAGAAACCAGGCCACCATTTTCGATGACTCCTTGGTCTGACACCATAAATTCATAGCGAACTGACTGATCCTCCAGCTCTCCAATTGACACCGTCACTGGCGCACCTGGCACAGGTCCCGGAAGTGGTGGAAAAAAGAGTTCGAAATCATCTAAAAAATACTCGCCCGATTGCAGAGAAAAGGTTTCTTGTTCGAGATCGGTTCCGTTGTCATCACAGCGAACTGCCAGATAGTAATTCTGTGTTCCCTGCACTCCCCAGACGCGGTAAGCGTTGAGCCGACCACAGGCCTCTGGCTTGTCTCCGCCACGACTGCGTTCGCGGGCGGCTTGCAAAACCGCTTGCACATCACGCGCTGACTCAACTTTGTCTTGCCGAGAAGCAAATGAGTTGTACGCAGCAAAACGCTCCGCCCATCAAGAGCAAACTCAATGTTGTTGTCACGAGCAACTCAATAAACGTGAAACCGGCAGAATTATTTGGGTTGCGTAACCACATAGATTCCCTCTCCGGTGTAACCAAACTCATCGCCGTTAACAAGGTCGTCGTCAACATTCTCCAGGCGTGTCAGTAAATGATAGGAAGTTTCAGAAGTGCGAATATAGTTGTAGGTATATTCTGGTTCGTCAGAGTTCCCGATAAAAGTGGTGGCATTCTGTCTCGGATCTTGTGGTAATTCCGAAATGTAATCGTCATTCATGCCCGGAATCCATGGAGTGCGACACCCTGGCCACGTCGCCGCCGCATTACAGAGCGTATGACTCGGATACGCACCAGTGTTCAACTTATACACTTCCAAGGCCGCCTGCAATGCTGCCAAGTCTTTTTTGCGCCGCGCGTCTCGGGTATGCTCGCTACTTGATACAAACGAAACCATCACCACGCTTGCCAAGACGCCAATAATGACAGTAACGACCAAGAGCTCAATAAACGTAAAGCCGGCTTGCGCGCGTAAGAATATGTGCCAATTCTTTTTCATAGTGTTGCTTTAGTCAGTCAAACAGTAGTACTCATCATTTGTATACCCACAACTGCTGCATGTTTGCCCATTTCCAGACTCCAAAAACACGCTCAGTTCGTACGAGCAACCGGGTTGCTCCACCAAGCGGTAGCGGTAGTAGTGCTCGGCATCATTGACGGGATCGGTATAGGAGCGAGAAGTGTACTCCGCGGGTAAGTTTTCTAGGAAGGTACCATCAGAGCTGACTTCGTAGCCACCTTGCTCGTTTTCTGACTCGGGATACGTGCCGTTTTCTAGACGATAATTTTCGAGAATGCCGCGCAGCTCTTGTAAATCAGTTTTTCGCCGCGCATCTCGGGCATTCTGGTTTGCTTGCCGGAAACTAATAATCACCACACTCGTCAACACACCAATAATGGCGGTCACCACGAGCAGTTCAATAAACGAAAAACCGAGCCGAGAATGCTTACTGGAGATTTTGGGCACAGAAGTAATCTCCTCCGCTGGTGGTAAAGTCGGTACAGTCATTGGTATTGGAATTCCCCGTTCCTTCGCGCTCCATGAGGGCACAGACACAATAGCTGTCGGAAGAACAGGTCACGTCATAGCCATAGTTCTCGTCTCCTGTTTTCGGATCAGTCGGAAAACCATTGGGCAAGACTTCAGTGACTTCGTCATCGGTACACGCGTCAGGATAGGCGGTGTAACGCGCGTAGTATTGTTCGAGGGCATTACGCATACCTGTCACATCGCTGCGGCGACGGGAGTCACGACCACTTTGCTGCGCAGTAGTGAAGCTGACCGTTCCGAGAGCAATTAAGATGCCGATAATCGAGATCGACACCAACAACTCGAAAAGGGTAAAACCAGAGCGATGAGGAGTGACACGCATAGTATCAGTATACACGGATTGTGAATCGAGAAGAAGGCAGCATTCTTTGGTAAGGCATGCCCTTATGGGGCAAACTCAATCACCATCGTGCTCAGGCGGCTTTCGGCTGACTCCACACCCCGTACATCAACAGCTTTCACTGTGGCTGCGTACACACAACCACGCTGCGGACACGCATATTCTTTGGTGACTAACGAATTGGCATCTTCAAGAGTGCGCGTGGTGCCATCACCAAACTGAATCGTTACAGACTCGACTTCAGCCTGAGTTTCGTCAAAGGCATACGAGAAAATCACCAGAGAAGAAGTTCCTTCCACCGAAACCGTGCGAGTTTCATGATTTGGCGTGGGATCAGCGGTAAATGAAAGCAATGTCGGGCGTTGTAAACACTGACTAAAACAGTTCTGACTGCAATCAACCACTCCTGCGGAAACTGCCTCACCGACACCCTGCTGCTCGACTGGATCACAACAGGTCAATCCAAAAGCTTGGCACGCACTCGCTGGTTGAGACGCCACAAAAGTAGTTGTTCCCCAAGTTTGCTTAACCGTTTCGCCATCGGCATAGACTACTCGTGTCCGACCCAGAAACTCCAACTGAATTTCGCCACTCAGAGCCTGTAAATCAAAATCATAGTAGAATCCAGCTGAACCGACAGTTTTTTTCACACCTTGGGGCAATGTGGTTGATTCTTTGGCTACGGGCTGCACCGCAGTACAGTCCACTTCCAAAGCATAGTTCTCCTGATCAATGAAACGCAACTGAAAGCCTTCAAATGGTGACGACCCGGTTATCGTTGAACTACTACACCCTGAAATGACATCTTCCCACTGTTTGGGATATGTGAGGTGTTTGGCATCGGTGACGACTTGTTCAGCCGCCACAAACAACCATATTTCTCGGCCGCCATAAAAGCCGAAAAGCGCAATCAGAAAAAGAACAAGACTGAGTTTGAGAAACGTCGATAAAAAGTTCATAGGAATTGCATATACCAGCGTAGCAGAGAATCACCCCACATCAAAGCAGTAGCTGTGCCAAGAATCAGGAAAGGGGCAAACGGAATTGGCACCCCACGGCGCTGACGACTCACTATCAAAACTCCGACTCCCACAATAGCGCCATATACAAAAGCCAAAAAGATACCTACCAGCATCGCT
Organism: Candidatus Woesebacteria bacterium; assembly: GCA_021208605.1. Lineage (GTDB taxonomy): Bacteria > Patescibacteriota > Microgenomatia > UBA1400 > UBA1396 > JAJOJK01. The sequence goes on along the minus strand of JAJOJK010000007.1, from coordinate 20,560 downwards.
GGCCATTCCATCAACAATCCGAGAGCAAAGACCAGCTTTACGTCACCGAAGCCCATTCCGCGTCCGCCAGTGATCAACCACAAGAACAAAAAGAAAAAGAGAATCAGAGCGGCACCGAACAGTGCCCAGGCTAAACTCTGCGGATTATAAATGCCAAACCCAATCAGCACAAAACGATAGGCCAGAGTCATCAAGCTCAACATCAATGTGGCCCAATCGGGAATGTAGTAGGCCTGAATATCGGTCAAAAAAATCACCAGGAGGAGCAATCCCACTAATAACCAAAATCCGGGCTGAATAATCATCAGCGGCTGGGTGGTGAGTTGAAAAAATGCGAATCCGATCACAAACCACCAGGCAAAGAGAGAGGCTGTCAGGAGCTCTACTACCGGATGCATGATATCGATCGGTGTATGACACGTTCGACACCGGCCCCGCAGCGCGAAAAAAGAAACCAGGGGAATCAACTCAAACCACTCTAAATCACGACGACAACTGTCACAATGCGAACGTCCCCACAAGAATTGCTCGCCTGTCAAACTGCGAATAACCAAGACATTGATAAAGCTCCCAATGACGGCGCCAATAAAAAAAACAAAAGGGAGTAACCAGAGTGTCATTGTCGAGACAGCATAGCACATCGACACGAAAAAGGACCACGCTTTTGGAAGACAGTGCTCACAAAATCGTGGTCCGTTGTTATTTCTGTTGCCAAGTTTATGGGAGACAGACAAGACAGGCGTTGTTGTCGGTGAAACTGTCATCACAGTTCGCCGGACAGGCAATGGACTGCACGTCGTCATCGATGGATCCACCCGTACAGCGAGCGGAAGCTTCCTGGTCGAAAGCGTTAGATGATGGTGGGAAACAAATGTACATGGTCGCATTCGCCGTGTCTGGCTTGTAGATAACGTAGTCAACATTGTCATCTGTGGTCAGACGATTCACAAAACCTGCTTTCACTTCTGCGGTGGTTTCCAAAATGTTGATCCATTCCCAGCTGCTCAGAGTGGTGGTAGATCCTGGGAACGTAACGGCTTCGTCTTCGTAAAAGCCAATACCGGTTTCGTAGTCATCGACCACATCGGCACCAGCCCAGTCGGCAGTTTCGGTGTTCCATGGATATTCTTCGTGAATAGAGAAGTAGCGGTCCACCGCGTTAATCAGCTGCGCCGCGTCGGAACGAGTACGAGTATCACGACCTTTGTTAATCTGCTCAATCGGGTTAATGGAAGAAAGCACGGCGACGGCCAAAATACCGATCACAGAGATCACCACCAATAACTCAATCATGGTGAAACCAGCAACATTTCGCATGTGTGATAAGAGTTGTCGGGGCAGCGTCATATGTCTTTAAGCGTAGAGAATCTAAAGAAGGTTGTCAATATCATGATTGTCTGGCATTCTCGTGTTTCGCTTCTCCTTGCTTCTTTTTTTGTTTTTTGATTCTAGAATTGTGAGGTTAAGTTGTAGATTGGCATCACAATAGCAATAATTAAGAAACCAACACCAATACCGAGGACGACCATAATCATTGGTTCAAGAGCTGTAGTCAAACCTTTAATTGCGTGCTCAGTTTCTGATTCGTAGTACTTAGCGAGTTTTTCTAAAACATCATCGAGCTGTCCGGTTTCTTCACCCACGGCCACCATTTGTGGCAAAAGTGCCGGAAATACATCTTCGCGCTCTAGCGACCCAGAGAGTGGACGACCTTTCTCCACACCGGTACGCGCTTTGGAAATGGCGGTTTGGTACACCAAATTATTCATACCGTTTTCCACAATATCGAGCGCTTCCAGTAAAGAAATACCGGCTGAAATCATCAGAGACATCGTGCGCGAAAACTCGGTCACCAAAACTTTCTGTTGCAACTGACCCATAACTGGAATCCGCAACTTAAACCGATCAAACTGCATTGCCCCTTGCGGAGTTCGCTTCCAGGCACGAAACACCACAAAACCACCGACCGCAGAAGCTATAAAAACATACCACTGATTGCGCAGGAAACTGGAAAGATCAATCAAAAATTGCGTTGCAAATGGAAGTTCGGCATCAAAGTCCGCGTAGAGTTCGGTCATACGCGGCACCACAAAAACCAGCATCACAATAACCACTACGAGCATCGCGGTCAGGACAATTCCCGGATAAATCAGAGCACCTTGAGTTTTGGCCCGGAACTCTTTCTGCTTTTCTAGAGTGTCGGCCAAACGAATCAAAATGGTATCAAGCGCACCAGCCGCTTCACCAGCCTGCACCAGCGACACAAATACTTTATCGAATACGGAGTGCTTGGCCAGGGCATCACCCAAATTGGAACCGCCCTCGATATCCTGAATCATCTGGCGGATTATCTTTTCCATGGCTGGCTTCGCTTGAGCCTGCAGCAAACTCAGGGCTTGAATCAGCGGCAAACCAGCGTTAATCATCGTGGCCAGCTGACGAGTGAAGTTCACAATATCATCAGATTTCACCCGCGATAATTGGGCGTTGATCTCACTCAGCGTTGACTCGGAATGGTCTTTCAGAGAAACAATGAATAAACCCTTTTCGCGCAAAATGGAGGCCGCGACATTTTTGTTTTTGGCCTCGACTTTTCCTTTGAGTTTGCGACCTTTCGTGTCGCGCGCGCGATATTCAAACTGTGGCATACCTTAGTGTCCCATCAAACGATCCAGCTCAGCCGGGCGAATCGCTTTGCGCAGAGCTGCTTCGTAGGTAATCTTTCCACTATTAATGAGCTGTACCAAGTGCGCTTCCATAGTCATCATGCCCGACTCACTCGAAGTCTGCATCACGTTATCAATCTGGAAGGTCTTTCCTTCTCGAATGAGGTTTTCTACCGCACTCGTGTTAACCAAAATTTCCATGGCGGCAATACGGGCATCACCCTGGGCTGTCTGAATGAGGCGTTGCGACACCACCGCCTTCAAACTCGCCGCCAGCTGCTGACGAACTTGGCTCTGCTGATGTTGTGGGAACACGTCAATAATACGGTCCACGGTTTCGGGACCAGAGTTTGTGTGCAGCGTGGCAAACACTAAGTGACCAGTTTCGGCCACAGTCAAGGCTGACTGAATGGTTTCCAGATCACGCATCTCACCAACCAAAACGATATCCGGATCCTCACGCAGAGAAGAGCGGAGCGCATTCGTCCACGAGAGTGTGTCTTCATGCACCTCGCGCTGCGAAATAACCGATTTCACTGGCTCGTAGACAAACTCAATTGGATCTTCAATCGTCAAAATATGCTCGGCTCGAGATTCATTGATTTCCTGAATCATGGCTGCCAAGGTCGATGATTTACCGGTTCCGGTCGGACCAGTCACGAGGACTAATCCGGCACCAATTTTTGTCATGTCATGAATAATTGGGGGGAGACCGAGTTCATCGATCGTCTTAATGCGAATAGGAATTAAACGCAGCGCCGCGGCAATCGAACCGCGTTGGGTGTAGACATTGACACGGAAACGAGCCTTGTCGCCATACTGATACGAAAAGTCGACTTCCTTTTTTTCTTCATACACAGCCTGCTGTGTTTCATTCATGAGTGGCTTGATAAGATCGAACGTCGCTGCTTCACTGAGCGCTAATTCTCCCTGCACCGGTAAAAGATCACCATGAATACGCACATGCGGCGGATGCCCGGCCACCAAATGGAGGTCCGACGCCTCATAGGTAATCATCATTTCGATCATTTGAACAAGTGTTGCGGCCATATACGTGTATGTTCTTTCTCTCTCTTTACTATACCCACTCTGCTTAGGTCTGCGCTACACGCAAGACTTCTTCCAGGGTGGTGACACCTTCCATGGCCTTAATGTAGCCATCTTGCTTCATGAGGAGCATGCCACTTTGGGCGGCAGCTATCTCAATCTCGGCGGCGGATTTCTGCTGCAGAATCATATTACTGATCTCTTTGGTGACTGGCAGAACCTCAAAAATACCAATACGACCGTGGTATTCCGAAGCATTGGTCGGCCGATCAGCGCGCGCGCGGCTTAAGCGAACATCGGCTTCGGTGATATTTTTCTTCTGCAAATACTGCTCAAAAACAGGGCCGAGTGTTTCTTTAATATCTTGCAACACTTCCGCTGGTGGAACGTACTCTTCGGCCACATCTGGATTGAGCTTACGCACCACACGCTGCGCCATCACCAGCGTAATCGAAGAAGCCAAGAGGAACGGTTCGGCTTTCATATCGATCAAACGTGGCAAAGCGCCCGCGGCCGAGTTCGTGTGAACGGTGGAGAACACTAAGTGACCAGTCAGCGAAGCCTGAATAGCCAGCTCCGCCGTCTCCTCGTCACGAATTTCACCGACCATGATGATGTTCGGATCTTGACGCAAGAATGAACGCAAACCGGAAGCAAACGTCAAACCAGCCTGCGGATTCACCTGCACCTGGTTGATGCCTTCCAGCTGGTACTCGACCGGATCTTCCAGCGTCATAATGTTCACTTTGGGTGAGTTAATTTTGTTGAGAATAGAGTAGAGTGTGGTCGTTTTACCGGAACCGGTTGGACCCGTCACCAACACAATTCCGTGCGGAATACGAATGGCTTCTTGGACGCGGTCGTAGGCCAATCCCACCATACCGAGTTCATTCAGTGACGGCATATCATCGGATTTCTGCAGCAAACGCATCACCACTTTTTCACCATGGACGGTGGGGAGTGTGGACACACGAAGATCAACCTCTTCTTCACCAGAACGGAAGGTAAAACGACCATCTTGCGGCAAACGCTTTTCGTCGATTTTTAAATCAGACAAAATCTTAATACGCGACACGACACCTTCGTGCACAGATTTTGGCAGCACCAATTTCTCTTGCAAAATACCGTCAATGCGGTAACGGATGCGGGTACGCTCTTCCATTGGTTCAATGTGCACATCACTGGCGCGAGACTTCAACGCAAAGGAAAGCACTGTTTCCACGATCTTGGCAATTGGCGCTTCACGCACCACCTCACCAGAGGCAATGGCCTTGTCGGTTTCGCCAGCAACAAATACTTTTTTGCCGGTAAAACTGGAAGTGTCTTTGAGTGCTTGTGAGACTTCGCTCGACAAACTTTGCGCATACCGCTCAGCAATGGCGCGTTGAATATCCGAGACTGGCGCAATACTGGGCCGCATGCGCAGACCGGTTTTTCGCTCCACGAACTCAATCGCCTGCAAATCGAGCGGATCAGCCATGACCACTTGCAGCTCATTGTTGGCGCGATCGAGTCGGAACGGCAAAACGTTATACCGTTTGGCAATGCCATCGGGCACTTGCGCCAAGGCCTCTGGGGAAGCACCAATCGTATCAATGTCGACAAGCGGAATGTTATACAAAAGTGATTTGGCTTCGGTGAGATCTTGCTCACTGACGTAGCCTTTTTCTTCGAGAATGGTGTCGGGACTTTTGCCGGTACGAATTTGTTCTAAAGAAATATCGTCAGACTGAATGGTGGTCAGCTTGCCCTGATCCAACAAGACCTCCACGAGAGTAGAGTAACGCTTCCGGCCACCGGTATTCTGACCCATGGCGTTCTGGGCCGCAGGGGCACCAGCTGGAGGAGTCGCTTGGGCAGGCTGATCCATAGCTTTCATAGTACGCGAACAGTGGCAAGAAATCCAGACTGATGATCTGCTTTTGCGCACTCTGCGCGAGCACAAAAGACCGCGATCGTGCTACGCTGCATATATGAGTGATGCTGCCACATCTTTTGGTGCCGAATTTTCTGAGGATGATGCCGCCACTCTGGCGTCGCATTCCGCGAATTCTGCGAGTGGCAGTCCGTCGTCCGCTCAACAGCAACTGATGCGAAATTTACTCGGACAACAGGGTGGTGGATCCAAACCTACCAGCACTGGGCAAAATTTTGCTGGCAACACGGCTCCGAAAAACGAACAACTTCACCAAGCCCGAAAACTCCTCTCACCCATAGAACTGATTCGCACAGCATCTGAACAGTTTTTTGGCGAAACAAGTCCAGAAGAACAGCAGCGTCAACAAGCTGAGATCGCCCGCGATCGGCAACGTATGGCTGATGAACGCCAGCGTTTAGAAACGTTTCGCCAGAAACAGCAAATGGCTCGCCAGCAACAAGGCCAAACCAATGCGGCTTTAGCCGACCAAGCCACTCCATTCATGAAAGCCGCACCTATGCATATCGGCAGCAGCAAAACCGAACAAGCTCTCTACGAGGACATTATTAAATCTGGTCAACAACACCAAGCCTCGCAGCGTAGCGGCGCAACTCTCCCGCAGTCCAGCCCAAAAGGGCCCAATATGGGCAACGCCAAACCAAAAGCCGACATGATGGCCCGCATGCAACCAGACTCACAAAAACCCAAGAAATCGGAACCAGCCGCCCACGAACTGCCTTTAGGAGAATAAACCTCCTTCCAGAACTGAGCTTTTTTCGTTTGCTCTGTACGCTACAATACAGGCGTGTCACTTATTATCGATTCCCTCCACAGCCACATTGCCGAAAAAGATGTCCTCAAAGGCATTTCGCTGACTGTCCAACCGGGTGAGATTCATGCCATTATGGGTCCGAACGGATCTGGCAAATCTACCTTGGCCTACACATTAGCCGGACATCCCGCGTATGAAGTGGACACCGTGAAATCACGCGTGGAACTCGATGGTGAAAACTTGATGGAGTTATCCCCAGATGAACGCGCTAAGCAAGGAGTCTTTTTAGCATTCCAGTATCCCACCGAAATTCCAGGCGTAAGTGTGCAGAACTTTTTACGTGCCTTGTGGGAAGCTCGTTTTGGCCCGCTCAAAGACAATCCCGAAAAATCGTTTGACTCGGTGTTGGCGTTTCGCCGTTATCTGCAAGCAGAAGCCGAAAAACTTGGGGTCGCTCCGGAGCTGTTGCAACGCAATCTCAACGAAGGATTCTCTGGAGGTGAACGCAAACGGGTGGAAATCCTCCAGATGTCGCTCTTCAAACCTCGCTACGCCATTCTCGACGAAACCGACTCCGGCCTCGACATCGATGCTATCCGCATCGTGGCCGAAGGCGCCAAACACATTGTTGAAACACACGACACCGGTGTGCTGCTCATCACCCACTACCAACGCATTCTGCAGTTTATTGAACCAGACTTTGTGCATGTTTTAGTGAACGGCCAGATAGTGAAAAGTGGTGAAAAAGAACTCGCTCAAGAACTCGAAAACACCGGGTACGAACCCTACCTGACACAATAACGCATGGCCCGATTTGCTCCCCTCAAGTCAGCTCAGAATACTTGGTCGCAAGGCGACAGCTATGAGCATGGCTACTCGTTCAGCACCGAAGACTACGCCGTTATTACTGAACCAGGGCTGGACCAACGCACCGTCGAACTCATTTCTCATCACAAAATAGAGCCAGAGTGGATGCTGCAGCAGCGCGTCAACGCCTTTCGTTTTTTTGAGAAGAAACCGCTGCCACAGTGGGGTGCCGATCTTACGGGCATTGATTTTAACGCCATTCACTACTACCTGCGCCCCAGTGACCACGCTTTCAAAACCTGGTCTGATGTGCCAAATGACATCAAACAAACCTTTGAACGTATTGGCGTGCCGCAAGCCGAGAGAGAAGTTCTCGCTGGCGTCAAAATGCAGTACGACAGCGAAGTTATCTACGGCTCGCTCAAAGAAACTTGGGAAAAGGACGGCGTTATTTTCTTATCTATGGACGAAGGTTTGCGTCAGTATCCTGATTTAGTGAAAGAACACTTTGGCAAAATCATTCCCTCGGCCGACAACAAATTTGCAGCGTTGAATACGGCCGTTTGGAGCGGCGGCTCGTTTGTGTATGTGCCTCCAGGAGTGAAGGTGAGCATGCCGCTGCAAACCTATTTCCGCATTAACGCGCCCAATGCTGGTCAGTTTGAACGCACCCTGATCATCGTTGATGAAGGAGCAGAAGTGCACTACATAGAAGGCTGTTTCATTGCTGGCACAAGCATCCACACAAAAACAGGAATTAAAAATATTGAAGACATTCAATGCGGAGATCAAGTATTCACACATAAGTTACGATATAAAAATGTGTATCACACACAAAAACGTCCATACTCTGGCGATCTTTTTACAGTTTCTCTAAGGGGCAACCTGAATACAATCACCGCCACCCATGAACATCCCTTCTTATCTGTAAAAAGAAAATCTCAAAATGAACGAAATAAATCATGGCAAACAGAATGGATACCAGCAAGAAAACTGGAGAAAAATGACTATCTTTGTATTCCAATTGATCGAACAATACAAGAGAATGACCACCAAGAAATATCAGTGCAATATTGGACAGGAAAGAAAAAGGGATATCAAAAACGAAATGTCATTATTCCCTCCTCTCCAGATTTCTTTCGTTTAGTTGGCTACTACCTTGCCGAGGGCAGTATTAGTAATGGACACTATGTCAATTTTTCATTCCACCAAAATGAAAGAGACTACATTGATGATGTCAAACAATTAATCGCTGATTGTTTAAATGAAGAAAAAATAACAGAAGTACGTCATCCTAAAAACCATGGGATAAACCTCGTAATTAGTTCCACTCAGGCCGCACGAATATTTGAACAGTTTGGGAAAAAACATAACGAAAAAGCAATCCCAGACTGGATGATGTATGAGTCTCCAGAGAAACAAGAACAACTCATTCTTGGCTGGTTCCGAGGTGATGGAAATTATTACAACAAGATACATAAACATGGGAAAAAAGAAGTTTTTAGAATTAACACAACTTCCCAAAAATTAATCTATCAAGTCCAAAAAATTCTTGCTCGATGCAATATTGTCTGTAGCATCAATGAACAAGATCGTTCAAAACACAACAGAAAAAAAATGTTTGTCTGCGTTGTTGGTGGGGAATTTATGATTCCTTTTGGCAAAATAGTGAATATCCCAATCGAACCCACACTGAACGGTAAAAAAAGAGCAACATACTACGCTATTGACGAAAAATACATATACGTGCCAATCACCAAAATAGAAAAAAAACAAGTTAAAAATGTTCCAGTCTATAATTTTAGTGTGCAAGATGATGAAAGTTATACTGCTCATTCAGTAAGTGTTCACAATTGCACCGCCCCCGCCTACCAGGCGAGTTCTCTCCACTCCGCCGTCGTGGAAATTGTCGTGAAAAGGGTGCACGCTGCCAATACACCACCGTGCAAAACTGGTACAAAACGGTCTACAACTTAGTTACGAAACGCGCCGTTGTGGAAGAAGAAGGCGAGATGATCTGGACTGATTTCAACATGGGCAGCAAGGTGACCATGAAGTATCCGAGCTGTATTCTGAAGGGCAAAGGTGCCCGCGGCGAAGTGCTCTCCATGGCCGTAGCTGGAGCCGGCCAACACCAAGACACGGGCAGTAAAGCCATCCATTTGGCTCCTTATACCAGTTCGTCTATTACTTCTAAATCGATTAGCAAAGATGGTGGGCGCGCTGGCTATCGCGGGCTGGTGGAAGTAGGGCCGTTGGCGCACCACTCCAAAAATAAAGTGGTCTGTGATGCCTTGTTGCTCGATGAGCATAGCCGCTCCGATACCTATCCCACGGAACGAGTGCGCAATCAACACGTCAAACTCGAACATGAGGCCACAGTCAGCCGCATTGGTGAAGAGCAGTTATTTTATTTGATGAGCCGAGGACTTTCCGAGGAAGAAGCGAGTAAAATGATCGTACGCGGCTTTACAGAACCACTCATCAAAAAACTCCCGCTCGAATATGCCGTTGAAATGAATCGGCTTATTGACATGGAAATGGAAGGATCGATTGGCTAACGCCATCGAGAAAGGAACCCAAAACAATGTTTAGCGCCAATGATCTTCACCTCAAGGCCCAAAAATTGCGAGAACACGCCCAATCTGCCGAAGCGCTGGCACTCTACGAACAAGCGTTAGTCGAGTACATCACCGACCAAGACACCGAGGGAATTGTGCGCGTGCTGCTCGAAAAAGACATTACTTATCAACATCTCTACCTCTTCACAAAACAGTATATTTACTTGGAACTTTCGGCAACCACTTTGCAGATGGCCGAACACATGATGCATGTAAATAGTGAAGCGCTGGATGGTGAGCTGCAAGCGCTGGTAGTGTTTCATGTTGCCCAGCTTACCGAGGCTATGAATGAATCTGCCGAAGCTATTCAAATTTATGAAGAGGCTCTAGAGTACATCCCGGAAGAATCCGCTTTGCGTGCGAATATGCTGTCACACTTAGCGGTCAGTGAATGGAACAATCAAGACACCGAAAAAGCCAGTGCACACTTTACAGAAGCCCACGAAATGCTAGAAAAACTTTCGGCCGACCTCGACGATACAACGCGCACTATTTGGCTCACTGGCTCACTGCTCCGCCAAGCCATAGCCATGAAAAAATCTGATCCAGAAAAATCACTTCAGTACATGAAAGTGGCAGAAGAACTCCTCGAATCAGAAGAGAAATTTCCAATTCGCTGGTTCCAGTTGCAAGAGTTAAGGGAGGAACTTGCGGGATAATCAGCCGGACTATTACATTCCGCTCACGACAAGTGAGTTTCCGCAAACCGTCATGCTGGATCGTAGCGGACACTATCGCGTTGAACTACTCGATCCTGGTATTGATGTGCAGATCCGCGGGGGCTGGCACGTCACAGGAACTGAGCACAAAAATATTACGCTAGATATCGTCCATAAGGCGCCACACACTCGTTCGGAAACACTTTTACGTGGAGTAGTGGAGGATTCGGCGGAGCTCAGTCTCTCAGGAACCATTATCGTTGCCCCGCAGGCTCAAGACACGAATGCGTTTTTAACCGAAAACATTTTGCTTTTATCAGACGACGCCCGCGCAGAAGCCATCCCGAATCTAGAAATCAGTGCCAACGAAGTCAAATGCTCCCACGCCGCCACGGTTACCAACATTGACGACGAGTATCTCTTTTACTTCGGTGCTCGCGGCATTGATCCAGACACCGCCAAAAGGATGATTGTGGATGGGTTCTTGGCTGAGACAAAAGTGATCAAGGAGTAGTATGAGAAAACCAAGAGCATATGAAAATGAACCAGCTGAATCAAATCCAGAAAAAAAGTTTGAGGGCGATACACATAATCTACTAGACCTCACTCCGAATCATCCGCAAACACACGCACTGCAAGAAACAATTCAGAATAATGGTGGAGAACTTTTTGCCTTAGTGCATCCTTTCTATGAACTCAAAGAAAAAATGGATGCTCGCACTTGGGTAGAACTTATTCTCATTCTTCGTGATACTACTCCCATAAGTGCAAAACTCCTCGAAAAACGCATAAATGGCATTTATAACTCAGCTCGCCATAAGGGAAACATCGTGAGGTATCTCTTCAAGCTCAGGAAATACATCCAGCGCCACTCTCATGACATACTACTCTTAGCAGAGGAAACAGAACTGGTTGAAGAAACCGAATATATTCTCCGGACAATTGGTTTTCACGGTCCACTCATTTTTTATCCCACTATGCCATCAAATCCTGAACCTGATATTCAAACAGCAAACACGTTCAGAGAAAGAATACGAGAATCTCTGGCTACATTCTTCGATGAGCAGGCCGCTCTGTACAGATCAACTCCAGAATACATTCGTAAAAGAAAGTGGCAAAAGGTCTTACAACATATTTTAGACCTTGGGGCAACCAGTATAACTGTAGGTGGAAGTTATTCATATCTGCAGCAAACCTCAGACCAAGATACGAATTTACCTCAAAAATATATCTATCATACTGGTGACTATGATTCATCAAGAGGAACTCATGCCGGATGTGTAGCTGGTTTTTTATACAACACGCTCCAAGCATCAGAAAACATCATTACTGACGGAGAGATGCCATACACAGTAACGCTTTCTCCTATCACCTATCCGGATACTTTTTTTGGTGAAAGAACCTATTAGCCGCACATTTTCTCCTACCAGCCAGGCCAAAACCTCGCTATAATACGTCCATGGTAATTTTGAGCGGACAAGCCAATCCACATCTGGCCCAAGCGGTCGCCGAAAAAATCGGTGCCACAGCTGGTGAAGTGGATATTCAGAAATTCAAAAATGGTGAAAAGCGCATTCGCATTGCCACGCCGGTTCGCGATGAGCGAGTCGTTATTATTCAGTCTCTCTCGCAACCAGTCGACGAACACTTTGTGGAACTCTTGCTTTTAATTGACGCCGCCGAGCGCGCCGGAGCAGAGGAAACCACCGTGGTCATGCCATGGATGGGCTACTCCTTGCAAGACAAAACCTTCCAAGACGGCATGCCGATGTCGGCCCGCGTGATTGCCGATAGCATCTCGCACCAACACGTGCACCAAGTTTTCCTAGCTGATCTGCATAATCCCAGTGTGGCCGGATTTTACTCGGTACCCACTCGCATTCTCAACACCTTCCCCTTGTTTGCCAGCCACATTCGCGAACATGTTGGTCAGGATTTTGTAGTCGTCGCGCCAGACTTTGGCGGCCTGAAACGGGCCCATTCGTATGCTCAACAGCTCAATGCGCCTTTGGCACACATCGAAAAAACCCGCGATCTCGAAACCGGTGAAGTAACCATTCATTCTTTAACTGGCGCCGATATTCAAGGCAAAGCCTGTATCGTGATTGACGACGTGGTCAGCACTGGTTCGACCGTGGTCGAAGTCGCCGAAGCGCTTGAAAAAGCTGGCGCCAAAAACAGCCACTTTTACGTGACGCACTTTTTGTACGTGCCAGAATCGCTCGAGAAACTGACCAACAGTCCTCTCAGCAGCATCGTGATTACCGACTCCGTGTCTCCGTCCGGGGGCTCCCCCCAGTCTCCGAAACTCACCATCTTGTCCTTAGCGGACACCATCACCAACGAACTCAAGAAGCACTAAAGCACAGAAAGTAATCATGTTAGACATTCAATACATTCGCGAGCACGCGGACCAACTCAAAACCGCCGCCGCCAACAAACAACTCAATCCAGAGGTGATCGATACTGTTCTCACAATTGACGAACAACGTCGCGACCTCATCAAAACCGTCGAAGACCTCCGTCGCCAAAGCAACGAACTGCAACGCGGCATCAAAGGCCGTCGCCCCACCGAGGAAGAAATCGCCCAAGGCAAAGAGCTGAAAACCCAGCTCAAAGCTGTCGAGCCACAGCTCAAAGAAATCGAAGAGCAGTTCACCATGGCCATGCTCGCCGTCCCCAACCCAGCCAGTGACGACACCCCCATCGGCAAAGACGAGGAGGGCAACGTGGTTGTGCGTACCGAAGGCCACAAACCAACCTACGACTTCCAGCCAAAAACCCATGACGAACTCATGACCGAAATGGGCGGCCTAGACACTGAACGCGCTGTAAAAATCGCGGGCAGTCGCGCCTATTTCCTGCGCGGTGACATGATGCTTCTCGAACAAGCACTGCTGCAGTTCGCGCTCAAGCTCATGGTCAGCCACGGCTTTACACCACACGCTGTTCCAGTCATGGTCAAAGAACAGGCCTTTATTAACACCGGCTACGGACCCTGGGGCATGGACGACATCTACCGCAACCAAGACGGCGAAGGCCTCATCGGCACCGCCGAAGTCCCACTGACCGCCTACTACCAAGACGAAGTCCTGCGCGAAGATGATCTGCCAATCAAAATGGTTGGCATGAGCCCTTGTTTCCGCCGCGAAGTGGGGAGCTACGGCAAAGACACACAAGGTGTCTTCCGCGTGCATACCTTCAATAAAGTGGAACAAGTGGTCTACACCGTGGCCGACGAAACAGTCACCCGCGAGTGGCACGAAAAAATGCTCGGCTTCTCGGAAGAACTCTTGCAAAAGCTCGGCCTCCATTACCAAGTGCTCTTAATGTGTACTGGCGACATGGGTGCCGGCCAACGCCGCAAGTTCGACATCGAAACCTGGTTCCCCGGCCAAGACCGCTTCCGCGAAACCCACTCGGACAGCTACTTCAATGATTTCCAAGCTCGCCGCTTGAACATTCGCTACCAGGCCAAAGACGGCACGATTAAGCATGTCTACACGCTCAACAACACCGTAGCCGCTACACCACGCCTTTTGGCCGCGGTGGTCGAGAACTACCAGCAGGCTGATGGCTCGATTGTGGTGCCGGAGGTGTTGCGGGAGTTTATGGGGAAAGAGAAGATTGAGAGTCAGTCTTAAAAGAGTACTTGTAATTCGATCTACGGCAGCTCTAAAGAGTTAACAATCCCATCAACTTGACGTTTGGTTTTTGAATCGTTGGCTGGCCAACATGCACGGATTAGATACATTTTTTCACGCTCGGTATACAAAAGAGCGCATTCGAGATTATTGAAAGAATCTGAGCTATAGCGAAATTCATGAGCGGTATTTCCTTTCCAGATGAGCTCTCTTTGACCATGAAAATACGGCTTATCTTGCAGGAATTTTTCTATCATGTTCAGAGTCTGAATGTCTGCTAACTCCATTTTATCGAAACCAGAGCCTTCTGTATGTACACTTGGGAACAGTACTCGCAAAATCGCACCGTTTTTAAAACTCATCTTTTCGATTGGATATACACTTACAGACGCGCCCTTCAAACCTGAAGTGATCTGGCTGGCTCCTGTAAACCAAATATTATCAACTCCGATATCACTCACATTCCAATAACTATGAGAATATAAAAGTCCCATTTGATCTGGGTAGGATAGCCTAATTTTAGTGCGCGCACTAAAATGGGTTTCCCATTGTGCACGATGCCAACTGAAAGCTCCAAACAAGAGAATAAAAGCACCCAACACCGCCACTTTAACTACGAGCCAGTGCTTTGTAGCAATTTTCATTTTTTCTAAAATATTTCGCACAAAAGCCAAAGAACCAAGTTTATAAACGCTACGCACTATCAGTGAGATAACTGGTGATATAAACACTGTAGAAACAATACCAATAAATCCAAAAAGCATTGGTAGACCCATCAGTGGAAATGGATCAGAATCGCATCCAAGTGCTGCCGGAAGCTGATGAAAACAAGCATCGAAAATAACAGCAGTGTAGACAATGCTTACAAACGAAACGCTCAAAACGGTGAATAGAAAAGTCATTCCCATTTGACCCCACCAACGGCGAGAAGCCGTGATCCAAGCGTACCCTATCGAAAACACTATCGGCAAAAAAGTGGAACGATAAATGCTAAATAGAAATCAATTGTTGGAATTGATGAAGTTTCTCCCCATGTAAAAATATGCAAAAGTAGGTATATATCGAAACTGAATAGAATAGTCCACAGCGTTGGCTGAAAACGTTTCCATTTATTTGCAAAATATTGAAACATCCTCAATATTCTACTTCACCAACACATCATACAAAAGAGTAAGTACGGTGATATCAGAAAGAAAAAGAACTAGATATAACATGACAAGTGATTCTTTATGCAATATCTTGAAAGTTACCTTTATTGACTTCTTTTGAACCACGAGTCACCGTGGCGATCCCAACTCCTAAATTTTCTGAAATCTCTCGTTGTGGAATCCCTTGTTTTAGCATTTTAACGATTTGTAATCGCTTTGGAATTTCTTCAAGCTCTTTAGGAGTTAATATAGCTTCCAAAAATGAACGCAAAGATGATTCATCATCATATAAGCGCAATTGCTTAATGAATTCAGCTAAGTATTGCTTTTCACTCATAGCGCCTAGTATATCAGTAAAGGAGTACTAAGAAATTTATTACTCACTGAGGCAAGTCGTAACTACTGATTCGTCTTGCCTTTAATCCATAAAAATTATATGGATTAGGACCGGCCAGAACAGGATAAAATTCATTGTTATATTCTTGAAAATTAACATAATCCCCTGGCTGAGTTATCGTGTCATAAACCTCAAATATTTCAACATCATGATTCATACTATTCTCATTAAGAACATTCTTGACAATTTGCTGCGTTACTTCAAAAGATTGAGGACTTGTATGCGTTCCAACCTCAACAGACACCCCTGTCACATGATTTATGAGGGCTCTCCCTTTCTTAAAGTTATTCTTCATATAAATTAACTTTTTTATTCCAGTCTTCTTCGCTAATTCGAACTGATGAGCATCAACAAAGATAGCAAAGGGATCACTTTCAGCCGAAAATGTATGAAAATCAATCACTGGAGTTGATGTTTCGATAGACTGTAATAGCTCTGATGCGCGTGTATATTCATACCCTTCACCGTGAGTGCCAAAGACACCATTCAGATCTGCATCAATAAACCTTTTTCCAACGGCTAATGCCTTAGGATTCCCTATAGTCTGTGGAAGACCAAGGCTGGCTATTGCCAGAGTTGGCATGTATTCATTTCCATGGAGAGCAGTAACAAATTGTATATTTCTATTCATGATTATCTGTTTCTAGTTGGGTATTTAATATGAAAAAGCAAAATGTAAGCATCTCCAGCTTCTAAATCAAGATCACTAAAGGTTACTGAATCTGAAAACGGTTTTTCTTTTGTAAGCATTTGACCATAGGCACCAGAAACTTTCATTCTCTTTGTTGAGTAAGATGCTATATATCCACTTGCCTCATAATCGCTCAACACAGCTTCTATCCCCGCTTGGACACGTGGATTCTGAGTACGCGTAAAAATTAGGGGCACATGACTATTCATAGCCTCCAGTATTCTTTCGTTATTCATTGCTTTATAAAGTCCTAGACCCTGCAATTCTTTCCGCACTGTTGCAGCCGCAAAATAAGCACCTTTCTGATTTGAGATAGAATTACTCGTAAAAATTTCATTTGGTGATGCAAAAATTATGACACTAAAAGCGTTCACCCTTTCAGCATTTCTGTTTACCATAATAAGGTCACCGCTTATATGCTCTCGGGTGTCTTTTTCTGTTACTCCACCTTGAAAAGCACTCGAAACACATTCCGCAATACTCTGTGCGAGTATTCCTAACTCTTCAGCAGATTGAACACTATAGTATCTTTCAAATGTAATTTTTTCTGTTTGTTGCATATTTCCTTTCATTTATTTTTTACAAAAAAATCTGCCAGGAGACAGATGAGTAGGGAATATACAACCAATCAGCTCCGGCTTTATTTAGCTGAGCTGCCACCAAGAACAGTGATAGATAATTGATTGGACTTGCATTTGATAAGAACCGATTTTAAACTATGACTTCTTTTGTGTAAACTAGCAAACTAGTACACTAATATAATTCTAAAAATCATAGAAGTCTGTACAATTAGACAATGACAAGTAAACTCAGAAAGATTATTCTTTTCGTAATTATTACACTAGGCATCCTGTTTACATTTTCTTTTTTAACTCATTTCTTTTACAAAAATAGCATTCTTATTCAGGGCCCAGCCATGGAGCCAACTCTAAGCTCCTTACAAAACTATCGGTATACGCATGTGCAAAATAGTGATCACCTCAGTCGGGGAACAATTGTTGTATACACACATGAAGATTACCTCACAGTAAGTAGAATAGTTGGATTGCCACATGAGTCTCTCCGAATACAGGATTCCCAGGTGTATATCGATGGAGAAGTAGTACCAGAACCATATGTCACCCCAGATAAAACGCAACGAGGCAATAGGGAAGAAATTAGCATCCCGGCAGAAAACTATGCGTTGATGGTGGATAACAGAGCATTAAATCCTGCCGGTGTTGCTTTGGTAACCATGGAAGAAATTGTAGGGATTATAGAAAAATTTTGAAGCAACTCATATTCGAATCAAAGCCATTGGTGACAATACACCAGTGATGCAAAGGTTTGTCAAAGTTGTAAACTTCAATCTAGATATGTTGGAGTCGTTGCCATTCGGGGAAAACTCTCCAGAGTACCCGGAGAATGTTATTTTAGAAGCGTCGTTTTAAATAAAAAATATAATCGATCGTATCTTATAGATCTCTCTTACCCAACCATATTTGCACCCAACAAAAATATCCCAACAAACGCCTGACTCAACACAATATTACCAACCAACATCGCTCCACGTTGCAACCAAAGCGAAAGCGTCTTTTCTTCTTTTCGAGTCATAAAAATAATGAGCGGCACATCCACCAGTGGGATTAAGAATGTGGCATAAAAAATAAAGTAAGCTATATCCTCAAACACGTAAGAGAGAGCCGTATAATTTTGATCTACAAATGCAGAGAAAAAGCTGAAGACGATGCCAAGAATAGTAATTCTCAGAGTTAGAGCTACTAAAAAAATTATGATTGTTTTCAGTACGTCTTTTTTGCTATTCATGAGTTTTTTTGAGTTAAATAGAGATTCGAACTATTGATACTAAACGCACAGTCATCACTCTTTATTATATACGCTACGAGCGACAAAGAATCCTACCGCCAAACCCAGCATTGTCAAAAGCGTTTTCATTCCCCAGCCAATGAGTAATAAGTCCCAACTAAAGGGAACTCCGAAAGAAATATATGCGTAGTACGCTATGCCACTTCGCAAGAGGAAAGTGAAGAAAAAAAAGAGAAGTACGCCGAAAAGTATCGATCGAGTCTGGTTTGAAAAATCCTTTCTCACTCCCAAAAAACCGGCCAATGCAGCCAGCAATACCGTAAAGACTGGCCCGGCAATTATATTCCGGACTACAGAGCGGAATGATGAAAGAGATTCTATAGAGAGAACGGAGTCAGTCGCAAAAAAGAATGGCCCAATGACGGTAATCCCCGTGATAAGCATGAAAGGAATGATGACCATGAACACAACAAAAAAGAAAAAGACCTTTACAAAAACAGGTAATTTCATATTGCTGCATTGTATACTATGTGAGAGATGTATTAGTCTCTTTGCATAGGTGAAAAAAAACACAAAGTTTTTTTACGGACTCGGTTTTTTACTTGTACTTATTATTTTTCATCCAGTTGTGTATGGCGTTGTCTCTTTTTCGTGGAGGGGTTTATTGACTTCGATTTTTTAAAGACATAATAGTATAATGTGACCATAAATATTATGAGAAAAAAAGTTATAATAAGCGTAACAATAAACATTTTTTGGTTTCTGCTGATATCACTAATACAAAATATACCGAACCATAATTCGCTACTATTAGGTATGTATGTTAGTGGTATTACTTATCTTGTAGTCACACTTATGGGAAACTTAACTATATTTATTATTTGGTTTCTTCTTAGTTTTTTTTCTATACTGACACTTCAAATATTTTCAGAAAAACAAAAAAGAGATTCAAAAATAAAAAACCTGTTAAATAGTTTGGTATATTCTATCGTCGGTATTATTGGAACATATCTAATTTATTTATATTAGTAATAATAGTTACGTTGTTTTTTAGTGGGTGACCTTTCGGCCACCCACAGCTAGAGCTTAGTGAAGCTCAAGGTCTTCAGCAATTTCACTGAGATTGTCAACGCTTAAACCTCTGCGGCGTAACTCACGGCCAACTTGGCGTTGTGCAATATCATCTGAATTGTCGTGAAGAGTAATATACTCACGAGCGCGAAGAGAACTGATGAGTTGATCCCAATCTGCTAATGCGTCACTCATGCGCAGTGGCAGATCAAGGGAGTCAATGTAATAGCCATAGACAATATTACCAACTCCGGAGAGATCCATCAGACGGTCACCAATCAAATAGGCGATATCAAATTCGCAATGAAGATTTCCATCGCAAAAATGATCCCGAATTATTCTCACATTTTCATCTGAATCACCTACGACCGGCACAGCATATTCGAAGACTGTGCGCACTTGGCCAGTAACATGTAAACTTGAATCAATCCGACCTTCAATCTTCTGCAGCTCAGATACAACATACTCCGAGCCATTCAAGATCCAGTGACGATCTTCATCGTATTCAAAAGTGAATGTTGTTCCATCTGACAGTTCAACTCTATCACTAATGATATTGCGGTTTGATGTTACTGAGCTAATTTGTTCGGGCGCCGGCTCAATCCAATACGGCGTGCCAATATAACCAAACGGCACCCAACCTACTTGACTTGAGTCAGTTTCGATTTGCACCCACCACAAATGCCCGTTCTGGGCATCAGTACACTGTGGACCACCGATGACGTCAAATTCCGTTCCTTCTGGCAGACGTGTAATCAACGCCCCTTGCGGGGTTGTGCGCATACCTGTTGGATCACCGTTTGTGTATGTTACACGCCCACGATCTCCAATTTCCAAGGTCGGCGTCAACGCTCCTGCACAGCTATTATTGCTGGAGGTTCCCAAAGATCCGATTGAGGAGCTGGAACCACTACTAGAACTTGACCCACTGCCGGGCAACGGCTGCCCGTTCGGAATGAGGTTATAGTTGTTATACCCATTCACCTCAGCTACCCATCCCGTGGATCCACGGTACTGGGTTTCCCACCAAACGAGACGACCATCGCAAAACGGACCGCTGATGATGGTTACCTCTGTGCGAATGGGGATTTGTACCAGAATCGAATTTGACGTGCTTGGTCCCGAGCGTAGCGGGAGATCATCCGGCGTCGCATCGGAGACGATTGCAATGTCTCCTACACCCAAGCGGGTCAAACTGTTGCATGATTGCGCCGAGTCGCGCGTTTCACGATTGGTTTCTTGTTCAGCAGCGCTACTGGCTGCCGAGCTGCTTTCCGGGTTGCTCTGATTCGTCTGACCAGGCTGTCCGTTAT
>JAJOJK010000015.1 GCA_021208605.1 Candidatus Woesebacteria bacterium | reverse complement strand
CCCCAAAATCCACTTTCTGGTAGCTTGAATTTCACTACTGAGTGGTCCAGTGGATTCTGTGCTGATTTGATAATTTTCTAATTCCTCCACTTCCCCCAGTAGTAGGCTGGACAGCAACTATCTCAAGAACCGGCTATACCATTTACTCAAGCTGGAATGCAACTTTTACTTCTGGAGGTTCGAGTGTGACGGCCCAATCGTTAGGATGGAATAGTACATTGCCTGCCAATGGTTCTGTCAGTTCATCTGGTTTTTGTGCCAATAAAGAAAGTGGGTATGTTGCCCCAACCGTAACAGGAGTGGATAGCCCATGATGAGGTACTTTTCCACACAAAAGTGCCACAGTTTGAGCCGCGGATTTGGGGTGATTGAAGTGATTGTGGCTGTTTCTCTTTTTGCATCGCTGGGTGCGGTGGGGGTAGCCACTTTGCTAGGGAGCTTTGCCACAAATCGACAGAATAGTGAATATGCCGAGGCAACTCTCTATGCCGCTAGTGGACTCGAAGCAGCTCGATCGCTCCGCAATCAAGGTTGGTCATCACCATTTTTGCAAACTGATTGCTCAAATGGTTGTGGAGTAACTGATATAAACGGATATTGGGAATGGTCAGGTTCGAATACGACGCAGGATGGTTTTACACGGGTTATTCGTGTTTTGCCGGCGCAGCGAAATGGGAGTACAGAGTTCGTGACTAGCGGAGGTGTAGAAGACGCCGATGTCGTACGGGTAGAATCTGAAGTGAGCTGGCAGTTTACCCCGCAGCGGTCCTTGCAAGTGACGCTCGTGAGTTACCTCGCGAACTTTATGAAAGCGGTCATAGGTGACTGGTCAGATATCTCCCTATTGATTGATTTTGATTTGAGTGCTGCAAACAGTGGCAACGCCACAGCAAACGTAAATGCATTGAATTACTGGAATAACTATTTGTTTGCGGGTCGCACCAACTCCAACGGTACCGAATTGGTAGCAATTGATTTCACTGCACTCAATTCACCTTCGCTGTGTGCCAATTGTCAGCGCCAGTTGCTTGATACGGTGAATGATATTGAGATATGGGGCGACTATGCCTACATGGCCACAGACAACGATGCTCAAGAGCTTCAAGTAATTGATATTTCTGATCCCTCTAACTTGAGCTCAGCTGGATTTGGTTCTCTCAACTTGACGAACGCTAACTCTGGGAGCGCAAACGGAAATCTGGAAGCTGTTGAGGTGTCCAATGGTTCACTATTTGGTATTCGCGCCGGTGGTGATGAGTTTCTAGAGTTTGACATCTCTACTCCGTTGAGTCCGAGTATTGCAGGATCGGGCAATCAGTTTCAGGGATCTGCCACCGGGATGGAAATAGTGGGTGATTACGCCTATGTCACCAGCGCCCAAAACAATGCTGAGATACAAATTATGAGCACGGGTGACTATTCGCGAGCTGCGGTAGTCGACATGAATAGTGGCAATAATAATGCCAATGCAACCGCTGTTTTCTATGCCGGCAATGATGTTTTGTTAGTCGGGAGGCAAAGTTCCACCGCGCCAGAACTCTATGCTTACGATATCAGTAGTCCCACAGCACCAAGTTTGCTATCTACTGTGGAAATTGGCACGAATGTTGATGATATTTCGTATGCGCATGGCTACATTTACCTAGTGACTGATGACAATGCCGAAGATTTCTTAGTCATCGATGCCAGTGATTTTTCAGCGCTGCCTGCTCTCCCCGCTTTAGCAAGCATTGATGTTCCCAACACACCTTTTCGACTTTTTTACTCCAGTGAGAAAGATGCCATATTTGTTGGCGGAGCAAACAACTCAGCGGAGATATCGGTAATTACACCAAACTAAAAGTAGCTATGCATGTATTGAACACTCTCAAATCATCTAAAAATAACACTTCCCAGGGTGGCTTTACGTTGATTGAGCTACTGATCTATATTGCACTCACGAGTCTCATTATGAGCAGTATTACTTTGCTAGGGCTGAATTTGGTTTTAGCGCAGCAGCAATCAGATGTGCAGCTTACGGTGGCTGCCAATATTCAAAATATTGCCCAGCGTGTACAGTACGAGGTACGGAATGCTCAGAGTATTGTTTCTGCGAGTGCGAATGATATTTGTTTGATTTCGAGTGTGCCCAATCGATCTCCGGTACGGATCTATAGAACGAACAATACTGCCAGAATTGCGTGGGGTGGCGGTGGAAGTGACTGTTCTAGTTTGAGTTTTGATGAACAGTTCAGTGATTCAAGTGTGGCGGTATCCAGTTTCGATTTTAGTGATTTCTCGCAAGCAAATTCGGAGCACGTTTTTTTCAGCGTGACGGTTGAGTACGATGGCGGGCGAGCAGAATGGCAAAGAACGGAGTCATATGCGGGAAGCGTTGAGTTACGATCAGCCAATTAGAGTGCCAGTGAATCCGGCGCGTTCGGGGTTTGCTGCGGTTGCCTCGGTGCTGGTTATCGGAGTGGTGATTGTAGTGCTCGGGACTTCCGTTACTCTGCTTTCGATCAATGGCCTACAAGGCAGTTTCAGTTATCGACAAGGTGCACAAACGCGATTTTTAGCTGATAGCTGCGTGGAGGAAGCGTTACTCGTCATTAATGAAACTGAGTCGCTTCCGACTTCGCTCACCACCCCAGAAGGCACGTGTGACTTGACGCTCGATGCACAGGTTGGTGACGCGTGGGAATTTACGGTAGAATCAAATTTTGAAGGGAATGTTGCAGTACATAGTGTAGAAGCAGATCGAGGCAGTGTTGTTTCGGTCACAGAATGGATGGAAGAATGAGTCCCCAAAAGACTGTCTTGATTTTGGAAGATGAACCGTCGTTGCTCCAAGCAGTGAAGTACAAATTAGAACAAGCAGATTACACCGTATTAAGTGCACATGACGGAATTGAAGGTCGGCAAGTGCTTGATTCCCAAACGGTAGATATGGTGCTGCTCGACCTACTTATGCCCCGGAGTGATGGGTGTGACTTTTTAAATCGTATGTCTCAAGAAGAGAGGGAACGTATCCCGGTTATCATTCTCACTAATTTCCCAACGGACCAGAAATCTGCTACTGTAGAAGATATTATCATTAAAAGTGATGTCAGCTTAGATTCAGTGGTGAGTCGGGTTGAACAGTACTTTGCAGAACAAAAGGAAACATGATTCGCTTAATGTCACAACAAGTAGCGTATGTGTTGTACGTAGCTCGTTCGACAGTGTCACTCTACTCGGTGCATGGTCGATCTGGACGCGTCAGAATAGACACACATTTTACGGCTGCATGGGATGATGATTCGTTGGCAGAAGTTTTAGAAGGGTTGCTTCAGATTACTTCTGCGAAACGAGTGAGTGTGGTGCTCGATGACTCAGTAGTCTACCGATCTGAATTTAGCGTGAACATAACCGAAGGCAATCAAGATCTGAATGAAACGGTCTATGAAGAATTACGCACGCGCATTCCAGAAGAATTTTCTGACAAAGATGTTTTTTTGTATGGCGTAAGAACACATAAAAAGTTAGTTACTGGTCATGCGTATGTTCCAGTCATATATGTTTACGAAACACTCTTACAGCAGGCAAAGATTTCTGGCAAAGTTTTAGGCTCTTTTTTGTCAGAGCACGAAGCTGAATTACTTGATGTGGATCCGATTGTGGAAAGTGCTCTGAGAGACGAGACCTGTATCACGTATGGGCGAAAGGGTATTCGTTGGCCCATTTTGATTGCACGAGTTATGGTGGCTCTGCTCGTTGTAAGCTTTGTCGCAGGGATTGCTGTTGGAGTGTATGTTTGGCAAACGGGGAAAATGCCAGAGGTATCTTTCTGGATACAAAATACAACCGAGTTGGAGCAGCCTGTTCTTCCCTCACCAACTCCAGAACCCACTCCACCGCTCCCCACACCACAGCCGACTGTGGCACCACAGGAGTATCGTGTACTCATTCAAAATGGCACTGGTGTTACTGGCAGAGCGGAAGAAGTTGCGTTGGAGTTTCAAGAGGAGCGTGTACGGCTTGTCGATACCGCCAATGCAGAGAGTTTTACCTATGAAGTAACAGCCGTGCAACTCAAGCCGCGTCCAGAGATGGAAGCGATGCTCTCTTGGGTAGAAGAAACCATTGGTTTAGATGATTTACGGGAAATTTCTGTCTTGCCCATTGATGCTGAATATGATCTGATAGTTATTGTAGGGCAAGACGCGTTATAAAAAGAAAGGGAAACATGTTGCGCTTCAAGCAACAATTACACCAAATGAATCGAAAAGGTTTTACACTCATTGAGGTACTGGTCGTTATCGCCATTATCTCTATCCTAGCAACCGTTGTGTTTGTGGCACTTGACCCAGTCACGCGTTTTGCAGACGCTCGCAATGCTCGTCGTTGGAATGACGTGAATAGTATTTTGACTGCCGTGCATCAGCACATTGTGGATAATGATGGTGACTTGCCTGTTGGTTTGACCACTTCCATGTCTACTACAGAAATCGGAAGCTGTGGTTCCTGTGTTGATCTTGCAGCTACTCTTTCTGCCTTCCTCGCTTCTATGCCACTGGATCCTTCTGAAGGAAACGGAACCAATACTGGCTATGAAGTCGCTGTCGATGCAAACAATATCGTGACTGTCTCTGCTCCCAATGCAGAGAACAGTGAAACGGTACAAGTTTCGCGATAAGTTCTGAACGAAACAAACAAGGGAACGGCCGAATTACTTCGGCCGTTTTTCATGTGTTGAGAGGAATTTCCAAGGTGAATGTTGTGCCGTGATTTTCCTGACTCTCAAATTGGATCGACCCACCAATGCTGTTAATTACTTTTTTGGCTAAGTAGAGACTGACCCCGCTACCAGCATTTTTTTTTGAGTGACGCATTTGATCCGCGGAAGAACTCATCAAATACGCGGTAGTGTTCCTTTGAAGGGATCCCAATACCCGAGTCGGATATCGTGACTACTAGAGCATTTTTTTTGACAGCAAAATCTATCACTACCGGTGCTGATTCATCTGAGTACAGCAAAGCATTTTCAATAATGTCACTGAGTGAAAGGGCTAGCTTATCTGCTGGCACGTGAATCGTTTTTTTCGGTAATGGAGATGCAAGAGTAACTCGCTCAGTGTTGATATTCGATGGAATACGTGCAAGTGCAGCCTGGTAAAGCTTTGCTATTGAGATGTTTTTTCTGTTTATACGGTTGTTTTTTTCGGTTTGTGTGTCTAGATAAGCTATCATGTGTTGCACAAGAGAATTGAGAGTGTGGATGCTTCCTCGAGCATCGTTGGAAATATCAGAGCCTTTTTGAGCATCTTGCAGTTCAAGGCTCCAGTTCAGTTTTGTCAGCGGTGTGCGCAGCTGATGAGAAAGTGTGCGAATGAAAGTGTAGCGTTCGCGGTAATCAGCCAAAAATTTCATGCGCTGCGAGATAAGTATAGCTGCAACGGTTCCGATTCCTGCAAATGTGAAGAACCCGAAGAGAATAAAGGGTTCCAGTTTCTCGTCTTGGCTCAAAAAGGTGCTGGCTGGTGCGGAAAACAAAAAGTTGTAGAGTACGCCGTCGGTGGGGCGGCCAATTCGTTCGGTGGTTACAGTTCCGTACAAAACATCAAAGACTGTGAGAGTGTCACTTTTTCTGAGAATATCCACGCGTACATCTGAGTTTGTCAGGGCAAAGATATCTATGTTGTGAGTATGAATATTAGTTTGTTCAAATATTGGCTGGAAGAACTGATTCGATTGAATAGAAGTTGCTACTGTTCCCAGAAATTTTTCTCTTCTTTCCTCAACCGTGGATGGAATATTTGGGCTAGCATAGAGTGGTTCTACCACAATGATGCCTGTGCCCCCTTGCTGGAGTTGGAGAATATTGGAAACAGCAATATCTCCAGTATCTCTGGCTTGGGCGATGTTTTTGGCACGAAACTCCTCTGAAGCCTGGTCAACGCCGAGTAGTGATTCATTTTCTGCTTCAGGAGCAATGTAGGTTACGGGCCAGTATACTTCTCTTTTTCCCGCAGGAGTTACCTGGAAGTTCGGGTAGCCTTCAGAGCGCAAACTCGTATCAGTACGAACGGACTCCTCAAACTCAGTGAGTTTATCAGCTGTGACTTGTGGCACATAGGCAACAGCAGTAAAACCTGGGTATGACTCAAAAAACTGAGAAATTTCCAAAAAATTGCTGAACTCTGCGCGACCCACAAACCTGCTGCCTGCATAGAGTCCATGCAAGGCACGCAAAGTGTTCCTTCCGGCATTAAACTGCTCACCTGTTCGTGTGAAAAAGCGGTCAGCATCGGCTTCCAGTCTTTCTTGGGCCATGGTCTGCAGACGGTATACGCTTCCACGGATGAGAATTGTGGCCAGAATGATTTCAATAGTAAGAATGGCAATAGTCGAGACGATGACAAAGCAGTGTCTATCAAAAGTAGCGCGCATTTTTTTCATAGCGATACCAGATATAGTAGCACTTTCTTCAAATGGGATACAGGATTACACATCTAGCCCTGTGCGGCTCGACCAATTGCTTCAAAAAAACGCGGCATGCTTGCCAAAATACTTCAAAGTAATGTGGTCAGTTACTGATTCAGTAAAGTAGGCTTTTTAAAGTATTTTGACTTTGGTAATAACCTCTTCCGCTGTCTCAAAAACCGTCCAGTTTCTCTCTTGCGCGTACCTTAGCATTTCGGGATGGTGATCACTCTTGGCCACAAACGCGGTGTCGGCTAGTTCAAGCATGGGCACGTCTCCAGGGCTGTCGCCAAAGGCGATGGTACGGGTGGGAGACTGTTTGGCAAGGAGTGAGGTAATGAGCTCAGCTTTGGCTAATTCGTTGAGGATCTTCGTTTTTTGGCCGGTGTACACACCTTGGTCCATGGTAATTTCGGTGGCGTACCACTCGTCTGAACCCACTAGGCGCGCCAGCTCCTGAATAACCACATCCGGACCACCCGAGACCAAAACGGTGCGATAGCTTTCGGCGTTGAGGTAGTCCATGACTTCTCTTACCCAGGCGGCGAAGAGGGTTGGTTTTTGCTGGAGCATCTCGCGGACCAGTGCCTGGACCTCTTGCGGATTCATGCCGCTCACGGCTTCTGAAGCCAGATCTAAGACGACTTGGGACATGGCGTTGTAGCTGGTTTTGTGTTGAAAGTAATCTTCGACCACTTGGCTATGTTGCTTGGTGAGTTCAGGCCTGGCAAAGGTGTCCGCAACGGTGTGAATGAGTTCCGACGCGGAGTAGCCCTGGTAGAGAGTGTTGTCGACGTCGAAGAAGGCGTATTTCATGTGCGATGTTGGTCCGATTGGTAAATATGTTCAAGCAAGATTTGTACGTAATCATTGTAGTTATCAGGAAATTCACCACTCTTTATTTCGGTAATTATTTGAGTAAGTTGGTCTATTATTTCTAATGGTAAACCTGTGAATTCTCTCAGTTGTTCGAGATTTTTGGCAAGTCTGAAACCGAATCGTTCATAAAGCATCTCTATGTGATCAGTGGTTACGACAGCTGCTTGAAAAGAAGCCTGAGCGGAATAGCGGTCAGATGTATGCGAAACGCAAAGAACTTGATCCCTCTACCCATGCATGATCAATCCATTCGAATCCCTCCTTTTCAGTTCCAAACATGATATATATACCATTTTGAGGATAAGAAATTTTCGTAATGGAAGCATCTATTGGAAGCTCGATATTCTGTGTACGGAAATGTTCTTGAATGACAACTGCTAGAGAAAAAGAACTTGGTCCACACGCTCTGTTATTTATTCCGTATTGTTGTCTGAGCTCTCTTGCTGCTTGAATATATGTATTTTGAATATTCTGCAAGCGACGTACTGCTTGCATAATTTCTTTATGTACTTTTTCTGTAGGCAGAAAAGTCTCCGGTTTATCTTGTTCTGTTTGCATTGTAGAGTTTTGTTACTCGTTATCTTATATTTTAAGTATACCCCGAAACCCACGCGCAGCGTAAAACGACTCTGCTCCATTGTGATACACAAAAACAGTATCGTAACGGCGGTCGCCGAAGATGGCACCACCGAGGTCGCGGATTTTTTGAGGTGTTTTCAGCCAGCTTGATGTTGTGGTGTCAAACTCGCCGAGTTCTTGCAAGGTGCGGTACTGTTCTTTGTTGAGCAACTCTACGCCCATTTTCTCTGCCAGGTCCACGGCATTGCCGCCTGGATGGACACCCTTTTTCTGGCGGGCCTTTTCGCCTGCTCCGTCATAGCAGATGCTGCGGCGGTCCGGAGATTGTTCAGAGCAGTCGCAGAAGGTGTACTCGTCCGCTTTCTTGTCGTAGGCGATGACATCGGGTTCTCCGCCAGTACTTTCCATGGCAAAGAGCGTGGCAATTTTTTTAGGTTTTTTTTCCAGTTTGGCTTGGATGGTTTCCCACTTCAGCCCCTTGTGGCGCGACATGTTGGCTTCAAATCTCTCTTGCAGAGTTTGGAAGAGTTCAGATACTTGGTCTTTTGATGGCTCCAAGTCGATTTTGACTTTGGGGATGGATTTTCCGTTTCCTTTGGGCATGAGGAGACCTTTCGGTTCTTGTGGGTGTACTCTGAGTATACCAGCTGCTTTTTTTATTACTTTCTTCTTACTTCATCAACCTTTTTCCATGCTACACTTTTGAGGTGATCGATCACGTCATCAAGCTCTACACCGACACCGAGTACTGTGCTCGCCAGGCTGGTTTAGAGTATGTCAGCGCCGAGGCACCAGGCTGGACGCGCCAG
Organism: Candidatus Woesebacteria bacterium; assembly: GCA_021208605.1. Taxonomy (GTDB): domain Bacteria; phylum Patescibacteriota; class Microgenomatia; order UBA1400; family UBA1396; genus JAJOJK01. Next base: position 56,242 of record JAJOJK010000015.1, on the reverse strand, counting down.
GTGCAAGGCACAGGATTCAGTTACCAAGATGCGCGTGGAAATACCGCGCAAGGAAAGACGCGCGCGTGGATCGAGTCGTTAGCGATTCCCCCAGCGTGGAAAGATGTCTGGATCTCTAAAAATGAGAAGGCCCATATTTTGGCCACTGGCCAGGATGACGCTGGGCGGAAGCAGTATCTGTATCATCCAAAGTGGCGCGAGTTTCGCGATCATTTGAACCACTATCGTCTGATTCCATTTGGGCAGAGCTTGCCGAAGATTCGTCGGTATGTTTCGCGTGTGATTGGCCAAGACGAGTTGTCGCGCGAGCTGTTGATTGCAGCGGTTATCGGTCTCATTGATAAAACGCATATTCGAATTGGGAATCGCCAGTATCTCGAAGCGAATGATTCGTATGGCGCGACCACACTGAGCAATGACAACGTGGCGGTATCAGCAGACAAGATCACGCTCGACTTCGTTGGCAAGTCTGGCAAGGCGCACGAAGTTGTTTTGACCAGCAAGCCGCTTATGCGAGTCATCCGGCAACTCAATGATGAAGAAGGATCATTTCTGTTTAGCTACTTTGATGACGACGGTGAGGAACAGTCTGTTACCTCAAGTGATGTGAATGTCGCGCTGCAAGAAATAGCTGGTTTTCGGATTACGGCCAAAGATTTTCGCACTTGGGCGGGAACTGTGGTCGCCTTCAAAACGGCGTTACGCGAAGAAAAGAAAGACGCAAAATTGTCTCTGCAAGACATCTACCAAGCGGTGGCCGACGAACTCGGCAACACCGTGGCCATGGCGCGGGATCACTATATTCATAAAGATTTGTTGGAGGTGATTCGAAAGCAGGAGCTGGCCGAGTTGGTAGATGCGGCGAAACCTCTGGAGATTGCTGGCTTGACCCTCTCAGAGAATCAGTTGTTGGCGGTGCTTATTCAGTTACAGGAGGGAGTGGAGTTTATTTGAGGACTCCTCCACTCCCTAAAGTGTAAGAAAGTGATTAGTCCCAAGTCTTGAGCTGTTTCTTCTGCTTTGATACATCAATACCAAGTGACTCTAATGTGTTCAAGGCAAGTTCAATATCCTTTTTTTCCGTGAGGGTTTTGTTCTTGAACTCATCGCCGAAAACATGGTTATTAAAAGCATCAATAGTTTCTATTTGTTCCGGAGTTAAAGAATGATCTTCTTTGTAAAAATCTAAAGCGTATCCGAGTTGCATAAAGGATGCCTTCCTCGCCCATTTTTTTGCGCTATCATGGCTAGTGCTGTTTATTACTTCAGCCGGACGTGTTGCATCGTATTGGGAAAAACTTTCAAGTGAGTATTCATCCATGTCTACCTTTCATGCTTGTCTTTTTCATACTATAGCAGAGTTATTTTTTCTGTAAAAAGTATCAGTCACAGAATCTTTCTAGTGGTATCATAAACCCAACCAACACAACTGTGAGGTACCGAAATGACCAAGAAACCTACTGATATTCTCCAGAGCAACCGAATCTTCGCCTGGATGGTACTCGCAACTGCTGTTGTGTTACTTGTTCCTTTCGTCGCTATGCAGCTCACACAACAAATACGTTGGACGAGTTTTGATTTTCTGGTTATGGGTGGTTTGTTATTTGGTACTGGCTCTGCGTTTGTGTTCACAGCAAGAAAAACGAAACCCAAGTACCGTGTTGTGGTTGGAATTGGATTTGCGCTGGTCTTGCTTTTGATTTGGGCTGAGCTGGCAGTAGGTGTGTTTACGAGTTTGGGTCAGTAGAAGACTGTTTTTCCCTAGGTTTCCCCTCATCCACCGCTATCTCCGGATCAAACGGATTGAAGCCAATTTCCCAGAGGTAGCCGTCAGGGTCTTGGAAATAACCTGAGTAGCCGCCCCACTCGCGCTCATGTGGTTCGTCGGTGATGCGGGCGCCTATGTTTCGCGCTTCTTCAATAACAGCATCAACCTGTTCTTTGGAGACCACATTATGCGCCAGAGTGATTCCAGAAAACGATCCGGTTTGGGCTTCTACTCCTGCGTCTTGGGCCAGGTCCTGCAGTCCGTAGAGCGCCAGTTTACTGGTTGGCGAAGTGGTAATGAACGTAATTTTCCCGCTTGGCTCTACCGGGAAGCCGAGTTTTTCGTAAAACTCGGTCGAGGCGGCAACGTCTTTGACGCCGAGCGTGATGATGGAGATGTGTGGGGTCATTGCTTCTTACTCAGTCTTAATTGTGTTTTGCTTTTCTGTCCTCCATACTATATGTACATGAAAGACCTGTCCAAGCTCATTTTTTCTGTTGTGGTGTGTGAGTTGGTGGGAATCATAGGTAGCGTCTTTACGGTCTCAGCGATTCCGACCTGGTATGCAACGCTCAATAAGCCATTTTTTGCGCCGCCAAATTGGCTTTTTGGACCAGTATGGACCCTGCTCTATTTTTTGATGGGTGTGTCTTTTTACTTGCTCTGGCGACAAGGTTGGACAAAGAAATCTGTTCGTACCGCTCGGAATTATTTTCTCTTGCAACTTGGATTGAATTTTCTCTGGACGCCGATTTTCTTTGGTTTGCGCTCGCCCCTACTGGCGCTGCTGGTGATGAGCGCTCTCTGGGCAGCCATTATTATGGCCATGCTGAAAATATACCGTGTTTCTCGCATGGCGGCCGCCATATTGCTGCCCTATTTGTTTTGGGTGAGCTTTGCCGCTGCGTTGAATGCTGGGATTGTGGTTTTAAATTAAAGTAGTGTTCGGCTTCTAACTATTCCGCCTACCCTTCTACCTCTACCGCAAATCCGCCATAGGCCATTTTTTTCATTTCGAAGGGCATCTCATACTGTTCGAACTCTTCGGCACTCTCTGCCATCTCGGCCATCACTTTGGCATTGACTTCGTCGCGGTGCTCTTTAGACTTAAACACGATAAAGGAAAACCAGACTGTCTCGTCGCTGCCGGCACTGACCATTTTTGGGAAGGAGCGAGTTTTTTCGTCTCCCATCACCTGAGGAGCCATGTCTTCACCACGACACTCGTAGTATGCCAAAGCGCCATGCTTCATCCACGAATCGCGACCACCCTCGGCCATTTGTTTGTAGGCTTCAGATTTTTCCTTGGGAACTACCAGGACAAATCCGTCGATGTATTTTGACATGGGACCTTTCTGTTTGTAGTCTTTGAAAAAGTGTACCAGAAAACTTTCTCAATGTACTCTCTCCCCTCCCCAAGTGATACGATACAGATGCGTACGCCTCATTGTTTAAATGCAAAGGAACTCTATGTCACATTCGTCGCAAAAATCTGTCATTGTTATTGGAGCGGGATTTGGAGGGCTTTCGGCGGCGGCCTTGTTGGCCAAAGATGGGCACCGTGTGACCGTGCTTGAGAAAAATTCACAGCCAGGTGGTCGGGCGGGACAGATCAAGCGCGACGGTTTTACGTTTGATATGGGCCCCTCATGGTACATGATGCCTGAAGTGTTTGATCGGTTTTTTGCTGAGTTTGGCAAAAAGCCGTCCGATTATTACTCGATTCAGCCCTTACACCCGCAGTACCGAGTGGTCTTTGGTGATGGCACACATGCCGATATTACTGGCGACCAAAAAGAAGATGAAGCGCTGTTTGAGTCCTACGAAAAAGGGGCCGCCAAAAAGCTGCGACAGTACCTGCGTGAAGGTGAGCTCAAGTACCGCATTGCCATGGACAGTATTTTGTACCGCAACATGGACTCGATTTTCGATTTAGCCAATAACTGGGAGCTGATCAAGAACTCGCCTCATGTTGGTGTTCTCGAACCCATGCACCGCTATGTCAAGAAATTTTTCTCGCACCACAAACTGCAGCAAATTATTGAGTACAACTTAGTGTTTTTGGGCTGTTCGCCGCAAAATGCACCCGCTCTCTTCAGCATGATGGGGTATGTCGACATGGGCTTAGGGGTGTGGTACCCAGAGGGTGGTCTGTTTGGTGTGGTGAAAGCCATGGAACAAGTCGCCCAGGAGCAAGGAGTCGAGTTTGTGTATAACTCGCCGGTTACCTCTCTCGAAGTAGAAGATGGCCGCATTCATACCGTTCATTGCGGCGATACAAAATACACAGCTGATTATGTGGTTTCCAACGCGGACTACGTCCATACCGAAGATCTGCTTTCTGAGCAGTCGCTGCGCACGATTCCCCGCAAGCACTGGCAAAAGAAAACCCTCACACCTTCCGCATTCTTGCTGTATTTGGGTGTGAAAGGCAAGTTACCCAAACTGCAGCACCACACCCTCTATTTCGGTACTGACTGGCAAAAACATTTTGCCGATGTTTTCGACCACCCACGTTGGCCGCAGGAACCGTCGGTGTATATCAACAAAACTTCGGCGACTGATCCCTCAGTAGCGCCCAAAGGTCATGAAAATCTCATGGTTTTAGTGCCAATTGCTCCCGGACTCGAAGAAAACGACATGTGGCGCGAACACTACGCCAACTTCATCCTGGACTTTTTAGAAGCCAAACTCGACATAAAGCTCAAGGAAAATATTGTTGTGAAGGAAATTTTCTCGATCACTGACTTTGCTGAGCGCTACAACAGCTATGCCGGCAACGCCTTGGGTGGACTCGCGCATACGTTTTTCCAGAGTGCCATTTGGCGACCGGCCAACAAGAGTAAAAAAGTGGCCAATCTCCTCTTTTCTGGCGCAAATACAGTGCCCGGAATTGGGGTGCCCACTTCTGTGATTTCTGGTCATTTGGTGCGAGATCGTCTTAGAATGTAGGCGGTTCACTCTTTTTTGGGGTTGTGTCGTGTTCGCCAAAACGGTACTCGATGGTATTTGTTTTGGCCAAATTGCCGCGCACAAACGCTCCACTTATTTGCCAATATTTCCAGATAACTGTCCAAAATCCTTCTTCGCGGAAGCGGCGGTCCGAGACCCACACCGAAATTGGGAGAATTGCAAACCGGCTCGCTTTGCCCATGCGATAAATACCATCCAAGTCATCGACGAGGAGTTCCGGACGGAATCCACCAATACTCGCAAAAACGGTGCGCTGCATGAGAATGCAGGCACCAACTCCAGCGGGATAGCGGCGCTGGCCAATCCAAAAAACAAAGTTTGCCACGGCAAAGAAAGCCTGAGTCCACACAAAAGAATGCCACGGCCAGTAGCGGGGACACGCCGATTCTAGATTGCGCGCCTCGAGTAAACGCTGCGATTTTTCTATGAATTCCGGGGGCACCCGCACATCAGCATCAAAAAAGTACAACCACTTTCCTTTGGCTTGGTGCCCACCAACATTGCGTTGGTGCCCCACGCCACGAGCACTGTGTATGATGCGCACCGGCAGTGATGGGGAGTGTTCAGCCAATGATTCTACTTCGGCCACGGTGGTGTCGGTTGATCCGCCATCGATAACCAGTATTTCTGTGGGTGCCAAGGTTTGCTGCGCGAGGTCGGCGAGCAAGCACCCGATCGTGCCTGACTCATTCAGCGTTGGAATAATAACCGATACAGCAGCAGCGGTATTACTGCGCATAGACCCACCAGAATAGGGCCATGCCCAAAACTGCGTTTATATAAGGAAACCACACATACCAAGAGAACACGGATTCTTTTGGTCGAAACCACAGATACAGGGCCACTGCCGGATACAGTACACCGAGCCCCGCCCACCACTGCAAACCGGTGCTGGCTAAGCCAATGGCAACGAGCCAGTGGCCAGCCACCCATAAGAGTGCCCGACCGCGACCCAAAACGGTAGCCGTGGTGTGCACTCCGCCTGCTTGGTCAGCGGCAATGTCGGGAATGGCAGAAAACGTGTGCATGCCCACGCTCCAGCACCAGCCAGCGAGGATGGCCCAGGCCGGTGGCCAGCTGCCAGAAAGCCAGACAAAGACGAGTACAGCGGGAAGGATATACAGTCCATTCGAGTAGGCATCCAGAAAAGGGCGTGACTTCCAGCGCAGCGGTGGAGCTGAGTAGGTCCAGCTCAGCACGAACCACGCTCCCAATATGAGCCAACTGTTCAGAGGAAGCAGCCCGAAACCAGCGCCCAAGCCGGCAAGGGCAATCACGGCTAGCAAACGCTGCATCTGCCGAGAACGACGAGTGGCAAAGCGAGTTTCGTAGGTGTGTTTTTTGGTGTTATGCGCGTCGGTGTCTTGGTCAAATAAGTCATTTACTCCATAGAGAAAGACATTTGCCGGCCAGGTAAAAAACAGGAGCCAAAACCAGACCACCGGATTGAGCCATACCTGCCAGGTGTCTGTTGCAGCGACGACTCCAACCAGCGATGGACCGAGCAAATAGAGCCAAAATCGCGGCCGAGAAACCCGCAGCCAGTACCACTCTGCTCGATTCGGTTGTGTGGGAGGACGCATGTGTGTAGCGTAGCATTCTCATGTACATTCGGTTATAAGGAAATTTGTCCAACAAAACGAAATCAAAAGTATTGCGTGGTTGAACTGCATAAAAAATTGATATATCAAAGATCTTGCTCGGAACTAATATGGACGAAATGAGGGATTGCTTTATTTAGACATCATCCACTCTCTTTATCATGAACTCTACTGTTTCGTTCATATTTATGGGTTCAATTACTATTTCTGGTTCTCGAGATTTAAATACTCGAAAGATTTCATCAGCAAATGCTTGTCCCACGGTAGGGACTTTTTGAAAATCTAGTACAATGTGACGGTACTTTTCAAGGCCTGCTAAAATTCTTCTTGCCTGTGAACGAGAGACATATACTGTTCCCATTGTGTAGAGTTTGACTTGGATTTTCGTTTTATCAAAGTCATACCCTTCTGGATCTGTTTGATAATCTCTGAAAATATCACTTAAATGTTTCGTTGACTTTGCTTTAATAGTGAACGTCACTTTTGTTCCTTGAATTTTCTGAGAAAGTTTTTCAATGAAAACATCGGGTATTGAGTTATCTATTCTGAGTCTGTAATCATAGCTTTCCAATATGAAAAGGTCAGCAATTTTGGAAGTAAAGAAAATACCCTGACCTGAATGTGCTTGAGGAGCTGTTGTTGTTTTCCCTTTTAAAATATCCTGAATTGCTTCTATTTCTGATCGTAACTTATGATTTTCCATTACATTTTTAAAGACCCCAATTCCATAGTCTCTAATAACAAATGAGAGATTCTCTTTGTCATCAAAGTACGTAATTTTTATTCTATCTGACTGAGAGTGTTCAATAGCATTATTCAGCATCTCCGAAAATGCATACGTAAAGATGGAGTATACATTTTCGTCTAATGTTTCTTTAAGATGAAGTTTTTTCTCAAAATCAAAATAGACTTCAGTTTCATCTAGATTTCTGTTTTCAAGTCTCTTAGTCATTCTATTACTGAGACTCATAACATTCTTCGGTAATGTGTAAAATGTACCCGCTCCAGCACTAAATCGAGCCAACTTCCCATCTTGTGTAAGTTCCCGGAGATTTTTGACAATGTATTGTCTCGTATATTCGTTTTTTGTTTCCTCTTGAATATATGATGTCTGAATTTTTTTCTTATTTTTCGCTAAATCTAGGATTATTTGTTTTAATGTCATATTGCAACCTCTAATGTAAACAATTTTTTTATTAATGTAACCTCTAATGTAAACTATCAATAGAGTACTGTCAACAGTAGTGTAAACACTAGTAACCATAGTATATACACAATGTAAACACAGAAAATAGAATGTAATCTTTAATGTAAACTTTTTATAAGTTCGAGTGTCAGTTCTGTGGCACTGACTATCGATTTCTGAGTACAAAGCTTACTTCAATAGCATCACCTGGTTCGCAGTGTTCTTGTTTTCGTACTTTTGCTGGGAGTGCAATAAAGTGAGTACCATATATTAGACATCAATCATTCCACTTTCACTTATTAATAATTCAATTCCCTGAAAATGCCCAGGCAACACATCTTCTGGTAAATTATCTAAATCAAACCACTCCCAGCTCTCACATTTTTCTGGCTCTACAAGTTGAACGTTGCCTTCCCAATCATTACAAAGATACATAAAGTGGATAAAGTTATAGCTGTCTTGCCATTCTTTAATGACCCCTACATATTCAAGAGATTTAGCTTTTAGGCCAGTTTCTTCGAGAAGTTCTCTTTTAGCAGCAGCAATTGCTTTCTCATCACGGTCTATTCTGCCACCTGGTAAACCATACATACCAGATCTGTAAGCATTCTTTCTTTTTCCCAAAAGGACCTTGCCATCTCTATCCTGGACTATGACTGCACAGCCAATATTTTCTTGATGCTCTCTTTTTTTGAGAATGGCAATGTCATGTTTAGTTACTATAGATAATGGAAGCTTTTCAGCATCCTCTAAACTAAACCATCCGATTTCATCACACTTTCCAGGTTCTAGATTCCTGGGTTCACCATCAATGATCTTACAAATATAAGTAGGTGACACCCAATGTTGATCTTCATCAGGAATAATATGGTCACAAAGCTGCAACATTTCTGTCACTTCAATCTCAATATCCAACTCTTCTTTGATTTCTCGTTTGAGAGCCTGTTCAATAGTTTCTCCAAACTCAACTGCACCACCTGGTATTTCCCACTTACCTCGCTCGTTTTTGGCCTTTTCTCCTCTGAGTGTGAGCAACAAATGACCCTCATCGTTGAAAATAAGTGCTCCAACGCCTACGCCGATATGGTCTTTTCTTGCCTTTGGTTGCGTCATAAATATTTCCTTAGTAATGAAACCTTTCAAATGGCTCTTTGCCTTGCTTCATTACAAATACTTTTCCTGTTGTCGTGTTATCTTCTCGACAAAGCATAACAATTTGTTCAGCTATCTTTTCAGGGCTAATTGCTTCATCCATGTACTGAGGAAAATACTTGGCATACGCCTCGGTGGCGGTATCAGAAGGAGAAACTGCATTCACTTGAATGTTCCTATCTTCCAGTTCTTGTGACAAGCCAACTGTAAGATCCTCCAAAGCTCGCTTTGAGGCGTAATATGGCAGCCAACCTTTCCCACCGTTTTCAAATGTTCCTGATAGATTCACAATCTTAGACTTTGGTCCCATTTTTGGCAGCAAACCATGAATTAACAGTGAAGGAACAGTGAAACCTACGGTATAGGTGTCCAAAATTACTTGTTGGTCAAAGTCTTGGTAATCGGTTCCTGCAAATACTTCGTCTTTACCATGCCAGATGCCAGCAATGTTGATAATGGCATCAATTGATTCTGCTTGGTCTTGCATTGATTGAATCAAAGTATTTACTTGGTCCAAATCGCTAAGATCAGTTGGTACAACGGTTGATGTTCCGCCTTTTTCTTTTATCAAACTGGCAGTTTCTTCAAGTTTCTCTTTCGTTCGAGCCACAAGAAAAACGTGATAGCCAGCTTCTGCCATTTTGATGGCGGTAGCTCTCCCTATTCCTGTACTTGCTCCTGTGACAATGGCGTTTTTCATAATTCAATAAAAGGCTCTTCGCCCTCCTCCCAAATTTCTTGATTGAAGAACTTGATTTTTTTGGGTGTAACTTTGTACATTCTGCCGTCTATTAGCTTCTTCATCATCCCTTCATATGTATATGCTTCACTGGTTACATTGAGTGTTTTTCTCCAAAGAGATAGGGCGTGAATGATTTTCTGTTAATCTGAAATTTGTTCCGCTAAGCCATAAATTTGTATACCTTTTTTCTTAGAGGAAGGTTCTTGTGGTGAATCAGCAATACTTAGCGCAACATGTGGATTTTCTACAATCTGTTTACAATGCAGCGTTTCTGGGTTACTCAAGAAATATACATTTAGCTCCTCATCGGAAGAATAATATAAAGTTGCGATCCAAGGATGTTCACCATAGGTGGCTAAAACCATCTGATATTTCGATGTAATAAATTTTTTTTATTTGGCGTAAAACTTCTTTATCATTCATATACTTTGACTGCCTCTACATCTTTCATCTTCCCATCAGCCATTTCGTACAGGATACCGACTTTATCTGGTGATACGTTTGCTACTGCATGAGGTAAATATGGCGGAACTGTAATCAGAATGATTTGACCATCAGGATGCATATGTTCCTGATGAGTGTTACCTTCATCATCAAGCCAGATGAATAAAAGATCCCCAATGCCAATGAACCATTCTGTACGAGGGTGTTTATGATTTCCACCGACACTCTCAGGTGCTAGATGAACAAGTTGTATATCATGGATTGATTCATTACTGACAGGAATATCGCTTGTATTAAGCACCCAGATATCTGTGTCTGGTTTTTTGTAGGTGTAGTCTAGGTGCTTAATAGTGGGATTCATGTCTGAGTGTTTCCAAATGAGGTTTCTCCTTCGGCAATTCTACAACAAAAAAGACCTGCCTTTTAGGGCAAGTCTATGAGGTTCGGATAAGATATTTTGTAGCTCCCCCTGTGGGATTTTATCCGAACTATAAAAAATAAAACACCAAGTAGCAATATGTTTCCACGTACCACTTGGTGTTCTTCTAAAAACTATTTAATTAGTTTGCAACTGGTGGTTGTCCACCTGGAGTTCCTCTAAAGAGGTCACTGCCTCCAATAGAAATTGTTTGGGCTGTGACTGTCCCATTACTATCTTCTGTGCCAATAACCATCACATTTTCACCGACAGTAAGATCAGAAGATGATCCCTCAGAAGTTTTGTTGATATTTGTAGAGCCTGAATAGACAACTATTTTGCTGTCACCTTCCTGTGTCTTAACAGTGATTGTTTCACCATCTACACTCAACACTTCACCGCTAACAGGTCTGAAACCTCCACCTGATCCAGTGCCATTTCTGCCACCAGCAAATCCTTCTGGTCTTGCTTGACCATTTGTTGGTGGTTGGAACTGACCGTTCATGCCAGCAGATCTAGTTGGTATGGCATTAGCTTTTTGGTATTGCATGCCACCGAAGAAACCAGCACCGCCGGCGACTATGGCGACTACAACCACCATCATCATATTATTTTTCATACCTTTGTACCTCCTTTTAGTACTATTTTTTTATTCATATTTAAGTGCATCGATAGGTTGTAGGTTGGCTGCTTGATTAGCTGGATACCAACCAAACAAGATTCCGATACCTACAGATACTGAGAACGCTAATACTACAGATTCAGCGGTCACCACAAATTGCGACCCATTTACTTGAGCATATACATAAAAACCTGCAATACCGAGCACAACACCAATTACACCACCAGTAAAAGTGAGAATTATTGACTCTATTAAAAATTGTTGAATGATAGATTTTTTCTTTGCACCCAAAGCTTTTCTTAAACCAATTTCTCTAGTTCTTTCAGTAACAGACATCAACATGATATTCATAATGCCAATACCACCAACCAACAAGGAAATAGCAGCCACACCACTTAAAAGGGTAGTAAATGTCCCTGTAACTGAAGTGATTGTTTCTAGCAAATCTTCCTGAGAGCTAATTCTAAAATCAGCTTCACTTGGATCTGAAAATCCATGCCTCGCTAAAAGTAAATAGCCCACTTGGTTTTGAGCACGAGTCATCACGTTTTCACTTGTAGCTTCCAAAGCAATTGATGTCAGATGCTTAGCACCGAAAAGTTGTTTTTGAGCAGTAGTGAGTGGCACAAAAATATAGTCATCAGTGCTAGTTGGCCCACTTCCACCTTTTGATTTAGTAATACCAATTACTTGAAACTCATTGCCGTTAATTTTTATTTTCTGATCGATGGGATTAACACCCTCTCCAAATAGATCTTCAGCTACAGATGGTCCTAATACGGCTACTTTGGAGTTCCTTGTTAATTGTGAGTCAGTAATAAAAGAACCAGCTGTTACCTCTATCTTTCTGACATCAACATAGGCAGGCTCAACACCTACAATCTGGCTATTTGTATTGTTTCTTCCCGCTATAACTTGGGCACGGCTAGAGTATTCTGGTGAAACACTTTTTACAGTGGTTACCTCAGCAGAAGTTTTTATTGCTTCGGCGTCATCGTTTGTTAGTGTTGTAGCACCACCTTGTGCACCACGAACGCCACCACTTGTTTGTGCCCCTGGAGATATAGTTAATAGATTTGACCCAATTGATTGAATCTGTGATTGAACTGAAAGCTTGCTAGCCTCACCCATTGAGACCAATGCAATCACGCTTCCAATACCAATCACAATTCCCAATACAGCTAATCCCGTTCGCATTTTGTTAACGGTCAAACTCTTAAAACCATTGAGGACTAATTTAGAAAACTTCATGATTTGAGCCGTGCTATTTTTTGTTTTTTGTTACTTTTGTCACTGCGAATCACACCATCGAATAAATGGATAACTCTTTTTGCATGGTCAGCAATATCTTCTTCGTGAGTAATCATTACTATGGTGTGACCTTGCTTATTTAGTTCCTGAAAGATTGCCATCACTTCTTCAGCCTGTGTTGAGGCAATGTTGCCAGTTGGTTCATCGGCCAAAATAATGGCGGGCTCCATGACTAAAGCTCGGGCTATAGCTACACGTTGTTGTTGTCCGCCAGAGAGTTTGTTTGGAGTGTGATCCATTCTGTCGCTCAAGCCGACTCGTTCTAATACCTCAGTCGCTTTCTTTTCTTGAACACTATCTGAAATCTCAGCATATTCCATTGGAAGTTTGACGTTATCAATTGCAGAAGTTCGAGCTAGTAAGTTAAACGCTTGAAATACGAATCCAATCTTCCTGTTTCTAATATCAGCCAAATCATCATCTGACAAAGACTCGACATTATGACCATCAAGGAAGTACGTACCACTCGTTGGCTTATCTAACGCACCTAGTATGTGCATCAAGGTTGACTTGCCTGAACCAGATGAACCCATGATAGCTACGAACTCACCCTCTTGAATCTGTATGGAAACATCTGACAAGGCTTTAACTTCAATATCACCTGTTTTGTAAATCTTTGATAAATGGCTGACATCAATAATTGGCTTTGGCATATGCATCTATCTAAAATCCACCAGGAGGTCCACCACTAAAGCCACCTCTGCCTCCACCGCCTCCACCAAAACTACTACCGCTGAAAGGTGAGCTTTCATCATCCTGCTCATTATTGTTTGTTGTAATTGTGGCGGTTACTATCTCGTCACCTACGTTAATTCCTGATGTAATAACAGTTTCAGAATCATTGGAAATACCAAGCACAACAGTAGTATTTACTACCTCACCGTCTTTCATTACTTGAACAACACTTTGGTCCCCTACAGTCTGAATAGCACTGTTTGGTACAGTTATAACGTCGGTAGCTATATCAGTAATAATTTCTACACTGACCGCCATATTTGGATACACATCTACAGACACAGGATCAAGCAGGACGGTCACTGGATACGAAGTGACACCAGAAGAAATATTACCGCTGGTATTAACAGCCATGACCTTACCAGTAAACGTTTTGTCTTCGTATGCATCTAGAGTGATAGTTACTTTTTGATTCGCTTTAACATTGATTATGTCTATTTCAGTTAAATTAACTGTAGCAATCAGTTGACCATCAGAGTCATTTACTTTACCCACGGTTTGAGCAGAAACGATGGTAGCTCCGCTTGTTTGGGAAGTAGCTGAACTGGCAGACACTATGATCCCCTCTGCTAAAGCAAGGTCTGTAATTTCACCATCAGCAGGAGCAACAATAGTAGATGAGTTTTCTTGGTAATCTCTGAGAGCTGCAGTTACTTTGGCACTTGCCTTTGAGATATCGGCATCAGCATTAAGATATTTAGCTTCTACTGCAGTAAACGCTTCTCTTTTTTGCTCAAGAGTCTTGGGAATAATGGCTCGTTCACTGTCGGTGTACTCTTCACCTGTCGCAGGATTGTCGCCACCGTCATTAAGATCGTCCAAAGCCTCTTGTGCATCAACAACATCTTGTCTTGCTTGCCACATAGCAATATCAGCTTCTGATTTACCACTAACCGCAGCTAGGTAGGCTTCTTTTGCCTCAAGGTATGCTACCCAAGCTGTAGATTGGCGTTCACGAGCATAATCATCAAGTTGGACTTCTGCAATTTTCTGACCCTTAGTAACTGTGTCTCCGTTAGTTACGTAAACTTTAGTTACTACTCCTGAAGTCTTTGTAGTTACATTAGTATAGTTGCCAGAGGTAATAGTTCCTGACCCAGCGATAGAAGAGATGAGTGTCCCACTCTCAGCTACCTCAGTTTGATACGTTGTTTCTGTTTGATTAGAAGTACCAAATACTTTCCATGCACCAAAAACAGCACCTACTAAAAGTAATAGGACAACAAATTTAACTTTCCAGGAAGATACTGCACTATATTTTTTTAGTGAGGTAAACAGCTTGTGCTGAGACACAGTTTTCACCACACTTTTAAAACGATTTTTACTCATAACCAAGGTATTGTAGAAAAAGAATCTTAAGATTTGCTTAAGATTGAGCCATTGGAAGGGAAACAGTAAATGTAGATCCTTTTCCCAGAATACTCGTGACTTCAATATGACCACCGTGTTTATCAACTACCTGTTTAGCAATGGATAACCCCAGACCAAAACCCTCTGTCTGTGAGCGTGACTTATCTGATCGGTAGAATCGTTCAAAAATGTGCGGTATATCTTCACTAGTTATACCGATGCCATAATCTTTTATAGCTATCTCCACCGTCCCACTTTTCTTCTTGGCAGTGATATGTAGCTTGGTGTTTTGCTTACTGTATTTGATAGCATTTTCAATCAATATAACGAACAATCCCACCAGGCTTTCTTTATCACCTTGAATAATAGCTTCTTCTGTATCTAGATCTACCGTGATTCTATTTGTTTTTGCTAGCTTATTGGTTTGCTCTAATGCTGAAGTGATCACTTCTGATACAGGTGTTAGTGCAAGGCCATTTTTCTGAGACATGTTATGCACCTTAGCAATCTGTAGTAGTTTGTCTGATAACTTTTGCAACTTGCCTAACTCCTCAATATTTGACTGTATAAGTTTGCGAGCTTGCTTATCTGAGATTTGCTTTTCAAGTAGACTGCCCTCCATCTCGGCACGGAGCGTGGATATTGGAGTTCGCAACTCGTGAGATGAGTTGGTAATAAATTGGTTTTGCTCTTCAACCATTGCTTTAATGGGAGTTAGGGTTTTACCTGCCAAAAAATACGCTGCTCCACCTGCTACAACTAGGATAAATCCATTGATAAAGATTAGATTCACAAAGAGGCGTTGTTTAGATGCTTCTAGCTCCTCAATGCTTGGAGCACCTGGTGGGGGGACTAGAGGAAACTCACCAGATCTTCTTTGCCGCTCTTTTTCGATCATCTGAACACGAGTTAAGATTCTTTGAATCTCACGTGTTGATGTCTGATAAAAAGCTACGCTGAAAAGTCCACTAATCAAGAAGATTATTACCAAGTACCAACCAGTTAATTTGAGTCGAGCTAGGTTAAACATGATTAACTTTTATCTCTCATTTCGTAGCCAAATCCACGAACAGTGTGGATCAATTTGTTTGGAAAAGGTGTATCGAGCTTGTCTCTGATATTTTTTATATGCACCTCTACTGTTCCTGGTAAAACATTGGCGTCATAATCCCAAACGTGAGCAATAAGTTGTTCTTTGCTATGCACCTTGTTGGGGTTTCTCATAAGGTATTCCACTAAGGCAAACTCCCTTGTTGAAAGTTCAATTGGTTCGCCAGCTCTGGTTACTTTAAAACTGATTGGATCCAGATAGAGGTCGCCAATACTAAGCACGGGATCACGTTCTCCTTTGGGTCTGCGAATCAAAGCTCTTACCCTAGCAAACAACTCATCAAAGGAAAATGGCTTCACCATATAGTCATCAGCTCCGCCATCCAGTCCAGCAACTTTGTCTTGAATCTGACCTTTTGCAGTAAGCATTAACACCGGAGTATGAATACCCTCTTGCCTGATTTTTTGACAAAGCTCTATACCATCAATACCAGGCAGCATTATGTCTGAAATAATTAAATCGTAGGCTTCTTCACCGATGGCTAGAATTAAACCATCCTCGCCTTCGTACGCCACATCAACTGCGTACTTTTGAAGTTCTAAAGCTCTTTTGATGGCATTAGCCAGCTTGTGTTCATCTTCAATTAAAAGAATCCTCATTTGGAGATAGTATACCTGCTTTATCTTAAGATTTGCTTAAGGAATGGTTAAGAGAAAATGAATTTCAGCAAACTAAAAAACAGGATTATCCTGTTTGTGAACACCTGCTTTTATTTTTTCTGAGCCCTTTTTGAACATATCTTCTTCAGTTAAAGGACTCATCTTTATAGTAGTGGTATATTCTTCATGCAATGATTGGGTTGCCAAAGTTAACTCTTCATCTCTCATAGTTTCAGATAGGATTTCTTTTAAAAATCTTGCCTTATGCTTCAAAGCTGTGAAATTATGACCTGCGGTACTGAATTCTTTGTGTTTCTTTGATGGATCGAGAACGCCAGAAATTGCTGCTATGGCTGCAGTAAAAACCGAAAACCAAATAGTCCACTCAGGAAAAACACCAGACCCTGTTAAAATTCCACTGATGGCTGATGCTCCAGCAGGAATTATTTCAAAGATGTACTTTGTTTTCCCTGCTCGTTTTGCTGAGAGATAATGTGATTCAGCAATGTATTCACAGTTATCTCTAATGACTTCGCACTCATTAACTAACTTTTTTTTCAATGTCATTCTACCTCCTCTGGAAAAACGGTTCCAAATAATTCCTTCCAACCTGCAATTCTTGTAGTCTCTGGCAGATTGGGGTTCAAGAGAGATATCATATTTTCTGAAATAATTGGTAGAGCTCTTGTTAGATATGACAAGGCTGGCTCTCGAATATATCGATCAGGAAAGTGAGATCCTTGAAAATTAATAGGTTGATTCAAGTATTTTTGCATTTCATTCATCATGTCAATTAGAAGTAGTGGTGTATTGATTGGAAAGTTGTTTGCAATTCTACGAGCAACAAGTCCCGGAAGTAACTCCGTTGCAAGTATTTCTAAGTGGACGGAATCTAGTCCTTCTATATCTAGGACATGACGCTTTAGGGCTTTGAGAACTTTGATAAAGGGTATTAATCTTCCACCTGTGGCTTTATTCATTTCTGTCAGGTAAACAGCCTCAAAGTCGTAGTCAGCTATTTCCCAGCCATGTTCTTTTGCAACCCAATAACAGCGGCCCTGTTGATAGGATTGAGCTCCATCTAAGGAGAGACCTATGTTATCTCGGTATGCGGGAACAAGTTCTACCTTGATTTTCCCATCACCATAGGGAAAAGTTACCGTAGGAGCATCTTGAACAGGATTCATGACAGAATATCTGTCACTTGTTTGAAGCAATTCATCAAGAATCCCAAGTGCTTGGTTGGAGCTCAAGCCAGAAGGACTTCTAGTTGAGAAGGTGCCAAGGATCACCAGGATATCAATATCAAAGACATCATCTGGTCTTGGATGCACTCTGGTTTGCCTTTGCAATGAACCAATAAGCTTTGTTTCTATGGTTCTTGTCGAGTTATTTTCAAGATAAGTTCGTACAGCATTATGTCGCTGCTCAACCAAACCTTGGTGAGTATCCTTTAGCTCGAGGTTTGATTGCAACTTGGCAAAATGTTTTCCTAAAAAAATTGACATATCTATGAACTTTACTTATATGGCAATTTTACAATATAAAACTGGATATCCCAATTACAAAATATGCTCTGCCTACAGTGCTGCCAATGCTACCAGCACCAGATAGCATTCAATTCGCCTGGACCCTGCAAACATGGCAAGACTGGTAACAAAAAGCCCCATCAATAAGATGAGGCCTTCATTGGCGTTTTTTATAAAAAGAATTTGCTATTACAGTCCCACGCTATCAGCACCGTAAGCAGCTTGTTCAGTGGTAAAGCCTTCAAACTCTAGTTGTTTTATAAGACCATCTCTTGAGAAGCCTGACAAATCTTGATAGCTTTTAGCTTTTTTTGCAGCCTGCTCATTCCAATCTGGACTAATTTTATCTACTGCATAGGTAGCATCTTCTGTTGAGAACTTTTCAAATTCGAGTTGTTTAATCAAGCCACTTCTTGAGAAACCTGTCATGCTAAGATAAGAATTTGCTTTTCTAACAGCATTCTTCTGTGCCGTAGTTTCATTAGAAGTCTCTTCGACTTCGGCTGCTTCTTTAGTGTCACCTTTTTCCATTACTTTTGCCGCTGGAGCTGAGGTCTCAGATCTAGGAGTGTCATCACCTGAGCCTGCAATGGCACCAATAACAAAGAGTACTACTAATACAATAGCACCCCATTTGAGTAATTTTTTCATATTTATCCTTTATTTGGTATTTCTATGTGGGTGGTTCCAATATTATCACAATCTTTCCATATATAGAATGGCTAAATATGGAAAGCACAACCAGAATAAAGATGTGCCGATAAGTATCAAAAATGACCAGTACCTACCCTATCGTGAGAAGCTTGGTGAAAGAATCAAGGAACTCAGGAAGAAACGTGGCCACACTCAGGAAAGCTTCGCTCTTGATGTAGTTAAAATGAACGTGTCTTATCTAGCAAAAATTGAAAATGGTTACGTCAACACATCTGTAAACTACCTTATCCGCATCGCTAAGGGCCTGAATGTGAAGGTCCGAGACTTGATTGAGTTCTAAACTTCCTTTTTTTTGCTTCACTTTCGTGCTTTTTACTGGTAATCTGGTCTAACTCGTATTCAAAAAGTGTAAAAAAGTATCGAACCATGCCAAAACTACCGTCAAAAAAAGATAACAAAGCAATTGAAGGGGAAATAATATCTCCCTCAGAATTAAATGAAATTTCTAAGCTGGGGAAAGCAATTAGCAGCCAAATAATCCCAGACCTTAAACCCATTATATTTTCTCCTCCGAATCTAAATGATTCCTCCTTGTTTAAGGCTATCCAAACTACTTCGTCAATATCGAAAGCCCTTGCTCCCACTGTTTTTACCACTGAAATACCAACGAATGACTTGGTAAATAGTCTTAATCTAGGTATTAGTTTCTACAAAAAATTTGGTGAAGTCATAAGTAACACTATGAAAAAGTGGACTGCAATGTTTGATGTAGTCCAGCAGTTGCAAGAGAAACTTGCCAAAATAGTTGAAGTAATTACAAAGCCACTAATAGATCCATCTTTTTTTAGAATTGTTACACCTGCTATCCATATTGGTCAAAAATATCACGAACAAGATAGCTACACAGCTTTACCTCACTCAACTGATAATATTGATAGCTCTCAAAGGTATC
Organism: Candidatus Woesebacteria bacterium; assembly: GCA_021208605.1. Lineage (GTDB taxonomy): Bacteria > Patescibacteriota > Microgenomatia > UBA1400 > UBA1396 > JAJOJK01. Next base: position 37,095 of record JAJOJK010000015.1, on the reverse strand, counting down.
TTGAAGAAAGAAGAAGGAAAGAAAATAGGCTACTTGATTTGCAAATTGCTTTTTATGAAAGGCAGATTGGTTTATCTCAAGGCAGCAAACCTGGTACTGTCAGAATGACACAAGAGGTAAGGCCACTCAGTGCTGTTAATTTAAGCAACCCTACAAAAATGCTTCAGTTAAATGAGCCTTCCCAAGTAGTTAATTGGGGGAAACTATCGCTTAATATCAACACAGGTCTATCTACTTTTGGAGAACATACACATCGCTATAAGTTAAATGGACCTCAATTTAAGTTGCTAAAACTTCTTATTGAGAAAAAAGGCTCAGAAGTAAAGTGGGGCGAGTTCTTTGCGGCCATTCCGAAACAACTAGAAGATAAAAATGATTTTAATGAAAAAAGAGAATACATCAAGCAAAAAATCAGAGAAATAAGACGGTACTACAAGATCAATACTCAGACCAATCCCGAATCTGAAGTTTTTCTTCCTACAGGAGATGGTTATAAGTTAATCACTCCTAGCCACTCCTAACCACTCTTTTCCCCTTTTGACCGCTCCCAGGTATACAAAGCTAGACTTGCTCTACTTATTAAATACGTGGAGCACAAGTGGAAGACAATAATCTTCAAGCTATAACATCCCTTAGATCCCAACTTGATTCCAATGAGGAAGAAATTGTTGCAGGATCGTTTCATTCACTCGCAGAGCTCCTCTTGTCTTTTGTCAATAGATTAGAAGAACAAGAAAAAAGAAAGGAGCATTCAAGTGAAAAACATCAGTGAAATTGAGCTCATCCCTATTAGAGCCATAAATGGCCTTACTTTCTTCGCAAACTTTGTAATTGACCATGATTTTTATGTAGGCAATGTTGCCGTTTTTACAAAAAGAGACGGAACAGGTTTCCGCTGTGTCTACCCAACCAAAAGACTAAAAAATGGTTCTGAGGTTCCTATTTTTTACCCAATCAACTACGAAGTTGGACAACAAATTGAAGAAGCAATAACACAAAAAGCATATGAGCTTCTTATGCCCGAGGAAGGAGAGCTTATGTAAAAAGTATTTTCAACCCAAACTTAATTACAAATTACACAAAGGAAAAATATGTCATCAAAAAACATGACGCTAACCGTAAAAACAACCAGTGCCCCTGAACCAATACCAGCAGGCGTATATCAGGCAAAGCTATCAGATCTTGAAAAGAGCGAGGGTGACTTTGGTCCTTATCTTAAACTCACGTTTCTCATTACTGACGGCGAGTACAAGGATACCGAGAGGACCACCATCGCCAGTATGAAACTCAGCACAGGTGCTAAAAATACCAAGCTCTACGACATTGTAGCCGCACTTATTGGAAAGTCACCTGAAACAAGCACTGAGATTGACCTAGGTGCTTTGGTGGGCAAACCCTGCCAGATACTCGTAAAAGATAAGCCTGGTGATAAAGATGGCTGGCAAATTATTTCAGAGGTAATGCCAGCGAGTAAATAAAACGAAAGCAGGAGGGTGTGTCCAACAGGATTCACCCTCCCACAGATTGATATGCCTACTATAACAAACCGCACACCAGCAAACAATCAAGAATGGCGAGAACTTGGTGAATACTATCTGAGCCTTGGTTGGTCCATTATTCCAGTCTCTAGCGATAAGAAGCCGCTAATTAAGTGGAAGGAATTTCAAACCAAGCTACCATCTACAGAACAAGTTGGTGAGTGGGCTTCCAACCCCAAGATTGCTGGTTATGCCCTCGTCACAGGCTCAATATCTGGCGTGGTAGTTCTTGACCTTGATGAGGGTTCAATGTTCGACACGTCTACTTTGCCCACCACACCATTCTCTCAAACTGGATCTGGTGGTCGTCATTATTTCTTCAAATCATCAGAAAAACCTATCAAGAATGCAGCTGGTTTTATCAAAAACACTGACTTTCGAGGTGAAGGTGGTTATGCCATCTTGCCACCCAGCAGACACCCCTCTGGGAACCAATACTACTGGCTTAACAGTCCAGAAGATACCGAATTGTCTGAAATGCCTGGTAGCCTTATTGAATCTATCAATGGCAACCAACAGTTAAAACTTAGCGTAAAAAGCGATGAAAATGTCTTTGAAGGTGTGGAAAAATCTACCCGTAACCACTCAGCTACTCAGGTAGCAGGATCACTTCTTAGTCGTTATCCAAAAGACGAATGGAAAGCAGTTGTTTGGCCTTTGCTACAAGGTTGGAATACACAAAACAAACCTCCACTTTCAACAACCGAGCTCAGAACTGTATTTGATTCCATTGCCGAGCGTGAACAAGGTCAGCCAGAGCAAGATGACGGAGGCTCCAATCGTCCCAGCCAAGCCAAACTACTGGTTGAGATGGTTCTAAGCAGTAGTATCAAACTTTTTACCAATCAGTTCCACGAACCAGTTCTCACTTCCCCTGAGACGGGATTCTTAACCTTCAAAATTAGTTCATCAGCTACAAAGCAACTTCTCTTCAAGATGTTTTGGGATAGTGAAGGCAAACCACCTAGCTCCGAGGCTGTGAGCAATGCTATTACTACGCTACAAGGGATTGCTACCTATGACCGAGACAAAATCACCGTTTTCAATCGAGTAGGTAGACATAAAAATACTATCTACTATGACATTGGCGATGGCACCCATGTGGTAACTATCGACAAGGATGGTTGGAGTATTGATAGTAGCTGCTGCGTCTACTTCAACCGTTTCTCACATCAAAAGCCACAAATATTGCCCAAGCGTGGTGGCAACCTAGAAGAGATTCTTGCTTTCATGAATGTTCGGGACCAGCAGCAAAAGCTACTAATCCTGACCTTCTTAGTCGTTAGCCTAATTCCAGATATTCCACGAGCCATGTTGGTACTTCATGGTGACCAGGGCTCGGCAAAATCAAGCCTATTACGCATCCTTCGGGAGATGATTGATCCCAGCCAAGTACCGCTTCTCACTCCTCCCGACTCCATTCGTGAGTTGGTCCAGTTTGCCAGTCATCATTACGCTGTTTTTTTGGACAACCTCTCAACCTTGTCTGTTTCATTGTCTGATGCCCTCTGCCGCTTGATAACTGGTGATGGGTTTACGAAGAGGCAACTATTTACCGATGATGAAGACGTGCTCTATGCCTACAAAAGAGTAGCTGGCCTTTGTGGTATCAATCAAGTCGCAACCAAAGCTGACCTTCTGGACCGAAGCATTATCGTACCCTTAGAGCGAATACCTGATGGGGATAGACGTGAAGAGAAAAACCTGTGGCAACGCTTCAAAACAGATAAAGCTCTTATTCTTGGAGCCTTATTTGATGCAGTAGTCGCTACTCTCAGGACCGTCCACGATATCGAACTTACTACTAAACCTCGTATGGCTGACTACTTCAAATACGCCACTGCTGCAGCAATACACTTGGGCTATACCGAACAAGATCTCTCCGATGCCTTCAATCAAAACGTCAAGCAACAAAATGAAGAAGCCATAGACTCTTCACCTGTTGCCCAAACCATTATGGAGTTCATGAGGAATAAATCAAACCAAGAGCTACGCAGTTCGGACCTTTATAAAGAACTCTTTGAAATAGCTGAAAACCTCAAAATCAAACAGGGCTTTCCTAAATCCCCAACTTGGCTGTGGCGAAAAATCAAAGATGTCCGTCCTAATTTAATGGCCTATGGCCTCAATGTCACCAAAGAAAAAATGGAGGATGGCACTTACATAAGAATCATAAAAACTGCCACCACTGCTTCCAGCACATCAGCACCTGACAGCTCTGGGCCTGAAAGCACTGGTAACACTGACAACAAAACCGTAGAAAACATGACCGAGGAGGAGATGAAGGAGGCACTCTTCTAATCTCCCCTCTACCCATAACTGTTACTAATAAACCAGGAGAAAACTATGCAATGCACTTATATCAAAGCTAATAACCAACCTTGTAAGGCTCATGCCATGAAAGGGAGTGAGTTCTGCTTTACTCACAATCCCGAAACTCGTGATAAACATGCCCAAGCGGTAGTGCTTGGTGGACTCAATTCGTCTCGAAAAGACAGTACTGACCTGCCAGCGATTGATGTCCGCCAGCCAGACGGCGTAGTCCAATTATTAGAGGAAACGATCAACGGTGTTCGTGATGGCAGTATTCCACCAAAAGTAGCCAGCACGGTGGGTTATTTGGCTGGCCATTTGCTCAAAGCCATTGAATCAGCAGACCTTGATAAAAGACTAGAGGTTATTGAACGTGTAATTTTGGAACGCAAATCCATAATGAAAGGTTCTAAATGAAAAACTTCTCTATCCAAGCTCTGGCTGGTGTTCTAACTGCTAAAGAGCGAGCCAAAATCATTGCTGAATATATCGTCAAGGGTGATGAAACTGGTGAAGACTTGGGCCATGAAATCAACAAGATAAAAATGAACATGAGTAGCAATCAGATAACTGAATTCAACTTCTACATGGATATTATTCAAACGGTTCATGTCGTCATGGAGGCTGACTTTCAGACTATGTACTTGCGATTTTTTCTCTACTCTCAGCAACTTGAAAAAATATATCAGCAATGGTCCATGAGTATTTACAGTCACTTCACTCGCCGAGATTTAAACTGGTTACCTAAAATTGTGACTCAACAGGGTTATCAAGAATTATATGAAGAACAAAAAGCCCAAGAACTATCAGCTGTTTTCTCTTTAGAAACTTTGGCTGAGCATGAGGCACTCGCCAAACTCCAATCAAAGGGTTGGTGGAAAGACACGGATCTATTTATGGTCCACAAACAGCTGGTAGCTGATGCCAATAAAACCGAGGATCAACTGATAGATGAGTATCTTGACTATGTTGAAGAACGAGTAGCTGCCTACCTGGAATATAAAGATAAGCAAAATGCCTTTGTGCATCTTTATCAGGAATATGCCGTGTATGAAGGCAAGAGTCGTGACGAAATGAGAGAAATGGTGACAACCAAGTATGACTTTACTCCCACCGATCCAGCTGACACTCAAAAATGGCTTGGTGAAATTGAAAATCAAAAACAACGACTCCAAAAACTGATTGATGAAGGAGTACTCGAAGCCGCCACAATTGGCAGCGAGTTTGGTTTTTACGGGACCTCAGAAGATGAAGGTAAGCCAGGAATAACAGCCACCAGTTGGTATAAATACTTAGAAAAGTACGATACAGGCTTCAACGATTTTATTGATGATGTCGATAACCTCATTTATTTTTGCAACAACGATGTAGCCATTATTCAAACCAAACAAAGCCAAGAAAAGAAAACTGATGAGCTTACTGCTAATATCATCAAGAAACGATTGCTTGAACACTTAGATCATTTCAACGCAATTACCTACGAGCCAATTAGTGGTGATAAAAAATTACACCTAGAAGCCAAGACTTTAGAACGAATTAAGGAACTTCTTTTCTCTATATCAGTAATCAAATTAAGACTCCTTGCTTATGTCAGAGTGATTGAGACAGTCGAGGACTTTTACTTTGATGGCACTCAGATTGTGTCTCGCAAGAGCTGGTATGCCAAAGCAGCTCAGGAGCACTATGATTTTATGCTCCAACAGCATCAGCAATACATTGATTTTATATACAACTACTTCAGCAACTTTACTATTGGCTCGGAGGATCCTGTTTTTGACTGCCACGATGACATTCAATTTGTAGAACCAACTGAGGAAGAAATTCAAAAAGTTACTAAGGAGCAGATGAGCTTCATGCTGGAAAAAGCGGTAAAAGACAGCCACTACCGACCATCACGAACTCCATTTGACGAAAGAGTATGAAATCAGAGAAAATAGCTATGCACTCAGCTTATAGAAATGGCTTTTTTTAATGGCCGTCTTGGACAATTGGAAGTCATTTCTAGTTGAGTGCACCAGGGCGGCCATTTAAGTATAAGGATGAATATGTATCAAAGCACAGACACCTCACAATTTGACCACGTTAAGAACTGTCTACTCTACGCTCGTGTCAGCACTAGCCGCCAAGTCGAAGAAGGTCATTCACTCGAAGATCAAATAGAACGCCTAACCAAGTTTGCAAAAGACCGTGAATGGCGAATTTTAGAAGCATTCAAAGACGGTGGTAAGAGTGGTGGTTCAACATCAGGACGAGCTGAATTCAATCGTATGCTAGAACGCTGTGCAGACGACCCCGATGTTCATGCCGTACTACTAGAGGAAACTGATCGCTTTGCTCGTAATGCTCAGGACCACTTAGCCGTCAAATCATTTCTTAAAAAGCATGACGTAGTTCTGATTGCTACCCAGCAACCTAATTTTGGTGATGACCCTGTGGGCAACTTTGTTGACCTCATTATGGCTGGTGCTAATCAGCTACAAAGAGAGATAACTGGCGTTAAAACCAAACGTACTATGGTTGGTCTGGCAGAAAAAGGACTTCAACCTGGTGGAGCTGTGCTTGGATATCTAAACTCATATGAAAAAGGAGTACCCTGGAAAATCGACAAAGAACGAGAGTACTATGTCAAAGAAGCTTTTCGCCGATACAACACTGACAACTACTCCATTCATACCCTTGGTGATGAACTATATGCGGAAGGTTTTCGCACCAGAAATGGCAAACGTGTTCATTCAAGTAACATTCAAAAAATCCTAACCGATGTACGTTATCTTGGTTGGGTAAAGTACGATGGCAAAATCTATAAAAATGGCCAGCACCCTCAACTTATCAATATCACAGAATTCAAAAAAGCGGAGGCAATTATGAAAAAACACAACAAAGGAGCAAATAGGTCACGAAAGCATAACTGGTTTTTGGCAGGTTTAGTCTACTGCCAGCACTGTGGTTCTTTAATGTCTGGTGAGAAACATGAGAAAAGTACTGGCAAAATCTACAAGTACTATCGCTGCATGGGACCTAAAAACCATGGACATACTTGTGATGAACCATATGCCAATATTGAGAAAGTACACGACCAACTGTACAAATGGATCACAGGTTTAGAATTCACCGATACCTTTTTTGATGGCCTTCGCCAAGAACTGATGTCACTCATGGAAAACCAAGGCGATACTGTAAAAGACAGGCTCGACACTCTCCAAAAGCGTAAAGAATCAATAGAAAAGAAAATGGATAAGCTGGAAGATCAAATGGTTTCAGAGGTGATTCCGCAGGATAGAATCGAGAAAAAGTACAAACCTTTAAGAGATGAGCTTACAGCCGTAGAAGCCAAAATCGAGAAGCTCAATCGCCCTTCAAATAATATGGATGAGGAAAAGATCGAAACGATCATTAAGTTCATGAAACGCTTGCCCGAACTCTATGATGCCTTCAACAAAAAGGAACGCAAACAATTCCTCAAATGGTTCACCACAAAGATCATGATAAAAGACAAGAAAATCGTTGATATTACCTATACACCAGGCTTTCAAGCCATGGTTGATAGAGACATCGTTCGGATAAGCGAAACGTGGCTCCCCCGCGTGGATTCGAACCACGAACCTTGAAGTTACATATGCTCCATGCGTTTCCGCACGGTATGGACTATCTCATCATCCTGGGCCAGGGCGCGCGCTTTGGGAGCGCGAGGTCTCTAGCTTCAGGAGCAGGGCGCTAACTGGTGTACTCACCTAGTCTCTGCACCTTCCTTCGTATGAAGGCTTGGCTCAGGATTACCGTGGCCTTGCGGCGGTAGGCTTCCCTGAATTCACCCTGTTTTTCCGTTCAGCATTACTGCTGAAGGCTGCAATTGCGAAACATTTCGAGCGTAACGCTCGTTTGTCTCAATGCTTACAGCTTCCTGCTCTGCCATTGAGCTACGGGGGATTGTTAACGATCAGAGGCCAATTATACCGAATGAAGCTGGAATTGCCCAGGGCAAATTCGGTTTCCGTAGTGCGGTGTGGTAACTATCGAACTGTTGCTGCTTCCTGGATTTCAAGAGTTTCCATGGTTTCGGTGATGAGAGCCATGATTTCGAGGAGGTTGAGATTATCATCACGGAGAGCTTGAAGTATTTGTTGTGGCGTAAGGATATCTTCATTAATTTCAGCCGCGTTGTCGGCAAAATATACTTGTCTGCCGGCCTCTTCTGCAGTTTTTTTGCATTTTGCTATTTGTTGTACAAGGTAGGCTTGCATCTCTGCATCAATAAATGACATATGTGCCTATATAAACAGGAATCAGGATGTTATGCAAGGGTGACATTAATACACCTTGCCCTTGAGTGAGCGCAGAGAGGAAGAGTCTGCATTATCGGAATCTTTACTCGGTTTTACTCCAAAAAGTCCTGCAACCGCTTCCGCATACTCGGATGGCGCAGTTTTCTCAAAGCCTTGGCTTCAATCTGGCGAATACGTTCGCGGGTGACACCGAATTTTTGGCCGACTTCTTCGAGCGTCATTTGGCGGTTGGAATTGAGACCAAAACGCATGCGGACCACGCGGGCTTCGCGGTCGGTGAGGGTGGCCAGCACGTCTTCGATATCTTCTTTGAGCATGCGGCCGGCGGTGGCGTCGTAGGGTGTGACTTGGTTTTCGTCGGCAATGAAGTCGCCGAGGAAGGAGTCGCCATCGTCGCCAATTGGGGTTTCCAGTGAGGTCGTTTTCTGAGAAATCTTGAGAATCTCGCGGACTTTTTCCGGATCCATCTCCATTTCTTCACCAATTTCCTCTGGAGTTGGTTCGCGACCGAGGTCTTGCATGAGCTGGCGAGAGATACGCATCAACTTATTGATGGTCTCGACCATGTGCACCGGAATACGAATCGTGCGAGCTTGGTCAGCAATAGCACGCGTAATGGCTTGGCGAATCCACCAGGTGGCGTAGGTGGAGAACTTAAAGCCTTTGCGCCAGTCGTACTTCTCTACGGCGCGGATAAGGCCTTTGTTTCCTTCTTGGATCAGGTCTAAGAAGGTCATGCCACGGCCAATGTATTTTTTGGCAATGGAAACCACCAAACGCAAGTTAGCGTCAATGAGTTCTTGTTTGGCTTCCGGACTGCCCGCTTCGTTGCGCTGGGAAATATCGATTTCTTGGGTGCGGTTCAAAAGTGGCACGCGGCCAATTTCTTTCAGGTACATGCGTACCGGGTCCGATACGCGGGAGCTTTCCATGGCGGCCAGCTCTTCGAGCTCTTGTTCCATTTCGGAAAGTTCGGAGTCCTCTTCTTTGGGCTGAGAAATACTTTCAAAGACGTCGATCTCTAATGTGTAGAGCTTGTCGTAGAAATCATCGATTTCTTGAATGTGGCGTTCCGGTTCCGGAATGAGCTCCAAGATGTCACTTTGTGCAATGTGCCCTTGCGACTGAGCGCGTTGCAGCAACAATTCTAAAGCTTTATCAAAGGGAATTCTTTTTGACATGTGTGCGAAAATCCTTAATCCATTATTTTGGATACGTTTTGTATTCGGAACGTTTTACAATTATACCCATTTTCTGAGGGATGTGAAGTGGGAAGTGTCTTTGCCACCTGTTTTAACGGCACTCCTCTCTCCATTTTTACGAGATCGAATACCCTATTGACTAGAATTTTGTGGCATGATATAAACCGTCCAAGTATATTACAACGAGACTCATTCTCGTAAAAATATATACGGAGGGAGTATGGCAGGAGAATACTGGACCAAAGAGGCTCATGCAGCGTGGAAGGAGCGCAAGTGCGAAGAATGGTATGCGCCATGGATCGCTATTGCCTGGATGAAAGCGTTGCTACAAAAGGAAGGAGAACCCATGCTTGAAGAATTTGGTCGTGCGCCACTCCCCACGGAGTTTGGCGATTGGACCTACATTGTGTTTGGTGACTGGACCGACGGACAACACCACGAAATGCTCGTTTTTGGCAATATAACCGAAGAAGCTCTGGGAGATGGTGAGGATGTCTTGGTACGAATGCACTCCTCTTGCCGCACGAATGAGACCTATCACGCTATTAACTGTGAATGTCGCAAAGAACTGCACGAAGCCATGGAACTGATTCAGAAAGAAGGCCGCGGCATTATTCTCTACTTAGAACAAGAAGGTCGTGGGACTGGGATCGCCGGGAAACTGGCGCAGCTTAATGGCATGTTTGGCTGGGAAAATGGTCAGATTGAGCAGAAACGCGACGCGCAGACTGGTGAGCGTATCGACACCGATCGAGCCTACAAAGAAGCCGGCTACCCTTCCGAAAGCCGTGATTTCACTGTGGCTGGTGAAATGCTGCACAAACTCGGTGTGAAGTCAGTTCGTTTACTTACGAACAACCCCCGCAAAATTGCCGGTATTGAGTCCGCTGGTATTCAGGTCACTCCGGTGGGAATTCACATCACCCCGGACAACGAAATTATCGCCAGTGACTTACGCTCCAAGGCCGAAAACCTCGGCCACGCTATCACCGCAAATGAATGGAGTATGCCGGAAACACAAGGCCAGGCAAAAAAAGGAAAGCGGAGTTAAATATGACTGGTGCGAACCGAGAACGAGCGCTGGTAGTCAAGTTTGGTGGCTCTGAGGCCACCGACGAAAACGGAGTATGTGAAGAGAATCTACACGCCTGGTTTGAAGCGGTGCAGGTGCATTTCCCTACCCATTTTGTCCATGCCGTTTTTGCCATTGGCGGTGGTCAGCATGTTCGAAAAGAACAAGCTTCCCAAGGAGATATTTCCGATGAGCGAAAAGACCAGATCGGGATTGAGGTTTTGCGCGGTCACGCCGAACAAGTGCAGCGGGTACTCGCGCGCCAGGGATACTCGGTGGAATCGGAAATCCCCCAATCGCCGGCTGATGCTCAAACGATTTTGTCTGAACAACGCCAATTTGCTGTGGCTTTGGGCGGTTTGCAAGTCGGCCAGTCCACCGACGCCTCAGCGGTGACCGCGGCCGAAATTTATCAAGACAATGGGTATGACGCGAGTATTCTTATTCTTTCCAATATCTGGAATATTTTTACCGCCGATCCGCGCAAAGATGACTCCGCTCGTCCGATCTCGGCGAGTTCGTTGGCCACTTTAGTAGCTGAGGGCGTGTTGCTGAACGATCCCTGTCAATTCCGCCCCGGCATGAATGTGCCGCTCGATCCCGTGGCGGTACATCGCTTAGAACAACGAGAACGTCGTGGCAGCAGCATTCCCTTATGGCTGGGACATATGAGCGATGTTGAAAGTATTCGCCAATTTTTGCAGCAGCAAACGCCAGCAGGTGGTACTACCCTGCATGGTGAGAATACACAAACCGTCTATAAATCAAGGGAGTAACAGAGATGAAGTTTCCGCTGCTCATCCTCATCTGCGGAGGAAGTGGTTCTGGAAAATCATATTTTGCGCAGTATTTTCAAAATGCCGCCGTGCTCTCCACCGATGATTTCTATGTTGGCAAAAGCAAAATGACGCCACCCTACAACTTTGACGTGCCGGAAGCGTTTGATTTTGATGCATTGGAACTGGCGGTACAGGATTTATTGGCCGGAAAATCGGTAGAAATTCCCGTGTTTGAGCCAGCAGTTTCCGAACGTGTTGGCAAGAAACGAGTCGAACCAGCGAAGTATATTCTTGTGGAAGGTATTTTCGCCTTTCACTCTGCTCTCCTGCGTGATCAAGCGGCTTTGAAATTTTTCTTAGATGTGCCAGCGAGTGAGCGAATACGTCGGCGTATCGAGCGCGACACCTGCAAGGGCCGAGATTGTGCGGCTACGCTGCAATACTCGATTGCGGTTGAGGCGGAACACCAGCGCTGGGTGGAGCCGCAAAAGCAGTGGGCAGATGTGATTGTATCCGGATAAAAAGGGTTAATTCTTATTACAGAAGAAGTTTCTGCCAAAAAGCGGTATGATATCCCTCCTCTAATTAAAGAGGGATACATATGGCAATAACACCAGAAACCCAAATTGTTCTCGATATTGATGAAACGTTAGTCGACAGTACGAAGCGCCACCACTCCAAACTGTCTCGTGCGGGAAGACTTTTGGGATGGACTGATATGCCTAATCTTGAAGACTTTTTGCGTTTAGGTGGGTCGCATGGGGCGTTTGGTCAGTATCCAGGATATTTTGATCTCAATGCCCGAATGTGTGCAGCGGAATGGTTTAATCGGAATATGGAAGTTTTGCCAGAGGCCCTAGAAGTGGTCACAGCAGCAGATGCCATGGTGGCCTTTTATCTCACTACCCGTCCGGATGTTATTGCGGCGCTCACCGCAGAAGAGCTCGAGAAGCATGGCTATCCGCAGAGAGAGGTTATTTGTCGTCCGGCTGATATCCCCGTAGAAGACACTACGCCATGGAAGTTATCTGTTTTGAAAAAGAAGGCGAGTGAACTGGGCAAGCCGCTTCTTATGATTGATGATAGTGTTCCTCTGCACCAGGCTATTCTTGAAGAGAAAGATCCAAATATATATACGATTTTATATGCTGGCGTTCGTACTCCTCGCGGAAATGGCGAGAAAACTTGGGGTGAAATTCAGACCATTCTCAAAAATCTGCGTTAAATGAGAGACTCTTTTACCCCAACGTCGTCAACCGCTGCAGCTCTTTTTGCAGTGCTAAGAATTCTTGTTCTTCAGCCTCGGTGAGTTCGTCTTTGTTTTCCAGTTGTCCAAGAGCACCGCTAATTTCTGCCAGGCGTTTTTTGCGCCAGCGCTGTTCGAGCTGTGTGAGTGTGACGCGGAGCTCGCGGTCCATCATTTTTTGTTCGACTGGGAAATCAGCAATATAGAGCGTGGAAACAGTTTCTTGGAGTTCGTCTGGAAGATGCGCGGTAAAAGGCGCGAGCTCAAAACTCTTATAGTCTTGTTGCCACTCGAGGAGATGTTCCAGAATGCGGCGGAGTCGAAGCTCGGTGATCCACTCCGGATTGAGGCGTGTGTTGGCCGGCAGTGGGAGGCGCAGGAGAATTTGCAGTAGGTACTCGCCAAGAGTGTCGGAGGTGCCGCTCTCTTCTTCTGCCTGTTCGGATGAATCCGGAGTGGGTTGGCGGTGCTGTTGCAGCTGGGATTGGGTGTGTTTTTTCTGCGTGGCTTGCCACTGTTCTTCGATGATAGATTCGGGAATTCCGAGTTTCTCGGCCAGTTGCTTGAGGTAAAAGGCGCGCTCCACGGCGTGATCAATAGTCAGCAACAGTTCCAGCATGGTGTTGGTTACTGTCTTTTGACCCTGCGCGGTCGACATATCTTGTTGGGCCAGTGTTGTGTCCAAGACGTACTCAAAAGCGGAAGTGTGTTGTTTGATCATTTCGCGCCAAGCTTTTGGATCGGACTTAGCGAGTTCATCGGGGTCTTTCCCGCCTTTCAGCGGAATGACGCGCAGCGAAACAGGAAATGGTTGCACCAGTTCAATGGCACGGCGGGTGGCTTTGATACCCGCGCTATCCGCATCGAGGGCTAAATAGATGGTTTTTACGGTGCGCGCCATGATACGAATTTGTTCTTCAGTTAAGGCTGAGCCTTTGATGGCTACAATGTTGCGTACGTGCGCCTGAGTAGAAGATAAGACGTCCAGCTCACCTTCAGTGACGATGACTGATTCTTTTTCGCGAATCGCGTCTAGATTTTGCCAGTAGCCAAACAGCAGATAGCGTTTGTGGTAGACATCAGTTTCGGGTGTGTTGATGTACTTGGCTTCTTTGGCATCTGGATCCAGAACGCGACCGGAGAATCCAACTACTCGCCCTCGATGATCATGCAAGGGAAACATAACCCGTCCGCGGAATCGATCATAGACACCTTTTTTGCCTTGAATGGCGAGTCCAGCATTGACGACATCATTTGGGTGGTAATTTTTTTTCTTGGTAAGGTAATTGACGAGACCATCCCATTTGTCAGGAGCGGCGCCGAGGCCAAATTGGCGGATAGTGGTACTTTGTACGCTTCTTTTTTTGAGGTACTCGCGGGCGGCTTTGCCAGAAGCGTGTTCAGTAAGGAGATACGAGTAATATTTTTGGGCCAGTTCCATGATGGCAAAAAGTTTTTGGCGTTCTTGCTCTTTGGGATCTTTCCAGTCTTGATTGAGTTCAATACCAGCCATTTCGGCGGCAGTTTGGATCGTTTCTGGAAAAGTAAGGCGGTCATATTCCTGAATAAAGCTTAAAACATCACCTTTTCGCCCGCAGCCAAAGCAGATAAAGCGCTGCAACTCGGGAGAAACAAAAAAGGATGGTGTTTTTTCACTGTGAAACGGACAGGTTGACCGAAAATTCTTGCCGGATCGCTCTAAAGTGATGCGATTTCCGACAACCTCGATAATATCCAGTTTTTCTTTGATTTCTTGAACTTGTGACACCATAGACAGTGTACTGGATTTGGGTTTATTATGGAACGAGTGAATTATGCATATTGGTGTTTTTGATTCTGGTATTGGCGGTTGGACCATTTTGTATCAACTTCTTCAAGATATGCCTGGCCATGAGTATATATATTTGGCTGATAGGTCACACGCGCCGTACTCAGAAAAGTCGTTGGCGGAAATTATTTCTTTCAGCAAGGAAAACGTGCGTTTTTTGCTGGATTTTGGCTGCGAAGCGATTGTCGTGGCGTGCAATACGGCTACTGTTATGGCACTGGGTGAACTTCGGCGAGAATGGCCAAAAGTTCCTTTTGTAGGCACGGTCCCTGCAGTACGACCGGCGAGTCTTTTGACTCCAGCCCACTCGACCATAGTCGTACTAGCCACAAAAAATACGGTGGAGAGTGCCGCCCTGCAGAATTTGCTACAGCCATACCAATTTCAAACGAATTTTGAGTTAGTAGGTACTACTGATTTAGTGCGATACATCGAAGCCGCTGACTGGCAGACAGCACAGCGAGAAGTCGAGAGCTTATTGGCTCCGTATGCCAGTGCTACCGGAGTGGTTTTGGGGTGCACGCACTTTCCGCTGGTAGCGGCAGAGATTCAGCAGGCAATTGGGAGTCCGGTGCCCTTCTTTTTTCCCAACGAAGGCGTGAGTAACCGCTTACAGACCTTCGCACCTGATCTTGGTGGACAGGGTTCGTTACAGTTGTTTTCTTCCGATGGCCAAAAATTAGAAACACTCTGGCAAGCGCTCCAGCCGCGACTGCAGATAATGGCTGACTTTGCTACACTACACTCCAGATGAAAATCTCTTTTTTGACCGGCAATCCATTCAAAATTGAAACTGCTCGTCGCGCTTTTGCGGATTTTAGTCTTGAGATTGAGCCGGTATCTCTTGATCTTCCAGAAATCCAAGGATATTCTTCGCTCGAAGTGGCTCGCCACTCAGCTCAGCAGGCCGCCGAACAACTCCAGACGCCTGTAATGCGTGAAGATCATGCCTTTCACATTCCATCTTTAGGCGGAATTCCTGGTCCGTACATGGCATATTTTGAACGCAATTTACCTCTCGAAAATCTGGTTCATATGTTGGAACAGGTCGAGGATCGTTCGGCCTATTTTGAGTTGGGTCTGGTGTATGTTGATCCGCACCAAGAAATTGTGCATGAGTTTACGCATCAGGTGCCGTTCCAGCTGACTACTCAGCCAGCCGGGAATTTGCCTGAGCAGGCGCTTGGTGACGACGGACATGATTTTTCTGGCTGGTCACCGATTATGCAGTTAGTGGGTGAAGAAGGTACTTTGGCTGAATCTCCGCCGGATAATCGGTATCCCTATTTCATGAATAACTTTATTGCGTTAGCCCAAAAACTTACTGAAACAGGAGAATAATTCATGTTAGATTTGCCACCAGGTGTAGAAACGATTGAACGATTACGGCCAGGTGCCAAGGCCCTGATTGTGCATGAGGGCAAGATTTTGCTGGTTAAAGAAAAGCTCGTGCGCAATGGTAAGGAAATGGTAATTTTCGATTTTCCTGGCGGAGGTATTGAGCCAGGTGAGTCGTTACAAGAAGCAGTGGTTCGAGAGGTTTTTGAAGAGATTGGACTCCAGATCCGTCCAGATCGAATTGTTGGCGCTTGGGATTTTGTGATCGATAACAGCCAAGATATTCGCAAAGGTGTGCAGATTATTTGTATCGCCTTTGAGTGTTCGATAGAGGGTACAATACAGACAGATTTTTCGGGTAACCCGGCAGAGGAAGATATCTTCGACGTCGTCTGGATGACTCCCGAGGAAATCTTGGCTTCCAACCCGCAAGTCTGTGAATATCCCGGCATGCTGGAAGCAGTGCGCAGCGTCCAGCGGACGTAGATCGGAGACTGAAGCTCTTGCGCCTCTCTGCCCTGCAGAGTCCAAAGCCCGGGAGCCGACATTCTGAAGTTCAAAGTCAGGGAAAGAAAAGGAACTATGTTACAAGGAACGGAAAAAATTCTCGTTGTGTATGCCTCTATTTCTGGCAGCACTAAACGTGTGGCTGAACATTTGCAGCAGCATCTGCAGGAACGCCTTCCTGATGCGCAAGTCGATATTCTCGATATGCTGGTGGCCAATCCAGAGGCATTTCGCGAGTACGATTTTGTGTTTATTGGTGCTTCCACCTATGACAATGGATTAAACCCCTTTGGTGAAGTGTTTGTGGTGAGCCTGGCTGGTCGTGAACCAGAACAGATGTGGTCGGGTGTGAATTTTGCAGTGTTTGGTCTAGGCGACTCGAGTTATTTGGAGTTTTGTATGTCACCAGACATTTTAAAAGAGTGTGCTGAGAGTCATGGTGGTGTGGTGCATGAACCGTTGTTGCGTATTGATGTCCTGACGCAGGAATGGGACGAGCAGCAGGCGGTGACAGGCGAGTGGGCGGACAATTTTATAGCCTAATATAGGGAGACACCCCTAGGCCGCCAATATTTTTCTACAGGACTATAAATCGCCACTCTTTTTCCATAGCGGTCGAGATGCCGATTCGCGGTGTGGCCTTCATTTCCTCTGGTAAAAACCGTTTTCCTTGATCCTCAATCCAGATTTCGTCAGATGTAACCAAATCAATATTGGTATCTTGGCGATCAAGTTGAAAAGCTTGACAGAGTTTTGCTGGACCATTGGTCAGTTGGGAGAATGGTTTGTTTTTCCTTCTTGTTTGCATGAGGTCGAGTCCCTCGAGTGGCCGCACGGCGCGAATAAGTACCGCGCCTGGACCATTGTTGTCATGGGCGACTACATTTACGCAATGGTGCATGCCATATGTGAAGTAGACATACGTATGACCAGGCGTAGAAAACATCGGTTGGTTACGTGGTGTCGGTCCTCGAAATGCGTGGGAGGCGGGGTCATCTGTACCAGTGTAGGCTTCGACTTCGAGTATTTCCCCGCTTAAGCGAATGCCTTGACGATAGACGACCAATACTTTCCCGAGGAGTTCGGTGGCTACTTCAAGGGTATGCTGAGCATAAAAATTGCGTGGAAGGCGGGACATGAAAGAATTGTACCAGTTGTTATAGGCCTAGGGGTGTCTCCCTACTTCTTACTTTATCCTTACACCATTTTCATCCTACTCTGACCTCCTCCCTCTATAGTGACAAGTAATCATAAAAAACACCTAGAAAGTAGGTATGGGAATTTTAGAATTAATTGTTGGAATAATTGTTTTCCTACTCTTAGCGAACTTTGTGCTTGCTGTTGTTCCGATTCCACGCGGAATCGCGGGAACTTTAGTAGCACTGCTGATCCTCTACTTAGTATGGTCACTTGTATTTTAAAAAAACAGGAAGGAAATCATCTCGAAGAGAGACACACAAACAGACACCGGTATGTCCACATCTGTGGGGATAGCGCTGGGACTCTCCGTACTGAGTATACTCATTTCACTTTTTGCGGTAAGTCAGGTAATGCCCATGGATGACGACCGGGATATGCGGCCGCAAAATGCGCAAAACGCAACGATGAGCGCCGAGTTCAACGAAGAATGGAACGAGTTTACAGCCGAGACAGAAGCAAGTTTAGCTCGGGCTCGTGCTGAAACACGGTTGCAAATTATTCGTGGACGCTTAGCGCTTCAAGACTCGAGCGAAGAGGTAAATGAAGAACTCAACGCCTTAGAAGCGGATCTGCGTCAAGCATACCAAACGGCAGATCAAGAAAGCAGCGAATCCTGGCAGGAGATGCAAACCGACTTAGCGCAGCTGCGTGAGGAAGTCGAAGCAGAAAGTGCCGATGCCCTCCAAACGGCGGAGCGCATGATCGAGAATCTGCAAGCGGATATCCGTGCAGATGATTCAGCAACACCAATGCCGATGAGTCGATAACGACTAGAGTCACGCATCGCCACACCCGCTGCTATTACAGCTGCGTGCACACGACGCACGTGTACAAAACACAGATACAAAAAAACAACAGAAAGGAACGTTTCATGCCCTATAGCTCACTGGATGAACTCCCCGAGTCAGTGGCGGACAATTTACCGCACCACGCCCAAGAAATTTATATGGAAGCCTTCAACAGTGCTCACGAACAGTATGGCGGTGATGAAGAGCGTTCGCATCGGGTGGCCTGGAGTGCTGTCAAAAACTCCTATCATAAAAACGACGATGGCGAGTGGGTGGAAGATGAAGATGAGTAGTGTGCTCTTCCCTACCGTAGATACCGCACATCGGGTTATCCCAAAACACACTGAACACAAAAAGAGAAAGGAACCACTATGGCAGATAACGCCTACCTCAACAAACTTCAAGCTCAATGGGAGCAGCTGCAAGCTGATTGGCAGAAGCGCCAAGCCGAGATGAAGGAATCGGCCGCTGATTCCAAGATTGAAGAACAAATGCAAAACATGCAAGAAGAATTTGATCAGGCAACCGATAAGGCTGATGCTCAATTGAAAGAATGGGGCAATCAAATGGAGGCCAAGATGCAAGATATTCGCAAGAATTGGTCGTAGCTACAAATTTCTGGCTTGTTGACGGCGGGTGGAACGAGACTGTTTCACCCGCCGTCTTCGTTTTGGTTGGTGTGGAGAGAGGTTTCATTTACCAAATCTCCTGTGCTCTTTTTTCTCAAATCAGTATCCTTACAATGCTTCTCTCGGTGAACTGATAGAATACCCCAGTGAAGCGTTTCCTCTCCACTACTGTCTATAAAGATATTCTTAATACAGTTTCAGATTGCATTTTTATTATTGATCTCAAAACACAGAAAGTTATTTTTGCTAATGGAGCCGCGAATGAGTTTTCGGAACAGATCTTGGGCAAAAAAATTACTGGCCGCAGCACAGTCAAAAATCTGTTCTCCGAATACTGTGTGTTTCATGAAGAGGATCGTTACTCGATTGACGAGCTGTTAAATAAGGATTCTTTTGGAAAATTTGATACAGCCACTCGTTTTCTCGCACGGAGTCAGACCAATCATCCTAAGATTCGATTGCGATATCAGTTATTCCATGAAGATGAGACCGATAAAAATTCAGAGTATGTATACGGTGTTCTGAGCATTCGGCGCATCCATCGCACCGAACTCTTGCGTAAAAACACCCAGCTCTTTATTAAGACAATTGGTCACGAACTCAAACAGCCACTCGGTCTGATTAAAGCCTATACCTATTACCTAGAAAGACATTTCAGTAAAAATGCTTCTTCGGCAGACAAGTATCCAAAGAGTATCAATAACCAAATCAATATTGTGGTGCAGATGCTCAACGATATTATTGATAACTCTAAAATCTCACTGCAGTCATTGAAGATTCAGCCTCAAGAAACAGAAGTGGAAGAGTTTGTGCGTAGTTTGGTTGAAGATTTGCAGTCGGCGGATCATCACCGTCAATTTCACTTCTCTTCTCAAGGGAAGGTGCAGTGTGCATTGGATCGAGCTCGGATGTCGCAGGTGATAACGAATCTCATTTTAAATTCCATGAAATACTCAGAGGAGAGTGCACCCATTACAGTCACTCTGAGCGCGAGCCGAAAATGGGTCACACTGAGTATCCAAGATGAGGGTGTCGGGATCGACCCAGAAGAAATTCCCTATATTTTTGAACCATATTTTCGTTCAGCAAAAATGAAAAAGAAGGCACGCGGTTTGGGACTTGGTTTGGCGCTCGTGAAAGAAATTGTGGAACAGCATAACGGAACGATACATGTAGAAAGTGAGCTCGAAAAGGGATCTACTTTTACCATTCGTCTCCCCCGCAAAAAAGCTACTTCCCAATAACCCTCGATTCTTACTCGGTTCTTACCGAAAAACTCCTCAGGTTTGGTACTATACGTATACAACGATTGGTTAACAAGAGATATGGACAGTATTGTAATTTTTGATGATGACGTCGACCTGGCAAGTATTTTAAAAGATATTTTAACTGAAGAAGGATACCGGGTGATTACGTTTCAATCCCCGCCCACGGTAGAACAGATAGCTCAGCTGAATGCCGATGCGTGTTTAGTTGATGTCTGGTTTGGCGATGAACCGAAAGGAGCTGAGTTTGTTGAGAAGTTGAACGAAACGCTCCCGACGAAAAACATCAAAGTCAATTGCGACATCTACGTGATGTCTTCCGATCCTGATTCGAAAGCCTTAGCGCACTCTCCGTTTATTCGACGTTTTTTCCAAAAACCGCTTGATTTAGCGAGCCTCGTTTCTGTACTGCGCACCGCAAAATAAGAATTTCTTTCTGGAACACAAGTACTGCAATAAGATACTGCTACGCGGGCGGATTTTCTGACAACATATAGCCGAAGCCGCGAATAGAGTGAATCAGTTTTGGTTCTTTGAACTCTATTTTTTTGCGCAAGTAGCCTACATACACGTCCACAACACGAGTCTGAATATCAGGACTACTCTTCCAAATGCGAGCCAGTATCATTTCTCGTGTTAATACTTGATTCGGATTTTCCATCAAATACTCAAGTAACTTAAATTCTTGGGCGGATAGTTGAATGTCTTTGTCGCCACGTTTCACAACGTGTGTTTTCTGATTGAGTGTGAGGTCATTGACTTGTAAGACGTGGGCATCGTTGGTCACTGAACGCGTACGGGCGTGAATACGGGCCAAGAGTACTTCTGGACTCACCGGCTTTGTTATGTAATCATCGGCACCGAGGTTGAGTCCGCTGGCGACGGATGCTGGCGTGTCTTCACCCGTGACCATGATAAGTGTGAGCTCCGGAAACTCATCTTTAATTTGTTCACAAAGAGAACGTCCGTTGATGTCCGGCAAATTCAAGTCGAGTAAAACAATTTCTGGCATCAGCTGCCGGGTGAGTTTCAGGCCTTCCGTTCCAGTGAGGCTCACGTACACTTGGTGACCGTCCTCGGTAAGAACGTCACGCATGTAGTGGGCCATGTCTTGAACGTCTTCAATAATGACAATCGTTTTGTGCATATCTCTATTGTACCGGTACCTCGAGTACTATCGGGAGCAAAAATGTATAAAAATAGGTCTTTTTGTAAGAGAACGGTAAGAGTTGTGTCGGTGTTGCGTAAAATACCTTACAATCTGTGGCTCCCTTTGTTACGGTGAGGACAGTTATGGAATTTCATGTTGTCGGAGAGTACTACGTTGATATTGATGAGCAGCGACAGTTGCGCATCGCCGGTCCAGGCAACCATTTGTTTTTGGGATTTACCGTTATTTCAGACGATGTAGACTTTTCGATTTCTGAATATACGGTTGATCGTGGTCATGTGGTGGTAAAAGTGTTGTTTTCAGCCGATGAGGTGCGAATTTCTTATCCGTTAGTGTGTAACATTCGCACGCTCCGCAACCATACAGAAGGTGTGCAGCCGCGCCCGACCTATCGCGACTTGGCTCGAGATGAGATCGCCACTTTGTTGCCGCAAGAAATGGAAGAGTATACCAAGGGCTCAGTACACGGTTTGCAATTTATGCGTCATTTTAATGAGGGCGAAACGCAGCGTTTCTATGGAGCTTCGCTTGAAGTAGCCGGAGACTATACGCTTTCGATTGACTCAGGCGATATTGTTTTAGAAGGTACCAGACCCCTCGAACTGCTCATTCGCACCGAAACCAATATTCCTACCGAGTCCAAATTTACGGCGCCCATTTTTAAGCCAGAGAGTTTACCGCTCACTTCCTTGTCAGAAAGTATTCAGCAGCTGTATGAAGAAGCCGGCCAACACATTGCCTATTTAGTCACTTCGCGCAAGACGAGCAGTTTTGAGTACGGCACGATCTTTCCGCGTGACTGGATTGAAGCAGCGCAACTTGGTGTTGGTGATTTAAGTACCGAAACGATCGATTTTATGTATGAGCAATCACTCAAGCACGTGGATGAATCCGGCCAAGGTTGGCATGAAGATATTATTGGCGAGTTTCGCTATTTGTCGCAGGATTCTGAACACGTGGATCGAAAAATGATTGATATTGAACCGCTCTATATTTTAGGCATGGAGCGTGTTTCCCGCCAATTTCTGTTGCAGGAAGATACTGCCCGCAAACTGCGTGCCATTGGTCGGTATATTGTCACGCAGGCAGAAAGTCGTGATGTTATCACGTTCAAAAAACGTGGGACGGACGATGGTGAGGACTATCATGAGGTGGGCAACTGGCGCGATAGCTTGGCCGCCTTTCCGCAGCAAAAACCGCCCATTGCGCCCTATGATGTGAACTGTATTTTCTACCCAGAGGCGTTGAGCATGATTCTGCGATTTAGTGATTTCTTTGGTTTTGAAGATACGAGTCATTTACAACAGTTGATTGCGCAGTGGCAGCAGCAAAAGAATAGTTTTCTGGTCTTTTTTGCGGCTAACTTGCGTGGGTATTCATTGGCTCTGCACGGTCCGGAGCTTGAACCGCTCTCAGTTGCCCATCTTGATGAGTCATACGATTTGTACTATGGTCACCCGTCACTCGAAGATACGCTGAGTTTTGCGGATCGTATCCTGTCTGAGAAGTACTTTTACACGCCAGTGGGTCCCATTTTAGTAGCGGCAACGACCGAAGCGCTGAGCGAAAAACATTATCATGGGAAAGTTATTTGGCCGAAGCAGGCTGCCTTCGCTGTTGCTGGTTTAGCAAGACAGTATCGCATTGGCTTGCGTGCTGGGTGGCCTCGATTGGTGATGGATCATCTCTATGATGCCATTACTCGAACAGCCGAAGCCTGCTTCCGTGGTTGGGAAGAGCTTGGTTCGGTGACCGAACTCTACTACTACGATCGCGAACAAGACCGCGCTCGTTTTTATCTGGACCAGGAAGGTATAGAGGGGCAAATGAGCATGATTCAGTTGTGGTCGGCCGCCGGCTGTCGACGCATTATTCGTGAGTACATCAAGGTGCGTGCCCTGCATTCGGAGCACTATAGTCCCTAGAGATTGGGTGCAAAGAAAATGGCTTTTTATCGATGTTACTCTTGGTTACGCGCAGCGAACTCAGTGGTGACTTGCTCATATGCCTTGAGGTAGCTTTCGGTCATGGTGTGGTAGTTGAACAGCAATCGTGCACGCTGTGCGACATATTCTCGATCAAGTTCTAAACACTCCTCCATGAGGTGATACGCTTCTGTGAAGTCTTCGACCAGTATACCGGTGCGGTGGTTCTCAATTATTTCAGACATAGATCCGCGCTTCACGGCTATGGTTGGAGTTCCGCAGTACGCCGCTTCCAAAACAGTTAAGCCAAACGGCTCGCGGAAGTTCGTGGGGTGCAAATTTACGGCAGCATTGGAGAGCAGTTTCGTTTTTTCTGCCATGCCGATTTCTCCAAGAAACTCAACGAGTGGGTTTTCCATGAGTGGCTGGAGGACTTCGTCAAAGTACTCAGAACCGAGATGATCAACTTTACCGGCTACTTTAATTGGCATCCCGAGACTTATGGCCAGCTCAATTGCTTTATCAGGATTTTTCTCTCGGTCGAGTCTGCCAAGGAAACAAGCGTATTTTTCAGGTTCGGTGACAACCGGAAACTCAGCTGGATCTAAGCCGTTATACGCTGTGCCTACATATTCAAGATCAGGGTACGGTTTTTGTTGATTATTGGAAATAGACACATAGTGCAAACACTGTCGTTGCTCGTAGTACTCCATTTCCTCCAAGGTGAACATGCCGTGGAGGGTGGTCACGTTGGGCAAATGTTGGAACTCGATTAAATCAAAGCCATGTGAGTGGATAATGTCAAACTCATGGGCACGTTCTCGTAAGAGCTTATTGGTGTAGGCCTCGATGTCTTGCAACTTTTCAACAATCTGTTCTTGTTCCGCTTTCGTTTTTCCAAAAAAGAGGTGTTTTTCACAGATGGGCACGAGTTCGCACTCGACTTCGGAGTCACCAGTGGCGAAGAGTGTGACTTCGTGTCCTTTCTCAAGGAGTCCTTTGATGAGGTAATAGATGACGCGTTCGGTCCCGCCGTACTTTTTGGGAGGTACGGGTACAAAGGGACTCGAAATCATAGCGATTTTCATAGTGGGGGTAGTATGACCGAAATTGTGTAAGAATTGGGTATGAGGAGACACCCCTAGGCCTATAACTCTTTTCCCTCCAGGGGTGTACAGGGTTTATAATAGGTTTAGAATACGGCTCTCTGGCTCAAGTATCGAGTTATAGGCCTAGGGGTGTCTCCTCATGAACCAACATATCAACTGCATCCAAAAAGCATGCCAGCGTCTCAGCATTCCCTACGAGCATATCGGCTCAAGCGGTGCTTTTTTGCGCTGTTGGATCAACGATCAGACCTATACCTTCATTGCCAATGAAGTTCCTTTCAACTCGCATATCGTCACCAGAATCACGAGCGACAAAACGTTTACCGGCGAGCTGCTCAAGGAAGTCATCGCACTTCCCAAGAGCAAATCCTATATCGATCCAGACTGCGAACCAGTTTTCCAGCCGTTTCGCGAGTTTCAGTCCGTGGCAGAAATCGAAGAGGACATCATGAATCACTTCTCTTTTCCGCTCGTCATAAAGATGAACCGGGGTTCACAAGGGAAGAATGTTTTTAAGTGTACGAATTCTGCAGAAATACAAAACGCCCTCCACCACATCTATGACCAGTCCTCACGATTGTATGACCACGTCGCCCTGGTGCAGGCATACGTGCCGATAGCGCGCGAGTTTCGCGTAATCGTATTTCAACAAGAAATCATGCTTGTGTATGAAAAAGATTTTTCTGAAGCGACGTTTGTGGGAAATCTCAGTCCGTTCCACTGGGATGGTGCGCACGCGCGGGTCATTACTGATCAAACTCTCATCAAACAGATTGCTGATCACATCCAGCCTATGTATTCTGAACTCGACCTACAATACGGCGGTCTCGATGTCGCGGTCGACACCAATGGAAAAATGTGGCTGTTCGAGATCAACACCAAGCCAGCGTATAACTATCTGATTGCCGATGTGGGTGAAGAAGTGTTGGTGGAGCTCTATAGCCGTATTTTTCGTGCTCTACAGTAAGTAGCCTACTTGTACAAATCAGGTTGTTGGAGTCGCGCACGCACGCCTACTTGAAAGTTATTTAACGCATAAGTGAGGCGTTCTTCATACGTATCAAAAGGCAAAGAAAAATGAAAAGGCGTCATGTCCAGCAAAAATTGGTGTAATCCATCAAGGAATATTTTTTGTTTGATTACGGTGCTTGTTTCGGTTGAAGCGGTATGAATTTCTCGTTGGATGCTTTTATAGAGTTGAGTAAGTTGTTCTCCGTAGAAGCGCTTAGCAATTTCTTGGCGTGAATTTGAAAGTGCTTGTAATAATGGGTGCCAAGTAGTGGCATCGAGGTCACTGAGGCTTTTTAATCCATAGTGAATATTTTCCCAAAATACCGCTTCGTTGCTTTTCTCTTGTGGCGGTTTTTGTAAGCGAAAATATTCCTCAGTAATTGTCGCATCATACTGCAGTATTTCTTCGAATGGTATTGCTTGCAGGCATTGACTGAATTGCTCCAATTTTTCGGAAAAAGAATTTTTGTCTAGAACGAAAGTTATCTCTCGTAGCGCTGCGATCAGAGCGCGTACATCTTGCGAATTCCAGTCAATACTTTCATTTTTTTGCCGTCTTCTCAGTGACATTGGGTTCCTTGTTTTCAGTATAATCGCTTTCTTTCCAGTCTCCACACACAGTTTAGATTCTTCTTACGGAAGTCTTACTGTTTTTTATCGTCCCTTTGGTCTGAGTGGCGTACTCTACAAATACTACACAAACACCCAAAGGAGCACCCATGCCCATATCCAACTTACGCCAACTCTTTCATCATGAGCTGGCTGATCTCTACTCAGCTGAACAGCAGATTACTGATGCCTTGCCCAAGATGATCGCTCAGGCGAGTGATGACAAGCTGAAGTCGGCGCTGTCGGAGCACCTCGATGTGACGAATCAGCAGATTTCTCGCCTGGACACTATCGCTGAAGAAATTGACTACGAAATGGCCAATGTAGAGTGCGTTGGCATGCGGGGCATCCTCGATGAGGGTCGTAAAATGCTCCAAGAAGTAAACGACTCAGACACCAAAGATGCTGCCATTATCTCGGCTGCCCAACGCGTTGAGCACTATGAAATCGCAGCATACGGCGCCGCAGTGGCCTACGCCAAACAGCTGAATCTCGGTAACGTGGTGGACTTACTGCAACAAACACTTTCCGAAGAGAAAGACGCTGACAAAAGCCTCACCCAGTTAGCAACTGGTGGATTCTTTAGCGGTGGCGTGAATATGGATGCCGCGCAGTAAACCTGTAAACTTAAGCGCGCCAGCGCTCGAGACGAGGAATCCCGCGAGTCAGCACCCAGGCTACCAGACGCGGGGTTCCTTGTTCTGACATGACCTTAACGCAGAATTCTTGCATCTCTTGGGGAGTTTTAAAATTGTCTTTAAATTTTCCGTTTTCGTAACAGAAGCTGCAGTATTTTGTGCTTTTGGATCAATCTTTTTCGGTTCCTCCATGCTGAGGGTCTTTATTGAATGGCATACTACAACTTTGGCACATCTGCATGGAACTCCTTTGGTTTGAGAATACTGTAGCATCAGGCAAAAAAATGGTAAAGCAGGAACAGTTACTCTGAGGTAACTACCGGTTGGTAGAGTTTTTGCGCCTCCGTTAAGAGTTCGCCCAAGACTTTCCAATCAATATCTTCAAATTTTTTGAAGCGGATACAGCTTTTGCCAATGTCAGCTTTGAGCCGATCCTGGTATTTTTCGGTAATGTATTTCCCGTCTTCGGTACAGACAACATACACTGCCAGGGAATTTTTATTGTTTCCGAGTCCCACAGTGAACCAGTCCCCTTCTCTCCCAGAAGCATAGCGGTAGTGATACTTGCCATAGCCTAAGAATTTTCCTTCGATATATGGCTCCAACTTTGGCGCCTGTTTCCGAATAAACGCATGCAGTTTCTCAAAGTGAGATTTGCGTGGCTCGGGAATGTCGGCGAAAAAGGCGGATACGTCTTGTTTGGGCATACTCGAATTGTAGCATTTGTTATTATCCTGTTTTTTTTGTACAGTAGAGTGCTCCCATGTCACCAAAAAAGCCTACTCTCACCACCGCTAAGAAAGCGCTCAAAGAATATTTTGGGTATGAGTCGTTTCACGCTTTGCAGAAGAAGGCAATTTCTTCCGTTTTAGCTGGTCAGGACACATTTGTGCTCATGCCCACCGGCGGTGGAAAGTCAATGTGTTTCCAGATTCCGGCGGTCATTATTCCGGGAACTACGATTGTGGTCTCCCCGCTTATTGCCTTGATGAAGGATCAAGTTGATGGCTTAAAAGCCAACGGCATTGCCGCTGAGTTTCTCAACAGTAGTTTGGACAGTGCAGAGCAATCGCAAGTCATTGAGGCATTGTTAGCAGGGTCACTTGATTTGCTCTATGTTTCCGCCGAGCGTCTAGTTACGGCTGAGTTCATGGAACTGCTCAAAAAGATCAAGGTGAATCTTTTTGCGATCGATGAAGCCCACTGTATTTCCAGCTGGGGGCATGATTTCCGCCCTGAGTACACGCAGTTGTCGCATTTGAAGCAGCAGTTTCCTGGTGTACCAATTATTGCTCTGACCGCCACCGCTGATCGCACCACTCGAGAAGATATCCTGACGCAACTTGAGCTCGACGAACCACAAATACTTATCGACTCGTTTGATCGACCGAATATTTCGTTGACCGTGCTGCCGGCGCAAAAGCGGATAGATGCCATTCGCGAATTTTAGCGGATAAGCCCAATCAGTCTGGTATTGTGTACTGCTTAACGCGCAAAGAGACCGAAAAAGTCGCTGAGAAAATTCAAAAAATGGGCCACAGTGCTGCGAGCTATCATGCCGGCATGAGTGCCGCAGAACGCGAGCGCATTCAGAAAAGTTTTGTGCTCGATAAAACGCAAATTATCTGCGCCACGATTGCCTTTGGTATGGGCATCGATAAATCCAATGTGCGCTGGGTGATTCACTACAACTTGCCCAAAAACATTGAAGGCTACTACCAAGAAATCGGCCGCGCCGGTCGTGACTCTGCTCCAGCCGAAGCACTGCTCTTTTACACCTATGCCGACTACGAAATGATGAAACGCTTTTTTGTCGATTCTTCACAACAAGATGTACAGCTCGGCAAACTCGATCGCATGAAAGAGTATGCCGAGGGTGTTATTTGTCGGCGCAAAATTTTACTGAATAGTTTTGACGAGACCTACGCCAAAAGCTGTGGCAACTGTGATGTCTGTGAAGATCCCTACCCCACCCGCAACGGCACCGCAATTACGAAGAAAGCCCTGGAAGTGCTGCAAACCATGGACGCCGAAGGCGCTGTCAACCAAGATGATGTGGTCCGTGTTCTGCGCAACGTGAGCGATGCGGTGAATTTTGCTTCTTGGCATTTTTACTTAGCGCAGATGAAAAATCTGGGCTTGATTCGAGTCGATTTTAGCCAGGATGCCGCGCTGCACATTACAGAAGCCGGCCAAGAAGTGCTCGCTGGTAAACGCGAAGTGCGCCTGGTTACGCTTAATGATTTCATGGAGCGCCAAGAGCAGGCCAAGAAAGTAGCTCGCTCGGCTGGCCGCAGCGGATCCAAAAAGAAAAAAGAGTACTACAAGAATCCGTTATTTGAAAAACTTCGCCAGGTCCGTTTGGAGATTGCGCAAGAAAATTCACTGGCTGCCTACATGGTGTTTAGCGATGCGACGCTTTTAGAAATGGCTAACGAAAAGCCGAGCAACAAGCAGGAAATGCTGGCTATTTCAGGAGTTGGTGAAGTGAAGTGGGAACGGTATGGCGAGCGTTTTTTGGCGGCGTTCCGGAATGTGATATAATATTATTCTATGGGACTTGAGACAGTAATGCTTCCCCCAGATATAAGGGATATAGCTAGATCTTCCGGAGAAACGGTTACTATGAATGGTTGGTCTGCTGATCAGTCTGTTAGCATAGGTTTTGAGGGAAGTTCTTCTCGAGTGTTTCGAATGAAGGGAAGTTTGCAAAAAGGTACTTTTCTTATACTCTACGATCCTGCCAATAAATGGTGGTATAAAGTAGCCGGTACCCCAGGAACTAATCGAAGAATTTCTGAACAAGAGAAAGCAGGAATTACAGCTTCATTGGAATTAAGTCATGGATCTCATCTTATTCCATTATTAAAATCCGGAGAAATTGACGTTGATAACTATCCACGAGTTATGGCGTTACGAACACCACATTTTGGACCGAGTGTTGAGTTTTTAGCACGCGAGTCTAAGGGTGATAATAGTGTTTTAAATTGGTTGTATAGTGTCTATTCAGTCGCATTTAGACATGCAATTGCACTTCTGGAAGAGAAAACAATTTGGGTAGAGGATCCAAATCCGGGCAACATTTTATTACGAGCGGAAAATCAAGACTTTGCATCAGTGATGATAATTGACTATACGTCCAAAGCTTTCAAGCGAGAGCCGACTGATCGTAACAGGCAATTGCTAGAAAATCGCTTCGATAAGCATGCCGCTAAAATTTTGTTGACTCGCTGAATGAAAGCTCATCTACTTCATTCGCATCTAGGTTAGGATTACTGATATCGCCCCTTGGTTCCTCAAAAAAATCTT
Source organism: Candidatus Woesebacteria bacterium (assembly GCA_021208605.1). GTDB lineage: Bacteria > Patescibacteriota > Microgenomatia > UBA1400 > UBA1396 > JAJOJK01. The sequence continues at coordinate 7,335 of JAJOJK010000015.1, read as the reverse complement.
CCTTGAGCTCTTTGAACTCGTTTTCAACATCCTTGAGGCGGGTCTTGCACAGTTTGATCAGTTCCTTGCCGCGCTTGAGTTTGGTCAGGGCTTCCTCAAGATCCAGGTCGTCTTGTTGGAACCATTCGTTGATCTGGTCGATTTCTTTCATGGAGTCGCTGAAGTTAAATGTGGGATTCGAGGCCATGTGAGGTCCTTTCTGTTTTTTCTACTTGGGAGGTAACGGTGCCGTCGCTCAGTTGCACCTGCATGGTTTCTCCAGTTTGGAGTTCGCTCACGCTTCGCACAATTTTCTGATCGGCATTTCTGAGAATACTATACCCTTGCCGCAGTTTCAGCGTGGGATCGGAGAGATTCAGATGTTTGTTGCTGGCGACGAGTTGTTTGCGATACGAAGTGAGTACGCGTTGGAAAGCGTGGTCATAGAAAACAGAATACGCCGCCAGGTTCTCGGTTCGATCAGCAAGTTGCAGTGCGAACGTGTGGGTGTTGAGGTGGAAGCGGCGCTCGGTATTTTTATAGTTCTGAATATGCCAACGAACATCTTTGGTGAGTTGTTGGAGGGTGTTTTTGAGAAAAGCGTTGAGGGTTTCGAGTCGCAGTGCAAATCGTTCGGTAAGTGTCTCGGTGCGATTGGCCAGAGTATCCCGCTGGTCCTCAATGTTCACTTCCAGCAGACGAGCGTTTTGTTCCCAGCTCGTATCTAGATGGGTCTGCAGCTTTTGAATGAGTTGCTCGGTGGTACTCACCAATACTTGCGAAGCCAGCTCGATTTTCCGTTGCCCTTCTCGCCAACTTTGGCTGACCACATTGCCGGCGTCGGTCGGGGTTGAGGCGCGTTCGTCAGCCACGAGATCGGAAATGGTAATGTCATTTTCGTGACCGACGGCCGACAAGACAGGAATACGCGAGCTAAAAATAGCCTCCGCTACTTCGCGCGAGTTGTAGGCTTGTAGGCTTTCTAGGCTGCCGCCACCGCGGGTGACGACGATGAGCTGCACATCAGGATGACGACGGTTAATGAAATCAATTCCGTTGACGATTTCATTGATGGCATTGATTCCCTCCACTCGCGAGTCCACAAAGTGAATTTCCAGTCCAAAGTGGCCGAGATGCGCCATGAAATCCTTAATGGCGTCGCCCGTTTTGGAGGTGATAACGGCAATTTTTACTGGAAATTCTGGCAATGGTCGTTTCCGCTCTGGAGCAAAGTAGCCTTTGGCTTCCAGTTCTTTTTTGAGTTTTTCAAAGGCTTTTTTGAGAGCACCTTCGCCAGTCGGCGCAATTTTGTCGACAAGAAAACTGTAGCGTCCGTTGGGTTTATACAGGTTCGCCTTGCCCGTAATCTGCACTTTCTCGCCTACTTTGAGGTCAAAACTGAGGGATTGGGCTTTATAATTCCACAGAGCGCACGAAAAGATAGCTTTTTTATTGTCTTTCACTTCCCCCAAATCAAAGTAGATGTGGCCACTGGGACCACGGTTCAAAGACGTAATCTCGCCCTCCACCGTGACCGCAATATCGGCCAAAATGGTGTTCATCAGATCAAGATACTCATGGACGGACAGGACAGGTTTGAGGGGCATCTAGGGCATTATAGAGGAACTGCGGGGCGAGCGCTTGTTATAATCTACTTGTGCCAGAGAGTTCGTTTTCACTTTTTTTTCAAGAATTCAGTGACCGTGACATTCCTCACAAAATGGACGTGAGTTCTGTGCATGCCATTATTTTTCATGGTTCGCGCCTGGTTACTATCAAGAATAAACGCGGGTACGATATCCCCGGTGGACATTTGGAAAAAAATGAAACTCCGACAACAGCTTTGAAGCGAGAGATATCCGAAGAAGCGGGTGCCCTCCCTTATACGTCGCCTCTTTTTTTTGCTGAGATTGTCGCGAATAACAACATTTCACCTTATTCTAAAAAAACAATGCTTTTTGCTACTTGTTCAACGAAGCATACTCCACCAAAAGGTGAGCTCATGACGGCGGCGGAATTTCTAGACAAATATGAGCAAAATGATTTCAAAGAAGCAATGGAAAAAATACTTCGCCAGGCTCAATTACTTGTGAAATAATGTGTTCTTTTTATTTTTCAGAGTGTAGCAACTCTATTATCTGGCTTACACTCTCCTCTACCGACAAATCAGAAGTATCTAACAGTCTGAGGCAGCTGTTGAGCCAAGAGTTCGGCCAGAGTAGATTTTCCAGAGTTGATGGTGCCATTGAGGAAGATGATCATATTTCAGTTTTTGTCATACTTCTGCTTCACAATTCGCGTAATCAAGTCATACGGAATGGGCTTGTCGAGTGGGAACTTAATGGTGCCCTTGGCAGTCTCGTAGTTGGCAAGTTCTTCTTGAAAGAGTTCAATAACCTCTGGCTCCGGATAAAGCCCAATATGGTTTTTAAAAGCGGCATACAAAATTGATTTGCCATCCAAGCGAAAAGACGGCACGCCGTAGCTCATGCGCTCTTCGGCTTCGGGGAGTAAGCCCTGGATAAGCTCCCGTATCTTTTGCAAAACTTCTTGCTGCGGCTGATCTTGTTTTGCGATGTAGGTGGAAATTGGTGAGGACATAGAGATGAGTATAGGAGTTCGTACTCTTTTCTACAATTTGTGTCTGACTATTTTTCTTGCAGCACTGCCAGCGTATTTCCTGCCGGATCTTTGAACCAGGCAATACTGGGGCCCATGTCGTAGTCGAGGCCGCGGGCAATGCCTTTTTCGTCTTGGTGCATGCCTTCATATGTCTTGAGCGTGATGCCGGCCTCATTGAGTTGAGCGACTGCGGTATCAATGTCACTCACTTGGAAATTAAGGACGGTGTAGCTGGCGGGCTGGTGATCATTTTTGGCATAGACAAAGACTCGCATCCCTTCTGGCATTTGCAGTTCCAAACCCATGTCTTCACCATTTCCCATCTTGAGGCGTTCGACGGTGATTCCCAATTTTTCGGTATAGAACTTCTCGGCGACATCTAAGTCATCGACGGTAAAACCGCTGAAGACTGATTGGATGTGTAGCATGCGGCTCCTAACTGTTTATTGTTGTTGCAGACAGCGTTGTATGTAATCTGCAACGTGCTTTTCTTTGAGGTCGTTCAAAGGGGTGAGCTTGATGTCTCGGCATAGATTTCCTTTGCCCTCGAGCACTTGGTACGGATCGTCCATTTTTGCCCCATTACTGAACTCAATCGAGACGTGTGACGTGTATGGGAACACGCCGGCGGTGAGTGTGTCGTCGACCAAAAAGACAATGCCGCCATATTTTACATCTTGCTGAATGCCGGGCTGATATTTCTCAAAAAGGTCACACACCGCGGTGATGATTTTGTGGGTATCTGGGTTTGTGTTTTCAATGTCAGATAGAAAATGGGTTATTTGGGGTGGTTGTGTTTGCATAGGGATTATTGATATTTTATATCTTTTGGCGAGGATTATGGAATGATGTTAGAACTTTTTTTCACTTTATCAATGACATACTATAATTACTACAATGAAAGAAAATATATATCGCCCTGATCCTATGCAACCTTGGCCAGAAGCAACGCCTATTTTTAATTGTTTTCAAAATGGAATGATAGCTCTCTTAGTTACTTTAGATAAAAGATCGAGACAACCGAATTTAGAAGTACCACGGCTTTGGGTTGTAGATTTGCCCACACCAGGAGAACATACTTACTTAGTTTGGAAAGGAAAAGTATATAACAGAGGAACAACCGGTGCAGAAGGCAGTCCGTTTACTATTGGTTCAGATTTAGAGCTTCCTGAATTACAACGACAAGGAATGGATAAAACCAGTGATTTATTACAAGAACTAATAATTGCTTTAGAAGGTGGAGATACTGGTCTCCATAACTTTAGAAGTATAGTATCTTATATTGGCATCGATAAAGATAGGTTACTAGTGCTTGCTGAAGAGGCAATTCAACAACTTTAAGTTCTAAAGTCAATCTGTATGCTCATTCCCGGCGCGAACCCAGTCTCACTTTGTCCGCCGGACTCGCTCCTTTACATCGTCCACGCATGAAAAAAGAAGCCATTCATGGATTCTTTTTTCACGAGCGGAGGTGGTGGGATTCGAACCCACGGAGCCGTGAGGCTCACGCTTTCCAGGCGTGTGCAATTGACCACTATGCGACACCTCCTCTGGATTTGTGTGAATTTTCTGACGGTTGGTCAGGAATTCTCACAAGGTACTATTGTACCGCTTGTTTGGCTTTTGTCAGCTCGATTAATTTGCGGATTTCTTCGAGTTCGTCGGTGACGCGCTCGATTTTAGATTCCACGGAGCTGGCGGTTTCGCCCACGAAGTAGCCAATCGGTTCCTCGAGGACGGCAGACAAGGCCTGCATCTGCGTAATAGATGGTTCAACGCGACCGACTTCAATAGCCGAGATTGTCTTAGACGAAATGCCAATCACTTTGCCTAAATCGCCCTGCGTCATACCACGGGCTTGACGGGCAATCTTAATGCGCTCGCCTACTTGATTCAGACGAGATTTAAATGCTTGTATCGTGTACGGGTGCTGTTGGTCGCTCATAGGTACATTGTCTCCTGCCGATTGCTTCTTGTCAAAAGAGATCGAATCTTTATACTATAGACTTAGCATGCAAAACGTTATCGTCTACGCTCCGTCATCGGCTACACGAAAATTATACCATCAAACTCTCAGTAAACGAGACTGTGATGTGTACAAGGCCAAAGACATGGCTGAAGTCCTTGTTTTGATCGCTACTTTTGAGATTGACAGCGTCGTGATTGTTGACGAAGGTCGCCAACAGCATGAGCAGAATTTGATCATTGATTTACTGCTGCAAAAATACGATCACAAGCGTATCGTCCTGGTGTCGCCACTCGAAAGAGAGATCGTCGGCGTAGAGCGATTTGGCTCGACCCGTGATTTTTTGATTACATCTTGTGATCTACTGGGTGCATGTCATCACCCTCCTCTGTTCTCCAGATTCGACCCCGCGAAAAATTAGCCCGGTATGGTCCGCAATCACTTTCACTGCAAGAGCTGTGGATGTGTATTTTGGGAAACGGTACTGCGCAAACACCGGTTACGGTACTTTCGCAGCGCATTACAGACCGTCTACGCGATGGTTCTTTCCAGCGTTTACGGGGTGAAGAGATTGGACTTGGTCCAGCGCAATCCGCCCGCTTGCAAGCAATTCAAGAACTTGTGTCTCGACTGAATCAGCGCTCGAACGTGCAACTGCAAAGTGTGCGTGATGTGGCTCTTCTCTGTCAGGATTTTGCCGAGAGTCAGCGGGAGCGGCTGCGCATTTTTTACTGTTCGACTGATGCCAAAGTTTTGTTGCAAGAGGATATCGCCATTGGGGGCATGAACATGGTGACCGTGAGTCCGCGCGAGGTCTTTTTCCCGATTCGCTGGCATCCGGTGGACTCGTTGGTCATTTGCCACAACCATCCTTCCGGAAATGTGCAGCCATCGGTGCAAGACAAGGTGTTTACGACTCGCATCGAAGCCGCCGCCCAACTGCTTGGCATTTGGTTGCGCGATCACATTATTGTGGGTGGTGGAAAAACTTACTCGTTTCGAGAAGAAGGAGTATTGTTGTAGAGGTTGACGCCACTTTGCGATATCGGTTGTTGCTGGTTTGCAGCCGGTTGAATCGTGATGTCTTCCTGGACGATGACGTTGTCCTGACCTTTGTTGTTCAGTATGCGTACTTCGGAAAGCAGGAATCCCTCACAGTTAATGCCTTTGTTGTTGAAGTGTTGTGCGAGCTCTTGTTTGACACGTTCTTCGACAGCAGTACGATTTTCTGAGATTTGATCTACAGTCAGTTGGGAAAATACGGCGGCAATACGGGAACGAGATACTGGACGAACAACCTTAGAAACAAAGCGCTCGCCAATATTTTCCCAGAGTTCAGGCGCATTATTCTTGTCGATGCGGAATAAGATGGAGCCCTCGATTTCAATATTCTGCTTGTCGGCAGTTTGGGTCACCACCGCATCGTCACCAAGATCCTCTCGATTCCGTGTCAAGTCAAAACCTTTGCGGAAGGCATATTCCAGGATTTGGGCATTGAAGAGTTTAGCGACTTGCCAGAATGGAATCTTCAAATGCAGACCTGGTCCCCAGATTTTAGGCAGGACGCCGCGACCGCGATCGTAGACACAGGCAATATGTCCCGGGGGAACCGAGATAAAAAAGCCACCAACAACTTCATCAACAAAAAAACCCACGACGAGGCGATCGAATTCCATGTCGTTATTATAGCAGTTGCGTTGGCGAGTTCCTATGCCCCACTCCCAGATTGCTTGCGGCGCGTTGCTGATCACCCGCTATAATGACCGTATGAAGAGCGGAAATGTTCGCAAACTCTATATTTTTTACTGGCGTCATCCGGAACTCGACTGGGAAAATGCGCGTACTACAGAGTTGCACAATGAACTCGTCTACAACGATGCCATTCGCATCCAAATGCGCCATGATATGGATTATCGTTTCATGAATGTGAACCGGAATACGGAAAGCTATATCCGCCATCGTGACACGGTAGAGTTATTCCGACGCTATAAAATTCGCCGCGAACCGCTCTGCTACATTGAACTCTGGCGACCGAACCACGAAGGGCGCAAAGAACTTTTTTGGTCCATTGATAGCGACTATCGCTTACGCGAATTCTTGAAAGTATTAGCCCATTACCTCGACCAAGACTAACGGCACTTGCTATACACCGTTTTTGTTTCTTCTGCTTATTCTTGCGGTGGGGTTGGTGGCGTCAATCCAGAAGGTGTGGGCGTGGCGCTCGGCTGAGCTGGTGCGCCCGCATTAGCTGTTGGAGCTGAGGACTGAGGCGAAGCGGATGGTTGGCTACTCGGAGCTGGCGTTGCCACGTTTGGAGCCGGCGCGGGAGCGGGAGCAGATGGTTGTGGTGTGGCCGCTGGCTCCGTAGAGGCCATGTTGGCGAGTTCGTTGATGCTGTTTGTAAGTCGTTGACATCAGCACTGCCTCCGGCATTGTCGGCTGGTGCGGCGGTGGCGGACGGTGTGCTCTCCTCCGCTCCGACTTGGACAGGATCAGTGGGTGACAACGAGCCTAAGACATCTTGGCTGGGTGACGGCTGCGGAGCTGCCGCAGGATTCCCAGACGATGTAGCGGGAGCTGCTGGAGCGGACCCCATGACGTTCGTCGCGGGCACTTGTGAGGCTGGTTCGGTAGCGTTGGCCAGAGAGTCTACGGGTTGTGGGGAGACGCCAGCGGCGGGCGGAGCCATGCTCGGAGCTGGTGCTGGTGCACTGCTGGCCGCGGCTGGAGCGGAAGCGGGCTGGGCTTCATTTTGAGTTGGTGCTGGC
>JAJOJK010000013.1 GCA_021208605.1 Candidatus Woesebacteria bacterium | reverse complement strand
AATGCCTTCCAAATGGCGTAGCCGTACGGCTTGATAACCATGGAACCACGCACCGGAGAATAATCCGCCAAACCAGCCCGCTGGATAACGTCGGTATACCAAGCCGACATGTCCTCAGACTTGGAAGTAATTTGTTGTTTTTTGTGTTCTTTTGCCATATTTTCTCCTCTTTTTATAACAAATTTATAACAAAAATCGCCCTTGTAAAAACACTTCTCGCGAAATGTTCTCACAAGGACGAATGACTTCGTGGTACCACCTTGATTCGCTTTTTTGTTACCAAAAAAGCCTTTTTCACTGTTTTGAATGAAGTGATTCGCACTACTCATTCAAACCCAGTGGTAACGGAAAATAACGACCGCCTGCCGGATGAGTTAGTTCACAATCACCATTTCCAGAAAACTAAAAAGCTGATTGCGCTGTCCTCACCTGCCTTGCTGCCTCAGCACTTTTGCGCTCCGGCATACACTCGCGGTTAGGAGCCGCGATGAACCAATACTGTGGTTCAGACAGTTAGGGGTAGTATACCGCATACAGGAACAACAAACAAAATAGCTTTATGTCTGCTGTTGGAAGACCTGCACTTGTTGATCTATCCACTGGGCAACTTCGAAAACAGCTTTCTGCTCTTCAAAAACAGGCTCATCATTGTCTTTCTTTTTAGCCTGTATAAGCTGTATACCTAATATCTCTGCCATATATATTCGCTGATCAATATTGCCTGGTTCATCTTTGGTAGCAATCGCCTTAGTAAATGCTGCAATTACCGCTTTTTTCTTTTCTGGATCATCTTCAGTTCCTGGAATAATCTGCGTCTTCATTTGCTCAAGGATATATTCACGAGTACTGTTTCGTTCTCTCATTTCTTTGAGGTCATCTTTCCCCATACCATCGAGCACCCGTAACAAAAAATCCATACTTTTTTGAATTCGCTTGAGATACATCTGCGACGCCTCTTGGATAAAAGCATCGATTTCATCAAGAACCGCATTTACAACTACTTCCGGATATTGAACTTGGCTTCTTTGCAAATTTTCATGCAACACCTGGGAAAATTTTTGTGGATCATACATGCTCTTCTCACCGCGATTCTCGGGAAGGGCTATGGTCGCACGTAAAGCCTCAAGAACACTCTGTTGGTGAGCAAAGATTTCCTTTTTGCGATCGTACCCCAACGTCTTATTAGAAATATATTCTTCTAACAAAAAGAGCACCTGATCCGGTCTCCAACGTTGCGTAATGCTCATTCCTTCAATCTGGTGTTCGAATTCCCCGTTTTCGCCTTCTTTATAAGCGACCGTCTGTTGAGTACCAATTGCTCCAACAAAAAAGCCATTTTGTTCATCTCGGGTACTAGGCGTGTGTGCAGAAGTATTCGCCGAGGCAAAGGAGCCTTGTATCGGACCCGTTACTGTATCGGGAAATGAGCGCGGAAAACCGAGAACTGATAAAATTCCCCATAAGCCTTCAATATACCTGATGGCAGATTGCCCATTTTCTTTCATTACTTTCTTGCTAATTTCTGAAACCATCTCACGCATTCCAGACCAACCCAAACCAGAAAGAAGCGTAATCATAAATGAGGGCCAAGATTGAAAATTCTTTGCGCGCTCTTTGCTCTCTCGGTAGTGACCAATCTTCGTTTCCAAAATTTCTCGTAATTGGAGAGTAAAGACGGAGGTATCAAAGTCATCAAAAAATTTTTTGCAAGCGTCATACATCATCTGCGGCAAACCTGGGACAGGAATAACCTCCAAAGAATCAACTTTTAAGAGATGTTGTTTATTACCTACTTGAAATACCTGATCAATTTCACCAGCAGCGACTCCCTGAATAGTGGGGACTTTCCCCTCTGCAGCTAACAAAACGGCAGGATTCAATAAATCCGGACCGGTAACAGAAATTCCATGGAGACGAATATTCGTAATCCGGTCATTCCACTCCAGCATCTTTTCTTTGGGGATCACAAACCGGGTATACCACTGTTCAGGCATTGAACGATACTGCTCGTACTCATGCGATAGAAGATTTTCCCACTTATTTTTCTCTCCCTTTTGCATTTTATTAAGAACCTCGATCACATCCCTACTCCGTACAGCTTGCAGTTTTTCTGAATATGTATTGGGACCAGCCAACTGCTCACTTGATTGTTGCTTTGCCTGCAAATACTGTTCTACCATTTGCTGAACAGATCGCATCTGAGCCTCTTGAGCTTCCCAAGCATCTTTCCCGCCAAACCACGAGTGCGCGGCAACTGACCACTCACCAACAATGGTATATTGATCTGTACTCGAAACACTTCCTGCTGCGCGTCTTCTGACTTCCGGAATATACGTTGTGCGAGTGGCCGAACCGAGCGTAATCGCATCCTTACGAGCACCAACTGATTCTAGAGCATTTCCTTCTGCCAGTTCAGGATCAAGCACAAAAGTAATATCTTGCTGCCCAAACAACTCAGCCATGGAATCCAAATGGTCTCGCCCTTTGTGGGCTTGATGGTACACTTGCTCCTGTGCTGGCGCAGAAAAGCGATATGCATCTTTTGCTGTATTCAAGGAACCATCGAGAATACCCTCCAGCATTTGCGCCAATTCTTGGATAAACTGACTTTTCGTTTCGGGCTGTGTTTTTGCTCTGATTTCTTCTACAGGGAACTCTATCTGAAATAATCTGCCATCTTTACGAAACGCGACACGAATACTTTTCTCAACTCGGTTGGTTTCTTTATCGACATCAAATAATTTATGACGAATAACATTTTTATCGTTCGCATACCACTCCAGTTGAGCAATTAAACGCATCGCTAGTTGCTCAGAAAAAGTACACTGCTCTAAACGTTGAATTGTTTCTCGATCATGAATACCTTCGCTGAGATGACTACTCGCATCAGATGATAAAAATTCATCCATACGCTTTTCATTTTCCGGAAGCCGACCATTTCGCTCTGCCCCAGCTCCAGAAAAATTCCACCAAAAAAAAGACTGCAGTTCTGCGAAACTCTCTTTGACTGAAATGCCTCGGAGCCACTTTAAAAGTGCTAACGGTAAAAGTAACAATCGAGATGACTCTAACCTTTTGAGTATTTCATCTTTTTCAGTACCATCTTCAGCAGCAAAATTCATATGCGTATACATGTCTGTAAACATGTTGCTCAGCTGATCTAAAAAAAACTGAAAAGATTCAGAAGCTGATTCGTATTCTTGAGTAGATTTTGCGTCTTTTTTTCCAAAAATTGCACTGAGATAGTCTTTTCCTCTCCGAAGCCCGTCTCGTACTGCCGCAAATCCGAGCACAAGTCGATTTGAGAACCCAGGGAGCTCCTTTTGTAGGACTTCATCCTGTACAGTTCTCGGAATTGTTGGCGCCACACGAGTGATAGTTTCGGAAAATGAAGAGATTTGTGCGATGGTGGCCCTAGTAAGCCTATCAGAGATCTCACCTTCCGAAGCATTTTCCGCTCTCAGCGCCTCCTCGAGTGCTTTCGTTTCTTGAGCTAAATCGCTAGCTTGTCCAGCTATATCTTGAAGGGCCGTAATTCGGGTAATTCTTTGCTGTGTTTCCGCATCAGAAAGTGACTCTTGGAAGTCGGTGTCTTCCTCAACTGAAACTACAGGAAGAGATTGTAACTCATTTGGATCCATGTTTGGGCCGTTAAACTCTCCCATACTACCTCACCACAATCTGCCAAATGTCTTTGAGTGTAATCAACACGATAAGTCCTAATAAGAGCATCATACCGTAATTATTTGCCCAAGTCTCCCAGCGCAGGCGGCGCGCTTTTCCGAGAATCGGTTCCAGCAATAAAAAGACTGCTCGCCCACCATCCAGAGCCGGAATCGGTAACAGATTCATGATGGCCAAGTTCACAGAAATCAGCGCCATCCAGTTCAGCCGCGCCAGCCAACCCTGCTGCAACATGCCAGACTGGTAGGTTTGGTCAACAATACCGACCGGTCCACTGAGTTCCTTCGGCAAAGTCCCTTCTTGGAAAGACTGCACCACCATGTCGCGTAGGGCTTGAACGATAAACACCGCTAGATTGACGGAATCTTGTAGTCCCACAACAGCGCCACGCAGTGGCATCTGCCACCAGGGGTAAAAAAAGAAGTTCGGAGTCACTTAAACCAATGCCGATCCGGATAGCTTCTTGCCCGTCCACCGTCACAAGTTGGGGTATGGCTTGCAGTGTTTGCTGCTCTTCGCCGCGCTGGATAGTAAAGGTAATTTCTTCTTCACCGTGTGACTCCACATAAGCAATAAAGGCATCAGAAGTCGTGAGCGACACTGGCTCTCCGGCTTCATTGGTAAAACTGGTAATGACGTCATCAGATTGCAGACCAGCAGCTGCAGCTGGAGAGTCGGCTTTCACATCGGTCACAACCACTTCTCCGCGCGGGGTGGGAATACCAATCGTGGAGTAAATCCCCGCAAAGGCAACTACGCCAAAAAGGAAATTTACCACCACGCCAGCCAAAATAATGGCTAATCGCGCGAATAAGGATTTCTCTGAAAAGGCGTTTTTTTTTGGTGACCCCAGCGGGCAGCACTTGCTGCGAACCACCTTTTTCTACCGTTTCACCATCGTCACCATAGAGACGCACAAAACCACCCAGCGGAATGGCGTTCAACGAAAATTTCGTTTTCCACTTTTCAAACAAAATGCGCACGCGAGGCGGATAGCCTAAACCAAATTCTTCCACATGGACGCCCACCAACTTAGCCGCCAAAAAGTGACCAAATTCGTGGAAAATCACGAGGATAGAGAGTAAGACTAAAATCCAGGCGATAGTAATCAATAATGTCATTCGAAACCTTTTCTGTGAAGGCTGGGCAGCTCGAACGAGGAGATGTTACGCAGAAAGCGAAACGTACGATCCGTTACAGCTGCATCAACTCTTCTTCTTTTTTGTCGCCAAGCCACTCGAGTTTTTCGGTGGCAGATTCAACCATTTTTTGGAGCTGTTCGAGCTGACGTTGAATATCATCTTCACTCACGCCCGACTCCCCTTCTTGGTCTTCGATCATTTGCTTGTAGTCAGTCCGCAAACCACGAAGACGAATCTTACTTTCTTCAACTTTTGATTTCACTACTTTCACCAGTTCCTGACGCCGCTCTTGTGTCAGTGGTGGAATAGCAATGTGCAGCACGTCGTCATGCACTACGGCGGAAAGACCGAGGTCATTTTGGCTGAGACCTTTTTCGACATCTTTCAGGGTTTGCGGATTAAACGGTTGGATCACTAAGAGATTGGTATCTGGAGCACTAATGGAAGCAAGTTCACGCAGCGGCATCGTGGCACCATAGGATTCCACCAAAACCATAAAATTTTCTACCAAAGACGGTTGCGCCCGTCCGGTGCGCACCTGTTTAAGCTGCTCTTGCAAATGCTGAGCAATCTTTTGCGCTTCCAGCTGAAACTCATCCAGCATAGTATTCCCTCTCTGTTTCTCTTTGCACTTTTCCACTCGGAATGTTCGGGGTGTATTGATGCATTCTGGGTCGGGCCTTGCGTTTCCTTGTGCGAAAGCGAACGCAACGAGGGCGCGATCATGCGCCGTACCGATCCAGAAGGCATCAATACACTCCCTATTATCTATGAAGTCTCCCTACGCTACAATACCTACATGAACCAAACCCGAACGAAACTCCTCCGCGCCACCATTACTGACATTCCCAAAATCTGGTGGCGAACTCTCACCGACGTCCAAATCTACCGCTCGCTCGTCCACTTACCGCTGAGTTTTGGCTTCTTGTACAGCTGGCTCACCTATGGTGTCTTGGCGATTTTGGCCACGGCTGTCTTTTTCTTCCGCACCATTCCGGCTACTGAAACTCGAGTAATGAATACCTGGAACGAACTGATAACTCATTGGCCCTCCAGCTTGGTAGTTGAATACACCGCACCCACACTCAACGTTTCTGGCTTGGAAGAACCATTTACGGTCGAGTACCCCTCCACATTTGACGCCGGTGACTCTTTCCCGCCTGCACTGGCCACCATCCGCACCGAACAAGCGGCAGAAGATATCATGTGGACCGAACTCGAAACCGCTGCTCTCTTCGGCATCGCCAACAATCGTTTCGTGATGCAACCCGCCACCGTCACGGAAATTTCTGAAACCAACTCCATGCTCTGGTCGGACCTTTTTGGTGAGGAAAACTTTACCGTTACCAAATCTGATGTCGAAAATGCCACCGGTTCGGTTCAAACAGCAGTGCAACGCACCTTATGGTGGCTCACCCTTCCGTTCTTTGTCGTGAGCTGGTTGGGACTGTGGATCGCTCGCTTACTCATTTTGGCCCTCTATGCCCTGTTTGCCCAAACACTGTTTTGGCTCTTTGGCACCAAGATTCGCTACTCGGCGAGCTATCGACTCGGACTCTACACACTCCCCATCGTGGAACTCGTTTTTATTGCCTGGAAAGCGCTCTATGGCACCCTCCTCTTCCCCAGTTCATTCTGGTGGATTTGGCTCGTCAGCATGGCACTCTTGGCGTGGTTTAACCGTAAAGGGAAACTGCTGCAGTTGTAGGTATTTCACTCGCGGCGGTAAAAAAAGGCCGCCTCATGTGACTGAGACGGCCAGGTTGGCGGTTAGCGCTGGCGCTCGTGGAGCAACCAGCTGATACCACCGATGATGATGACAGCCACTAGGATTTTCCCCGTTTCGGGGAACATAGTGACCATCAGTAACAAGAAAAAAAGACCAAAAGCAAATTTGGCCATTTTCTACTCCTTGTATAGAGCGAATAAGATCAAAAATTATACACCTCTCGAGGAGAATTGTCCATATAATACAAGACGCTCTACAAAAAAAACCGCCAGCAGAGCCGGCGGTTTTTCTTATTTGTCCAAAAGATTAGATACTCAGCACCTGGAACTCGCCCACGGTGACGTTTTCACCCACCTTACCAGACAAGGATTTCACCAAGTCTTGGATGGATTTCTTGGAGTCGCGGATGTATTCCTGCTCCATGAGTTCTTCGACGGTTTCGGGGCGCATGCTGGCTACTTGCATAGCGACTTCGCGCGCGACTTCTTGGAACTCTTCGTTGCGAGCCACGAAGTCGGTTTCACAGAGTAAGGTCACCATGGCGGCTACTTTACCGGTGGTATGGACGTAAGATCCAATATAGCCTTCTTTGGTTTCGCGATCAGCTTTCTTGGCAGCTTTTTGCAGACCACGCTCGTGGACGAGTTCGCGGGCTTTTTTCATGTCACCATTGGCTTCTTCCAAAGCTTTTTTGGCGTCCATAACGCCGCAGCCGGTTTCTTCGCGCAGTTGTTTGATTTTGTCCATCATAGTGTTTCCTTCTCTCTTTTCCTTCTGCCAGCCGCCCCGAACATGTCGGAGCGACTCACTTTTTTTCGTTGAAAATTTACTTACGTTGCTTCTTGCCTTCACCGTACGCCTTGGCGATCATGCTCGTCAAGAGGGTGATGGAAGAGACGGCGTCGTCATTGGCTGGCACAACAATGTCGGCCAAATCAGGGTTTCCATTGCTATCGACTAAAGCGATAACTGGTACACCCATGGAAGCCGCTTCGCGGGCCGCAACTTGCTCTTCGTTGATATCAACGACAAACAACGCATCAGGAACTTGTTTGAGGTCTTTCACACCTTCGAAGAAGCGGGCCAAACGGTCGACGTCTTTTTGCATTTGCATGCGTTCGTACTTGGTGTAGTGATCATAACGACCAGTGGCCAAGCCTTTGCGCATGGTGTTCATTTTGTCGATGGACTTGCTGACTTGTTCCCAGTTGGTCAAGAAACCACCCATCCAGCGAGTGGTGATGTACATGGCGCCGACGGCGTCAGCTTGTTCGCGGATGATGTCTTGGGCTTGGCGTTTGGTGCCGACAAAAATAAGGTTTTTGCCTTTGCGACCGAGTTCGTAGGCCATGTTCATGGCTTCTTCGAGCTGAGCAGCGGTTTTGACGAGGTCAAAAATGTGCACTTTGTTTTGTTCGGTGTAGATGAAATCCTTCATTTTTGGATTCCAACGGTAGGACTGATGTCCAAAATGAACGCCGGCTTCCAGCAATTCTTGTAAATCAATTTCGAACTTCTTGGCGGTTTTCGCGGTTGTATCGCTCATACAGCTCCTTTTCTTCCCTGGAGGCTTGCCGATGTCGTGGAAAGTTCGAGTTTCCAGCTCGGCCGGTTGCTTTGCCGCAGGGGTTTTGTTTTTAATAGAGTGTGATTATAGCAGATTTTTCTAAAAAAAACAGAAGATTATCTGGGATCATCCTCCTGTTTCACAGACTGAATAGTAACTAAGACGAGCTTAATACGCACTAACTCTTGATCTAATTCCAATTTCTGAGTAGAAGTCAAATCTGTTGCCTCTTCTAAATAAGAAGTAACAATAGATTCCATACGCCTCAACAAACTGGCAATAACAACTGGTTGTAATTGGAATCCTTTTTCACGAAGATATCGATTTAATGCATCAACCAAATTTTCACTA
>JAJOJK010000001.1 GCA_021208605.1 Candidatus Woesebacteria bacterium | reverse complement strand
GTTCGCCCCCGCTCACTCCGCATGCACTAGGGTTGTTTCGCATTTCTTCTATCTCGGTATGCTCACCCCGTCGCGAACCAGTGGCTTCGATCCCAGTCACCACCAACATTTCGTATTCCGCAACGCGGAATACAAAATGTGGCCGCTAAGGGACTCGAACCCCTGACCTACCGGATGTAAACCGGACGCTCTACCAACTGAGCTAAGCGGCCTTGAGTAATGCACTTTCCCCTCAAATGACGCCGTGCTTAGGGGTGTCGAAACATGTGATACACATCACATGTGAAGACGGGGTCCCCAGCCGCGCAGTGGCAATCGAGACATAAGTGCCGATGAGAGGACTTGAACCTCCACGAGCGTGAGCTCACACGCTCCTGAAGCGTGCGCGTCTACCAATTCCGCCACATCGGCAAGTGCAGTTGTTAAAGAACAAACGAGCACTCATTTTGGAGTAAGTGCTCTTTTTCACTTTTTGGGCGGCATGCTGAGGGGTGTCGAAACATGTGGTACCTACCACATGTGAAGACGGGGTCCCCAGCGCATGGCGAACAAAAAGTGAAAAAGTGCCGAAGAAAGGACTTGAACCTTCACGGGAGTAATCCCACACGCCCCTCAAGCGTGCGCGTCTACCAATTCCGCCACTTCGGCAATCGACTGTATCGCTGAACACGATCACTCAGTCAAGCTGAGGAGAGCAGTAGTATATCATGTTGCCCACAAAGAAATGGCAGCAACTCGCCACCTTAGCGATGAAGAACCGGTCGTTCCGTGCTTCCCATCGCTGGAGTTGAAGCATCACCAGTTTCATGCGAAGGCAGGGCTTGGATAAACATATCAGCTTGACCAGAGTTTAAAGTTACATTCATTATTCTTGTTTCTGGATGGTACGCGTTACACACCCAGAGATGAAGAGTATCACCTTCAAACGAATAATGAAGTACATTCAAATCAAATGCTTGGCTTCCACTTTTTCTGAGTTCTAGCGCTCGGCGCATTGCCCGCAGGGAAAACTCTCGCGCTATTAACTCAACAGGAGGGTGCTCACTGTCTGTTAATCGAAGCGTAACAAAACCGCCGAGCCTCCACTCCTGAACTTCAGCCAAACCTTCTCTACCACCAATAAAAGATTCAGGCCGTTTACTTTTACTCAGTGCTTTTAATAATTCACTGTCCATATGTTCTCCCTACTCTACGTAGGTATCCTATCACAAAATACTACTTGTGTAGCCCATCTTTTTTTATGTATTCAAATAATTCTTCCAGCTGTGTATCGCTGATTACGACTCGAAGCGTCTTTGATTTCTTCCCGGTAACTGAGAGTCCAGATACCAATCCCTCAATCACAATATTTCCGGCCTCGCGATACACCGTAATTCGCTTGGGCCGAATCGATTTCCCCGTTCTCACCTCCTCATAAGAATTCATAAGGAGTTCACAGAGATCCTCATACGCCAATTCATTCTCCAAAAACGTGATGTGATCCGACTGGGCAAAAAGAGCCACAGCCACATTTCCAGAATCCTTTCGAGCAACGCCAAATAATCCCCTCATTCCTTGGAGGAGGTAGTAAACAATATTGTCTCGATCGTAGCGAAGAACTACGCTTTCTCGTGAAGACGGCATAGAAGTGCCTATTCTATCAGAAAAATTTTGATTTCTTTTATCTCAAACCATTGGCATCGGACACACTCATTCCGTCTAAAAATCCGGCCAGGTAATCGTGAGCTCGCTGAAGATACTGAACAAATTCAGTGGACTGAGTATCCTGAGAAGAGCTATTTATTGCCATCTCAAGCTTCTGGCGAATAAGCAATAAGTACTGAATGTACGCCAGTCGTGATTCTTCAGACTTTTTAGAGAGCTCAGCACAAAGGTGCTTTACCACTAAAAAAATAATGCTTTGAATCTCCCTCTGCAAAATTCTTCAACAGCAGGGTTTTGCCAACATCTATACCACTCAGCATGAGAGCTTCCAAAGAAGCGCTCCCGAATTTACTGAGCACCTCCTTGAGAGTATCTGGAATTCCTGTTACCCTCTCTTGGGCAAGGGTTGTGACCATAGCTGATTCCTTTCTGGTATCTGTGCCAAAAGCGTAGCAAAAATCTGCTCGCTATACAAAGCCCAGCAGACTTGCTATAGTACGCGCAAAACGTACCAAACACCCCTCCCTTTCAGCTACTATGTATATTTTTATCGTCGGGCGACCGCACAAGCCCATCGTTGATCAATTGCACCATCATGGCCATGTGGTTGGTCTGTTTCAGAGCCAAACCGATTCTGGCGAGTATGACGAAATGGTCGACATATCGATCAAACTTGATCTGTCCTCACAAGAGGCCATTCAATCCGGCTTACAGTCGCTTGATGTTCCCCATATTGATAGCCTTATTTCCATCTACGAAAACTTCGTCCGACCGAAAGCCTGGATTGCGGAAGCATTGGGAGTTGCTTCAATCTCTGTGCCTGCCGCCATAGCCGCAACGGATAAAGTCATCATGCGGCAAAAATTTCTGGAATTTGACCCACGCATCTCGCCGCAGTTTGCGGAGGTCGAAAGTTGGGACGATGCCCAGCAGTTTGTCGAGACCTATGGCCTGCCTGTTATCTTGAAGCCAGCACACTTAGTGAAAAGCCTGTTAGTCAGTAAAAATGAATCGCTCGAAGAGCTGCGCCGAAACTACGACTACATGGTCGAAAACATGAGCTCTGTGTACCACAAATATAATGTCGAAAGTCGCCAGCCAAAAATCATTATCGAAGAATTCCTCTCTGGACAACAGTTTTCTGTGGAAGCCTTTGTCCGCAACGAAAACGAAATCTTCCTCACCGATAGCGTTACTGAACAAGTCACTGCTCGTGAATTTGGGGTCGAGGATAGTTTTTTGTATTCGCGCACACTCCCTTCCCAGTTACCTGAAAACGAACAAGCGGCCATTCGCGATGTCGCCATCAGGGGCATTCAGGCACTTGGCCTCAGCCACTCGGCAGCACATGTGGAAATCATTCGCACCGCAAATGGACCGAAACTTATTGAAATTGGCGCGCGCATTGGTGGCTACCGCACCCTCATGTACCAAATCGCCGAAAGTGTGGATCTCGCCCAAGCCGAAGTCGACGTATCTCTTGGCATACTGCCCAAACTAGACGGCACGATGCACACGCACTGCTGTGTCTACGAAATCTTTCCTCAAAATGAAACCACCTACCAAGGTATTACAGAGGAAGAACACTTGCGTGCTTTGCCGAGTCTACATACCCTTATACTCAAAAAACGACCTGGCGACCCCATTGGCCCCGCCAAGGCTGGCTACAAATTCACCTCAGCGATTATTCTGGCAAATGCTGATAAAACTCAGTTTGATGCAGACCGTCGATTTGTGGATGAACGGGTGCGGGTACGAGAGTAGAGAGCAAATGCTCTCTTCTTATTCTTCTTTCAAAACACCAATATACAACTGTGCAGACTTAAGTTGAGCGTTATATCCCCAAGGCACATTGTTCGTATTCGGCACTGAAGAAATTGTATAGGGTGCATCATCAAAATTATAGGCATTGGTTTCTAAACCACTCCGAAAAGCATAGGCACGCGGATCATCCGTAATAAAGTAAGCTGGGTGATCGTTCGCATTTTCTGAATGTATCAAGGTGTCGAGCACCTCATAAGCCTCACCATCCTCTCCAGCACTTGCTTTCAGGAAAATGCCACATTGAGTCAGCGAAACATCATATTCAGACAGAAGATCTGAAATATCTTGAGCTCCGATGGTAGCTGGAATATAAGTTACAGTAATTACATTGCGATTCGGAAATGTAATAGTCAGATTTGCTTCTAAGGCTGGAATATACTCGACGCTAACGTCTGAAAACTGCACTCCTAATCTTTGCAAGTCTTGTACAATGCGGCGAACAGGTGAGAGTGCGTTCCAATATTCCAGTTGCCCTGGAGCGAGTAGTTTCTCAAACTTTTTAGCTTCTCCCACCACTTCCTCCCAAACTTCGTGAAAAGAAGAATAAGTACCAAAATTCCTTTGTTCACCCGGGCGTGAATAGAAATCATTTGGATCAATCAAGAAAATTCTTTGAGACCCAGAGACGGCTAACGCTGAAAAAAGATCGCCTCCTGATCCTAAATAAATAAGCGGCAACCTATAGGCATCTAATTTCATCTCTTTGAGTTGTTGATGAATTTCTAGTCCATAGCGAATACTGGCTATCTCATTTTCATTCCAACCATCTGATCGAATACACTCAGAGAGAACGTGATCTTGAGGTACGAAAAAGGTTCGTTCAGAATTCAGTTTCCCCCTATCAATCCCACTACGTTGTCTAAAAAAACCCATATACACTCATCATACGCTATCAAAAGACAAACCAGGTATGAGAGAATTACGGTGTTAATGAAAACAAAACTATTATTTTTAGTAAATACTTTTGAATCTCACTCCGCATGCACTAGGGTCACCTCGCATTATTTTACATTCGGTATGCTCGGTCCCGTCGGACCCCAAATGGCCTCTCATCTGCCAACTCGCCCATTTTCATAAAAAAAGACAGCCTTGGCTGTCTTTTTTTATGAAAGTGGGTCAGGTGGGACTCGAACCCACGACACTCTGCTTAAGAGGCAGATGCTCTAACCGACTGAGCTACTGACCCGGTGAGAAAGAGAAAAGCGCATTCGCGCTTGTCAATTTCTGGTTCTCGAGATG
Organism: Candidatus Woesebacteria bacterium; assembly: GCA_021208605.1. Taxonomy (GTDB): domain Bacteria; phylum Patescibacteriota; class Microgenomatia; order UBA1400; family UBA1396; genus JAJOJK01. The sequence continues at coordinate 68,268 of JAJOJK010000001.1, read as the reverse complement.
AGATGGAGGAATTATACCAAATGCGGTCCAAATCGGCGAGGACAAGTTTGCTGACACCAACTGGCAAGCGACCTTCTCCAGGCTAGACACCTCCTTTTCACCACCAAATCCTTTTCTTTCCGATAGCATTCATCGTATAATAACGACATGACTTTTTTGCAAAAGCTCCTTTCCCTGATGCTCTTGATTGGTGGTTGCGTGGTGTTGTTCTTAACGCTCCACTTACCAGCCCAAGCCCAAACCTCGCGCGTTGATCTCGTGGAAAATGTTGCCACGCCGGCTTCAACAGAATCGGCAGAAGCAACTGCTTCTGCTACGGCCACACCATCGGCTGAGGTCGTCCAAAAGATCGAAGAGAAAAAAGAACGCGATATTACCGAAACCACCGGTCAAGCCAAAAGTCGACTGGCCCAACTTCTCGACAACAATCCTGTTGATCCCATGAATCCCACCAACATCCTGCAGCACGCGATCCGCCGGGCTGTAGAGAGTGGAGTACCAGCCAACATTTTGGTCCTGATTCTCTTATTCCCAGTGATTGCTTCCTTTATTGCCGCTTCGCGCCACATTGTTGGTCTCTCAGGTTTTGGTGTGTACACGCCCGCCATTTTGGCTGTGGCACTGTTATCGACTGGTATTGTTACTGGTTTGGCCCTCTTCATCTCGATTCTGCTGGTGGCGAGTGTGGGTCGTAGCATCATCAAGCGCTTCAAACTGCAGTATCTGCCGCGCACGGCGCTCTTACTCTGGGTGGTATCGCTCTCGGTCTTTGGCCTGTTACTGCTTTCGCCGTACTTAATTCAGATCAATATTGACTTGATTGCCGTCGGTATTTTCCCGATCTTGGTGCTCATCCTCTTGTCCGAAAACTTTGTGGAAGCCACCCAAACAGGCAGTGAGTCGCGGGCGATTGAACTCACTTTGGAAACTATTCTGTTAGCAGTGTTATCAGCCTTGTTCTTACGCACCGAAATGGTTCAGGACTTCGTGATCTTGCATCCGGAATTAACTATTTTGGCTGTGCTGGTACTCGATGTGGCGGTAGGGAAATACACTGGTCTCCGGTTGTCCGAGTACTTCCGCTTTAAACCAATTCTCGATTCAGAAGAGGAGTAACCCATGGTGAAACCGGGTGATATTCTTGGTCTCAACGCTCGAGTGCAGCGGTATACTTCGCTGAATAGCCGTAAGGCGAAGCGTTTGGGTTTTTCCAAGCTCCGCGCGAAAGCTTTCTTGAGCAAACACAACATAGGCGTGCCGCAGCTCTATGCCCAAATCACTTCGCAGGAAGAACTGCGTGAATTTAATTGGCACAGTATTGAAGGCCATTTTGCTGTCAAACCCGCTAGCGGCAGCGCTGGTAAGGGTATTATTGTGATCAGCCATAAAGTGGGGCACGATCGCTGGGTAGACGTCAGTGGCAAAGAATACTCTTCCGACGACCTCACTCTCCACGTGAGTGATATTCTCGATGGCCAGTACAGTACCTGGGGCAACCGCCACAAGGCACTGGTCGAAGAACGCATTCCTATTCACCCCGATCTCGAAGACTACGTCATGCAGGGCACACCCGACATTCGTGTTATTTTGTATCGCAAAATCCCCATCATGGCCATGGCACGTATTCCAACGAAAGCCTCAAATGGTCGCGCAAATTTGGACCAAGGCGCCATCGGTCTCGGTATTGATATGGGTACTGGCAAGTCAACCTTTGCCGTCTCTGGAAAGAAAAAAAGCATTACCTATTTCCCCCATAACAACGCCTCGGTGCGCGGTATCCAGATTCCGTATTGGCTGGAAGTGCTCAAAACCGCCGTCCGGACAGCGAACGCCAGCGGCATGGTGTACCTGGGTGTCGATATCTTTCTCCATCCTGAAAAAGGCCCGATGATTGCCGAAGTAAACGCCTATCCAGGCCTTTCCATTCAGTTAGCAAACCATGCTGGTCTACGACAGCGTCTGGAACGCGTCGAAGGCGTCCAAGCCCGCAGTGTGTTGCACGCAGTAAAAATTGGTCAGTCACTTTTTGCAGAAAACTATCCCGGCATTGGTAACGAAGTCGACCGTCCCATCATCAACATTCGTGAAACCATCAAACTGCTGGACGACAAACGCACCTATCATGACGTCAAAGCCTTGATCAATACCCAACGCTTGCAGAGTGCCATCGCCGAAAGTTTGGCCACTGAACTCAAACTCAACGAACGCCGCGACCTTCTCTATAACCAAAGCGACGAAGATGAAGGCAAAGTCCCGGTTGTGCCGGTTTCAATCAAAATTCGCGATCGCATTATCCCCACTTCCATGATTGTTTCCAAACGCCTGAACCACAAGAAACACAATATCGAGCTCGGTCGCAACGACCTCAAAGGATTCCTGATTCTCGGAGAGTAATATGTCTGCCAAAAACACCACCACATTCCTCAGCCAGCTGATCCCGACCAACCTCAAGGAAGAAGAGGAAAAGTTCCTTTTCGACCCGCTCTATAACCCACAATTTGAGTACGAAGAAGATATCGACGAAGAAGCTCTGTATCGCTATGGTCCGGTCTCGCAAGAGTACTTATCCACGGCGCAAGCCATTCTCAACAAACTGGTTCACAAGTGGGGTAACGAAGAAAACTACAACGATGAGGTGCAGGGCAGAGTACTTTCCCAAACTGAAGTGGAAGAATACGTCAAAGAATATCTCGATCGCAATCACCTCAGCAACACCATTACCTACAGTTTCTCCAGCAGCTACATGGCTCGCACCAGCGTCTTCCAGAATACTCTCCGCATCCGTACTCCGGTGCAGTATCGCGAGCACGGCATCCAGAGCGTACTAGACCACGAAATTGGCACCCACGTTTTTCGCCGCCTTAACGACAAAAAGCAACCCTGGCATCGCCGCGCTAAAGCCTTTGATTTCTCGCCATATTTGGCCACTGAAGAGGGCCTGGCGGTTATTCATGCCCAGCTTTCTCTGGACGACCGTTTACTCTTTTTCCCGGCACTCAACTACTACGCTGTCTGCCGAGCTGAGTACCTCTCTTTCTCCGAACTCTTCGCCGAACTGAAAGACTATCTCCCTGATAAACAGAAACGCTTTAATATCTGTTTGAAAGTCAAGCGCGGTCTGACCGACACCTCTGTTCCCGGCGCCTTCACCAAAAACCAAATTTACTTAGCTGGAGCAATTCAAGTGTGTCAGTGGTTAGTCAAAAATGATTATGCAGTTGAAAAACTGTACGTAGGAAAAGTTGCTCTGAATGACATAAGTCGAGCCTGGAGCCAGAGTGAACTCACTGTGAGTGATCTTTTACTTCCAGCCTTCTTGAACGAACGCACCACCTACAAAGAAACCGTACTCGATATTATCAAAACGAATAAGCTGCCAGTTCGCCTGAGTGCAACTTAGGCAACTCAGTAATCCCAATCCGGAAACATCCATGGTCCTGACCACGCGGGGGCTTCTTTGAGTCGATCTGTCCCCAAAAGTGCTACCGAATACTCATGGAAATCCAAACCATACACCGCATGCAAACGCTGGTCAAACACCACCGCCCGCTGAGGATTGTAGCGAATAACTAAGCTGTACTGATTCGTCTCCGCGTCATACTGATACTGCATTTGTGTAAATTCCTGCGCACGAGCGAATGCCGCTGGTTCAATATAGCTCAGTTCTTCCAACGTCTGCGGACAATTTTCGCGAGCTGCATCAATCAAACACGTATTCTTGATTGCAGCATGCAGCACATGAAACTGACTCCCACCAGGATTGGTTTCGTAGCGAAACCAGGCAATGACGCCAATAAGGGCTAAAATCGGATAGACCGCCAAGAAAATTAGACCCGCTCTTCCCATAGTTTTTGACCACTGTGGGAACTTTATTTTCTGAGCCGATATACGCACACCAAGATTCACTGCCGTCAGAATCAGATACCGAACGATCGCCACCACGCCAAAGGCAAAACCAGCAAAATAGAGGCCAACAAGCGATTCCGAAAGAAACAAATCCGACCACACCGGACTCAAGATTCTGCCCACACCCAGCACACCAAACCAAATCAACAACCAGAGTAAGAACCACTGCTGGAAAGAGAGTTGAAACCGTTTTTTCTTCCTGCGCTGACGCTGTCGTTGAAAGCCAATCACCCGCAGAACAAGCTCCATAACCGTCGTTACCGCAAAGGCAAAAACGCTCGTAAACACGATCGTATACACCACACCCCAGACTGGAAATACGCCGATATTTCCTTCTAGATACTGAGTTGGAAAAAGTGAGTTGAGGCCTGAGGTAATGAACTCGAGAAAACGAAAAACTCCAAATAGCGGAACCTGTGCCAAGAGAGCGAACGGTCGCCAGAGAAGATAGGGAAGTTCGGCAAAAAGGGAAGACATAAGAAGAGTATAGCAAAATGCTTTTTTATGTGCGCCCGGAGGGACTCGAACCCCCAACAAACCCTGTTCCGAAGACAGGTGCTCTATCCATTGAGCTACGGGCGCGAAAAATTGAGTTTCCAACTCTTGTTTTCCACTGCTGTTTTCCTGCGGTGGCAGTTTGCACAGCGGACTTCGCACTTACTCATCTCTTGGCGAATTGCTGAGAAAGGGAGACCCTTTCTCACTAAGTCGCTAATTGCTCCTATTTTACTGCTTCTTTCTCTATGATCAAACTCCAAAACAAGAATATCTGTTTCGCCGCAATCAACACAGGGATGAGATGAAAGATACTTGCCTATAAGTAGCTGTATTTTATCTCTTTTTATTTTATTTTGCTGATGAGCTTTATTGAGATAATAGGCTCGATTCTTTTGTAGTGTTCTCTGACATAGCTCCGAGAACACGTGCGACAATACAAGGATCTCTTTACATTTTTATACTTCCACGTAAATTCTTCTTCGTTCAGAAGAAGTTTGCAAGAAGAACATCTCTTTTGCATAGTTTCATTCTATTCTACAGAATTACAGGCTTCAAAACTAACGTCCAGAGGCCGCCGCGCTATCAGTTAGCAATACGGCTGCGGACTGCGCGATCAAATCAAAGAGAGCTTCGCCTTGGTAGGTCAAACTCTGCGCCTCGTTTTGCAAACTAAACTCGGCAAATGGCCCTGGAGCACCTTGCCAGAGGAATGGTGTCACAGCGACAACTTGAGAGTGGTTCCAGATATTCTCATGCGCGTATTCATAATAGTAAGCCATGCTGCGCGCATTGGTTGGTGTCTGGCGCCAGCCAGTTTCGGTGATATAGACTTTCCACTCTTTAATCTGGTATTGGTCCAAAAAAGCTAACTCATGTTCAAAACCGCGCAAGCTGTTTTGACCTGTACGAGTTGGAGCAGCCACAAAACCTGGATTTGGATAGCTATGCGAGTTCCAGGCATCAAGTTGGTAGAGCAGGTCAGGCTCTGCCGCCAAAGCTCGCTTCCAAAAAGTGAACGCTTCCATAGTAACTGGTCCATTAGGAGCTGCTAAGTCTGCAGCTGCCGGCAAAACGACGTAGTTTTCAGACTCGGTATTCAGCCACTGGGCGGCAAAGTATGAAATGCTAGCATAGCTTTCGGGATCAGTAGTGCCACCCCATTCAGCCGCGTGGTTTGGTTCATTAAAGAGAATGACGTGGCGCTCAGTCTGTGGCCACTCTAGTTGGTTTAAGGCACTAGTTAGTTGCACGATTTCGTACTGATCGGCACTGCCCAGGCATTTGCCTCGGTGTCAAAACGAGTCACCAGGCGCACCAGAGGCACGATGTTATTCTCTTTAGCCACCCGAAAGGCGGTGCGCCAACGATCTAAATCTTTAGTATCGTCTAAACTGAATGGCAGCGTTACATAGAGCGGCGCCGAGCTTTCTTGACGCAACTCGGTTGTCTGCGCGGCAATTGTCTCTATCTCTTCTGGACGCAGAACGTGCATACCGTAGTCAGTTGCCGCCGCAGCCGAAGCACTCCTCAAAAATCCGAAGAGTATAAATAGGGTAACCAGTAGGATGCGGACACCTGCCCTCATACTTCTATTATACCAATCAATGCAAACAAAAATGTAACAAAAAGCTGGTGTTACGATGCCTTTTTTGACTTGAGACGGGCAGAAATCTTGAATTCACGCTCCGTGCCATCTGGCTCTTCGATCACTTGCGAACCAGTCATCTGGTAGTAGCGCAAAAGGTGGTTATTCAAGGTCTCTTGAATCTCGTTAATTTCTTCTTTGGTCTCTTTCATCTTCATCTGGAGCTCGACTGACTCTGGCGACTCCTTAATGCGTTGTTTACGCATCTTGGCGTCTTGCTGCGCTGTCTTGGCTTGTTCGGACAGCTCTTGCAACTCAGCGTCATTGTCAAACATATTTTTCATCATCTCGCGCAGATCTTTGTAGCGAGAGTTCACTTGATCATATTGATCAGAGTAGCGTTGAATAATGTTCTGGAGAGAAGTGAGGGCTTCGCCGAATTGTTCGGCTTGCTCAACGTTGTCTTCGACAGTCGCTTCGTCGGTAGCGACAATTTCGTAGCCATCTGGTAATGCATCGGTATCATCACCGGCTTCCAGGCTTTCTACGGCTTCGCCGGCCTCAAGTTCTTGCGTGTCGTCTGCTGGGAGCATTTTTGTGCTGTCATTGGTCATGTCGTCTGCCATAGTTTCCTTTCTTCGGTAGAGAAATCACTCTAGCAGGGTTTGCGGGGAGACTCAAGAAAGAGATAGTGTAAAATTTAGGATGTCCATATTTCGAGAAGGAAATAAACAAAAAATGTTTTCTGCTTATATAAACGAGTTTATGCCCCAAAAAGAAACTCTTCAGGATTTTATTCAATTATCTTGTAACATGTGCCGAGATTTCTTTGAAGGAAAAATTGATGAGCAAACTATAAGTGCACTTATCCATCAGAGTTTAATACACCCAAAGACTAAAAAATTTCATTTCAAACCATATATTAATAGAATCAGTGACATCATTTTTCTCCTGCACACACTTTTGGATATCACTTGGGTCAAGCCGAGTGACCAGTATGAAGAGTACCTAAGTACATTGCGATCAGATTGGGAAATAATTGTTCAGAAGTATTCTGTCACACTTGATTCCCACGAGCTCCAAAACGAGTAAAATACTTCTATGCAACGTAGCCTTGTTTCATACAGTAGACCGTAACATACCCATCAAGAAAATTGGAAAAGTGGCTGCAAATGCTTTAACGCAGCTTGCGAACAAAACGAGGTTCAGAATCTGAACCTGAGTCTGAATCTTGATCCATCCACTGCACAAGACGAATATCAGTTTCTAGCTGGCCATCGGTTTGTGGCTCAGCTAATAAACCTTGCTGAATAGCTTGGAATATTCTTGTGTGTTGCTCAGGAGTCATTTCAAGGCCTTGCACCATTTGCTCAAAAAGGGATTCGACTGACAATTCTGTAGACATAGTCGTATTGTAACAGACTTGTGGGTCAGCGTGCATGACCCCGAAGTAGGTAAAGTGGCGGGCATACCGTTGATAGTGCAGGTGCCAGAACTAGATAGATTGATCAAGAGGTATAAGAATAGGTGGGTATCGTGAGGTACAATGGCCATATGAAAATCTTTCTCATCAGCCCAAATATCAATGCACTCTTTTCTCCAGATCAGATTGATAGTCTTAAACAAGCTGGTGATGTTATTTTCCACTCAGAAGTGAATGGCTTTGACTCAGTAGAGGGACTATTTACCGGCGATGAAGATCGTATCTTGGCCATTGATCCAGATTTCTGTGACTGGAAGGTCCCTAATGATGTCATTGAGCGCATTCCACACCTCAAGGCAATCGTCTTGCAAACTACCTCATTTAGTTGGCTCGATGTGAATTTCGCTAAGACTCTTAGTATTCCTGTCATTAACCTGAGAGGGTTTTCTAAAATTGCAGTGGCAGAGTGGGCCACAATGATGGTTTTTGCGTTAGCACGAAGACTGCCCGTAATCATTAAGGACGAGTGGAAACAGGACTACATCAAACACCAGGGTATTGAACTTCGAGGGAAAACAGCAGGTATTATTGGCTTAGGCAACATTGGGCGTTCAGTAGCAGAAAATATGGCTGGATTAGGTATGAAAGTTCAGTACTGGTCAAAGAACACTACTGACGACCGATTTGAGCGTGTAGAACTCTCACAATTAATGAAAACCTCGGATGTCATCATTCCAACCGTAGCTCAAAATGAAGAAACGCACGGGTTAATTACGGACGAAATGCTGGGATCAATGAAGAAAACTGCTATTTTTGCCAGCATTATCCATAATGTATACAACCATGACCTGCTCTTAAAAATGGTGGCTAACGACGGTTTGTTCGGATATGGTTTTGAGGAGAGTAAACCTAGCATGCTCGATCACAAAGGTAACGTCTGGGCTGGTCCAGAGCTGGCATGGTGTACAGAAGACTCTATGAGAAAGAATGCTGAGCAGTGGGTTGAGGCTATAATTCAGGCTACAAAAAGTAAATTTCCAAATCGGGTGAACTGACATTAGATAAAAATTCCCAAAAGTGTAGAGAAAAGTACTAGAGCCTGAGCAAGAAGAAATCCAAGTGCAAAAAATTGAGGAACATGTCTTCTTGAATGTTGCGTACTAATACTCGACTCATTCAACAGCATCTGGTTATATTCTTCCTGACTCGGAAACGCTCTTGCTAAATTGCGTTCAAGATCAGAGTAGTAACGGCTTAGCGCCCAAGCATAGCGATATGACCCCAAATATGAAACTATGCCAAAAATTATTGAAGCAAGTAAAAATACAGTTTCACAAGTAGTTAAAGTTTTTTGAATTGCGCCTAAGTACGTCAGGATAGCAAAACTGATGAGAAAAAGAACATTTCTTGTTTTATCAAGATATGACTCTGACAGGGTTGCGAATTGAGCAGCATTTTGGGCCTTATTATCCTTAGCACGCCGGCGCAGATCTTCGATAGCAAGTTCGTTGCGAGTAAGTTCTGGCATATGGAATTACTATTTCATAGCAAGAAAGTATAATCAACATAATGTTGCTTTTTACATACATTCCTGGGTTCGTTTATAACTCAAAAGAACCATCATATACTTTCCCAGCATTAGCCGACTCTATTATTCAGGGTGGGAAAATTTTTGCTTATAAGGGTCGATCTCATTTGGGCATGGAACACGATGGTGAACTAGGGATAATCCTTGATATAAAAAGTGAACTAAATGAAGAAACTTCCTATAAGAGTGTTGAACGAATAAAAAACCTTATTTGTCTATCATATACAAATATCCCTATGTGTCGTTGGGAAACAGTAGATGAAGAAATTGATCAGTTCATTGAAAGTAACCTAGCCTCAAAATTCTATAATCCAGAAATTCGCTTTGGTAATCAGTTGGATTGGGATTTGCCACTCAGAATCGCTGCATATGTTCAACTCATTCATAAACTACCACCTGAAAAACAAACAAAATTTTGGCAAGCATTGCAAACTTATTGCCATGCACGAGAAATTGCTCATCTACCTAATCCACAGTATCGATACACCTTGTACATGACACTACACTTGGCATCAATAAACCAGTTGGCTGATGAACCACATAGTGTACATGAAAAAGAAGTAAAGCTTATATGCCCGGAATGCGAGGAAGTCTCTGCACTCTCTCACAGCACAAGTCATGTTCAAGAAATGGCAAAACTCATAAATGATCTTATAGATGAGCCCTATTCTCAAACGTGGGTTTCTTTGATGAAAAAACTTTATCATCCAGTTAGATCACAATACATCCATACAGGTAAACTTGCTGGTTTTGAGGACGCTGGCGGGTTTATCGCTCTGTGGAAAAACAAACAGGCTCTGATGGAATATGATATTAACCTTATGATTCTGAATAGGCAATTACTTGAAAGATACTTGCAAGTGATTGCAGAACAACATTAATTACCTCTACCCCTCCAAAGCTTATCCAGATTAATCGTTTCGCTTTTGGGTTGTAAAGGTTTATCTAGCAACTTCACTTTTACTGAGAGAGGAAATTGTGTGAGTTGGCCAGCAATAAAACAACATCCTTTGGAAAGATTTGATATTGAGTCAAATGACAACTTATCTAAATAACTAACAGCTTTATTAATAGCTCTTAAGTCATTTTCATTCATTAACTTGTGAATAAAGTAATTATGTAGCTGAGAAATTATTGTAGGAGAAATATCAGAAGGTCTTTGGCTGGCAATTGTCAAGAAAACTCCAAACTTCCTACCCTCTTTAATAATCTCTTCAAATGTTTCAAGTCTGTAATCCTTCCAGGTTTCTGATTCTCGGACCGAGTTCTCGGATAAGATATTATGAGCTTCATCAATAACTATATGCAGCGATGAGTTGCCATCATATGTGTTTTTATGATTCTCATACAACCATTTCAAAACAACTAATGGGATTGCCTTTTTGATTTCTCTATTCGAGAATTTAAGATCGATAACTGCTAAGTTATGCTGGCGGAAAATATCTCTATTATGATTTACAGAAGTATCAATTACTTTTTTAATACTCTTTTTAATACTTTCAAGCTTAGTTATACATGGGTAAACATGTTCATTCTGAACTCTGTAATCAAGTAAATCATATAATAATTGCACTCTAGCTATATCCAAGAATTTTTCAATTATATTCTCAGGGAATGTGTAGTCATCCGCTCTAATATAAATAGGTTGTGATTTATATTGTTCATCAGATATATTGTCATAGTCGGCTTCACCACCACATTTGAAATAGGAATGAGTGTTATGCCATTCGGGTATTGTAAATTCCGTATCATCATTTTGAATTTTTAATATTTGCTTATATCTGTCTAGACATAAGAATGCTAAGTCCTTATTTTTCAACTTTAAGATTCGCAGAGCGTTAATTTTCAGAATGTTCTTAAAGTATTCAAGTGGATCTTCTTCTTCTTTTATTATTATTTTTTTATACAAATTAACAGCTCTACTCAAAAAAGGTTTTTGAGTTTTTTCAGAAGCATTAGACAATATTGAGAGTAATTCAAGGTCAATAAAGCTTTTCTCAGTTAGTGGAATTTTATTCTCTGACCGGGTGTGTTCCAGTTCTATTTCAGTATTGAGTTTGTAAATTTCTTTAGGAGTTGATAACGTTAAATCACCTGAGTATTCGCCATTAAAGTCTATAAAAATAAACTTTGATTTGGAGTTAAAATTACTATTGTTTGATTGCAAAGCGAATAACTCGGTAAACATTTTGGCAAGAGTATTTGACTTTCCAGATCCAGTATTTCCGAATATGCCTATATGTCCTGCAAAAAGATTATTTACCGAGACAGATATTTCCTGAGTTTCTTCGTCAATAAGTGTTCCCAAAGGGATTGACAGATCATCATTTGATAACTCATGTAGTCTCTCAAACTCTTCTCTAGATAATATTCGACACTCACTGCCGATTAACGGCATTTCTTTTATACCATGCTGAAATTGTCCTTCGTTATCATAAAAACCGAAGACAGATACGTTGAGAAACCTTTCAATTTTCTGCTTTTCATTGGCATACGTTTTTTTAGTTTGAAACTTGTCTTCTTCTAAATACTCGCCCTCAACTTTGCAAATTATTTCTGTAAATCCTTTAAGAATCTTTACATAGTTGGACAGGCCTACAGAAACGTTCTTTACTGTTTTACCCTTAAAAAAGAGGTGAGGGAGGTTTTTATCTTTGTTTACTCTGACAACAATATCTTTTCCTCTAACACTGAAAACATTCCCAATTGTGAAAACAGAATTGCTTGCAAGATCATCTTGTAAATCAAATTTCTCGTTGCTCATTATCAACTACCTTTTTTTGAAAGATCTCCATTAAAAATTCTGTATTCTTCTCAAAAGTGAATTCGAAAATGGACTTCAATTTATTTTTTAATTCGATACCTTCATCTGTGTCCTCTGAAATTTCATGTAATCTGGTCTTGATCTCATCTACAGGTTCAATTTTCTCAGCATTTGGATCCACCACGAACGACTCCCATTGATGCCTGCTCTCACTGCCGAACACTGCATCAAACGATTCTATCTTTAAGTCTGGGTATACAACATATAGGTTGGGATATTTTTTCTCGCCAAGCCTATCTGTTTGATATGGAGAAAATGAAAAGTAAAGTACTATCAACGTAGGATTCGTTCTCATTACGGTATCAAGTAAGTGCTTAATGTGACCATCACCCAATGAGGTTCCAAATACAAATAAAATACTGTTTTCTTTTTCTAGTTCTAATGTGAATTTTCTTAAGAGTGCTGCATGTCTAATATCCAGAACAGTTTCATAATGTTTCTCCGCATTCGGATTAATTACAGCGACTTGGCTTTTATACTCATCGAGAAAAGCAGAACCTGACAATGTACCCAGATTGTCTTTAATGTGATCCCCTTGGGAATATACAATTGTTTTATCTGTCGTCGCTTCCCATGAAAGAGAGCCATGCAATTTTACTATGTTAAATAGAGGGAAATCAGAAATGTTATCGAACTGGAGAGTTTTATACTTTTGGATTCGATTAAAGTTTGCTGGATCAAATTCAGGTTTTATTTGTCCAGAAAATCCATCGTTGTAAGGGATACTTGATGATTCACAAGCATCTTCAATAAACATATCAAAGTTTGTTGTAAAAACGTTGATTTGCTTGTTTACGATTGGTAATGCTCTCCTGGATAGTGTTTCTAACCAGAAATTTAGGAAATCACCATACGCTTTTTTTGTTTTCAGTAGGTTTGCTTTTTCAGATTGATCTGTTTCTCTATTTTCATCCAGAATCGCTTTTGATTTATTAATAATGGCAAGATACTGTTTCTTTGAATCCTCCTCAGTAGCAGGATCATTCATTCTTTTTTCAATATCGCCAAGCATTGGGAGATAGCCAGAAGAGCAACCAGAACCAATTAAAAAATTAATGTGCCCACTCTGGATGATTTCGCGCAAATCTTTTTTATCAATTGTCTTAAGCTTCATATAACCTAGCTAGTCTATCTATAAAACACGCTAATTTTACCACTATGTAAGTGAATGCTACTGATTGCTTTAAATCAAAAAATAAAGGTTTTACTTAAACCCCTCAAAAAACTCATCCAAGCTCATTCCCAGAGTATGAGCTAGTCGCCAAATGGTGTGAGCACTTGGAGAATAGTGACCTTGCTCGATCTTGCCAACATACGTACGGTAGTAGCCAGCATCCATTGAGAGGTCTTCCTGGCTTTTTCCTACCTTGTTACGAACCTTTCGAAGATGGTCGCCAAGTTTCTTGGCAAAAGCTTGCTTTTCTTTTCTGCGTTCTTCGACCTTTTGAATATTTTTTATTTTCATGAAGATATTGCATATGAATCCGCATTAAATTATTACGCACTAGTATTGAGAGTTTATGCTATTATTTATGCATAGGACAAACAAATCATATGTCGGAAAAAATCATTCAGTACATTGCTCCAATAATCGCCATTTTGATCTTCGTGTTCATGCTTAGTAACCACATTACAAGGACGTATCGTTGGTTTTCCAGGCAGATAAGAGGGGAATGCACAACTTTCATACTTTTTGATGTTTGCCGATCCGGAGGAGAGAAATGAAGAGGTTGCTTTTTCGAGTAGCAGGCGCGTTCATCTTAATCTTCATAGTAATCGGCTTGGGAACAATGTTTGGTCCATCCTTTACCTATAATGTAGGAAAGCTTATCGGATTAATCGGTGTTTTCGCCATTTTAGCTCGAATGCTCGGATTGAGAAAGAAAAAACGCTAAGTCCTATCTGTTCACAATATGGTATTAATGGACCACAAGGAAAAATATCCTCGTCAGCCATGAAACCAAAAATAAGTGTCTTTTTAGGCGATATAGCAACTCTTCAAGTTGATGTTGTTGTGAACTCTGCTAATCGGTCGCTTTTAGCCGGAAGTGGAGTTTGTGGCGCTATCCATCGAGCCGCTGGGAAAGAACTTGAAAGAGAATGCCGTATTATTGGTCACTGCGAAGTCGGTGAGGTCGTACCTACAAAAGGCTATTGCCTACCAGCTAGCCATGTTATTCATACCGTTGGGCCGTTGTATGGTCGTGAAAACGGGAGAGAGTCTCTTTTGCTAGCTCAGTGCTATAAAGCATCACTGGCACTCGCTGAGAAGCTTGAGTGTGACTCCATTGCTTTTCCTTCCATATCTACCGGAACTCATGCCTTTCCAATAGATGATGCGGCATCTGTTGTAGCTGATGTTTTCGCTGACTATCAAGAGAAGAAAGCGGCGCGAATCAAGCAGATTGTTATGACCACATACAGTGAATCTGATTATCAAGCTTATTTTGATGCTTTTGAGAAAGCTGGTATTCAACTTTCCGAAATAGTAGATCCCACGGGAGCAAGTATTGATACTCCAGTAATCGGCTCCTGATCAAAAGTAATGCTTTCGCGCTCTTTCCATCCGAAGCGATTCTTCATCACAAACATCCACACCGAGGTATTGAATCCTTTTATTTTCCCTTGAACCGCATCTTGGCCGTACTTTTCCCAGATGCATTGTGCCTTGGCTTCCGCCTGCGCCACCGTGTCACCAAATTCCTGATGTTTCTCTAGCCATTCATACAGGCACTGCCTGGAAATCCCTAATTCTCCTGCTAAAGCCTCCTTGGAATAGCCTTGAGAAAGAAAATCCGAGGCTACCTGACAATATTTGCGTTTGTATTTAGTAGGTCTACCAACTTTTGCCATAAAAAGCCTTCTTGCGTATGTATCATTTAATAATACCTCGTTTAGAATGCTTCTGAAACTCTGGTAGGATACTGTTAATCCATGTCAGTCATCGATCTCAAAAACTACAAACAGTATCTGCTCGATGAAGAAGATGAAAACTCACCGAGTGAAGAGACTGAGATTAATGATGGGTTTACTGACCTTATTGCCATAAAAATGGATCCTACTGCTAAAGTTACCATTCATGGCAAGAAAGTGAGTGGCAAACCTTCCAAGAGTGAATCACTTGTTCAGGCTATAAATGAATCTGACCCGGTAAAAGCAGCTCACAAGCTCGCTGGCCTTATTAAATCGGCCGATTCAGATGAACTGCGAAAACAGTATCACGTAAGCCAGTTTTCTCTTGAGAACTATCGCGTTTATCCTATTTCTGGAACAAGCTCTGTAAAGGAGCTCTCTGTTGGTATTTTCTCAAGTGAAACAGATGATGAGACAACACTACACCTACTCTATGGAAAACTGCGAGAGAATCCGTGATTTTACGGCAACATTGAATCAATAATTGCTTTTAGTGATTGCAAAACACCAACATATCCAAGCACCTGGAAAATGGTGAGGACTCCCGCAGCGAACGCCACACAATCAAAGAAAAGTTTCAAAAGCTTTCCCCATATAGTAGTTTGTATCTTCACCACATCAAAGCCAGCATGGTGTAAGAACATAAATGGAAGTGACGATAGCCAAACAAATAGTCTTCCCATCCAAAAGAAAGGATTAAAGGTACGAATAAATGCCCTTTTTTCATCTGCCTCGTAGATACCGAGTGCCTTATCAAGTTGATCAATGATTTCTATGGGAGTAATGCTAAATGATCGAAGGTTAAAGGTGTTTTCAATAACATCGAGCGTTGTAACCGGGCCACCGATAGCTGGAGGAGGATAGTACGTAATCTTCGTATTTATTCCAGCCAACCGAATAACGTCGCCTATGTAGTCTATTTTTTTATTTATCGAGGATCGTACTTTCATCCCTTTTTCAGTAACCATGGGGTCACCTAGGGCATCATACTCAAGATCTTGGAAATAATGTTCAATTGATTCTTTAAACGAATTTAGCTCTCGCTGCCTGAGTTTGTTTTCCCAAAAAGGGATTTGTGAGTAAAAGTTCATTAAAGCTTATTATATATCTCTTACTGTAAAAACCCCCACTAGTATGGTGTATCATTCATTGAAACAGCTACTTCGGGGTCTGCTGTTCCTATACAAGAACACAGCATTCATGACAGACGTAACTACGCAACTTCGAGTTGCTATCTATCTCAGAGTCTCCACTGATGATCAGGTGGATAAATATGGCCTTGATCTGCAAAAAGAGGCCGTAGAGTCCCTTGTCAAATCGAAAGGTCATCTCGAAGATGGTACTCCTCGTGCCGTTTTGGCAGGACCTCAATACGTGTATGTTGATGATGGAGTCAGTGGAACCACTGAAATTGGCAGTCGGCCAGGTTTTTCTCGGTTAATAGAGGATCTTATTCAGTCACCAGATGGAAAAAAACCTTTTGATGTTGTTGCTGTTTATCGTATAGACCGGTTCGCTCGAAGACTCAAAGTCCTCATGGATGTGATTGACCTTTTCAATGAACATGGCGTAAAGCTCCTTTCGGCAAATGAAAGCATAGATACTGGCACTCCTTTTGGTCGCGCCATATTGAGCATCATTGGAGTCATCGCCGAGCTTGAGATTGAAACCATGAAGCAACGCACACAAGATGGTATTCGCCAAGCAGTAAATAAAGGAATAATCATGGGGGAAAATGCTACCTTTGGCTATATCAAGAATCCAGATAAGACCGCAAAAGTTTTTGAGCCAGAAGCCAAGATCGTCAGTATGATATTTGATCTGTTAATAACACAAAATAAAACACCACAGCTCATTGCAGACGAACTTAAGCGACTACAAATCCTATCCCCCTCAGCATCCGCCGTGTTCCACCAAAAACGAAAAGGTCGGACGAAGAAAAAGAACGATCCTTACTTCTGGCGTGCCCATCAAGTACGTCAAATTCTCTCAAATGAGATGTATATTGGCGTTCATTACTATCACAAATACAACGGAGCAACTAAGCTTCCTAAGTCCGAATGGAAACGTACAGAGTACTCATACCCCACTATTATCGAAAACGTGGTTTTTGAGATGGCTCAAAAACGGCTTGAAAAACTCAAAACGACTAGTACTAACGTTGCAAGGGAAAAGAAAGAGCAGCATATTTATCTGCTTTCCGGGTTACTTAAATGCGAAGACTGTTTAGTCAGCGGGCGCGCGGATGCGATGCCATCCTGGTCTGGTGAATCCAGAAGAGTAACAACGAATGAAGGTCAGACAATCAGTTACATGTATAAGTGTGGCAGGAGGAATCCAAAGAAGTTTTCCCATACCTGCTCAGTCATTCCACTCCCTGGAGACCAAGTTGAGAATATCGTACTTGAACAAGTCCGACTCCTTCTTGATAACCCCGAACCGGTCATAAACTATCAAAACACACTGAAATCAAACCTGTTGGAAAAGAAGCATTTGCAGGAAAAACAAGCATACTTACTCAACCTTATAAAGGGAACTCCTGTGCGCAAGAAACTGCTCCAAGAACAACATGTGGCCGGCATCATTCCTTCTATAGAAGCACTTAAAACACAACTCGCTGAGGAAGACCAGAAAGCCGAATCTTGGCAGAAAGAAGCAGATGAAATTGAAGTAAAGATTGGCAAGATTACACTTTCCAAGCAATATGCTGACACCCTTACCTACTTCCAGCAGACGTACCAAGACTCACTTCTTGATCTCAAGAGTAACCCACGATTTACTCATGATCTGCTCGTAAGCCTTATAGAAAAGGTGGTTGTTCGGTCCAGACCGGTAAACGAAACAGATATTATTTCTGGGAAAAAGAAACAGGAGCAAATGCTCCCGTATAAACTCGACATCCATTTCCGATTACCTAAAGATATTCTACAAGAGCTTTTCTTTAGGTTCGGGGTTAAGGATGCTAATTTGTGCGCCAGGAGGGACTCGAACCCGCGACCTACTGCTTAGAAGGCAGTTGCTCTATCCAGCTGAGCTACTGGCGCCAGATAGGGGTATTGTAGCAGGGAAATCGGGGAGAGCAGTACCGTCCTTATATGAGTGTGATGGAAGCGCCATATCTTGGGGTACAAAAAAAGCCCTCCCGGGCTTCTTTTGTATCAGCACGTATCTCCGATGAGGGATCAACCTGCTGATGTAATTAAGTATTATACATATGTTATGGGCTGTGTCAAGAGAGCAATTTGCGGAATATTTGGGTTTGCTTCTGTTATATAGACATCCTATAGTATTTTTGTTATAATATAGCTCTCAAATCTCCCCCTCGCCAACGCGGCGAAACTGAAGGGGAGAGGCGAGAGATCGTTTACATATACATAGTGTGGTTACTCGCAGGAGTAGTAGCCGGAGGAACATGTGGCATGATATGGAAAACACCAGAGTGGGTCTCAGCGGGACTCCTGGTAATTGCAGTTATGGCTTTTTCATTTCTGCTGCAATTCGATTTTCCCACTAATCCGTGGGTGATCCAGGCCTTTGGGATTTACATCCTGGGTGCAATTAGATTGGTGGTGTGGATAATCACATTTACAACATCATTCGCATTGATACACTTCCCAAATTAACGATCCGTTTTTAAAGCCCCGCACTCCGTGCGGGGCTTTTCCATTTTCTCCTCAAAAAAATCCCTCCCGCCGCGCTCCATACCATGCGGTATAATGATCTCCTCGAACCGATCCCGGGTAGTGAAATGGCATCACAACTGTTTCTGGCACAGTTATTCAGGGTTCGAATCCTTGCCCGGGAACTATAAAAAAAGCCGCCTTCGGCTTTTTTTGTAGTTTTGGGGTGATGGCAAAAAAGCCTCTGTTCGCGCCGCCAAGTGCGAAGCACCTGGGTAGTGCATGCGGAGTGAGCTATGGCGAACGCAGTCGTAAATCCTGCCCGGGAACAAAATGATAATCGATTACTCAGTAGCTCCGTGCTCATTTTCCCACGCCAACACTGCCTCAACAATCTGCCGCTTGGCATCATCCAGTGAAGTTTTGAGAGTCAGACCAGCCGCTGCTTGATGGCCGCCGCCACCCAACATGGCGGCAATTTTACCGACATGATAGATTTCTGGTTTACGCGTACGGAAACTGGCTTTCACAACGCCAGGCTCACTTTCTACTAATCCGACCGCTACATCCCAACCGACAACACTCTTAAGTTGGTTGGCAATAAAGCTTTTGTCTGCTTGGTCTGGGAGAATGCCGCGGCTATCGAGCTCGGAAGCGCTTACTGCCGAGATAGCAATATGGCCGTTATGAAACAACTCGATATTTTTCAAAGCAATACCGCGGTAGTACATGTTTTCCGGATCAAACGTGTTATTGATATGGAAAATGTACTCGGAAAAATCGGGCGCTTTGGCGGCGAGATCGGCGGCGGCGTGGAGCGTGGCAGCCGAAGTCGGTGGATACTGGAAACCGCCAGAGTCCGTAAACATACCAACAAACAAACAGGTGGCTGCTTCGCGAGAAATCTCTATCTTTGCCGCTGTCAAAAGATCAAACACCATATGACAGGTCGCCACATAGCCAGAATCAATCCAGTTGATATCACCGTAGCCTTCGTTGGTGGCGTGATGGTCGATAACAAGAGTGCGTAAATTTTCTGGGAAGACTACCTCTGACTGGCGGGAAATCTGATCTTTGTTGGCACTATCAAGAATAATAAACAGGTCAAACTGCTCCGTTTCGACCGAACCGTAAGGATGTGGTTCCACGTTTTCGGCACCCGGAAGATGACGCAAATAGTCTGGAAAAGCAGTATCGCCTTGAATCAAGGTGACATCTTTCCCCATGGAATCGAGGACATCGCGCAGAGCGAGGGAGCTTCCGGCAGAGTCGCCGTCAGGGGTAGGATGCATGTGCAACAGAATTCGCTGCGCGCGTTCCACTTCATTCCAAATTTGCTGGGCCAGAGAAGTATCAATCATAGGGGCATTGTAGCAGCTGCCGGGTTACATCCGGTCAACGGTTTCAATCCCGAGCAAACCTAAACCATGAGAAAGAACAGCTACCGTAGCGTTTACCAGATCAATTCGCACTTGCGGGACACCGTCAGCCACGATTTGATGCTTGTTGTAAAACGTATTAAAACTCTGCGCAATTTCAAACAAAGCATTGGCCAACAAATGCGGTGCATACTCTTGAGCCGCCCGTTCTACCGCTTCACCGTAGCGAGAGAGTAATCGCAGAATCTCTAATCCTTCTGGTGTGATATCAGCTTCTGTAGTCGCGGTCGCGGTAAAGCCACTTTCCTGCCACTTTTGCAACACACTTTTGCCACGCACTACGGTGTACTGCATGTAGGGCCCGGAGTTCCCTTCCATGGAAAGCATTTCATCCCAGTCAAAAACAACATCTAAGTGCGCGCTGCGTTTGAGGTCATTCCATTTGAGCGCCCCAATACCAACGGCAGAGGCAATCGTTTGCGCGTGTTCGGGATCATCGCCGAGCTGTTGCGCGCGCTCGCGAGCTTCCTGCAAAACATCTTCTAACCAAATAACGTTGCCTTTACGGGTGGACATCTTGCCGTCTTTAAAGCGGAACATCCCGTGTTTGACGTGTACCCGCTGATCCGGTTCTACCCAGCCCAACATCAACTCAATGGCAAAAATTTGCTGGAAATAGAGACTTTGTTCGGCACCGACTTCGTTGATGATGCGCACATCAGCACCGTATTTCTGCAAACGGAACTTGTCCGTAGCTAAATCACGGGTGGCGTAGAGGGTTGTTCCATCTTTTTTGATCACCATAAGAGGTGGATATTGATCATCGGGGAAGAAAACGAGGCGAGCACCTTCGCTGTCGGTCAGCAGGTTTTTCGTTTCCAGCTCTTCGACAACAACATCCATCTTGTCTTCAAAGTAGGATTCACCATATCCACGGCCGTCATTTTCGGTAAAACGAACTCCCAGTTCTTCATAAATCTGATTGAACTCTTTCCAGGACCAATCGATACATTTTTGCCAGAGGCGGCGCGCTTCTAGGTCACCGTCCTCGAGTTTTTTGAACCAGGCTCGACCTTCGTCTACTAATTCGGGATTCTCTTCGGCTTCCGCATGGAACTTCACATAGAGTTCCACCAGTTTTTTCACCGGTCGTTCTGACTGCGCTATCTCTTCTTCGTCACCCCATTTTTTAATGGCGCAAATCTGTTTTCCAAACTGCGTCCCCCAATCACCAAGATGGTTATCTCGTTTTACGGTCCATCCAGTAGCTTCGAGTAAATTCGCTACCGCGTCGCCAATAATGGTTGAGCGGAGGTGTCCAATCGTAAATGGCTTGGCAATATTGGGCGAAGAGTATTCCACCACGGCTGTTTGACCGGTGCCATAAGCGGGAAGGAGCGCTTCCACAGTGCCTTGTTGGATAGTATCCAAAGTCTGTAAAAAGACAGCTGGTGCATAAGAAAAATTAATAAATCCTGGTCCGGCAACTGAAACAGTCACACTTGGAATTTCACCCATGCCGACGACTAGTGTTTCCGCAAACTGGCGTGGAGAACGAATATCAACCAATTCACTTTTGTGCTGTCCAAACAGCTGTAAAGCAATGTTAGTTGACCACTCACCATGGGAAGTATCGGCTGGGTGCTCAAAAGCGGGTACGTACTCGGCATCAGAAAGAGCGGGCAGAACTGACTGCACGCCACGACGCACAGCCTGCTCCAGAGCGGCGAGCATTACGTGCGATTGTGGTGATACAGACATGGGTCCTTTCTTTTCTAAATATCTGGATCGTACTCATGTATTATAATGGTCAGAGCATGAATCAGGTATGCCAATTAGGCCCTCTCGAAAAAGAAATTATGGACATCATTTGGAGTGAGTGTCCGTGTAACGTGCGCTCTGTACACGAAAAACTGCAAAACGATCGCGAAATTGCCTACACCACAGTGATGACAGTCATGGGCCGCTTGGTGGAGAAAGGCATTCTTTGTCGCCACAAAAAGGGGAAAGCCCACGTCTACGATGTCTGTACCTCCCGCCGCGACATGGCACGCTTCCAGGCTAGAAACTTCTTAGCGGCTTTATTTGACCGCTACGAAGAAGACGGTATCAAGGCCCTGCAAGATGAAATTGACCGCTTACCCGAGGACCAACAAGAAATACTCCAGACGATCTTCCAGAAATAAGGTAGAGTATTGACAATGGTCTAGTGTCCTTACTACACTCGTAGTACGGTCTGCTATCTGCCGAAAAAAGAAACTATAAAGGAGTTTTCGCATGGATCGAATCAAAGAAAACCTCGATTCGTACCTGATCACTGGTTTGCTCGTTGTGGCTGCCTTCGTGATTGGTATGTTATTTACCGAGGTTCGTTACCTCAAAAAAAACGCCAACCGCTGGAACTGGCGCAGTCGTCGCTGATCCTGCCGGAGCCGGAGCTGATACGCTCGGTGGAGACACCGTCAACGTTGACGCCCTCCCGCCAGTAGATGAAACCGACCATGTTCGTGGTGCCGAAGATGCTCAAATCACCTTGATTGAGTACTCTGACTACGAATGTCCCTTCTGTAAAAATTTCCACGAAACTATGGTTCAAGTCATGGAAGAATACGATGGCCAAGTGCGCTGGGTCTTCCGCCACTACCCACTTTCTTTCCACGAGTATGCTGAGCCAGTGGCTCAAGCCTCTGAGTGTGTGGCCGAACTGGGTGGCAACGATGCCTTCTGGGCTTTCACCGACGCTTACTTCGCACGCACTGAAGCCACTGGAACTGGTTTCCCCCAGGAAGACGTAGCCGCTTTAGCAGCTGAGGTCGCTGGTGTGAACGCCGGTGCCGTCCAAGAATGTATTGACAGCGGCAAATACGCTGACAACATTGCGGACGAAATGGCGGCTGGCGCTGCTGCTGGTGTCAGTGGTACCCCCGGTACTATCTTAGTCACCGCCGATGGCGAAACCGAGCTCATCTCGGGTGCTCTGCCATTTACGCAAGTAAAAACCATTATTGACGGTTATTTAGAATAACGGTCAGTATTCTCTGAGAATGAGAGAGCCGGGCGCGGTGGGCATTCGCCCACCGCGCCCTCTCCGTAACACCCACCTAACCACACTATGTTCGAAACACTCCTCGACGGCTCCACAGTCAACATCTTTATCGCTTTCCTGGGCGGATTTTTGACTTTTTTTGCCTCCTGTTTACTACCACTCGTCCCTACCTATCTCGCTTTTTTGTCTGGCCATGGCCTCACACACACCAATGTTGAGGATCGGTGGCACCTCCTCAAAGTAGCATTCGCCTTTGTCTTTGGATTTGTCACGACTTTTGTTTTGATAGGTTTTGTTTTAAACCGATTTGCGCTCGTACTTGGTCCATATCGCATTTGGCTTACCCGTGTGGGAGGATTGCTCTTTCTTCTCATGGGCCTCTTTATTTTGGGAGTCGGCAAGCAAAGTATTCTGCAGCGGGAGTTCAAAGTCGTTGTGCCGAGTTTTCTACAGAACTGGAAACTCTTCTATGCTTGGCTGACAGGGCTGGCTTTCGGCTTCGGCTGGACACCATGCATTGGACCAGTCCTCGCGGTAATTCTGTACTGGTCAACGCAACAAGCCACTGCGCTCCAGGGTTTTTTCTTACTTATTAGCTACGGACTTGGCCTCGGCGTTCCATTCCTTTTGGTTGCCGTAGCATTTGATCGCATTTTCCCCTTCTTCCAGAAATCTCAAAAAATTGCTCGCGCGCTCCACCTAGCTTCAGGAATTCTCATCGTCATTACTGGCGTTCTCATGCTGGCCAACCAATTTAGTGGCTTAAGTCTGCTTTTCTTGCACCTTGTGAACTGGCCAGTACTCACGCAGTAATTTTCCCGAAGAAAAAAAGAAATTGATCTTCTTCTCGCCACGAACTACACTGGTACTATGCTTGCCTACTACAAACGTACGAACAGTGCCCCGGTACTCAAAAAAACAGAGTCCAAACGCGACGTTTGGGTAAACTTGCTACAGCCAACTCCCGGAGAGCTGCACAAAGTCTGTGACGAGTTCTATTTACCCTACGAAGATATTCACCACATTCTCGATAAAGACGAAAAAGCCCAGATTGAAATCGGCGAAAAGCACGTCTTGATTGTGTTCCAAATTCCGCATGCCGGTAAAGCGCTTCCGTTCTCGCTCATTCTCACCCGAAGTGCCATCATTACTATTTCACTCGAGCAATATGGTTTCTTGAGCACTATTCTTGAGCGTCCTCCAGCTGACTTCTATACCAGTAAACGCACTCGCGCCACACTCCACTTTTATCGTTTAGCGCTGAAATCTTTTATGCGCGGGCTCGAACAAACCGAACAGCGCATGGAAAAACTCGAAGCCTCGATCATGAAAGGTCACCGCGCTACCGACTCACTGCAAAACATCCTCAAACTGCAAAAACAATTGATTTACTTTAATACTGCCATTGTTTCCAACGAGGGAATCTTGGAAAAAATGCTCCAAGAACCCGCCATTCCAAAGTACCAAAGCGATCAAGATGTCCTGAACGACTTGCTCTTGGAAAACACACAAGCCAAAGCCATGATCTCCATCTACACACAAATTTTGTCCACCTTAGGCGAAACGTATTCTTCTTTGATCAACAACAACGTCAACCACACCATGAAAATCTTGACTTCCTTCACGATTATCATGACGATTCCGACCGTTATTTCCTCGACCTACGGCATGAATATTGGCCTGCCGCTACAAAGCCATCCATTTGCTTTCTTGATTGTGATGGCGGGCACAGCACTTCTGGCGGTTGTCGCCGCCGTTATCTTCCGCTTTATGCGCTGGCTTTAAGCCTGTTTTTGTAAAAGAAGACAAATATTTCCGCGCTCACCAGGGGTATTTACTTCCCAACGGGCCACTACTTTTACGGAAGAAAGTGATTTCAACAGAGAGGCTTCTTCTTCCGCAGAAATCCAGTGCACAAAACGCTGAGCGTCTACTTCGTGTTGCCAACCCAGTAAATGATCATTGTTACCTAAATCGAGAGCCGATCGATTCTTTTTTCCGCTGACTCGGCCTGGATTCCAGATGGTCAACCATATTTCACCCTTTGGTGGTAATTGCTGAATCAGCACCTGCAGTAATCGCTGGCGAGTTTCTTTGCCCGGAATATGATGCAGAACACCAAAAAGAGTCGCGACGTGCGTATTGGGAGGTAACTGAAAATCATGCTGCAGCAATCGCTCTACAATATCAATCTCTTGCAATTCATACGCTATCTCACTGGAAGCCAACTGCTCTTCTGCCACCGCCAGTAAAACGGGCGATATATCCATGCCAGTATAGAACTCTACAGGTGCTAAAACGTGTGTTTGCCAAAAAAGGGCAAATCGAGCAGAGCCACAGCCAATGTCGGTTACGCGTACTGGATCATCTTGAGTGGCTGCTGGTGACTGCTGAGCAAACTGATACCAACTGGGCCAATAATACTCGCGCTGACGCGCAAAAGAGGCACCAAAATCGGTGTAAAAACGACGGTTATACTGGTTGTGTTCTCGAATCTTGGCTTCGTCCATACGGTACAATACGTTACGTGTCTGTAGTATACGACGACCTGCAAGCTGTTCCAGCTGAACTTCGTCACGCCATCCACCAACTCCTTCTGCGCGCTCTGAAACAAGAGTCGCTTCAACAGAGCCAGGAAATTCTCAAAAGTGGTATACGCCAACTGCAAAAAAACTTTGATCCAGCCATTACGCAGGACTTGCTGATTCGTATCTATCGCGCCGATGCTGGTCAATACGGACTTCCGGCGGAAACTCCGGCCACACTCCGCAAGATCCGCCTCAAACCAATGCGATCTCAATCTGGGATTCAGTCGGTGGCTGTCCTCACTAAACCATTTCCCTGTCCAGGTCAGTGTATTTTTTGTCCTAATGACGTGCGCATGCCCAAAAGTTACATTGCCTCCGAACCTGGCGCCCAACGAGCCGAACGCAACTCATTTGATCCGTATCTGCAAACCTACAACCGCCTGCAAGCGCTCTACAACATGGGCCACGATCCGAGCAAAATCGAACTGATTATTCTCGGCGGAACCTGGTCTGACTATCCCGAGCCCTACCAAATCTGGTTTATCGCCGAGTGTTTCCGCGCTCTAAACGACTTCGGTGCCGGTCGTGACATTCGTGATGAAATCCTTGAGGCGATCAAAAAAACCGCCAAAACAATTCACCGTGCCCAAAATCGAGTTATCAACTCGGATGACATTGCCATCGACGGCCGCGAACTCAACACCAAAGAAAACTATAACCAAGTGGTGGCCAAACACTATCTGCTTCCCGAGCGACTCATGCAGTCCACCGATATTGCCCGCCCCGAAGTGGCCACCTGGGATGAGCTGGAAATGCTGCACCGCGAAAATGAAAACGCTCCTGTGCGCTGCGTGGGCCTAACGATCGAAACTCGTCCTGACAATATCTCCGAAAAAGAAGTTCTGCGCATCCGCCGACTCGGGGCGACAAAAACACAAATTGGTTTCCAGTCACTGAACGACGAAGTATTAGAAAAAAACAAGCGCGGCCATGACGTCGCCGCCACTCGCCGAGCCGTCGCCATGCTGCGCCAGGCCGGCTTCAAAATCCACGCCCACTGGATGCCAAACCTCTATGGCTCAAACCCCGAAATGGATCGAGAAGAGTACGGTGTTTTATTTAGCGACCCAGACTTCAAACCAGATGAACTCAAAATTTATCCCTGCGCATTGATTCCCAGTGCCGAACTCATGCAGTACCACGAACGCGGTGAGTGGTACTCCTACAGTGAAGAAACGCTCAACGAGCTCTTGGCGTACTGTCTCACACATACGCCAGAATGGGCGCGTTTAACTCGCGTTGTGCGCGATATTCCTTCTACTGAAACAGTCGATACTCATATCAAGACCAACCAACGCCAACTGGTTCAAAATGCATTACAAAAACAGGGGAGTGCGGACAAAATGCAAGACATTCGCGCCCGCGAAATTCGCCGTCAAACTCCGACCGAGCCCATTACGCTCAAAGTCACCGAATACGATACAGCGGTGAGCAAAGAGCACTTTATCCAGTTTGTCGATGCCCAGAACCGCATTTTAGGCTTTTGCCGTCTTTCCCTGCCTACGACGTCCAACACATTTGCCGAACTCCAAGACGCGGCCATTATCCGCGAACTGCACGTCTACGGACTCACCGAAAAAGTAGGCCAGAGCGGCCACTCGCAAGCCCAGCACTTAGGCTTGGGGAAACAACTTCTCGAAAAAGCCGAGTCCATTGCCCGCGCCGCGAACTTTGAACGCATTGCCGTTATCTCGGCCATTGGAACGCGCGGCTACTACGCGAAACGGGGGTATTCGTTGCGGGAGTTGTATCAGCATAAGAACCTCACTACATAAAAACAGGCCCTCAAAATGAGAGCCTGTTCAGTATTCCTTTTTTGAAATTTATGCGTTTTCAGCTTGCTGCTTATTCAGCGTGGCGACAGCTTCATTCACATTACCGGCGTTGACCATTTCTTCAACTTGGTCCAACACTTGGAGCTGATCTGGCTTCGCTGCATAAAATTCACGCAAACCATCCACTCGCTCACCTAAAAGATCATACTTTAGCTGATTGGTGGCATCAGCCAATCCTTCCTCCAGATTTGGCACTTTGTTGGCCAAAAGAGAGAAAAGCTGATTGCGCTTTTCGTCAGCTTGCAGGGCCTCATCGGTAATAACGCGGTCGATGGTATCGATCTCGTCATCGGTCAACGAATCTGCTAACTCTTGCTCGACAACCTCTTCCCAAATGGCGTCTTGTAACTGATTCAGAAAGGCTTCGCGATCTTCTTCACTGGCATCAGTAATACCGAGTAGCGTGAAAACATCCATTGCAGCCAATTGTTGGGCAGTTTGTTCATTCATGATTTACTCCTTTGTTTTCGGTTCCTTTTTGCCTACTGACTTTCAACATACTCAGTCAGGATAGCCATGTTTTCTGCGTAGTTTGCAAGATCACTTCCTCGGCCAATTTCAAGTGCTGCTTCAGCTACCGAAGCAGGTATTCCATCAGCTCCGTTGAAAGCGGCAACTACAGTCTCCATTTCCGCCGGTGTTAAAGTTCTCTCCATGCTTTGCATCACTTTAGAAGTAACATTAATAAGTGGATTTGTACTCTCATATCCTAGTAATTGTAATGCTCTTTGGGCAAAGTGAGACTCGTCTCCTTGTGCCAAGTCGAGATTATTTTCCATCCAGAATCTGTTTCCATCCACGTCAGGCGATAAGTTGATTACTGGCTGTCCATCAACGGTTTGAATTATGTCTGGTGAGTACCCTCCAGAGAGATCTGGCGTACTGTCAACAAACTGAACACCTTCAACCTCTCGTTGATAACCCATACCTTCTGCCATCTTTGCTTGTGCTTCAAGATCAGCACCCCCACTAGAACCAAATGCATCAGACTTGACACGAATAGCCTGATCTTCCAAACTCGGTTTCTTTGCATCAATATCCATATCAAACTGTCCCAATAAGCGATCACGCACGACATCAGTACCAGCATGCACGGCGGCAGATTGTAAAAACTTACTCAAAGCATGGGCAGTAAAGGTCCACCACTTCACACGAAACTCGGCGTTGTAATCTATCTCATTGCTTTGCATGTCGTCAAGAATATCGGCAATCATGCCATCAATTTCTTGATTATCATAAGACAAAAACTGACGAATACGATCAACAGCCTTCTCCAAATTGCGACGAAGGTTCAACAAGTTCTGTGGTGACAGAGCAGAGCGTTCACCCACCGATAACTCGGCTGTACGCAACCCCATCGCCGCGCCACCGACAATTACTCCTCCTTGAGCTTGAAGTTGTGCAATATCCTCCACGAGGCGACGCATCTGGTTCAGTTTTTTGCGGAGAGCTTTCACCGCCACTTCTTTGGCTTGCTCATTCTCAGCCCGTCGTACTTCCTTTATGAGGCGATCCAGCTCTTCTCGGCCAATACTCTGGTCAACATATTTTGCGAGTGCACCATCGTAGTCACTTGACTGTTGGAGTGCTTCAGCAATCTCTCTGGCATACTGTACGCCTCGAGTTTCGGCACCATTATTGATGACTCCGAGGATTTTACGGTCGGCAGTATTTAAGGCATTTCCAATTATGCCAAACACCCCACCAGGAATACGTAACAAGCTCTTCAGATAGTTGCGGCGAGCACCTTCTGGTGTTTCATTGCTTGTCTCTTCGGCATCCTCAGACAGACCCTCAGAAATTTCTGCATAAATCTCTTCCGGTGACATACCGGCAAACTTGGCATAGATTTCTTGAGAACTCACATCAAGATCGAGCAAACCAGCTCGTTGAATTCCCCGCACTAAAGCGCCTGTACTTGCTGCCATCAACGCAGGTGCGCCACCGGCCAAACCAGCAATGATCATGGCTAAAAGCCAAAGCGCCTGTTCACGAGACTTAATTTTCCCTCCAGTAATCTCCCAAACATTACGAAGAACACCGTTTTCAGCAAACGCTCTTCCTACTGAATTTAGGAGACTTGAACGCTCCGTTTCCGTAGCATTATCCGGTTCTTTCTTCAAAAGCTCTGCACGGCGTGCTTCTAGTGCAGCAATTTTTTGCTGGATTCTACTCACTTCTATAGCGGTCTCATCAAATTTACCAAATCGAACTTGGTCGAGTACTTGCTTCAATCTCGCAATTTGCACATCTATCTGCAGGATGTTAGCTTGCACATCGGCCACTCGCTGCTTCTCTAAAGCTTCGTGATATTTCTTCTTCATCTCCTTGAGGCGTTTTTCAAGTGGCGATACCTCGGCCTCTAGTTGCTTCAACTGCGATTCCCGCACTGCCCGTTCATCTGCAGGAATGTTAGCTTCCAAACGAGCTTTGATTCTCGCAATAGAAGTCTGTCTTTCGCGAACAGTGTCAGTGAGAGATGTGTACTCTGCAAGCAGCGCTTCAGCTTGACCAGCATGCTTTTCGGAACGTTTATTCGTAGTTTCCAGTTGCTTTTCTTTTCTAGCAACTTTCGCTTCGCGCCGGCCTGCGGCCGTAAATTGTGTTTCCAGCGAGCCAACAAATTGCGAAATCCGCTCACGACCTCTTTGTACAAATCCTGGACCCTGTAACTCTTGCAATCTACTCTCAGTGAGTTCGATTGTTTGTTCAAGATCTTTTTCTAATTGGTACACTTCATCCGACAACTGTTTTTTCTTTTCTGGATCAGTTTCAGCTTTATACTCGGATCGTTTTGCCACGACTGCTGCATGATCTTGAGTTACCTTTTGCACTAAATCTAGATATCTCGATTCTTCATCCTCAGAGTCTAACCCAGCAGCGGCTTTGTTAAGTTTTTCAACGATAGCTTGGACCTTCTTGGCTAACCTTTCCTCTAAAGAGTTTTCGTTCTCAACCAAACTGAATGGATTGCGCCTACCTTCTGGTTGTTGCTGCACTCGCTGAGCTCGCTCAGCCCGTCTTTTCTCAGTTCGCTGTCTCCAGCCTTTCAGCAACGAATCGACAGCATTCGGAAGTCTATTTATCTGAAGCTTTCCAAATTTCATAAAACCATCATAAAGACGCTGGAAAATGTTCTTTTTAGCTGACTGTTCTTCGTCTTGAGCAGACACAGTTTCTGCCGGCGTTTCTTCGGTCAAGCCAATTTCTTCTTGCGTAAGCCACTCACTCTCAACAGCAGGAAGCGGTTTGCCGATAAATTGTGGATCAGTAGTTTCCTCAGGAATAAGATCAGGACTAGCAGCTTGTGAATTCTCTTGCAACCACTGAAGCACAGACTGTTCTGCTTGCGATAACTCTTGATCAGCTTCAATGGCTTGATGCGCTTTGTTCTCAAGTTGAGTCTGTAATTGCTCATGAACTATTGGAGGTAATTCTGCGAGTCGACTTGTAATATTATCGACGTTAACGCCGGTGTTTTTCATTAAATCTCTAAGTTCAGCTACAATTTGCTCTGTAGTTCTTTCACTTGTTTCCATATTTCCCTTGCTTTTGTTCGACTTGCTTTGTTTTCTTGTGTTTTTTGAGCGTTTCCGCCTCATTCCAGTATCAATATTTTGATAACTGAATGCAAGTAGGAATTATACCCAAATTCCGAAAATATACCGAATGAATCTGCTGTTTCCGACTCAGCATGATACCTGTCGCAAACCCTGTCGTATGCTACAATCCACGCATGATTACAGCACAAGAACTTCGCCACAAATTCCTGAGTTTTTTTGAACTGCGCGAACACGCCGTCATTCCTTCTGCTTCTTTGGTTCCTGATAATGATCCTACTACCTTATTTATTACTGCTGGCATGCATCCTTTGGTGCCATATCTACTCGGTCAGCCACATCCGGAGGGTACTCGCTTAGTTGATGTACAAAAATGTATCCGAACGGTTGATATCGACGAAGTCGGCGATCGCACGCATCTCACTTTCTTTGAAATGCTCGGGAACTGGTCTCTTGGTGATTACTTTAAAAAAGAAGCTATTACTTGGAGCTGGGAATTTCTGACTGCCGCTGAGTACATGGGCCTCGACAAAGAAAAGCTCTTTGTCACCGTTTTTGAAGGCGACGCTGACGCGCCACGCGATGAGGAATCCGCCACTATTTGGCTTGAGGTTCTTACCCAAGCAGGGGTTTCCAATCCAGAAAAACGCATCTATTACTATCCCAAGTCAGAAAACTGGTGGGGACCAGCCGGCATAACAGGCCCCTGTGGCCCCGATACTGAGATTTTCTACTACACCGGCAACGGCGATCCTTTTGCCGACGATTTCAATGATGAACCAGCTAACGACGTCAGCGACTTCGTCGAAGTTTGGAACAATGTCTTCATGCAGTTCAACAAAACAGCAGACGCATCCTACGAGCCGCTGAAGAAAAATAATGTCGACACTGGTCTCGGCCTAGAACGCATGCTCGCTATCTTTAACTGGATTCAAGGGGAACTGCCGGAACCAGATGCCTACCAAACCGAGTTATTTATGCCGGTGATTCGCATTTTGGAAGAAATTTCTGACCACACCTACCAAAGCCACACTCGCAGCATGCGCATTATCGCCGACCACGTTCGTGCTGGCATCTTTATGGTGCAAGATGGGGTCACTCCCAGTAATAAGGAACGCGGCTACGTGCTGCGCCGCCTCATCCGCCGGGCAGTGCGCGAACTCTTTAAGCTCGGCTTAGATGACACGCAATACAGCGCGATCATGGCTCGTTTGGTTAACGAACAGTGCAGTAACCCAGCCTACGTACTGCAGTATCCTGAACTCGACGCGAATCGCGAGTCAATTGTATCCACCATTGTCGATGAAGTAGAGAAGTTCAGTAAAGCGCTCCGTAAAGGCCTCCGCGAAATCGAGAAGTACGACTCTTTAGATGGTCAAATTGCTTTCGACCTCTACCAAACCTACGGCTTCCCAATCGAGATGACGCAAGAAATTGCCGAAGAACGCGGCGAAAAAGTAAACCCCGCTCGCTTTGAGGATGAGTTCGCTCGTCACCAAAATTTGTCCCGAGAGCAGTCTGGTCAGACTTTCAAGGGAGGACTGGCGGACCATTCTGAAGCCGCCACTCGCTACCACACTGCTACGCACTTGCTTCATGCGGCTTTGCGTCACGTCTTAGGCGATCATGTGCATCAGGAAGGCTCGAACATCACTGCTGAGCGCTTGCGCTTTGACTTTTCTCACGACTCTGCATTGACTGAGGATCAGCTGCAACAAGTCGAAGCATGGATCAACGAACAAATCGAAAAAGACTGGCCTGTTTACAAAGAAGTGCTCCCTAAAGACGAGGCACTTGCTTCTGGAGCTTTAGCATTTTTTAAGGAAAAGTATCCTGACACCGTGAGCGTGTACACGGTGGGAGAGAAGAACAACTGGGTGAGCCGCGAACTTTGTGGTGGTCCACATGTGGAACATACTGGCGAAATTGGCTTGATTGAGATCTTTAAACAGAAGTCGGTGAGCGCTGGGGTGCGGCGGGTGTATTTGCGTTTTAAAAACTAAGGAATCGGGAGACACCCCTAGGCCTATAACTTTGTTCCCACATGCTTCCAATCGGCAGGCAAGTTTGCATCTACCGGATTTTGCAAAACATATCTCGTGGCTTTTGCGACTTGCACTGGGGTGTAAAGTAGTCGAGCTTTATACGGTCTCATAAATAAATTTCCCACTCGCTCATACTCTTCATTTACGTACTTCACATATTTCAACGTCAAAGATCGCATAAAATGCACCATGTCGCGTTCATAGTACTGCCAAAGAATAAAATGGAAGTGATTTGGTAAAAGAGCAAAAGCGAACACCTCAATTTGCGATCCAGTTTTTGCCATTTCGTACTGTGTCGTCCGAGCCAAGTTTCGAAAAACCATATAGTCTCTTTCAGAGAAAAAAACGTCTTGTTTGTTCACACCGCGGTTATAAACGTGGTAAATAGTGTTCGGCCGATATTGTTTGAGAGCGTTAATTGCTGGCATATGTAAACATATAAACAAATGAAATGAACAAAATTATTACAGGCCTAGGGGTGTCTCCCGATACCTAGTGGCTGACAAGCGCTCCAATTCCTGCTTAAATAAGTAAGTATGGCTCAATCTGCCCAACAATATTTAGCCTTAGTCCTGAGTGATGAGTGGGTGAGCGCCGCTATTTGGCAGCTCGTCGACTCAAAAGTAACCATCCTCAATCACTCCCCAATAATCGACCTGCAACAGGACGAAGATTTGGCCTACAACGACGCCGTCGACAAAGCCCTCGACAATCTCGGCGAGGCCGGGCTCACCCTCAAAAATGTGCTCTACATCTTGCCGCACCACTGGGTCAAAGAAAATGACTTAATCGAAGGTCGTAAGCGCTTTCTCAAAAGCCTGTCGCAAGATTTAGTACTCGATCCTCTTGGTTTCGTTGTACTCACCGACACCGTAGCCGCACAACAAAGCGCCCAGCACGGCGTTAACTTCTCCGGACTTCTGATCAGCGATACACCACAATACCTTGATATTTCTGTATACCAAGATGGCGCCGAAAAACAAGTCGAACGGATCGGCAAGAGTGGTGATATACAGCAAGATATCGTCGAACTACAAGCTCGCCTCACAGCGAGTGGTATTACTTCACCACAGCGAATCATCGTCCTCAGTCCCAATAATCGCAGCACAAGCGAAGTCGAAGACGCACTGCACACAACATTCAGTACCTCAATCGAAACACTTTCCGCACAAAATATTTCTGAAAATGCCATCACCACCGGTGGTTTTGAAGTGCTCTCTGCCGGAGAAGACACAACGCATCCAAAAGACACCAACACATCTAGTACCGAAGCATCGAGTGCCGATTCATCCCACCTCGCCAGCGCGACCACACCTACCACCCCTGTCACACCAGCCGCCGAAGAAACCAGCAACGTCGTGCTCCCACCAGGCACGAGTGGAGAAGACGCACCACTGCTCAATGCGCCTCCAGCCGGGTTTGCTCCGCCGTCATTTGCCAAAAACACTGGACTCACCCAGGATCCAGAAGCCGACGCAGGAGAGCCAGAATCCACCGCAACCGATACTTTCAGTGAACCAAATTTCAGCCCGAATTCTCAGGGGTCCAATACCGTCGGCCAGCAAGCTGGCCCACAAATCAACATGCATCACTACGACGATCCAGAAATCTCTGCTGCCACGCCGCATACCGCCGTCGACGGACTCGATTCCGCAACTCCCAACGACTCCTCTCCAAAAAAATCGTCACTCGCCGGATTAACTACCGGTTTACTCACCCAATTCTCACGCCTTCCAAAAACATTTTCCGGTCTAGGAAAGGCATTCAAAGGCAAACCGCTTACCCTGGTTGCTGCCGGAATAATTGTTGTACTTCTGCTCACACTGGGCGGTGGCTACTTCGCGCTGTCGCAAAGCTACCAAACACAAGTCGATATCTGGCTCAATACACAAGAGCTCTCGCTGACTGATACATTTGTAGTCGGAGAAAATGTCAGTAGTGCGAGTGAATCCGCTCTACAAGCCACTACCTTTACCGAAAGTGTCACCCTGGAGGAAGAAGTACCCACCACGGGCAGCAAGGTCATCGGCGATCCGGCTACCGGTCGCGTCAAAATGATCAATAAAACAGCGCAGGAGAAAAGTTTTCCCGCTGGCACGCAAATAACCGCGAACAGCCTCACCTTTACCCTCGATGAAGATATTACGATCGCCTCAGCCTCCTCACAAGAAAATGACGAATCGCGAACCATTTCGTTTGGAACTGGTGAAGTGGGCGTCACAGCGGTCGATATTGGTCCCGAAGGCAATCTCGGCGAAGACACAACGTTCACCGTCGCAAACTTTGATTCCTCTTCATATGAAGCTAAAAATGATGCAGCTTTCAGTGGCGGAAGCAGTCGAGAAATCCAAGCCGTTTCTCAAGCTGACATTGATGATACAGCCGACCGCCTCAGCGAAGCTGGGAAAACACAACTCGTCGAAAAAATCGAGGGCAGCGCCGAAGACGGTCAGTATGTCTTCTTCACCGATGAAGTTGAGATTACCGACATCGCGCCGTCTGTGGAAGTCGGTGAAGAAGCGAAGTTTGTGACTGTCAAAGTCACTGTCGAAGGCCAAGCACTGCGCATTGCCGAAGATGATTTACAAGCCACTGCCCAACAACTCTTATCCGACCAAGTGCAAGCCGACCAAACGCTCCTCCCAGAAAGCGTTGATCTAGAGCCCAAATCAGTCGCGATCCGAGGCGAAGGTGTCTACACTCTAGAAGCTGAAATCTCTGGCCAAGGCGTACCAACTGTCCAAGCCAGTGCAATCCTCGAAAAAATTGCCGGTGCCTACACCTCGCGAGCTGAACAGATTCTTTCTGGAGACACTCGCATTGAACGATTTACCATCACTTCCAAACCAACTTGGATTGGATGGCTTTTCAATCGCCTTCCCAAAGACACTGACCGTATTCCTGTAAACATCCGTATCGACAAATCGCAATGAACCACGCCAACCCACTCGACTGGCTGAAACATCGCTTCCAGCGTTTCTGGGAATGGCTCGATGATGCTTCGGAAAGTATCACCACCGAAATCTCCACCGATGCTGACAACCTCATGTTTCGCGTTCACATTCACATTGAGACCCTTACTCAGCGCGAACACGCCTTTCGCCAACGCTTGCAGCGCTACCACAAACGCAATCTCGTTAACTTTGCTCGGCGTCAGCACTGGAAGATGCAAAAAGAGACTGCTGGACAGCGCTTGTTTCGCCTCATGCCCGCCATCTTTGTCACGCTTGGAAGCGTCATAATTGCGAATGCCGCGTGGCCAATTTTGTCGTACTTCGTCTTCGTATCTCCAGACCTACGAGTGGAAAAACTCGTTTCTCCTTTGCCAGATGTTCCGATTCTCCGGCAAACACAAACCATCCCTACCGCCCAAGCCGCCACAGAGCCAGAAATCAATCCAAAAGTTATTCGTGACAATCTTGATTACACGAATCTCTCCAACTGGTTCCCGGAAACAGAAGTGGCTGGAGCGTCCTTAGAAAAGCAAGCAGCCGAAGAGAAGACCTATATTGTGGAAATTCCCTCTCTCGACATCCACAATGCCGAAGTCAAGATCGGCGGCACGAACCTCGACAATAATCTCATTCAGTATCCAGGCACGGCTGATCCAGGAGAACTCGGCGCACCGGTTATTTTTGGCCACTCCGTGTTGCGACAGTTCTACAATCCCAGCGAAAAAAATCCCCGGCGCTACATGTCCATCTTCAGCAAAATCATGACCATGTCTGAGGGAGAAAAAATTTACATTACGTACGACGGCATTCGGTACACCTATTCAGTCAAGAAAAAAGTTGAAGTCAAACCTGAAGATACCTACATTCTTGAACAAGAATTCTCTGCCAAACAGCTCAAGTTAGTCACGTGTGTACCAGAAGGCACCTATCTCCGCCGGGGTGTGGTGCTCGCTCAACTGGAAGAAATCAACTAAAATAGGCCTCATGTCCACAGACACCCGCTTTCTCGGTATTGATTATGGTGACGCCCGCATTGGCGTGGCGGTTTCTTACGGTACGCTCGCCGAACCACTTATTGTTTTGCCCAATGATGGCACGCACTGGGATCGACTGCGGGAAATATCGTTAGAATATAAAATCACTCACTTAGTCGTCGGTCAGAGCGAAAACGAGATGGCAGAGAAGAGCCGCCAGTTTGCACAGGAACTTGCCGAAACCCTAGGTTTGCCTTTGGCCATGATGGACGAAACGCTTTCCAGTAAAGAAGTTGACACCAAACTCCGCAGCACCCGCATCGGAAAACGCCAACACCGTGGTCCGATCGATCACTATGCTGCGGCAGTCATTCTACAAAGATACCTGGACGAGGAGTGGTAATGCGCCTACCGTTTATACCCCAAAAGAAAAAAACAACACCGCTCCAATGGATGCTGCGTGGATTGCTCGCAGCCACAGTTATTGGCGGCGCTGGGGCTATCGCCATGGCGATCTATCTGATGCAGTTACTGCAACCAGTCGATCCCAGCAATGAAAGCACTGTCTCTTTTGTGATTCCGCGCGGACGGGCCACCTCCCTCGTTGCGGCTGATCTGACCGAGAGAAACCTGCTCAAGTCTCCGCTCGCTCTCAAAATTGCCATCTGGCAAAACAACTTAGCAGGCCAAATCCAGGCGGGATCA
Source organism: Candidatus Woesebacteria bacterium (assembly GCA_021208605.1). Taxonomy (GTDB): domain Bacteria; phylum Patescibacteriota; class Microgenomatia; order UBA1400; family UBA1396; genus JAJOJK01. Next base: position 30,825 of record JAJOJK010000001.1, on the reverse strand, counting down.
TTCACACTTTCGCCCAGCATGACGCCCGCAGAGATTGCCGAAACCCTCACACAAGGTTCCGATGACCAGTGGGTGACGATCAAGGAAGGCCTCCGCGCCGCGGAAATTGGAGCCTATCTAGAACAAGAACTGCCCAATTTCTCCACCAATAATCCCAGCTTCACCACTGAATGTCTGGCTTACGAAGGCTTTTTATTCCCCGAAACCTATTTAGTACCTTCGGAATACACTACCGCCCAGATGTGCCAACTCATGCGCGAGCAGTACGGTGAAGTCTTTACTTTGGATTTGCGCAACCAGGTCGCGGCCAATACGGGCCTCAGCGATGAAGAGGCAGTTATTCTTGCCTCCATCGTGGAAAGAGAAGCCCGCGATCCGGAGCAAATGCGCCACGTAGCCGGCATTCTTTTGAATCGGCTGGAAATTGGCATGGCTCTGCAAGTTGACGCCACGCTGCAGTACGCCAAAGGCTACAACCCCCAAGCCAAAACCTGGTGGGCGCCTCCGCTAGCGGCTGATAAGCAGATCGATTCTCCCTACAACACCTACCAAAATCCTGGCTTGCCGCCCGGACCAATATCAAATCCAGGCCGGAATGCGCTTGCCGCCGTCGCTAATCCGCTAGAGTCAGACGAACTCTACTACCTGCACGCACCAGACGGAAAAATGTACTATGCCGAGACGTATGAGGGGCATCAGGAAAATATTTGGAACTATCTGTATTAATATCTTGTAATGCACTATACTGTGGATTAGAAAAGAAAGGCACTATGTCTGAGGGATTTTTACAGGATTCACATTTTAAGCCTATTAGGGATGTCGTGGCATCAGTAGAAAATTCAATTACTAGCTTAGAGGCGGTAATAGAGTCTGAAAACGGAAATGCTAAACTTTTGGAAGCTATAGCACATTCATTTTGGCAGGATTTAGGAAATACATTAGCAGCAATTGAAGTAGCTAATGATTACATTGAAAAATACGGTGAAAGAAGTCCAGAATCTGCTACTCAGAAAAAAAGCGAAAATACAAAAAATACCTAAAAGCCGCTGATGCTTTCATCCCCTTAGCTAAAAAAGTAAAACAATATAATAAAGGTCTTGCTGATCATATTGAGATGTATGAAACCAATAGACAAAAATGGCAAGAACTAGCTGATTCATAAGTGCACCTCATTACTCAGCTGCTCTAAGGGCTCCTCGCTCAGCACTCTCAACCAACAGTTGGTATCTCGTTCGTTTTATTCTCAGTCTTAGGGTATAATTGGTTGTTCGCCTCTGCCTCGCTGGTACTCTGGCGAGGAAAGAGAAAAATAAGGATTTCTATGGACATTCGTAATATTGCTATTATCGCGCACGTCGACCACGGTAAAACAACTCTTGTGGACGGCATGCTCAAACAGACCCATACCTTCCGCGACAACCAAGCGGAAATGGAGCAGACCACTATCTTGGACCGCAACGAACTCGAACGCGAACGCGGTATCACCATTTTGGCCAAAAACACTGCCGTGCAGTACGGTGACACCAAGATCAACATTATCGACACACCTGGACACGCTGACTTTAGCGGTGAAGTAGAACGCGTTATCAGCATGGCAGATGGCGCTTTATTGATTGTGGACGCCGCTGAAGGTCCACTGCCACAAACCAAGTTTGTGCTGCGCCAGGCGCTCAAGCAAAAACTTTCCATTATCGTGGTCCTGAACAAAATTGACCGTGGCGACGCTCGCCCAGAAGAGGTGCTCAACGAAACCGAAGAACTCTTCCTCGAGCTGGCCGAAAACGAAGGCGACTTAGCCTTCCCAGTTTTATACGCCGTCGCCCGCGACGGAAAAGTCTGGAACGAACTCCCCAGCGACTTCAACGCCGAGGGCAGTTTAGAACCATTGTTCCAGAAGATTGTTGAGTACATTCCCGCCCCGCAGGTCGAATCCGACAAGCCATTCAAAATGCTGGTTTCCACGCTCGACTTTGACTCCTACAAAGGCACCTACAGCATTGGTAAAGTCACTCAGGGAACCGTTAAACCAGGCAAACAGCTCGTCCAACTGGCCGAAAACGAGGTCATTTCCAAACACTCTGTGCAACAAGTCTTTACCAGTCAAGGTTTAGAGCGCGTTGAGGTGCAAGAAGCCCAGCCAGGTGATATCGTCGCCCTCACGGGTATTGATCCTGTCAAGATTGGGCACACTTTGGCCGATCCACAGGATCCGACTGGATACCCCATCATTAGCCTCAGTGAACCAACCATGAAGATCTACATTGGTCCGAACACCTCGCCAATCTCCGCTAAAGAAGGAGAGTACTACACCGCCCGTCAGCTGGAAGCTCGCTTGGAACAAGAAAAGCAAACCAACATTGGTCTGCGTATCGAGACGAATCCAGACGGTCACGGCTGGTTAGTCGCCGGTCGCGGTGAGTTGCATCTGTCGGTGCTGATCGAAAACCTGCGCCGCGAAGGCTACGAGCTCGAAGTTGGCCAACCGCAAGTCATTACGCTGGAAAAAGACGGTGTCACCATGGAGCCAGCCGAAGAAGTCTCGATCGAAGTCGAGTCCGAGCACATGGGAGCCGTGGTCGAAGAAATGGGCCGTCGCCGCGCCGACATGGTCAACACCGCCCAACCTCGCCCAGGGTTGACCCGTTTGACTTTCCACGTGGCGAGTAAAAACTTGCTCGGCCTGCGCAGTGAGCTTCTCACCCGCACCCGCGGTACCGCCATCATTAACTCGCAATTCTTGGAGTACCGCCCACTCACCCCAGCGCTCGAACAGTTCCGCAACGGCGCCATCATTGCCACCGAATCTGGCCAATCAACCGGCTACGCCCTCGAGTCCATCGAGAAGCGCGGCGAAACCTTCATTGGCCCTGGTGAAGCCGTCTACGAAGGCATGATTATCGGCATGAACCGCCGCCAAGAAGACATCGACATGAACGCCACCAAGGCTAAAAACCTCACCAACCACCGCAGCGCTAACGCCGATATTCTGACCACCTTAAAGGCCCCACGCCGCATGACACTCGAGCAGTGTCTCGACTTTATTCAGTCCGACGAGTTGCTGGAAGTCACGCCTTTGAACTTGCGCTTGCGCAAGCGACATTTGAGTAAGCTGGCTCAGGGTGAGGGCGAGTAAGTAAAAAAATGCATGAACATGAAAAAGAGGCTCATACCATGAGCCTCTTTTTATTAAATTACTAAATTAAATAGCGATTTATGTATTATTAAAAATCTGTGATTCAATGATATCTTTATATGGACTCAAAGCAGTGCTGTTAGCTAAAACCTGTCGAATTTGCACCTGAGGATCACCTAAATCCATTTCTGGAAATATATCATTGGAAATAAGTGTGTTAATAAAATCACGTGCACCTTGCATACGAGCCGCCAGCTCTGCCATATTTTCACTTCCCGCTGGGTATTTCTCATCAAATTCACTCTTTGATTTACAAGTCATCAAGTCAAAGAGGAAGTTATTTACGGCTGCTATATCCAGCTGTAAACGCTGAAGTGCCTCTTTTTCTTTTTCTTTGACTTTAAGAATGTTTTGTATATTTTGGCTAGTTTCCTGGCGCTTTTGCAGTATTTGTAACATTCCATCAGGATTACCAGTTATTTCAGTGTTTCCAGATTGAAGGCTCTGTACAAGTGTTTGGTATTCTTCTTCATCCCAGTGTTCTTCGGGGATTTTAGAGATCACTGTATCCGTAAACCTGGCCATCTCTTGATCGTAATGTTTACTATCTAACAATGCCATTGCTCTCCTTTTTTCATTTGCATCACTATAACATAGTATCTTCACTGGCGATATCCATCAACCTCCGGACCCACATACCCACGCTCCACCAACTCCTGCAACAGCAGGTAGCTAAACACAATCCGTCCGCGTTCATTGAGGTGGTCGGCGTTGCTGAAGAAGGTCATGTTGTCAGTGAAATCGGTGCGCGTGGTGAAGTCGATATACTCCACGCCTTGCGTATCGGTTTGGGCCAGGTTGTCGTAGAGATAGATCTGTTTGTAGTCATCGAGTAAACCTTCTTCCAAAATCGAAGTTACCGGAATAGTAATGAGCACCGGTCGCCAGTTTTGGCGCAAACAGTATGCTATCAACTTTTCCAGCTCGCGGCGGTTGTACGCAAAGTACTGCGGGTCAAACTCCTCGGTGTGATACCACTTGTTGAAAATAAAATTCATGTTGTCCACGTAGCTGGCGCGCGGAATTTTGCGCGGGTGGGCGAGTTCGTACTCAATGGAGTCCACGTATGTGAAGTACTCTTTGGTTTCTTTGAAGGGAATTTCTTTTGGCTCGGACGAAGCCGTGGCTTCGAGCGGGTCAATCCACTTTTCTTCGGCAGCGATGCGTTCGCGCACTTCGTCGGAATACGCTTTTCGCCAGGCGTATCCAGAACGAATAAATGGCGCCACGGTGGTTTGCAAATAGTCACTCACTTTGAGATCCGGAATCAAAAAAGGACTCACTCGGCCGTAGTAATTCCCCTGCATGCCATCGCTTTGATCGGCTTTGCGGTGAGAGAATGAAATGTGTGACACATCGATCAAGATAATGGCATCATCGGCAATTTGGTTTTCGTACTGTTGCAAAAGCACGCGGTCAAACCGGAAGCGCTGGGCTACACCAGCCAACTCGAGTCCACGCAAGTTATAAAACTCAAAGGTAATCCCGTCGTCTGCATGGGAGTTGCCCACTTTGACAATTTCGTACGGTTCAACAATCGGTGGATGCTTCCAGAGTGGTCCCATGCTGGGATACTCCAGATTATATTGCTGACGATACAGCGTATCCACGAGAAGTAGTGAACTCACCACAATAACAAATAAGAGTAAGAGTCGGGCAATAACGTATTTCATACTTTAAAACTGGAAGTAAATAAACTCCTGTATTTCTGTTTGTCCCAAAAGAAAAATGAGTACGACCGCGACAGAATAGAAAGTCCACCGCACAACTGGCTGTCCCCAAACTCTTGGCCAACGGCGTATGCCAAAATCGAGCGCACCGAACTCCCAGGCGCTGATCATAGCCAAACATGCTAAAACAATAGCCATCTCGAGTTGGTTCGTGCCAAAAACTTGGTTGAGAGTTGCCCAAATGTAATCAGGACGCCAGAAATTCTTGGCACCGCTGAGTGCATAGCGATAGATGTATGCCGCGTCGGCCAAGTTTTGCGCCCGAAAGAGCACCCACGAAGCCAACACCACGCCATAGGTATACGCCATACTCACCACTGCCGGAATCTGGAACTTCCGTGACCACACGTGCATGCCGATGCGCTCTATCGCCATTACTACTCCGTGCAGCGCACCCCACAGCACAAATGTCCATGCTGCGCCGTGCCACAGTCCACACAAAGCAAACACAATAAACAGATTCAGCGCCGTGCGAGACAAACCTTGGCGATTTCCACCGAGCGGAATATACAAATAATCGCGGAACCAGCGCGAGAGCGACATGTGCCAGCGCCGCCAGAAGTCGGTAATCGAAGTGGCAGTGTACGGGTGGTTGAAGTTTTCGACCAAGTTCACACCCAAAATCCGCGCCACACCGCGCGCCATATCGGTATAGCCTGAGAAATCACAGTAAATCTGCCATGAGAAGAGAAGAATCGCCAATATCAAACTGAGGCCTTTATACTCCGGCAGAGAAGTGAAGACGGTATCGACCACCACAGCCAGGTTATCGGCGATGACCACTTTCTTAAAGAGCCCCAAAGCAAACAGTTTGATGCCACTCACCACCTGTTCACGATCAAACCAGTGCGGCGCCTTGAGCTGCGGCAACAAATTTTCGGCACGTTCAATGGGACCAGCCACCAACTGTGGGAAAAACGACACAAACAGGGCAAAGTAGCCAAAATGCTTTTCGGGCTTTTGTGTGCCGCGATACACATCCACCACATAACTCACCGTCTGGAACGTATAAAACGAAATCCCCACCGGCAGCAAAAGCGACAGCGTCGGCACCGGCATGCCAATCTCGAAATACTGCGTAAAATTCTGCAAGGAGTTAAAGAAAAAGTTAAAGTACTTAAACACAAACAATACTCCGAGATTCACCGCGGCACCAAGCGCTAAAAACAGCGTCCGCTGCTGGCGATAGCGATCAATAGCGAGCGCACAAAGATAGCTCACCAAAGTGGTCAAAAAGATCAAGACCGCATAACGCGGTTCCCAGGACATATAAAAAAAGTAACTACTCGCCAGTAACAAAACCCATTGCCACTTTTTGGGAATGCTCCAGTAGAGTCCGAGCACCAACACAATAAAAACGTAAAAGTGAAACGAATTAAATAGCATGCTTTTTTCTTTCCTCATTCTCCTCGAGACAGGACGGAAAGTCAATTCAGAGACAACTCAGCAACAACTTGTCGAGTGCCAGGCAATATCGTATAGTGATCCGTATGGCAGGCACTCCCGATTCCCAATACAAACAACTCCTTCAAGACATCATTGACCACGGCATTCGCAGTGAGTCGCAAATGGAGGTCGACACCATCACTCGTCTCGCTCCAAACAGCCTGCGTTTTGATCTGCAGAAAGAATTCCCCCTCATTACCGAACGCAAAATCAGCACTAAGATGTGGCACCAAGCCATTGGTGAAATCATGGGTTTTATCAATGGGGCGCGCACACAAGAGGAGCTGGAAAGCTACGGTTGCCGCTGGTGGAGCTCTTGGGTCAGCGAAGAGAAGTGTAAAAAACGCGGCCTGGAAACCGGCGATCTTGGACCCGGCAGCTACGGCGCCGCATTTCATGATTTCCCCACTGCCGAAGGCGAGACCTTTAATCAATTCGAAAATATCATCCAACAGATCAAAGAAAAACCATTCCTCAAAACCCACTTTATTACACCCTGGATTCCGCAATACACCATTCGTGTCACCGGTCGCACGCAAAAAGTCGTGGTGTGTCCGTGTCATGGCTGGATCAATATTCGTATTCTCAACAACAAACTGCACCTCAACATGTTCCAACGCAGCTGTGATGTGGCCATCGGCTTGCCGGCCAACCTAGCGCAGTACGCCGCACTTACCATGATGCTGGCTGAAGTCACTGGCTACGAAGTTGGTGAGTATGTCCACAGTTTTTCTGACGCGCATATTTACGTTGACCAGATGGAGAAGGTCCAAGAACTCCTGAAGAGAGAAGACCGTCCGCTCCCGCAAATGAAACTGGTCAACCCTCGCAAAGATCTCTTTGCCTATGAAGCCAGCGATTTTGAACTTGAAAACTACAATCCACATCCCGGAATTTGGGATATTCCCGTTGCTGTCTAAGGAGTATGTATGACGAAACCGCAGACCGATTCCACACAATTTATCGATATCGATAATGCCCGCAAAGAGGACCAGATCCAAGTCATGCAGGAAATTGCTGGCAATGCACACTGTCCTTTTTGCGCCGAAAACCTAGAAAAGTACCACAAACAACCCATCTTGCGAAAAACCGAGCACTGGTTGCTAACTACCAATCAGTGGCCCTATGACCACACACAACACCATCTTCTTATTATCTACAAAGACCACGCTACGAATCTGAATGAGCTCGCCACCGAAGCCGGCACAGAGCTCTTTGAACTGGTACAGTGGGTAGAGAAAACCTACAACGTTCCCGGTGGCGGCTGGGCCATGCGCTTTGGCGACACGCGCTACTCAGCCGGCACCATCAACCATATTCATGTGCAGTTTATTGTTCCAGATATTACGGCCGAAAACTACCAGCCAGTGCGGATAAAACTGGGAAAATCACCCGAAAAATTACAGTAGTCAGTCCGTTACGCGCACAATTTCCACGCTCTGGCTGCGCAACACACTTTCACCATCAACCGAAGAATAGCCTTCCGCAAAGTAGAGTTTTTTCACTCCTGAGTAGGCAATGAGTTTGGCACAGTTCGGACAAGGAAACGTCGTGACATACATGTCTGTTCCAGCAAGCGAAGTACCTGCTTGCGCCGCCTGCGCAATCAAGCCTGCTTCCGCATGCAGTGCGGTCGATGCCTCAATATGGTCATTCTTATGGAAGTTGCCTCGTGGATCTCCATTCACATAGGGCATTCTTTCGTCTGGCACATGATGATTCCAGCCAGACATCAGTAGCTGGCCATCCTTCACCACCACCGCGCCCACTTGGCGCCACCAATCGGAACTGTTTTCTGCCAGTTCAAACGCCTGATACATGATCTCTTGCGCGAACGCGTCTTTGGTAACAGTTGTATCGGCCAACACATGTTTCTTAGCGACCGACTGACTCCGATCGTAACGCAAAAATACCGACACTGGTTCTTTCTTGGCATGGCCAAGGTATTTTTCAGCTATCGTGCGCAGCTCGTCTTCATCAGGAAAAATCACTTTGGTATCTGAAGTATTGAGGGAAAGCAGAGTTTCCATATCTGCAATGTGTACCGAATACGGAAGTTGCCAACTTTGCAGCGCTTGCTGCACAAGCTCCGGTGCCAGGGCGCGAATGTCTTTGCGACGGAGATGATCGAACTCCGCAATAAGCTCTGGACCTAAAATATAGGCCGCATCGACGTCGGCATGCGTCTCTAAAAATTGTTGGTACCCGGCGTGCAGCACGGGAGTGTAGATGAGGAGCACCGACTTCATTGGGGAGAAAATTCCTTCAAGACTTCTTGAATGGCTTTGGTAAGTTTCGTTTCTATTTTTTTTGCTTCGCCGATCTGCACACTTCTCAGTTTGGCACTGGTCGATGTTGTCGCCATGCGCGGGGAAATAATAACTTTTCCACAGTGTTCTTGTAGCGCTGCGACTTTTTCTTCGTCGTAATTTTCTCGAATGGCGACCAAAATATCCGGCTGCACCAACTTGATAAGTTCCCACTTGGGTGTATCGAGTTCTTTGAGAATCACGTGATCCACCGCACCCAAGTGCGTTAGCATTTCAAGGCGCTCATCTTCTGGGACCACGGGCCGGCCTAATCCTTTGCGGTGGCGAATTTTCTTATCGCTATCGACACCCACAATAAGAATATCGCCGAAACTTTTGGCTTTTTCTAAATATCGAGCATGACCAACGTGCAACATGTCCCAAGAACCTTGAGTCAGCACAATTTTTTTCTTCGCTTGGCGATACTGATGAATAAGATCGGGCAGGGCAGCGTAACTAGAAATAATTTTACTGCTCGTTTTCATAGAGGCTATGCTAGCATATTCTCATGCAGATTGCTCTTCTCGCCGCCATTACCGCCGACGGATTCATCGGCAAAGACAAAGATGATCGCTCCTTTGACTGGACCAGCGCCGAAGACAAAAAATTCTACGTGAGTCACCTCAAGCAATCCGATGCCATTATCATTGGCCGCCAAACTTTCAATACCTTTCACCGCTATCCAAAAAACTCCCACTGGTATATCTACACTTCGCAGCCCGAAAAATTTGCAGCACCAACCACGCCCACAGTGCAGTTCGAAGCCACCAATGTGCCTCCAGCCGAATTACTTGAGCAACTCAAAGCGAAAGGCTATTCTTCTGTTGCCCTCTGTGGCGGTTCGAGCATTTACAGCCTGTTCTTGCAAGCTGGCTTGGTCGACAAACTCTACCTCACTGTAGAACCTCTTGTTTTTGGAACGGGTATTCCGCTCTTTAGTGAGGATCTCGGGAAGCTGCCGCTGAAGCTCGTGCAGACGCATTCGCTTTCTTCGCAGACGCTGGTGTTGGAGTATGAGGTAGTCTCTCGTCAAACCATGAAATAATCTTATTATTACTCTGGTACAATACCACTCATGTCACTTTCTGTCGGAATCGTCGGTCTCCCCAATGTGGGGAAATCAACTTTATTTAATGCCTTACTCGAAAAACAGCAGGCCTTAGCGGCCAACTATCCGTTTGCCACCATTGAGCCGAATGTCGGTATCGTGCCCGTGCCGGACAAAAAAACTGCCGCAGTTGGCTGAGATTGTCAAAACTGAGAAAATTGTGCCCGCCACCGTGGAGTTTGTGGACATCGCTGGTTTAGTCGCTGGTGCCGCCGAAGGCGCGGGACTGGGTAACAAATTTTTAGCCAATATTCGCGAGACATCTTTCATTTTGCACGTGGTGCGCGCATTTGCGGACAGCAACATCATTAAAGAGGGTAGCGTCGATCCCCAGTCTGATTACCAAACCATTGCCACCGAACTGCAACTGGCCGACCTCTCGACACTCGAGAAGCAACGCGAACCGAAAGGCAACCAAGCCACCACCGATAACATGGCCCGCTGGAACACCATCCAAGAATGGCGCAGCACACTTGATGACGGTAAAAATATTCGCTCCCTGGAGCTCAATGAAGACCAGCTTATTTTGGCAAAAGAACTGGCTTTGCTGACTGCCAAAGCAGAGATGGTCGCTCTCAACGTGGCCGAAACTGACTTGGTCAATGCCGACGCCATCATCGGTGAATACAGCGATATTCTCGGGATTTCACCCGACAACATTGTGGTGATCTCGGCCAAGTTAGAAGAAGAATTGGTTTCCCTCAGCGCGGAAGAGAAGTCGGAGTACCTCACTGAACTCGGTATTGCACAATCCGGACTCGAACGCCTCATCCAAAAAGCCTATGCCACACTGGGCATGCAGAGTTTCTACACCGCCGGCGAAAAAGAAGTCCGCGCCTGGACTATTTCCCAGGGCATGACCGCGCCACAGGCCGCTGGCGTCATTCATACTGATTTCACCAAAAACTTTATTAAAGCCCGCGTCTGTTCTTTTACCGACTTTGTAGAAGTTGGTGGCTGGAAAGCCGCTGCCGAACTTGGCAAAATTCGCCAAGAGGGCAAAGACTACGTCATGAAACCAGATGATGTGGTGGAGTTTATGATTGGAAAATAGCTCAAAATTCTAGTAAAGTTGACTTGTATGCAAGAAGAAATCAAAACACCACAAGCGGGAATAGATGACGCACAAGTTCATGCGGAGATAATTCGAATCGAAGCAATATCTGAATCAAAAAAAGGGTTTGTTCTCTCCTTGATCGATATACTCAAAACCCACACTCCAGAAGAGATGAGTACTCTAAAGAATAATGATAAAATACCCTCACACATTAAAAAAATCATTGATGCGTTTGAAAAAGATCCCCAACTCGAAGACAAAATTAAGGCGGGAAAGCATCCAGCAATACTCTACGAAATCTCCAGTGACGCACTTTCATCTGAGTTCCAGGAGAATCCAGAAAAAGCGGAGGCACTTGTTATAAATGCATCTGCAAAGATGGAACTCTTAACATTACTTGGGGAAGAAGGGTATAGCACCCTAGAGGAACGAGTAGAAAATATTATTAGGAAGATTAAAGTTTTGAATGAAAATCAGCCTCTGCCCCCAATTTTTCAAGGGGCTGAGTATATGCTTCTTGCTCACGCAGTTCTCCGACACAAATTTCCTGAATATAGTGAAGACGTGTGTCGTTTACTCAGCCAAATATACTACAGCTCTTCTAAGCTACAACGTCTGGAGAATAACCCTTCCGAACAATAATCTGTTCATTTTCTGTTCATTTTCCCGTCATACTACTGCCTAGACATGCAAATCATGGTATACTACCAGTTGGTCTCGCTCAGGAGCGATCTCCTGACCCAAAGCGTGGCGAGACAAAAACAAGAAAGGAGCATATGACGCGTGCTTATGAATTTGCCGTCGTGCTGAACCCGGAGCTCTCGGATGCCGAGCTTGAACGCCTCCGTCGCAGCATTGAAACTCTCATCGAAAAGAATGAGGGTAAAGTTATCAACGAAGACATTTGGGGTCGAAAACCTACAGCCTACAAATTGCGTGGTCACAAAGAAGGCTTTTACGCTTTCTACGACATTGAAATGACCGCACAGAACGTTTTTACGTTTGACCAGGCTGTCAAACTCACCGAAGGGGTTCTTCGTCACCTCATTACAATTAAGGAAGAATAAAGAAAGGAATCTTTCATGGCGACCCGTTCCCTCAACAAGGTCCAACTCATCGGAAACATTGTTCGCGATCCAGAAGTGCGTTTTACGCCAAAAAACACAGCCGTAGCTAACTTTACTGTTGCTACCAACCGTACCTGGAGCGATGCGAACGGGCAAACCCAAGAAGATGCAGAATTCACACGCTGTGTGGCCTGGGGAAAACTGGCGGAAATCGTCGGTCAAATCCTCTCTAAGGGCCGCAAAGTGTATGTAGAAGGTCGACTCCAAACTCGATCCTGGGAAACCAAAGAAGGCGAAAAGCGCTACACCACCGAAGTAGTCGCTGACCAAGTCATCGCCCTGGACGGTCCTGGTGACGGCGACGGTGGCTCTTCCTACAGTGGTTCGTCATCTTCCAACTCCAACGCGAATGACAAAAGTGACGATCTCCAAGTCGACGACAATGTCGCTGACCTCGATGACCTCGCTGATGACATTCCGTTCTAATTCGCACAAAAGACTCTAGAAAGTAATTATGCCAAGAGTAAAAAACGTCCAACTTGAGGACATTCACTACAAAAACACTAAATTGTTGCGTCAATTCTTGACCCCGGCTGGCAGTATTCTCCCTCGCGAGAAAACTGGCTTGGACGCCAAGCAACAACGCCGTTTGGCCCGCGAAATCAAGCGCGCCCGCCATTTGGCACTCTTACCATTTGCCACGCAGATGGTCTAAGAAACTATTGAAATTGTAATGAGGAGGGCGCTGGAAAGCGCCCTTTTCATTGCTTCCCGGAGGAAAACCTGATATAGTTACACTTCTGTTTATGAAACGTCCAAATAGATTGTGGTTTTTCGCCCTCACACACGTCTTAGTTATCATTTTAGGAGTAGTTATTGGTATCCGAGTTGCCAGTGGTCTTACATTCCGACAACTCATTGGTCTGTCCACGAATATTTCCTATTCTGAGCTCGCACGCGTGCAAAACACGAATGTACCGGCCGAACACACTGACGTTGATTTTTCTTTATTCTGGGAAGTCTGGGCCCGTCTAGAGCGCGACTACCTTGATCCCGGCAAGATGGACGCCCAACAAATGGTGTATGGAGCCATTGCTGGCATGACGGAAGCCATCGGCGATCCCTACACCGCATTCTTGCCGCCAGAAACGAAACAGCGCCTCAACGAAGACCTACAAGGGGAGTTTAACGGCGTTGGTATTCAGCTCGGATATATTGATGGCCAGCTCGCTGTGATCGCTCCTTTAAAAGGACATCCAGCGGAAGCCGCGGGCGTCAAAGCTGGTGACTATATCCTCGGCATTAAAGACCCGACAAAAAACGTTGACACCGATACCATCAATATGACTGCTGAGGAAGCTGTCAGCTTGATTCGTGGTAAAAAAAATACCACCGTCACACTCACCATGCTTTCTCCTGGTGAAGATCCACGCGACGTTGAACTCGTACGCGACACCATTGAAATTCCATCCCTCGAAATCAGCTTCGTCGAAAACAACGATAATCAGTACGCTTATCTAGAACTCTCCCGCTTTGGAGACAAAACGCTGCAAGAATGGGAGGCGGCTGTCCAACAGATCCAACAACGCAATGATGTTGATGGCATCATCCTCGACATGCGTGGCAACCCTGGTGGCTACCTGCAAGACGCGATTGAGATCTCCAGTGATTTCTTTAATGGAGGAGTCGTAGTTTCCCAACAGGGTCGGAACTCGACGCAATCCTACCGCACCACTCGTTCCGCTCGTTTGGATTCGCTGCCAGTAGTAGTGTTAGTGAACAAGGGAAGCGCTTCTGCTTCGGAAATTGTGGCTGGCGCGCTCCGCGACCGTCGCAGTGCTGTCTTAGTGGGCGAACAAACCTTCGGCAAAGGCACGGTGCAAGATGCCCAACAACTGCCAGGCGGCGCAGGTTTGAACATTACCATCGCTCGCTGGCTCTTGCCATCAGGAAACTCAATTCAAGATAGCGGTTTGCCGGTGGATGTCGAAGTTACGGACAATCCAGACACCGAGCAAGATGAGGTACTTGAACGCGCCTACGAGAGCTTCTAAAATGAAACTCCTATGAAGGTACAGGGTTGGTCCGGTTTTCTCCTTGGTTTAGTGGTCAGTGGATTGGTGTTATTTTCCGCCGTTGGCGGCGCCTTGGCTGACCGTCTGTTTGTGATTCGCCCTCTGGACGCCGTGCTCCCACGTGGTACAGCACTCCTTGATGGTACCTCCGAGGAGCGCCCGCGAATTGCCGTGCCCAGTACGGTTACCGATGGCGAGAACGTTATTATCCAAGTGGCTGAAAATGCCCAACCATCGGTTGTCACCGTCGCTATTAAGAAGAATGTGCAACGTCCAAACTCCATTCAGTTTGGACCCTTTGGACTGTTCCAGTTAGAACAACCTGGTGAATCGCAACTTATCCAACAGGATATTGGTACCGGCTTCATTGTCGATAAAAGCCGCGGTTTTGTAGTCACCAATCGCCACGTTGTGAGTGATACAGAAGCGGAGTACACCTTGATCGACAACGAGGGAAATGAGTACGAAGTACAACGCATCTACCGCGATCCCATCAATGACTTAGCCATTCTCGAAACCACTGCCGATCTCCCGGCGCTTCCCTTGGCAAATAGTGAAGAGATCAAAATTGGCCAAACAGTCATTGCCATTGGCACCGCTCTCGGTGAGTTCCGCCAAACCGTCACGACCGGTATCGTTTCCGGACTCGGTCGCGGCATTGAGGCCTCCACAGGCTTTTCGACGGAACGCATTGATAACCTCATCCAAACGGACGCCGCCATTAACCCCGGCAACTCTGGTGGCCCACTCTTGAATTCACGCGGAGAAGTGATCGGAGTAAATGTCGCTATGGCAGAAGCAGAGAATATTGGTTTTGCCATTCCGATCAACGTGATTAAAGAATCGCTTGATAATTTTGAGTCTACAGGCGAGTTTAATCGCGCACTTTTGGGTGTACGCTATAAACTCATCCCCCAAGAAACCGCCCTGCTCAACGACGTTCCTGAAGGTGCCTATATTACTGATGTGCTTCCCGGAACCACCGCTGATTCAGCTGGTCTCCAAACAGGCGACATTCTCATCACTGTTGACAGCCAACGCATCGCCGAAATTCAAGGTGGACTGGCCGGCATCGTCAACCAAAAGAGTATTGGTGATGCCATTTCTCTCCGCATTTGGCGTGACGGTGAAGAACTCACCCTCACCGGCACACTTACTGCTGCTAGTCAATAACTATCCCATTCCAAATTGTGGCTCAACAAGCTGGCGTGCCTCCCAGAGATGTTCAGGTGTCGGTACTTCGTGATCTCCGCCGAGATCGCAGAGTGTAAAGGCACACTGCAACCAATGTGTCTGCCGACGTAAAGTCCACGTCTGAACAGCCATCTGTAACTCATCCGGTATTTTCACCGCGGCCTGCATATCTGTCCAGGCGTACTGCTGTGCCCATTTGGACCACCCTCGATGTTCATGGCGCTGCTCTTGTTTTTTTCGAGCCAGGAGTATTGTTTTTTGTACCACCCGGAGCTCAGGAGCAGTCAATACTTTTGGAACCATGTTTACTACCCGATGGTGAAAACAAAACCGATCCAACAATGGACCGCTGAGACGCTTTTGATACTGCCCAAGCTCGTATTCTGTGCAGGTACACCGGGCGTCACCAAACCAGCCACAGGGGCACGGATTCGCCGTCGCCACCACAGTGGTCCGACTCATATCGGGAGTCTCACCGATCTCCATCCAGCCGTGCAAAAGCTCCCGTTTCCTTTTCTCCCACAGCGGCAACTCATCAATAAAACAAAATCGCTCCGCGACAAAAGCGCTCCAACGTTTGAGTTGGGCAAATGTTTCGGTATGAGAAAGGAATAAGACCAAATCCGAGTTTGCTGCACCATATTCGTACTGCATGTGGGTTGCTGCCTGACTGTTCCCATCTTGCACTACCAGATGCTGTAATAACAACTGTGAATGAGTCTTACCTTCTCCTGGCGAACCAAACAGCAACGCTGAGTGTCCGCCGGCACAAATAAGTTGAAACAATCGCAACATCTCTGCAGATACGGCCAAAGGCACTGGGGATGATTGTGGAGAAAAAACTGAAGTCTTTTCTGGTTTCTCAGACTTTCCACCCAGATACTGAGTCAGTGATGATACAAATTTGACTGATGACAAGGCTGTGTTTTTCCACGTATACGGTTCTTTTCGCAGATCCGCCGGCACAATATACTGCGTATCTGCGGAAAGCTCCTGCAATGCACGATCGACAATAGCCAACGCACCTCGAGGGGCAAAGAGAGAACCATCAAGCCCAAGTTCCCCAATGGCAAAAACGGATTGAGGTGGTTCTTTCTCTGAAAGGGCCAAGTGAACACCCAACCAAATAGCGGCATCGAGCGTCGTGCCATTTTTTTTCGTACCGGCGGGCTGTAAGTGCACCACGTAGCGACCACGCGGTAAACGAATACCCATTTCTCGAAAAACGGTCAAAATGCGATCACGGCTTTCACGTACCTCGGTCGCTGGCAAACCAGTAATAATCAATTGGGGAAAAGAGCGCTTGTACACCACCACTTGAACTTGTACTAATTCAACGACGCCATTATGAAGCACTCCACTGTGTACGGTAATCACGAAAACTATTTAAACAAACAAAAGAGACACAATACTAACAAAAACGCAGTAAAAAGCGAAGTATTTCAGGCGTGCATTGTGCACGACAAATCGCAATAACCGCAGTGAAACCAGACCAACCGCCATGGCAATTGCCGTCGCTAAAAGAGTCGCAGGCAGATCAATTGTGCCCCATGCATTGTCCTTTGTTACACTCAGAAAATCGAGAAAAACTGCGCCACCCACCGCTGGAATACCAATCAAAAAGGCATACTTAAAAGCTGTTTCTCGATCATAGCCGGCTACAGCTCCACCCGTCAGCGTACTTCCAGAACGAGATACTCCGGGAAGTACTGCAAACGCTTGGTAGATACCCACTACAAATAACGTCAGCAATTGAGGTTCAACCAGTTTTTGTCCGTGAATCAGATTTTTAACTTTTGTGGCAATGGCATGAAACCAAGTGCTGCCTTTTTGCTTTGACTGCCACAACAAAGAATCGGCCACAATGAGGAGAAAGGCTGTAATCAAAAAGGCAGTCGCTAGTCCGACGCGGCTGTCTTTCATGAAATCAAGGTACGGCCGCACAGCAAAACCCATGATAAACACAGGAATGTTCGCCAAGGCGATATGAAACCACAAACGCAGTGATGCTTGTCGAATATCTTTCCAAAAGTACGCAATGATGGCAATAAAAGTACCAGCATGGGTCATGACATCAAACGTGAGAGGAATGCCAGAGAGGCCAAAAAAGTGCTGAAAGAGTGCTAAGTGACCAGAGCTCGAAACTGGTAAGAACTCGGTAATTCCTTGCACTACACCAAGAATAGCGGCTTCCCACCACAAGATGTCCATGGCGTTACTCCTCGTCGCGGGTACGACGCTTCTTTTCTTCTTTCACCATGGTTTGCAACATGTCTTCGACAATGCCTTTGGACCCAAATCCAATACTGATACCCACCGATAAAGCCAAGGCCAGAACAAGGCCAGAGAAGAGCACTAATATGAACTCACTGGCAATACCGAGCTCTGACAATGCAATGAGTGTAAAGAGAGCCAAAACGACGTAACTGGTCGCTGTTCCCATCAAGACAGCTTGCTGTGGCATCATTTTCTTCAGTTGACGTTTGACCACGTTTTCGGCAACACCAGAAATGACAAGTCCAAAGAGGAACACTATCGCCGCCGAAATAAGCGTCGGGATAAACGACACAATTAGAGCCGCGACATTACTAAAGAAGGTAATTCCCAATACTTCACCGGCAATCGAAACGAAGAAAAAGACCACGAACCAATACACCACATTGGAAAATAAGCCCGAGCCACGGAGCGCATCGGTCGACTCTGTCATGACTCCAAACGGAGAATTGGTGATGAATTCACGACTGAGCAAAGAGCGGACCGAGTTTCGTAAAAAGGAAGTCACGCGTTGGGCGACGAAAAAACCCAGGACGACTAAGACAACACTCAAAAGAATGCGAAAGAGCGAATCAGAAGTGACATAAAAAAAGCGGGTTGTGGTCAAAGCGTTAAAAGTGTCTCCCATAATAGATTGATTGTACCTCAAGGTGTTTCTCAAGAACAAGGAGCTATTCTTACTCACACTTCCCAAAAAGGAGTCACCACTCTGAAAAGAGACTTTTCAGAGAGATGACTCCTCTGGATTTCGTGTGCAGCGACCAATAAGCCGGATTCTGTCGTGTGCGCTCATTTATCTCATGCCCATAGCTGTATCACCCTGAGTAAACTCATCGGGAACGCGTCCAATACGGTGAAGTTCGATGGTTGCGGCGGGGAGGATTGTCCCGAGCACGAAGCTCGTCCACTTGGCGTTTCAGCTGGCGTTACCCAGATCGTCTCTGTGACTCTAGCTGTCCTTCCCACTTAAGTGGGAGTCTCTCCCTTACAGGAGACACCCTGCGTTCTGCCGTCCGGACTTTCCTCACTTTCCCATAGGAAAGCGCGAGCACATCGGTCGACTGCAGCGCATAGTATACCAAGTTTTTGGCTAAAAAGGAAGTGTTTTCAACTATTTTTTATGGATATATTGCTCTAAATTTGCAAATGGCCCACCACCGGGCACCAACTCTTGCACCAGAGTGCGAACAATAATATAGAGTGGAAGAATTCCTACTGCACCTACCACACCCATGGCTTGAAAACCGAGCAACATGAGGATCAGTGTCGTCAACGGATGCACATCGACCGCTTCTTTCATCACTTGCGGTACTAAGAAGGAATTCTCCAGCAGTTGCATCAAGAAATAGAAAACAGCTGTCACTACCGCCGTTAACGGATTGACAAAGAAGAAGGCAATTACAATAGCGGGAATCGAAGACAAGGTCGGACCGAGATTTGGCACAATTTCAAGCAGTCCGGCAATGATTGCCAGTGGTAAGGCATAGGGAACACCTAACAACGTCAATCCCAGATACGACACGATGCCAATTGCGAACATAAGCACCAACTGACCGCGCACCCAACCTCCGAGTTTACGCATAATTGACTGCAAAATATTACGGGCTCTCTCCGCTTTTTTCTCGGCAGTTTTTTCTGGCAGTAACCAAGCAAAAGAAGCGGCAAAGTGATCCACTGATAATGATATATGCGAAGTCATCACCAACCACGTAACAAACACAAACATGACCGAGAAGGTTGAGGTAATAAACACAAACGCTGTTTGCAGTGAACCAGTAAACTGCGTGAGAATATTACTGTATTCCTGGTATGAGTTCGCCAACTCTTTTAAGTTGTTCAGATCTAGCGCCCAAGAAGGATCCACATTGATTTTCTCCAGACCCAGCATTTGCGTCCCCACGGCAGCTAGCTGCGAAGTTTGCTGGGCGAGTGGCGGAATAACAAATGAGAGTAACAGCGATAACACTAAAAAGATCAGCACGTACATCGTCACCAATGAAATCGGTGCCGGGATACGAAAACGTCGACCCAATTGAACCCCCGGGTGGAGAGCAGAGGCAAAAATAAACGACAACAGCACCAGCATCCAAATGTTGCGGAAATAGTATCCCACCGCAATTACGGCAACTAATCCCGCAATGACCCAAAAGGACGATATAATAGTGTCTGTTCGTTCACGATTCATACTCAACCTAGTGTATCGAATAACCTACACCATGACAATCGACATTTTGACACTTTTCCCCGAATATTTTGACTCATTGCTGCAAACCAGCATCTTGGGAAAAGCGGTGGCGACTGAAAAAGTGGATCTCTACGTCCACGGATTACGTCAATTCGGAGTCGGAAAACATAAACTGACTGATGACCGTCCTTACGGAGGTGGTCCAGGTATGGTAATGATGATCGAGCCCATCGATGCCGCCTTATCTCACTTGGGCTATGCTCAAGGAACTCCCAACGAGAAAATTATTCTCACCTCTGCCAAAGGCGAGCTCTTCACGCAAGATACGGCCCGAGAATGGCAACCTTTGGAAAGAATTGCGTTCATTTGTGGACATTACGAAGGTGTCGATGAGCGGGTCGCCCAGCACTTAGTTGACGCCGAAATCCGCATTGGGGACTATGTTTTAACTGGTGGTGAACCAGCCGTGGCCGTCATGGTTGATGCACTGAGTCGCTTGCAGCCAGGCGTATTGGGTAACGAAAACAGTACCGTTGGTGAGTCGCATGATACACCGGGCGAACTCGGACACGGGCAGTACACTCGTCCAGCTGAATACAATGGCTGGAGGGTCCCAGAAATTCTTCAATCTGGTGATCACCGCGCCATTGCCGAATTCCGGCACAATCAACACTTGTTTCCAGAAGAAAAGTAAGAAAAAGAAGAGAGCTTAGCGCCGCGCTTCTTGCAGGTCTTGCAAACGCTCAGCAGAAAGCGCATCTTCGAGCACTTTATCAAAGGTTACTGGTGGAAAAGCGAGTTCGGCTTCCAGTGGATCAGCTGCTTCAATATCTTGTTCCAAGAGAAGAAGTTGTCGCCGCAGTTCAGAAATTTCTTCTTCGCTATTTCCGGTAGTTTCCTGTTGTGATGGTTGCTGCGTTGGCAAATCAGTCATTGATTGTTGCAAGCTGAGTGCAATCACCATCATGATACAACCAACCAAAATAACGGCTCCTAAGAGGATTATTCGCTTCTGTTTCCACCATGGTGTGTTTTGAGAAGACTCTGTTTCATGGGTTGGCCCCGCCGCACGAATATCTTCGATAACCACATCTTCTGCAAAATGCGTCTGTCCGACAATAGGCTCTAACTCATCAGCTTCCGAACCACTTTTGTTTACTGAAGTGGTCTCTTTCTTACCAAGGAGGTGTTTGCGGGCATCAGCGCTCATTGTAGTCCTCGGGCAATTTCATTCATGTATTCGCCAGTCTGTCGCAGCTGGAGATAACTAAACTCCGCGTCCGACTGGAACGCTTGATATGACTGTTGGTTATAGGCGCCTTGCGTCGCTTTGGCGCGGAAATCAATCTGCAAGTCAATGACATTGTTTTGTGAACGTTGGATAAGGCGATCAACTTCCTCAAGACCACGCTGTTTAATGGCTTTATCAGCCGCAGAGAGTGATGAGTTACTGATAGCGGTATCCAACGTCTGGCGGACAGTTACGGCATTATCGAGGGCGGTTTGTATTTTGCCAATTTTAATCAGTACGAGTGCCATGTAGGCCGAGTGTAAGAGGGCATTTTTCTGTTCATTGAAAAGCTCCATATGGTCCTGAATTTGTGGTCGTGTTTCGAGCCCAGCCACACTGGTGCGGTACTCGGCCATTTGCTGTTGCCAAAACGCCATTTCAGCATCGGCAATGTTTTTGTCTTCGAGCTCTATACCGCGCGTATCCTGCAAGAGTAAGCGTAAGTACGTAAAGTATGATTCCATTAAGTCAGCCCGTGTCCGCATAAGATCACGAGCGCGGCGCATGGCCTCTTCTAAAGAAGCGAGGGTATTTTGCTGATAGTAATCAATTTCGGCAATTTGGTAGCGCTCGGCTGCATCGCGGTAGGCTTCGACGTTGGCATAATAGGTTTCAGTCACATTTTGCAAACGAGCCGGATCTACCGAAACCACTTCTGCACTCGCTGTCACTGGCGTGGCTTCTTGGATTTCGACGGCAGAAAACTGTGCCTGCGCTGGTAACGTACTTAATAACACTCCAGATCCAAAAACCGCCAGACCGCTCAAAACAAGAGCACAAAATCGAATGACAGACAGCGGTGATTTCACCATTTGAGTGTAACAGACGTGCCAGTTGCGGTCACTATGCAGACTCTTGCATGGCACGCTCACGGG
Organism: Candidatus Woesebacteria bacterium; assembly: GCA_021208605.1. Lineage (GTDB taxonomy): Bacteria > Patescibacteriota > Microgenomatia > UBA1400 > UBA1396 > JAJOJK01. The sequence goes on along the minus strand of JAJOJK010000001.1, from coordinate 9,021 downwards.
CAAAGTTGGTCGCCTCATACCAGGACTCAAAGGTACCGGTATCAAACCAGCGGCCATGTACTTTTGCTACGTCGAGCGTCTCATCCTGCAGGTACATCATGTTGAGATCAGTAATTTCGAGCTCACCACGATCAGAAGGCTGGAGTCGTTTGGTTTTTTCTACAACAGTATTGTCATAAATGTAGAGACCAGTAACACAGTAGTTGGACTTTGGCTGAGCTGGTTTTTCTTCAATAGAAAGAGCTTTCATATTTTCGTCGAACTCAACTACACCAAAACGCTCTGGGTCAGGCACTTCTTTCGCAAACACCCGGGCACCAGATTCAAAGGACTGTATAGCTTCTGAGAAATCATCTTCAAATAAGTTGTCGCCGAGCACCATGGTGACAGAATCATCACCAATGAATTTTTCTCCAATCAGGAATGCTTGCGCCAAACCTTCTGGTTTGTCTTGAATTTCGTAAGTGAAATCACAGCCAAAGTCTTTTCCACTGCCGAGAAGCTTTAAGAAATCGCCGGCGTGATCAGGAGCAATAATCACCAAAATATCTTTGATGCCCGCTTGCAAAAGCGTCTCGAGCGGATAGTACACCATCGGCTTGTTGTAGATGGGTAAGAGCTGCTTGCTCGTAACTTTCGTAAGGGGACGGAGACGAGTGCCGGAACCTCCAGCGAGAATAATGCCTTTCATAGTACAGATAGAGTATCATACTTTTTCACAACTTGCCGCCAAGAGTTCATTTCTCCTTATAACCGCGAGAAGCTTGCCATGGTGTAGCATACGTCTGCTGACTCTCAAGATGGGTAAACACAGCTCCAGAGCCACAAGCTTTGGCGGACTGACACGTGAACCAACTATCCCACTCGGGTGTCAAATGCCATAAATTACGCTGTGCCGAAGCACGAAACTCGGCAACAGTGTCATTCGCTCCAGCTTTCCATTCTCCAGACGGTACAGAATCCAACAGCATGCCATCGCTGTTGCTGAGCCGAATACTGGCATTTGTGTTACTCAAGGAGAGAGAAGACAGAACACTATCAGGAGGAGAAGATAAGACACTCTCTTCTGCCGGGTGCCGCGCTATAACAAAAAAACTATGCGGTGCTATGGCATACCCAGCAGGAAATGTGTAGCTCGCTCCACTGCGACGGATACCTTCAAGTTTCACACCATGTAGATTCCAGGTGTTCCCAGTTGGGTTATAGAGCTCTATCCATTCATCTGTCGAATGACTTCCCTCGCCGTCATAGCTTCCTGACCAAGCCACTTCTGAGATCACCAGATCATACAAGTCTTGTGGCGATGCGGTTGAGCTCAGTGTAAAAAAGAGTTTGGCATCAATATCTCCCTGCCGCCATACGAACTCTGTGTCCCCAGAGTTCCAAAAAACTTTCTCTCGATCTGCAGATGAGCACTCCGCCGATTGATATGGTCCATCTATGCTTTTTTGTGTATGGCAATACCGTAACGACCTCCCCAAAACTTCACTCGCCGGATCATCAACCACTTGTGGGGAAGACACAAACCAATTTCCGGCCAAAACAGTAGCAGTCTCCGAAAATGGGAGGGGAGTTATGGGAGATACTTGAGTGGAAAATGTCAATCCGAGTACTTGAATCGCCGGATTCGTAAAGGCAAATACTTGCGCAACCGCCCACACTCGCCAACAAAATACCCAAAAGAAAAGCAACTCCACCCAATAGAGAAGTCGTCGCCACTCAAGATCAGGCATGACCTTCCTTGGTAAGCCAACGCAGTGCTGGAATCGATAAGAGAAAGGTAGGGAGGACACAGGTCACCGCATACGCTATCCATATATTCGGAAATACGTTCTTCCAAACTGGTGGGGAGAGCAAAAATTGCCCTCCCACTCCCAGCACAGTGATAGCAGCGATGGTCCAAAGTATGAAAAGAACATCAAAGTTACGCATCATCTCACTCCCCCTGAATATGACCGGTTATCAAAAAATAGATTCCGTTGGTAATTTTTTGTTCAAGCTCCTCACCGATTGGGTCACCCTCATGGAGAGGTCCCGAACCGTCTGGATCAACCGGGTACTGCGCAGGCAGGCGGTAAATAAACTGGTATCTTCGCGCTCCATTTTCCAACAATCCAGGAAACGGGATTGACTCAACCACTGCCTCCTCCAAGGTATACCAACGAGTTTCTTCAGACAAATTAGACATTTTTACTTGAATGGCTTTTTTGAGCACATCCCAATCTTGATCGCCCTCACTCAGTTGTCCAGTCAGAGCGTATGAAATTCCATTCGACGAAGCATTCTTCACCCAGAAATCTATGATGTGCTCCTCATCATTGGAGAGAAGCATTTCTGTGGCAGGCAACACTAATTCTTGTGCAAATGGACCACCTGACGATGTTCCAATTAAGATATTCAACTGCGCCGTAGTGAACGTAAATACGGATGCCCCAACTTCTGGCTGCACCAACGCATATGCCGCCGTTCCCATCATGGTATACAACCCCACCAACAACGCGCCGACCACCAGCGAGCGTATTTTTTTCATGCACCTCCTTTTTGTTTCGCTCAGCATGGCATGCAAAACACACAACAAGTACACAAAAAACGAGCCAAACCGCAAAACTCCGCCTGGCCGAAACTCAAATCTATATGGTAAAATTCAGTTCTCAAGACGGCCCCATCGTCTAGAGGCCTAGGACGCAAGGTTCTCATCCTTGTAACCCCGGTTCGAATCCGGGTGGGGTCACATTGTGAGACTTTATCAGAGTTCTTTAGAGTTCAACTTGAATCTCAAAAGGTTTTGTTCCATCTAAGATCAAGTCTGCATATTCTTTTGGCAAATCACGATTGATATAGTTATCTTCTTCTGTATAAAAGCTTTCCCACATTTGCACTACTTCCTCTCTTGATTTACCAAACTGCAAGTCTCTTTTTACTCCTCGTTGAAGGCAAACTTCCTTAGGCGTATCAACAAAGATGCCCAGAGAAATATAATCCCTGAACTCCATTCTTAGGGAACTCACACCTTCTAAAATCATTATTTCTGTAACTGTTTGTGAAATTGGTTCTCGACTATGACCTTCCCACCATTGTGATCGAGGGTAGTTTAGCTCTTTTGCTCCATTTGAGACTTGTTTAAAAACGCTATCAATAACAATTGGCCACCAGTTAAGTGGATTATCCCAACTGGCAAAATCATCTGTGTGAACTAATTCGGCATCAAGCCTTTTAGATAACCAATCTGAAAAAGTGGATTTACCTGAGCCACCATGGCCATCAATAGCAATAAAAATAGTATTACCAACTTTTGGTTGTTTAGTTGCTATGAGTTCTGCTAGGTTAATCATATTGGTAATTTTACTCTACCTCGAATACTCTTAGGGATTAGTAGAAGCCGAGTAGCTTCATATCAGGGGCAAACAGGTCAAATAACTTGACCAGGTCAAGAATCACGAAGTTCGGTTTCCACGAGGTCGAGGGTCGCCGCGATCAGAGTTCGTTAAACTTTGTGAAGCTATCCTATTTGTTTGGTTTTTGCGATTCGGAAATTTCCATTTTCAAACTCAAACACTATATACCCCGTGTTTTTAATAAAACCTTGTGGCATTTCTTCCAGCTGTTTATATCCTAAGTAAGCCAGAAATCCCCGCATAACAAAACCGTGTGTAACAACGGCAATGATCTGATGAGTATGTACTGTAGCTATGTGTTTCACTCTCTCGACAAATCGAGCTATTGCATCCTCATCCATTTCCTCGCCCTCTTCTCGCTCTCTCAACTGCGCATCCTTATTCACTTCCAGAATCCTATCCATTTTGAGAATCTGAGCAGTCTGGTGAGCTCGATTTAGATGTGATGAATAAATGACATCAAAACCCACATTTTGAAGTTCTTTCGCAAGATTATTCGCCTGTTCGATACCCAGATCAGTAAGCTTCGACCCTAATTCAGTTTTTGCCAGTCTTACCTGCCCTTGGTCCCACAATGCATTGCCTTCAGACTGCGCGTGTCGAATAAGATATATCTGCGTAGTGGACACACCTCATTCTAACATTCGAATACTATTAGGGATTAGTAGAAGCAATGAAATGGCGACCAAGCCAATATTTGGTGGGTGAATAATGGAACTCCTGACCGAAAGGCAACTAGCAACGAAGAAGACTTTGTCTAAATCGATAGTATGTAATTACGCAATCCACTCTAATCCTAATCACCAGTTCAGTATTTCTACAGGGTGCACAAAGTTGGCTTAAGCGGCAAGGTAGTGCAGTAACACATTGCCCGAACCAAAGCTTTGGCTGCCCAACAGTCGCAGGTGGCTGTGCTTGACATCTTTAAACAGTGGTTTGCCTTCATTGAGCACTACTGGCGTAACAATTAGTAAGTATTCATCGATTAAGTCTTCGTTTGCCAGTTGTTGCACGATGGTACCGCTGCCAAATATGATGATATCGCTGTCGCCCTCTTTGAGTTTTTTGGCCACATTAATCAACTCTCCGTTATGCAATTCGGTGTTAGCCCAATTAGTTTCTTTGATTTTCTCCGAAAATACTACTTTTGTCATATTGGTAAGATCTTCGGCAACTGCCTTCATTTCTTCCGGTGCATCGGGATCACTCAAGAACGGCACCCATGATTCCTCAAACAGCTTATAGGTGGTCCCGCCCAGTATCGTTATGCGGCAGTCACCTGTCCGTTCGGGATCGTGTACAGCGACATCAACCTCAGGGTCTTGTACGAACCAATCGATCTCACCGTTTGGTCCGGCAAAAAAACCATCAAGTGATACACGATTTAGCACTACAATTTTACGCATATGACCTCCAAAGTTAGGTAATGAACTGCTACTATTATACTTCGAATACTATTAGGGACTAGTAGAAGCCAAGCTGCTTCATATCAGGCCCAAAAAGGTCAAATATCTTGACCAGGTCAGCGATCACGAGGTTCGGATTCCACAGGCGTTGGGTCACAAGTATTGTGAGGTTCAGCGCAACCCGTAGGCCTGCGCTAAAAAGCCGGTAACACCGACTAATTTTCTTCAAGATTTTCCAGAACACTGTTTTGAATCCTGTAATATATGGATTCACCCCAACGGGACACCCCTTTTTAAGACCACGAGAAGAACACCTACCTGAGGATTTGTTGTTATTTTGCTATTTTTATCGTTTTATCCGTCAAAATAAACTTAGTTTTGATGAATGATATTGCCTCTTGTCTTTCGTCTGCCGTGCCAACTTTGAGAATGTGTAGAACGTAGTTTTTCGTCATTTCTTGCTTGTCAGCTGTAGTCTTAGGGATTTGGTCAAATTCCGCTAAATTTCCATCAATAAACTCTTGGTGGAGTACTTGCGTTTTAAGCCTGTGATACCGTTCTATATCTTCTTGAATTTTCCTAGTAATCCCGGCGTAGTTAAATTTAATTTTGTCCACGTTTGCGATAAGCTGTTTTATTAAATCTGCCTCGGTAATATAAGGCTCATCACATTCGTAATTAATTGATCTGCCACAGTGGTAATAAATATGTTTTGTATAGCCACCACCTTTTAGTTTCCTCAACTTTTCTTCAGCAGTGACGTTGCCTCCACAGCCACCGCATTTGAAGATTCTCTTAAATGGAAACGTTTTGTTTTTATATCCTTTGGGGACAACTTGGAGAACTTCTTGAACCTTATCAAATAATTCCTTGGTAACTAGTGGCTCATGCTTGCCTTGATACCAATTACCACTGCCGACTGGGAACTCAAACTCACCGTAGTAAAAAGGATTCTTAAGTGTTGAATAAACCTTGCTTAGTGGAATCTTTTTGCTATTTCTTGTTTCAAAGCCAATTCGATCTAACCAGTTTTTAATGGCTCGGCCACTATGACCTTGGTTGGCCATTCTTTCAAACATTTGGGTCACGAATGAGGCTCGCTCAGTATCTGGGATTATTAATTTATCGACATGATCATCACCCTTTTGATTCAAATAACCCAGTGGAGCAATACTAGGACGCCAGCCCATGGCGCATTTGGTACGAAGACCCCTTTGAACATTAACTCCCTTATTATCGTTCTCTAGCTTTGCCTGAGAGCAGAGAATCATTAATAAGAACTTCTCATTAGGACTATTAGTGAAGGCTTGAGAGTATGTTTGTATCTTGAGTAGTTTACCTTGGTCCATAAGGTCTACTACTGAGCCAAGGTCGCCAGCGTTTCTACTTAAGCGGTCAGGTGCCCAAGTTAGAATCCCGTTAAATTTCTTTTGTCTGATCTCTTGGAGAAGTTGCATGAACACAGGTCTTGATCCTGAGTTTTTAGCTGAATGACTTTCTTGTTTAACCTCTTTAATCTTCAGTCCATCCCGCTTAGCCAGCGCCTTCATTTCTTCGATCTGGGAGCCAATCGACATTGCCTGCCGCTCATCTGATTCAGAAGACTTGCGGGCATAGAGACAATACTCTATTTTAGGTGGTGTTATAGGGATATTTTGATTGTATTGCCTTATCTCTGAGGTAGAAGGTACCGCGAAGGTTGAGGGAAGTCTAGGAGCGGAATTAAGAATGGGCGATATTTTACAATTCTTACCACCACAAAATTGAATTTAAAAAGTAAGTTCTAGTATTCAGGGGGACTTCCATATTCGTTAGTTTTTGGATTTCCTTTTCGCAAACTTATTATTAGGTTATATAGAGGAATAATTAAAACCCAACCGCTTTTATCTGCATCGTGCATTCGCCGTACTCCCACTGAAATTGTTGGAAGAAGGATAAATAACTGATAAATACTAGCCAATATACTCTCATCGCTTTCTGGGTAGATGCCAAATAAACCTTCAACAAAACCCAATATTAGAGCAACAGCAAAACTTACAAGGATAAACATCCAATATTCTCGTCTTGAGGCCCGCCCGCTAAAATCAACATATTTTTTAATAACATTTAAATAATTGCTGATGAAGTTTGTCTGCTCTTGATTTTCGTCTTGAAACTGTATTTTTTCTTGACCTGTGGTTTCACTAGATTTAGTTTTAGATTTGGATACATTCAAATCTTTACCACAAAATCTGCAAAATTTACTATTTTCCGGAATTTTCTTGCCACAATGTTTGCAATACATATTTGTTATTTCTTTTCTTCCTTATTAGCCTCTTTTTCAGCTTTTTGTAAAAGAGACTCTGGATTCATCTTATACCAAAATCCTCGGATTAATCTATAAATACCGTAAATCATTGCTCCCCAAAAAACATAATATGAGTCCCCCTCAGAAGCAAATAGCCACGTTCCTCCTGTTATGGCAAGTGCAATTACAAACCACAAAACTCCTTGTTTCATTTCGCCCTCTGCCATAAGCTCAGCCTCTTTTATTAAAGAGCGTTTTTTATCTTTGAAGTATCTATCGACTGCACCTTCTTCATTTTGTTCATAATATTCAACCCTCTCTCCACATCTTGTGCAAATTTGTCATTTGACTCAGTTTGATTGCCGCAATTTCTACACTTCATATTTATTTTCTATATTCAGCCTCTGCCACACCCACAAGGTATCCCCAAAACAACTGGATAAATAATGCTATTTTTAATTGCTCAATAATTTCATTTGGTAAATCTTTAACCGATTCTGCAGATTCTATAAAGTTGTTCAGTTCATGTTCAAAAAATATACTCATAGAACTTTCCATATTGGGCAAAAACTCCTTTTTATGTTCTTTAAAGTCTTTTTCGAGCAATGCTTGCCATTCCTTTATGTATTTATTAAGAGCTATATTTTTCGGTTTGTTTAATTTTTCTTCCCTAAGAAATGCTTGTGCCATCCAAAACCAATACCCGCCACTAGTGCACCAAGAGAAGACATTTTTTAGAGTTTCAATTACTTTATATGGCTGCTTATTTAATTGGTCTTTATGTTCTTGAATAAAATCCTCAAATTTATTATTTGATATTCTACTAATCAGTTCCCAAGCTTCATCCGATGTTAAATTCTCATATCTTTTTCTTTCTTCTCCTTTTGAATCGTATATTTCGACAAATTTGTCCCAAAGTCTATTGCTGGTATTTTCCTCACTATCTTTTACTTCCTTGTTGTTGGTTTTGCTTGTACTAATTTCTGCTCCACAAGAATTACAGAAATTACTGTCTTCATCTATTGATTTGCCACATTTATTGCAATACATACATTCTTTCTTTCTATCTAGACTTAAATGAGTTAGTAAACTTGCCGAAATCAGAAAAATCAGCAGTTCTATTAAATACGGCCATCAAATACAATTTTATAAATGCTGTATCATCTTTTATAAACGCAATTCCTTTTGCAAAATATCCACCCTTTGTTGAGAGTGTAAAGTTGATAGCATCATATCCACGAAAAGTTGTAAACGAAGAACTGGTTAAGCTTGTCTCTGAGTCTGTCATTCCATTTACTACACCCTCTAAGCCAATTCTATTATCATAGTCACTTGGATAAATATCATAGTCGCCAACCTGAACCATATATATTTCGTCATCGCTAGGAGAGGATAGGTATTGTATTCCACTATATGAATAACCGTTATCTAATAATTCTTCCGGTATCCTTTCCGACTCATAGTCTGCAGGGAAATTAATGCTGAATCCATGCTCTGTAGAAGTAAACGATCTCCATTCATCGTTATAACTAGTTTCAGTAGTAGGTGTGGACGAAAAGTTTGTTGGAGTATCTTCTTCAGGGAAAATTGCATACCACATCACCAATAAGACGAATAATCCTCCCAAAACTGCTAATGATATAAGAATTAATTTTGCAATTCCACCTTTTTTCTTTTCAGGATTGAAAATAACATCTTCAATTTCCTCTAGTTCTTTGTGAATTGATTTTTTGTGACTCTTGATAGAGAGATCAAATCCACACTCCTGGCAAAAATCACTACTGCCTATATTTTCAAAATTACAATTTGGACATTTCATATTTCTATTCTATATTATTAATATTAACTGTTCTAAAGTTTTCTTTCCAAAATATCATTAAGTTTTTAATTCTATTTGTTATCAATGGATGACTCCCCAGTAATTCACTAAATT
>JAJOJK010000018.1 GCA_021208605.1 Candidatus Woesebacteria bacterium | reverse complement strand
TAAAAAATGGCCAACAGGCCATTTTTTTATACATATTCTGGTGGAGGGTCTAACTCACTTTGGGTTCCGACGGGATCGAGCATCCCGAAATAAAAGAAATGCGAGATAACCCTAGTGCATGCGGAACGAACGAGAGTGAGTGCAGTCGTGGATTCCCGCCGGGAGCACATAAAAAATGTTTTTTAAGTCAGTAATATTTAGGAAAGGTTTGTCGGGCTTTGGGCTTCTTTACGCCTGAAAGGCGCGCCCAACGAGCCGCGATTCTAGCGGCGTAGCGATAAACCTTTCCTAAATATTACTGCTTATGCTCCACATTAAAGAACGCAAAACTCGACTGCGGAATACGCAAGTAGCCGGGCGCTCGTAAGTTAAAGGCTTGCTTAAATTGATCTCCAGGGATAGTGAGTGTCCCGCGATTTGTAGAAACAACAACTTGGCTAGTTTGCCCGTTACTATTGTGGCTGACATTGACACTACTGACGTTGGTGACCGCACCGCCAGAGTTATTGGCTTTGTCGCGCAGTTCGCTCATGCTATAAGGATTTCCACCGCTGCCACCAATGTTACAGTCATTAATGGTAACTGGCTGGATGCGTCCAGTGTCGGCACCACTGGGGTTATTCCAGACAATCCAAGCATTAATAATATCGCTAAATTCTTCTTGTGAGAGCCACGGATGATTGCGCCCACAGTTTGCACCGCTAGAAGAATAGCCATTGCGATACCAGGATTTGTAAAACCACGGACTTTGGGCAATGTTATCCCAGGCCCGATCGGCCCAGTTGCCAGAGCCAGATTTATCTGTCGTGTCCCAGCCAGATGTATTACTATAGCCGCCGTGCGTAGAAGCATACTGTGTGGAGACCGGACTGCCGCCACCATCAACCAAAACCCAGCCGCGGGTTTCGTTGACGGCTTCTTCCCAAGCGCCGCCTTTGGGCGAGTTTTTGAAGACCTGACAGGCTTCGGTCGTACAGATTGAGCGGCTACCGTTATCGGTGTAGCGAATGGCGTAGGTGCGGGCGGCCACGGCTTGGGCCTTGAGAGCTTCTTTGTTCCAGGAGGCCGGCATTTCGTAAATGCCTTGCAGGTATTGGCCTTCAAATGACATAGAGCCATAGCCCTCAACGGAAATAGAATCCATAGCGCCATAATCTTTTTTGAGTTGGGCGTCTGGATAGTAGGCTTTCAAAATATCTTCTGCAGATTGTCCTTCTTTCGCCCGAGCTTGCGCACCGTACTGGCTCATGCCGTTGCGATGGGTGTAGGCGCCAAAACTAAAGACAGCAAAACTATTTCTTGGAGCTTGGGCTTTAAAGCCAATGGAAGCATTAAAATCGTCAGCCAAGGCTACGTCACCGACACTGGTCGTGAAGGTTCCGGAACGGGCGTTAATAATCGCTTCCTGCTGCGCAGACAGTTCCGCGATTTCGTTTTCCAGTTGTTCTTGATAAGCCCGGGCGCCAGCTATTTCTTTTTCAAAGAATCTTTTTTGTTCGTCGAGTTGGCCTTGTAAGGCGGCTAAGAGGACCTCTTGTTCTTGGGCTGCTTTTTTTGCTTGCTGGAGAGATAGGATTTCTTCGCCTATAGAGTCAATTGTTTGCTGATCGCGCTCTGCCAGAGTGAGCGTGTACTTCAGTGCTTGGCGATTGGCAGAACTTTGCGCGCTCAATAATGTCACCAAGGGGGAGTACGTGCGGCCGAAGCGGTACTGTCGGTCCACGCGGGCAGAGAATACAGCGTATTGGTCACTCATTTCTTCTTCCTGTTCGGCAATTTCTGCTTCCTTTTCTGTTTGGTCTTCGCGTAGCTGTGCCATTTGGTTTTCGGCTGACTGAATATTGTTGGCCAAGCGCTTAACTTCTGCTTCCAGAGGTTCCGTAGCATTTTTGGAGAGTTCCAGGAGATGCTGAGTTTCATCAATTTTTTGTTGAAGTTCCTCAACTGGATCAATGGCTTGGCTCAGGTGAGGCTGCGCGAGAGCAGCAACAAATCCTCCCAAGATGACGAGCAGAGAGAATATGAGAAAGAACCGGTAGCGCCATGTCCGGTGGAACATATTACTACCATCATACCAGTTTTGCCCAACTTGCGGTACAATAGCCAGTATGGAACTCGGTTCTCGGCTTTTAGCCCAAGCAGCACCTCAAGAAGAGGGCGCAGTTAACTTTTTGGAATTTCAAGATGCGGTCTTTGGTGCCGATCGGCCAGACAATCCGCTTTTAGGATTTGCTGACGCTATTGTGGACCGAGCAAAAATTGAAACGTTCTCAACCCCTGGTGGAATCATCTCTGCCTTTTTACCTTACATCATGATGGCGGCCGGACTTATCTTGTTCGTCATGCTTATTTGGGGTGGATTTGAATTCATGATGGGCGCCGCGAACCCAAAATCAGCTGAAGCTGGTAAACAACGTATTACTTCCGCTTTAATTGGTTTCTTCATCTTGTTCTCCGTATTCTGGATGGCGCAGATCATGCAGGCGATCTTCGGTATCAATATTGGTATTCAATAAGCAAAAAACAATACAGTACAATACAGACTCACTGTAAACAGCACACCACGTATGGCTCTTGATTCACAAAACCTACCCCAACACGTTTCCATAATTATGGACGGAAATCGCCGCTGGGCGCGCGAGCAAGGCAAGCTTGCCGCCGAGGGGCATCGTTATGTGGTCGACAATGTCATTGAGCCGCTGGTTGATCACTGTATTGAACTCGGAATTCCCTACCTCACTCTGTGGGCCTTTAGCACCGAAAACTGGGACCGCGATAAAGCCGAACTCCAAGCCATGATGAAACTGTTTCGGTACGGATTAGGAAAAAAAGTGGATCGTTTACACGAAAAAGGCGTGAAATTAAATGTTCTGGGTGAGTTGGACAAATTTCCGGAAGACATTGCCAAGCAAAGTCGCCAAATGATGGAACTCACCAAAGACAACGATCAGATTACAGTCACCTTTGCTCTGAATTACGGTGGTCGCGATGAAATTATTCGTGCTGCCAATCGTTACCTCACCGCCAAAATGGAAGAACTGGAAAACGCCGCTGAAGGTGAAGAAGTTGAGTTCGGCTTTTTTGAAGAAGATTTTGGCGAGTTTCTTGACACTGCTGGCATGCCAGATCCAGACTTGATTATTCGTCCCGGTGGCCAGTTGCGCTTGTCCGGTTTCATGCCATGGCAGTCGGTCTATGCCGAACTCTATTTCACCGATGTGCTCATGCCTGATTTTTCCATTGAACAATTCGATGCCGCGCTGGAAGACTATCAGAACCGACAACGCCGATTCGGGCGCTAGTTCTCAAGTCTTCACAACGCTAAAAAACAGAAACGCGTTTCATGTCACAACCTCGGTTGCTGACGTTGCCTCACGACGCGACCGTCGAGGAACGCCAACACATACTGCAGCAAATTTTTTCTCCCCAGGAGCTGAAAGAGCTCTTTACGCACTCCCTTGACGAAAATTCCGTCGCCGCCAAAAACTGCGAAAACATGATTGGATCGGTGGAAATTCCGGTCGGAGTAGCTGGCCCAGTGGAGATTGCTTATAACAACTCGGTGTGGCCCGCGTATTTCCCGCTCGCCACCACCGAAGGTGCGCTGGTGGCCAGCGTCAATCGTGGCTGTAAAGCCTTGCGTGCGGCTGGTCCCATTTCGGTGATTGTGGAAAAGGGTGGGATGACTCGTTCACCTGTATTCGCCTGTCCAGATGGAAAAAGTGCGGTTCAGTTTCGAAATTGGTTTGAGGACCATATTGATCAAGTACGCGAAATTGCGGAGAGTACCAGTTCCCATCTTCGCCTGCTTTCACACCAAACGTGGATTCGCGGCCGGTATGTCTATGTTCGTTTTGCTTTTGATACCGATCAAGCCATGGGCATGAACATGGTCACAATTGCTTTGCAGGAAGCATTGGCTGAAGCGCTGCACCGTCACCCGGAAATACAGTTAGTATCACTTTCGAGCAATGTTTGCACCGATAAAAAAGATTCAGTGATGAACTCAATTTTAGGACGTGGCTATTGGGTGCAAGCAGAAGTGCGCTTGTCGGCGAACATCCTCCAGAAAATACTCAAGACTTCTGCTCAAAATATGAGTCAAGTACACGTACGGAAAAATCTCATTGGTTCAAATTTAGCTGGCTCCTTTTCGCAAAATGCGCATGTCGCCAATGTTTTGTCGGCACTCTATATCGCCACTGGTCAAGATCCGGCACATGTCGTGGAGGGCAGTAAAGCATTTCTGTTGATTGAAGAAGATTCTGATGGCGGTATCTATGCCGCGATTACCTTGCCGAATATTCAAGTGGGAGTTGTTGGTGGTGGCACCGGAATTACGCAGCAGCGACAAGCAAGAAAGCTTCTTAGACCAAAGAAAAATATTTCAGCAGAAGAGCTGGCGGCTACTATTGGTGTGGCTGCTCTTGCCGGCGAGTTGAGCTTGATAGCCGCGTTGGCCGAGCACCAGCTCTCGTATGCACACCAGAAGTTAGGACGAGCTCATGCCTAAAAGCGCAGTTCCTCAGCCAGACGTGGGGATTGTAGCGTATGGCACTGTTTTGCCTCAAGATTGCCTTTTGGCGACAGAGATAGCTACTGCCCAAGGGGTACTGCAAGTGCCTGGTTTGGGAGTAGAGCAAAAGACGGTGGCGGCTCGCGATGAGGATGCCGCAACTTTGTCGGTGGCCGCGGCGGATCAGGCGCTGAGCCGTGGAGCAGATATGATGCTGAAGTCAAAAATTGGGGCACTCTGGATTGGCAGTGAGAGTCATCCGTATGCCGTGAAACCAACTGGAACGATGGTGGCCGCCGCACTCGGACTACCAAAGCGAATGGCGCTGGCAGACCTCCAGTTTGCCTGCAAAGCGGGCACGCAAGGCTTGGCGCAAGCAGTTGCCTCCGTGAAGTCTGGTTTCGCTTCTGCCGCCATGGCCATTGGAGCTGACACCGCGCAGTCGCGTCCGGGTGATATTTTAGAGTACACCGCAGCTGCCGGTGGAGCCGCTTACGTGATAGGTTCAGAGCAAGTGGTCTGTCGATTTATTGGCACTGCTTCGTATGCAACCGACACACCAGATTTTTGGCGGCGGGCAGGACAACCATATCCGGAACATGCCGGGCGATTCACCGCTGAACCAGCCTATTTTGCTCACATCGAGAAATCAGTAACGCAGCTGTTAGACAAACTGGAGATGACCATCTCTGATTTTGACCACTGTGTTTTTCATACTCCCAACGGCAATTTTCCTGTTACCATCGCCCGCCAGCTCGGAGCTACTAAAGAGCAATTGCGTTGGAGTCTCCCGGTGTCGAAGATTGGAAATACGTATGCCGCGGCTACCTTGCTCGCCTTTGCACACGTACTCGATCATGCCGAGGCGAATGAAAAGATACTCGTGGCTTCTTACGGTTCCGGTGCCGGCAGTGACGCTTTTGTCTGGGAAACAACTGACTTGTTGCCAAAACTGAGACAAAACTGGACAGACTTGCTTGAAGAAAGAATCGCCCGTCTGCAAACTATTTCCTACACCGAGTATAGCCAACGAAGAGGTCACGCATGAACTTGTGGATTGCTGGCGCCTCTATCACTGATTTTGGTGAACTGTGGAATCGTTCTCTGTTTGATCTTCTGGAAGAAGCCAGCTTGGGAGCAGTTGCCCAGGCCCAAATACCAGCCGAAGATATCGAGGCGGTATTTGTGGCCAATATGGGGGCGGGAGCTTTTGAGGGTCAGTTGCACTTGGGTGCCGTTGTAAGCAGTTTTTTTTCTCATTTTCCACCTGCCATGCGCGTTGAAGGCGCCTGCGCCTCAGGAGGACTAGCCTTATTGGCTGCTGAGCAGGCGATTCTCAGTGGACAATACAAAACGGTGTTGGTGGTGGGAGCAGAGAAAATGACCGATATTTCGGCTGAACAGGCCACTGCCGTCTTAAGCGGTGCGGCGTGTCAACATTCCGAGTGCGGAAGCACTTTTCCCGGTTTATATGCCTTGCTGGCACAGCAACATATGCAGCAGTACGGTACCACTCGCGAACACCTTTCAGCCGTGAGTGCGAAAAATCACCGTCATGCTCTCAATAATCCCCATGCGCAGTACCAAAAAGAAATTACGGTACAGGCCGTTTCAGAAAGTGCGATGATTGCCGAACCATTGCGACTACTCGATTGCTCACCGCTGAGTGATGGTGCCGCGGCGGTAGTTTTGAGTTCGGAGCGTGTTGCTAATGACAATCCGAGAATTACCGGTTTTGGCCAGGGGAATGACTCACTGTCACTGGCCAAACGATCGAGTTTGACCAGTTTTGTCGCTACACAGCGTGCCGCCCAGCAAGCCTATTCTCTGTCTGGAAAACAAGTACAAGATTTTCCCGTTATGGAAGTGCACGACTGTTTTACCATTGCCGAGTTGCTTGCTCTAGAAGATTTGGGCGTTTTTGCTCCCGGCGAAGCCGGATCAGCAACACTCGCTAGGGAAACAACGTATGGCGGAAAAGTAGTGGTCAACCCGTCAGGTGGGCTCAAAGCCTGTGGCCATCCGGTAGGTGCCACTGGTGTGAAACAAGTGGCATACTTGGCTCAACTGTTGCGCGAAGGTCAGTACGAACGAGCGCTGGCGCACAATGTGGGTGGCAGTGGAGCAACGGCTGTGGTGCACATTCTAGAAGCGGGAGAGGAATCATGAATCACGCACTTTCTGCCCCACGATACTGGCGTGATCGTCGAGAGTGGTCGCGGTGGCTGGGTCGAAAAGGGACCGTTGTGGCCAGCACGCTCATTCACGTGGCTCCGCCTGAATTGGCATATGGAGCGCCGTATCCATATGTGCTGGTCGATTTTGGTTCCGAAAAACGTTCTTTTTTGGGCACGGGTCATACTTCATTCTTGGTCGGAGAAATTGTAGAATGTGTGTGGCGCCGCATGGGAACGCCAGATGCCACCGGCATTATTCCCTACGGTATTAAGGTACAGCGCCTTTCTCCAGAAGAACCTGTAGCGCCAGTAGAGTCTGTAGACACACTAGAAAGTGAAGATGAAAGCCACCGCCGAAGCACCCGCTAATATTGCCTTTATTAAGTATTGGGGAAACGCCGATGCCAATTTGCGTTTGCCGCATCACAACACGATTTCGATGAATCTCTCTGGTGCTAAGACCACTACAACGGTGGAGTTTGTGTCATCGCTCGATGCCGATGAAGTGTTTTTAGGCGGGAGCAAAGTTGACGGTACAGGAGCGGAGCGTGTCTCCAAAGTTTTGGACCATATTCGCAAGATCTCTGGCAACAAACAGCGTGCGCGCGTCACAACACACAACTCGTTTCCCACTGCGGCAGGAATTGCTTCTTCGGCCTCCGGATTTGCGGCTTTGGCCGTAGCCGCTGCCTCAGCTGCTGGTCTGAGTCTGACGGAACAGGAGTTGTCCACAGTGGCCCGTTTGGGTTCTGGCTCGGCGACTCGCTCAATTCCAGATGGATTTGTCGAGTGGCATGCCGGCAGCAGTCACGAGACGTCATTTGCCGAGAGTTTGTATGCTCCAGAGTATTGGGACATAGTTGATATCATTACGGTTGTCGACGCCGATCAGAAGAAAGTGAGTTCTACTTTGGGTCATTCTTTGGCTGATACGAGCCTGTTGTATCCAGCTCGATTGGCCAGCATGAAAGAGAAAGTGGAAAGTGTTAAACGAGCGCTTGCCGAGAAAGATTTCCCACGTTTTGGCGAACTTATTGAGGAAGAGTCACTCAACTTGCATGCCATTATGATGACGTCTCGACCGTCGGTACTGTATTGGTCGCCAGCTACGGTGCGTGTTTTGCAGGCGTTGCGGGAGTGGCGCCAGGAAGGCCTACTAGCTTACTCGACCATGGATGCTGGGGCAAATGTGCATGTGATCACGCGTGGTGAGGATGAAACTGCCGTAACCCAACGTTTACAGGCCCTAAAAGGAGTAGAAAAGACAATCTTGGGCAAGCCAGCTGCTGGCGCGCACTTGGTGAAGTAACGTTACCGTTTTTTATTTTTAGCCAGTTTTGGGGAGTAATGAGTGTTTTTACACGTTGAAAAAATGTGTGCCTTTTTCTGAGTCTGAGTAATTTTTTGCCGATACTTTCCTCTACAAAAAACTCTTGCGGTTTGATGTCCCAATCTCCATCAGATAAGGTTACTACTGTGGGGTCAATATCACGTACTGGTCTTTGAATCTGATCAAACGCCTGGAGGGAAGTAGGAGCCACTATTACTTGGTCGAGAATTTCTCTTTCTTTTCCAGTGCCAACGACCATTTGCAAAATGGAGAGCAGGCGATTGTCTCGTAGGAGCTGCTGCACAACTTTTGGATCGGAGAGATCATCCAGAATAATTTCTGTGTCTTGTGTGAGTGTGTCGAGCGTTAGTTCACCTTCGGCTGTGACAAGTGAAGAATCCTGTTCTGCTTGAGTTGATATGTCTAAGATCTCGTCAAGACTTATTGCTTGTTTTTCTTGTTGCCGGCGGCTCATGATTTAAGAATACCAGATCCTAGGCGGAAATCGTGGTGCCTTCCGCTTTTCCAGTGAGCGCGTCATAGAGGGCACCAGGTTTTTCGCCTGACAAAATAACCGAGTCTACGCCAGCTTTTGCCAATTCGAGGCTTTCGGAAATTTTCGTCCACATGCCGCCGGTAACGTCGAACCCTTTTACTTCGCCCATAGCTGCTTGGACTTCGGTGGCGTTATCAGGAGTAATATGCTCAAAAATACCGGCATCAGGGTTGTTAATGTCGCGATACACACCAGGAGTACGGGTGACGTGAATGAGTTTATTGACGTGCCAGTTGTGCTTTTTAAACTCGAGCGCAAAAAATGGCAAAATCGTGTCAGCTGACCAGATACAACAGCCTTGTTCCGAGTCCACGATGACATCACCAGAGATAACCGGGATAAGGTCGTTTCGCAAGTACTCTTTGAAGACATCAACAAAGTAACTTTCGGCCTGACCTTTCTTTGTTACCAGTGAGTTTGAGGCATACAACGAGACCGCTGGAAGATCCAGTTTGAGCATTTCTTTTACGACGATACGGTTGAGCTGCGCCGCCGAGTCTTGCGTGATCGCCATACCCAGGCGCGACTGCGGACCAACAAAGCCTTCCGCTGTGCGGTAGCGTGTGGCAGGAACATGCGCGAAGCTGCCTGAACCATGGCCAATGACCAAATAGCCAGGATTTTCCTGGTAGGCTCTTTGGATTTCGGAGAGCAGCCTTCTGAGCGTTTCGTGGCGAACAGCGTTCGGAATTGATTTATCCGTAATGGTGGAGCCACCGAGTTTTATGAGCGTGACGGATTTTGGCATAGGGTGAGTATAGCACTGTTTCGGAGGGTCGGACCCTCTCTTATAGGGACGTTGTTGTCTGGACCAAGTACAAAAGTAGGAGAAAAAAACCGGAGGGTTAGACCCTCAGTGGAATTTTTTCAAAAGCCAACGGAAACCAAGGCGCAAATCGATGTTGATCATATTTGAGTTCTCTCGCAATGTCTTCAGCAGCAAGCCATTCATAGGCGGCGACTTCATCAGTATTGCGATTCTTGAGTTGTGCTTCCACGCTCTCTAAAGCCTCTTCATTTGGAATTTGTGCCGTAACAATAAAATTAATTTCATTTTCTGACCAGGTTTCGTCGTACGTGACGTGGTATTCGTAGTGGAAGCGTTCTTGCCAATTCGCAACCAGGCTTACGTCGATTCCGAGTTCGAAAGGGAGACGACGCTGGGCACATGCCACGGCATCCTCATCCGGCCACCACTGGTGGGTAGAGGCTGCGGCGTCCCACCACTTTGGCCAGAGCGGTTTTTGGGCACTGCGTTGCGTGACTAATATTTTTCCGGTCGGAGAAAAGAGAAACAGAGTGATAGCACGATGCAACTGACCAGGTTTTTGGTGAGCGGCAATTTTCTCTACTGGAAAGAGCGGTTCATTGTCCGAGTTGACGGCAATAAGCAGCTCGTTTTCTTGCTGCATGCGGGAGAGCGAGTCGGTATCCATACTCATTTTTTCCACAAAAAGATTTATCGTCCCTGATCCTGCGGTACCGGTGTTGGTGTAAGTTGCGCCCCTTGATTTGGCATTCCGGATTGCGGCATTTGCCCGTTCATTGCTGGCGGCATTTGGGACGGATACGCTTGTTGCTCTTGTGGCGGGGCGGCATATTGTTGCTGATAACTGCCATTTGGCGCCATTCCTGGCTGCATCATCGGCTGCTGTTGTTGCGGATACTGACCCGGTGCTGGCTGATTTGCTGGCATTTGTGCCATTTGCGGCGCTTGCCCCTGAGCCATCTGATTCGGATCACCATATTGACCTGGCAGGGGCTGCTGCGGCATCTGTCCCGGCATCATTTGTCCGTTTGCCATGTATTGCTGTTGACCGATTTGTTGCGCCATTGGTTGTCCCATTTGGTCCATCTGACCAGGCTGCATCTGACCAGGCTGCATTTGCCCCATCTGATTCATCGGTTGCCCCATTTGCGGGTTCATCTGGGGATTCATCTGCGCTTGTCCTTGGTTTTGCGGCATGCCCTGGTTCGGGTCGGCGTATTGGCCTGGTTGGCCGGCAAAGGCGGTTTGCGTTTGGTCGGGAATTTCTTCCTGGTAATTATCTTGCGGCAGATTCTGCTGCTTCAAAGCCTGCGTGGTTTGTTGAATTTGCTGTTGCTGCTGCTGTTTGGCTTTGTTAATTTGTTCTAACTCTTGTGGGTTG
Organism: Candidatus Woesebacteria bacterium; assembly: GCA_021208605.1. Taxonomy (GTDB): domain Bacteria; phylum Patescibacteriota; class Microgenomatia; order UBA1400; family UBA1396; genus JAJOJK01. The sequence goes on along the minus strand of JAJOJK010000018.1, from coordinate 64,250 downwards.
GTGGTGATCACCACGTGCTCCTCTGGAGAGGCCATAATACGCATGGCCACATGATTTTGACCAGCAAAGAAGAGACCCTCACCGACGTCGGCGGCCATGAGTAGACGCTGCTCACCTTCCGACAAATAGAAGGTGTCGGCCAACACGGGAATAGCGGCCGAAGATTGTTTCAGCAATAGCTGCATGGAGGCGTTAGTCACAATCGCTTTGCCGTAGTCGCTGTGCATGAAGTCTTCCACGTCCTGCGTGATGGTGGTGACGCCGAGGTAGTATTTCCGGGCACGTTTGGCGATCGAGTGCATGAAGGAAGCAGTGTCTTGGTGCTTCATGAAGTACCAGGCCTCATCAACAACCAAAACGCGCTTTTTGCGCTCTTTGCGGATACGCGTCCAGATAAAGTCGAGAATCATGAACATGGCTACCGGACGGAGTTCGTCTTCGATGTCGCGAACTGAGAAGACCGTCATCTGGTTGCGGATGTCGATGTTGGTGTGTTGGTCGAAAATGCCGCGGAAAGAACCCTTAATGTATTTTTCCAGACGCATGGCAATGTCGTAGGCGTCGTCGTTTTCCATACCGATCAGGGCTTTGTAGAGGTCTTCCATGAGCGGCGGTTCTTTGTTTTGCGTGGACGGATCAGGCGTAATGCCCTTGGCTTTGTAAGTAGCCACGAGCGCGCGGTCGAGCATGGCTTCTTGAGAAGCGTTCATTTCTCCGAGCATCACTTTGAGAAGCGCGTGGAGCGAAATAATTTTTTGGCCGAGTTCGTTTTCACCTTCTTCGTAGACTTGGGACAAATCAAACGGATTGATTTTGGTGTTGGAGCCAAAGGCAAAGTTAATGTACTCGCCACCAACAGATGCCGCCATGTCCTCATACTCTTTTTCCGGGTCAAGAATCAAGACTTCGGCGCCGAACATCATGTGGCGCAGGGCTTCGAGTTTCACGGCGTAGGATTTACCAGCACCGGATTTCGCGAACACCACCATGTTGGCGTTTTCCATCTGGAAGCGGTCGAAAATAATCAGCGAGCCGTTGTGCTCGTTCAGGCCGTAGACGATACCTTTGTCCATGGTGAGCTCAGACGAAGTGAACGGAAAAGTAGTGGCCAGAGAAGTGGTGTCCATATTGCGCAGAATCTTGAGTTTATCCTGACCCATCGGCAATGTAGTTTTATAACCCTCGTCCATTTGCAGCGAAGATTTTTTGGAGATTAACAGCATCGAGCCAAGCAGTGACTGTAACTGTTTCGTGACGTTATCCAGTTCTTCTACATTCGGCGAGTTAATCGTGACGTACAAACCAAACTGATAAAACCTCTCGGCGCCCTTGGCGAGTTGTTCCTGAATGGCTTTGGCGTCTTCGAGTTTGATCTCGGTGTCGATATTACTGATTTTCCCGGAACGGATATCAGAAGAAATTTCCGCTTCCATTTCAGTAATTTTTCGACGCAAGTCGTGCAGAATCTCTTTGACGTCGACTGGGGTGATGTGCATCGAGACGTCCAGAGAGTACGGGAAGTTAATTAATGGTGAGAGCCAGTTGGCTGGCACCATGCGAGGATAACCAGCGATAAACAGGGTGCGAGTGAACGTGTCATTGATTTTTTGGTAGGTGAAGTCGACCTCAATCGCCTCTGGAGCAATAATATCTTGAATGCTCACCAGACCTTGCGAAAATTGCTGCATTTGCGCATTGAGTTGCTGCTTTTTTTGCGTCTGCGCGTCGTCTCCCTGAGTGGAAGATGGTTTTTTCAGTCCGATGCGTTCTAAAAAGCTCGCCATAGTTCCTTATCGTGGTGGTTGGTTGTCGTCGGTGTTGGTAGCGTCCACGTTCAGGCCGACACCTTCGCGGGGAATGGAGGACATGGCGTTTTCGAGGGAAGACACTTCTGATGTGGTGTCTTCAGAAGGAATTTCTACGGGGACAGCTTGTGGAGCACTTGCCGCAGGAGGTGTTGGCTCTGGGGCTGCCGGGGTGGTCTGCGTTGGTGGTGCGGTTGCGACCTCTGGTGCTGCGGTAGGAACCTGGAAATTTCCGCGCGGCTGAATGACGGCGCTGGTGTATTCTTTGGTGTCCACCACTTTGATACCTTCGGCTGATTGCGAGTTGTACATAATGTAAAACAGTTGGATCAGATCTTTGGTGCGGAGTTGCTCGGCGCGAAGTCCAAAGCGGCTGAACTGACTAATCATATGATCACGACGCGGGCCCAGTGTGTTGACCGAGCGTTGGATGACCGAATTTTTGTCAAACTCAGCTGGTTTATCGCTCGGCATGACTTGTTTCATGGGATTCACTGAGTCAGCAATACCAAGTTCAATAGCCGAAAGTGGCAAAATGACATAAAAGTTTTTATCCAAGACGTTTTGCTCTGTAATTAAATTGGAAACAAACTGGCGGTAGCTGGCGATTTGTTGACGACGAAGGTCCGACGTGGCAGTTTGGAATTGTTCGTCAACATATTCCAAGTAGTTACTGACATCTTTGGGACGAGAAATAATGGCAATCTGAATTGGGAACGAGAGCGAGTTTATGAGAGCCGCATACGCATAAATAATGGCGTCTTGTTCTGGCTCGGACAAAAGGCCGAAGTTGATGGCGCTAACTTCAAGGACGACAGCCGTCGAGCCATCTTTCATGACCAGTAGGTCGTTGGTGATATCCAGAATCTCAAGATATTTTTGAGAAGTTGATGAGAGCTGTCCTTGGGAGTTAGGCATGCGTTTCCAGTATACGAGTTTTGTCGGGATTCGTCACGAGTTGAACACTTTTTTAGGTTTGAGCAAGAATGTCCACCGGATCGAGCACGGAACCGTCTACTTCGAGAGCAAAGACCGGAAATTCATGCCCATTGGCTTCGGTTTCGATCGTGTATTTTCCTGTTTGCAGGGGAGTAGAAATATAGAATTGACCAAGATTGTTGGTTTTCATGGCGCGGACCGTGTTGCCATTTTCATCCAAAATCTCGACGATAGCGCCCGGAATAATATTTTTCTGCTGATCGTGGACCATTCCCAAAAGCAAGTTCGGCTTATCCGGCAAAGACGGGAACGGCAGATCTTTGTTGAAGGGGACGGGGATGGGCGCCGCAGCGTGCTGCGGCGCGCGCTGCACAGAGCTCTCGGTTACGTAGGCGTTTCCAGTGGGTTCGTTGTCGGTCTTGGTTGCAGACTGCGCAGCGCTCGTTTCAGGCTGGGTGACTTCTGTCTTGGTGGGTGCCGATCTGGGCACCGAGATAGTCTGGACATCTGTTGTGGCGGCTTGCCCGCGAGGTGCTGATGGCGTGGCATCTTCCTGTTGAGAGTGTTTTGATTCTTGTACGGAGTCTATGGTGAAGGTGCTATAAGTGTCGTTTCCGCCATACGAGTTCCCCCATTGGGCGGTGGCGGCGGCCGGAGTGGATGTTGGAGTCGCAAGGTCGTCTCCGGGAGTAGTGTCAATTTTGGTATCAAAGACCATGTTCTGTCCGCTGCCTAGTGGGCGGGCACGAACCTGCAAGTTCGGTTTTTCCATGGCCATGGTTTCTCCAGGGACAACGTTTTCGGCCGCTTCTACCGAGTCAAACAGTGAGCTGAGATCGCCAGTAGCTCCTTGAAAAAGATCCAAAGGATCCTGCGATACCGGGCCTTGAGACTGGGTTTGCAATGAGGACATATACGCCGAGAATTGTTTCTGGCGCTGTGGGAGCGTCGAGCGTTCTTGGCCAGTGCTCAGCGCTTGGCTTTGGGTGACTTCATGCGTGAAGTACCCAGGAGTTGGCGCTGTGCGTTGCCAGTAGTATTTGGTGGGACGGTAGATAGCGCGAATAAAATTCACCAGCCACTGATCGAGTGTGCGCTCTTCATACGGTACAAAAGCCAGTGCACCAGAGCCTCCCACGATAACCAGCATAAACGGCCACTTAATAATTCCGGGTAAGTTGGTGCTGTAAAACATGAACGCCAACACCACACCAACCAGCAGAATAATAAACTGCTTGATCGTCATGTTGCCGATCAGATGGAACTGATACTCAGTGATGTTCTGTGGAACTGGGTGTTCGATCATGTTGATAGGTGCGGTGGCGCCGTGTTTTGTAGCGTATATCTACTCTATCATTATTGCTCGATGTCTTCACTGCGCACTTCTATGGCCTCGGTGACGACCACCATCTCAAAGAGTTCACCACTTTCTGTCATGGCGGTTCCTTCGAATCGGAACATGGGGAAAAGAATCCCTTGAGAAGTATCGTAGCGATACTGGAGAGATTGTTCCACTAAATCGAGGCGGACAAAGCGATCACTTTTCTCCACACGGCCAGGTGTACCAATGATAGAGAATTGACCACTTTCTATATTTTCCAGCGCTTTTTCTACCGAGATGACGGTATATTCACGGCCTGGTTCGGTGGAGATGAAGACGTTAGGGAGATTTGCGCGGAAGACACCATCAGCAGTTATTTCGATCGCGATTTTCTCTACTGCACTGGCAGAGTAGGCAATTGGAACAGTATTGAGTTGTTTTTCGTAAAAGAGTTGGATGATTCTGGCTTCTGCTGCAGGAACTTGCGGAAACCCTTCACTTCCTTCTACTTGTGTGCCAAGGAATTGGGTTTCATTTTCGATAAGATTGAGTTCTTCTACCGTGTATCCTAGAGAGCTTAAAAATTCTTCTGCACTTTCTTGTGCAAACTCAAGAGAGACCGGAGTAAGTGGTTCTGAAAGAGCCCCGTTTTTAATATAGATAATGCCTTGATCACCGTTTGCCATGGTGAGTGTCGTGACACCGTCGGCAGAGATATAGGTGTTGCCAGTGAGAGAACTGGGAAGTGCTTGCATATCAAGTCGTCCGGCAAAAGTACGCAGGAGTGTTTCTTGATCGATGGCGTCGGTGATATATTGCAGTGCTAATCGATTTTTTGTTACGTCGGTTGAGCCAGTAAAAGTAACAGATATGCTACCTTCATGCTGTTCATAGGTTGAGAAAGTAACTCCAGATGGCTGTGATGCAGTCCGTGGACGGAAAAAGATGAGTATACCAGTGGTTATAATGAGCGCTAAAACGCCAAGAAGAACAATTTGTTCTCGGCGACCAATGCCTAAGATTTCTTGGAGATTTCCTAGAGCACTAGATGGTGTTTTTTGATTGGTTCGCGATGGCATTTTTTTATTCTTCCTGTTTCATTGTAAGCCATAGTCAGCAGTACTGCATGTTTTTTTTACAGTGCATCATTGGTTCGACCAGACTCAGTAGCAGAGGGGTTGTACGGGTTACCACCTACTGAACATTGACTGGTGGAGACAACGGCGTTGACTGCAAGAGGAGGAACTGGCGGCACTAAATCAGCGATAGCATAATCACGGGTAGTGAGTGAGCTGGGAACATTAAACACTTCATAGTGTAAGTGCGGTCCTGACGAATTTCCGGTACTTCCGAGCAAACCAACTTGTTGTCCTGCAGTAACTGGTCCACTCTGATCAGGGGCTAAACAACCACCTGTTTGTGATGGAATACAGGCTTCGAGCATGTGAGCAAGAATCACGGTGAATCCATAGTCAGTTTCGATTCTTACCATGTTTCCGTATTCGTCATCCCATTTAGAGAGAGCTACACCAGAAAACGGGGTGTAGATAGGATTCCCAGTTGTTCCACCTATATCTATGGCAGAAGCTCCTGGACTATCTCTTCGTACGTGTGGACGCCCGTCTGGGTATGTTTCAAGAGCAGTAATACTTCCGTTCGTTGGCCAACATCCCGCCACGCCCAGTCCACCGCTACTAATACTCCGTTGCACACCAGACATGGGAATATCGTTTACCGACGCGCCGATAACCGTGATCACGATCAAGGTCAAAACTCCGATTAGCAGAAACGGCCCGATGACTCCAACGGCAATGACCGCAGTTGCTGTCTCGGCAACTACCGTGCCAGACATAATGGCATTAGCCTGTGCTTCCAGGGTCGTCATGGCCTTTACCGCTTCTCCCCGAGCCAGAGCCGTTGCTTGCGTGGAGGCGAGTTTGGCGGTTGAGGCCGCGTTAGTCATGGCTTGCGCCGTTCCGGCTCCCAGAGAACCAGAAATACCGCTGCCCGCGGCGGCTGCGCCGCCGCCTCCAAACAACCCGCCAAAGAATCCCGTAATACCACTCACCACACCAGACACAAAGTTCATGACTGGCACAATAACTGCGTTATAGAACTGAATCAGAGGCGCCAAAATAATTGCTACCGTGGCCGTAGCGCCAGCGGCAGCGCCCCCAAGTGCCTTCATGATGAGTTTGCGGCCTTCTTTGCTTTTAAGCAGGTTGGCAGCGAGTAAGTAAGGATTTCCTTTGGAGGCAATAAGGGCCTTCATGCCCGCTTGCAGGGCTTTGGCCTTTTCGATTTTTTGGTTGAGGCCGCTGTTTTTCTGTTGCAGGGCAGCGAGTTGTTGAGAGAGGTTTTGCGCATTGAGCGCCGGTACACCTTCGGCTGCTGTCGCTTGTTGGATACCAGCCATTTCGGGATGGCGCAGCAGGAGTTCCAGCTCCATTTGTTCTTCTGGAGTCGCGGCCATGCTGAGAGCGATCATGCGCTTGAGCGCCAGATCATTTTTGGCTTCGCCGAGTAGGTAGGAAGGATCTTGTTCGCTTATTTCCGTGGTGGTCGTGGTAACGGTTGTAGTAACCGTCGTTGTCACCACGGCGTATTGGGCAAAACGAGATGTGTACTGCACATCGCGTTGCACAAATTGAGGAAGTCGTTGTTGAACGGCGGCCTCCGTTTGAGCGGCGCGCTGAATGAATTGGCTTAAGTCAGCCAAGTCTTGTTGCGCGTACAGTAAGAGATACAGATCATCACCATACTCATTGAGAATATTGAAAATGGGTTCGATTTCGCGGGCGAGTGCATTGTATTCTTCAAGTTCAGCAGGTGGGAGAAAGCCCACTTGTTGAATTTGTGTATGCAAATCCATGAAGCGGTGCAGTTTTTGGTTGACGCCATTGCGCTCCGCACGAGATAAGCTTTTCAGTGCCTCCGGATCAAAGCGTAGCAGCCGATCAATGTCTTCTGGGGACTCAAGCGAACCCAGCAACTCGAGAAGATCGCTGGAAATACCGCTTTGTCTTTGAATAGCATTCAAGACATCAGCATTTTGTGAAAGCTGCAAAATTTGCTGCAATCCCTCTGGTGACTGGAAAAATGCCAGTGCCGAAGTGAGGGAAGTCAAGGACCCGTCAGGATCAACAAAACCAGCCTGCGCGACAGCCAATTGTGTCTTCTCGGTGAGCGATGCTATTTGTTCTGGCGAGGCATAATTGCCACCATAATTGGTGGGTAACGTTCCGCCATTGGCAACCAAAATTTCATTACCAACAATTTGGGTGGCGTTGGCCAGATCTGGGTCAGTTCCACCGCGCCAAGTGACTGTGTCTGTTGACCCTTGAGCATGGCGTATCCGCCGGCGCCTAAGAGTTCAGCCCAAATCAGGTTAGTGAGGTCGCCATGATACGCGGCGATAAGTTCTTCGGCTTTTTCTTCTGAATAGCCGAGTTCCTTGAGGCGAACAAACAGTTGTCCCTCAGCTTGCGCAACTAACAATGCATTTAAGCGGGCGAGTTCTGATCCTTGGCGCAGTTTGGAGATTTGCTCTTCTTGGGTGCCAGTTTCGGCTGCAGCTGGTGTGACAGTGGGAACGGAGTCTGGTTGAGCCTCGGGACGGTCCGTTGGTTTATCTTCATCAACTTCTTGATCAGCTTTTAGCCGTGCAATATACGCGGTGAGCTTTTGTAAGATGGCTGCTCTTTGTGCGTCGGAGAACGTGTCGGCTTGTTGGAAGAGAGAATCGATGACAACGTGTATTTGTTTATCAGTCTGAATGCTCTCGAGTTCTAGGGCCGCTTTGAGATCGTCAACGTTTGCTAACGGCAGCGAGTTGAGTGAAGCTTCTGCTTCGGTGAGTCGCGTGCGGAATTCTTCGACTGTCAGGAGGGTGGACTCGTCCTCTTCTTGCTCCTCATCCGCGCCACCGCCGGCATCGTCTTCTCGCGGAAGTTCAACGTCGAAGAGCGCCGCTAGTTCTCGATTAAGAGTTTTTTTGGCGGAAGCTTGTTCTTTTTTGTATGCTTCCGTTTTTTTCTCGACAAAATCGCGGGTGTTGGCTAAAAGTGTCTCGAAGAGGTCGCGCAAGTATCCAAGGAAAGCGGTAAAGCTGAGCACGACTTGAAAATCGATTCGATCGACCCGAATATATTGAATAAGTGTAGAAAGGAACAGTTCATCAAATGAAGTGTCTTCTGAGTATTTCTCAACCAAAGAGAAAAGGAGAGCTTGCGAATTTCGTATCTTGTCGAGTTGTTCTTTTCGGCGCTCCTCGAGTGATTCACGGAGCTGGCTTTGCGCTGTTTCCTGGATTTCACTGGCTTGAGTAAGTTGGCGTTGAGCCGTTTCGTCATCATTCGCCTGCGCTTGCGCCCTTGCCGCAGAGAGAGCCGTTGTTACTTGTGTTTCAAGCTCGATTGTTTCTGGTCTGTCATACTTCTTGATAAGCTGACGGAGTTCGTTGAATTGTTCTTCAATTTGCTGTTTGAGCGCGTTGACCTGGCTGGGATTATCAGCCTTGAGAAGAATTTGATCGTCTGCAAAAACCGCCGGTAGCGCTTCGGCAAGAAAAGTGCCTTCGGATTCAGTCTCTCCTTGGAGATTACTTGGTTCGAGATCGTAGGTAAGTTGTTGGAAGAAGGTAAGTGCTGTTTGGCGCTGTCGGGACACTGTATCGTTAGAGCTAAGTCCTTCAAGTGCACTGCCATATTTTTGTTTGGTGTCAGTGATGATTTCCAGAATTTTGGCGAGAGCGGATTCTTCAGCAAAGTCGCGGACGAAGTGGTCCCCAGAACCTAAGTACGCGTAGAGAAACTTCAGTGTTGCGAGGTCAATGGGGAATTTTTCACTGCTTATCGTGGCGACGAATTCAGGATTTTCTCCGGCCTTCTCAATTTCGCCAACAAATTCTTCCAAGAAATCGCTAAAGCGTTTCCAGTTGGTAAGTACGCCAGCACTGCGTAAGCGATCCTTGAGTTCCTGGACGCTTTCAATACGTATAGTTGAGTCAATGGCCATCCTCCAAATTATATCGCCTTCAAGACAGAAAACCAGGTTCGTAAATCAACAGGCTTGCTGGTCAGAAACTAAGCCCCTGTGAAACGAACTGTGAAAAAACATTCCCCCTTTTCCTCAAGGGCCGTGCTACAATAGCGGAAATGGCCGAAATCACGTCCGTCACCCGAACTTTAGTCGCCCAGGTAAACCTGGGTGAATCGTATCTTCTCCGTCCAGATGGACCATCGGTTGCTTCGGTCTATGACTCTCCTGCTACGTTAATTAACATTCTTTTGCCCAACGTCTATGTGTTGGCCGGTGTTTTGCTTTTCATTTTCATTTTTGCCGCCGGTTTTCGTATGGTTATGAATCCCGATAACAAAAAAGCAGCCGAAGAAGGCAAGAAAGCCTTTTTCTACGCCATTGGCGGGTTTATACTATTGTTGGCTTCATTCTGGATAATGCAGATTATTGCCGCGCTCACCGGAGTGAAGATATTCTAGGAGGATCATGGGAAAACTATTAGCACAAAACAATCCATTCGGAACCATTACCCCGCCAGCCGTGGTGGAAAATAGCTACGGTGTTTTGGGCGCTGGCGCCGGAATTACCGGTTTTATTTCCCGTTTGATTATTTTGGTCACTATCGTCGGTGGCATTTGGGCTTTGTTTAATATTCTGACTGCTGGCTTCATGGTGATCGTTTCTCCTGGAGACTCCAAGCAGATCGGTGAGATGAGTCAGAAAATTACGAATACCTTTATTGGATTATTAGTCATGGTCGCCGCGCCACTTTTGGCCGCGCTCATTGGACTCTTCTTCTTTGGTGACGCCCGCTTCCTCTTGCAACCAGTGATCGAAGGTGTAGGAAACTAGGATAGATATGAGCAATTTACTCGCCCAAGGACAACAACTTCAACTCGGTGACGAGCCAATTACCGGCGCTGGCTTCATCGGTGACCAAGTAGCTGGCAACCTCGGTGATCGTGAAGGATTAGTGACTCTTTTTTCCGAGCAACTATCCAACATTATTGCCTTTATCACCGTTCTCGGCGGCATTTTCTTTGTGGTCTACTTATTGATTGCCGGATTCGACTGGCTCCGTGCTGGTGGCGACAAGGGTGCTGTTGAAAAAGCCCAACAGAAAATGATCAACGCAGCCATTGGTTTGCTCGTCATGATTTTGGCGGTGGCGATTATTGGCATTGTTGGCGGTGTCTTCGGTCTCAATATTTTGGACCCTGGCGAAACCTTCTTACAAATTATTCCCAGCTCGTCTAGCTACCCAGGAGGACCCTAAATGATTTTATCGACTTTACTCGCCCAGCGTATTACAAATCCAGCTGTTCCAGCGGTGGAACAAGTAATCTCTAGCGCGCCAGATACGGCTTCCGGTGGAGCCTCTGTTCTTGGCTTATACATTGCTTTGTTGATTCAAACCGCTTTAATTCTTGGTGGACTGGCTGTTTTGCTCTACATGTTTTTAGGAGCCATTGGCTGGATTACAGCGGGTGGAGATAGTGGCAAGATAGAAAAAGCACGCGATCGAATTATTCAATCTATTGTTGGTTTAGCCGTTTTAGCCTCTGTGGTTGCTGTGGCGGCCTTTATTGGTCCTGTTTTTGGACTCGATCTGTTGAATCCAACGTTTATTAATCAGCTGAACTCATCCGGCGCCGGTTCTTTGCGTCAACCGTCAGCTCCAGGCAGTGGAGGAATGAGTGGGGCAGTACCAGGAAGAACACAGTAGGAGAAATCATGTTTGCAGGTACAGCCGAAGTCAACATCGCTCAGAATTTACAACAAATTGGTGGTGCACCAATTCAGACGGATCTGGGTGTCCTTGTTGGAAGTTTTGTTGGAGTGGCCATTTTAGTGGGTGCACTTGCTGCTTTTGGCTATATGGTTCTCGGAGGTGTCCAATGGATTACTTCCGGTGGCGATAAAGGCAAGATCGAAAAGGCCCGCGAAAAAATTATTCAATCTATTGTTGGCTTAGGAGTTTTGGTATCAGTCTTTGCTATCTTTTCTATCGTGCAGTATTTCTTTGGCATCAATGTTCTTGGGGATAACAGCGGTGGAAACACGTTGGGTGGCGGCAGTGGTGCCGCAGGAGCAGCTGGCGCAGCCTCTCAAGGCGGCGGTGGCGTGCGTTGTGAAATTGGTCGCACTTACAGCGACGGCGGAGCCGGCGGATACTGTACTACCGGTGCTGCCACGGTGCAGTGCTTTGGTCCTGGCCAAGGTGTTTCTCAGTTGCCTTATACGCACTACGAGCCCTGTAGCTGCGAAACAGCGGGTGCAGAAAAGCCTGGCTATGACTTTAGTTCTTGCTAGCGAAAGAAGAACACAGATGGTATTCAGTCTTTACGAAGAAAAAAAGACTGTGCTACCATAGAACTTGAGAAAAACTGGTATAATGAAAAAAGAAAACAGTACAAGGAGTCGTATGACTAAAAAGAAACTTGTCGCCGCAGGGAGTTCCGTAGTTGGTTTCTTAACCGCTGCTGGTGCCGCCCTCGCACAAAGTGTTCCACAAGTTACGGTGGATCAAGATCAAGCTAATATCAAAATTACCGACGTTGGTCGTCTGCTTTCTAGCGCGATTGGTGCCGCTCTTTTGATCTCTGCTATCTTGGTGTTTGGTTACCTCATTCTTGGTGGTATCCAATGGATCACCTCTGGTGGTGACAAGGGTAAAACCGAATCTGCTCGCAACAAGATTACGGCCGCTTTAGTCGGTTTGGCAATCGTTGCTTCCAGCTACGCGATCATGCAAATTATCGCTTACTTCTTCGGTATTAACATCTTTGGCTCTGGTATCAGTGATACCCTCCAACAGATTAAGCCTTACTAATTGTAAGCTGAAAATCGAAAACGAAACGGCCTCGGAAACGGGGCCGTTTTTAGATTGGGGAACAAGTTTTATGGAGAACAGTGAAGAGGTTGGACCCGCCGGTCACGCGTTTCAAGTCTACGACTCAGATCCAGAAATAGTTTCCAAAAATGCCGGTGTCGATTTGCTGACTTTCTTCCAACTCTGGCGAATCTTACGCGTAATAGTGCCCAAAATGGTGAGCTCTTCGATACGGAAAAGCCAACAGAGTATCAAGTACACCGCGCCACCCATCAAGGCTACGCTCATGGTGAGTTGGAGCAATTGCAATGTACGTGAAGTTTCAAAGACATACAGATCGAGTAAGCGCTGGAAAACAAAGAGTGTGACAGCCATCAAAAAGGCGGCGCTCGTAATACGAAGTAATGACCAAAACAGTTTTTGCACATCGCCTAAGCCGATTCTCCAGATGAGAGCAAAGAGTAAAAAGAATGTCTCCAGAGTGGCGGCGAGTGTTAGTGCCCAGGCTATGCCATTGAGCCCCATCCCCATTTGGAGGGAAAAGTACCAGCCAAAGGCCGCCGTTCCCACCAGATACAGAACGGCCGCGATGAGCGGTGTAACGGTGTTGTTTAAGGCATAAAAAGCCCGCATCAAGAGGTGTGTGGCTGCTTGTGGGGCAATCGAAACGGCGAGAATTCCCACCGCTTGCGCCGTGATGAGCGTATTTCTCCAGGGGAATTCTTGGGTTCCGTAGGCTAAACGTACCGCTGGGACACGCAAAATCAGCAAGAGTACCGAGGCCGGAGCAGCAAAGAAGAATATCTGGCGCAACGATCGATACACCGTGCGTCGGAAGCCAACAATGTCATGTTGTTCGGCGGACAGAAACGGAAGCGCAGCCTGGCCAATGGAGACGCCAAAAAAGCGAATGGGAATGTTCATCAGCATCTGACCGAACGTAATCATGGTCAGCGCATTGCCACCAATGGCGGTGGCAAAGAAGGTAATGACCCAGAGATTCAGCTGAGAAACGCCGAGAGCCAGAGTGCGTGGTGCTGTCAACGAAAAGAACTCTCGCATATCGGCCCAGTTCCATTCTGGCCAGATGAACGGTCGGTAGCCGATTTTCAGCAAGAGTGGGATTTGTACTGCCATGTGCAGGCCGGCGCCGAGCACTGTTCCCCATGCAGCCGCCTGAATTCCGAGCCAGTCATGGGCAAAAACGGTCATAAAGATTATGCCAAAGTTGTAAAACAGCGGGCTAAATGCCGGAATAATAAAGCGTTTGACACTCTGTAGCATGGCGGAGATAAAGCCAGAAAATCCAAAGAAAAGCTGCGCCAGAACCATAATGCGTGTCATTGAGATGGCTTCGGTGACTTGCAGGTCCGTTAAGCCATCACCGGTGAGGAAATGCACGAAGGGTTCAGTGAAAAGCAGGATGGCGATGCTGGCGAGTACAAATACGCTCATTAAGAGGTACATCGTTTGGTTAGCAAAGCGGAAGGCATCTTTTTCACTTTTGGCGTAACGGGCAGAAAACAATGGTACAAAAGCAGCCGAGAGCGAACCAAGAATAATCAAGTTAAAGGCGAAATCAGGGGCCCGGAAGGCTACAAAATATGCGTCCAGGAGATTTCCACCTTGGAATTCTGGAGTGAAATAGACCGAGGAGAGGACACGATTCTTCACTAATCCGGCAAGAGTCGAGGCCATGTTAGCCACAAAAATTATCGTCGCGGCAGAGAGAATTGAGGCCTGTTGCGACTCAATCCAGGAACTCTGGCGACGCAGCCACCGGGTGAATGCTTGCATGTGGGTAGTATGACGAAAGACGCCGATTTGGTCCAGAGCATAATAGGAGAGTGGGCAGTGGGTCAGATTTTGGTTGTCCCTCAAGAAATTGCTTCGGACTTCTCAAAATATATGATATAATCTCTCCTCTATGCCAATACTATCATCCGCCAAAAAAGCTTTGCGCGTTTCTCTGCGCAAGCAAGCTATCAACAACCAGGTTCGTTCTCAGATGAAGACTGCGGTCAAGAAATTCATGAGCAACCCTTCTGCTGAAGCTTTACAAGAGGCCTACAGCCGCTTAGACAAAGCCGTGAAGCGTAACTTGATGCACAAGAATACTGCTGCTCGTCGTAAAGCGCGTATGTCTCGTACTCTGAAGCAATCACAGAGCAAATAATTTTTCCCCTGATACAATAGAGCCTAACTATGCTCCGTAAGCGGCGTTGGCTCTGGTATATAAGTTTTTCTGTTGTATTACTCGCCTTAGTGTTAGGTGGAAGCGCGGTAGTGCTTTCTGGACAGTGGCGTCGCAAACTGGCTACCCCACTTTCTCGTTTGGGGTATATTCAGTTGCGTGAGAGTCAAGTGTCTTCGGAAGTTGAGCCACGAGTGCTGGGATTCTTGCCGTACTGGACAATGACAGATGCTTCGCACTCTGCTGTTCTCACCGATATTGCCTATTTTTCAGTGACGTTTGATGGAACCGGATCTCTTGTGGAGCGGTCTGGTGGGGAAATTGATATGGGCTACCATCGTTTGCAAAGTGAGTCTTTCGAGACATGGGTAGAGCGGGCGAATGCCTACGATCAACACATGCAGATTACAGTCACCTTGTTGAATAATGACGACATTACCGCATTTTTGCGCAGTGATGCTGCACAAGAGAAGGCTATTTTTACCATTACACAATTATTAGCGAGTTACCCCTTTGAAGGAGTTGTCATGGACCTGGAGTATTCCGGGCCGGTAACGGACCAGATGCGGGAGCAGTATGTTGAGTTCATTACTGATCTGAATACCGCTTTAGCCGAGGTCGACGAAAACATTGAACTTAGTGTCGCTGTCTACGGTTCGGCGGCGACGCGGTATCAAATCTGGGATGTTGGCCGTATTGCCGAGCAGTCTGACTATTTAGTGGTGATGTCCTACGACTACCACGTGCGATCATCTTCGACCGTTGGACCAGTGGCCCCAATTTTTGGCAAAGGAAACGGACGCTGGCAAGACGACGTCGTGAGCAATATGCGCGATATTTTACTGGAAGTCCCAGCGCACAAAATACTGCTTGGTATTCCTTTTTATGGCTACGAATGGACCGCAACCTCCGATCAACCTGGAGCGACCACGTTTCCACAGACCGGTGCTACCGCCACATATAAACGGGTGCTTGAAGTGCTCGGTGATCCGGAATTACTCGCTGAAGAGAAGTGGGACGAAGATGCCTTGTCGCCATACATTGTGTATGAGGAAGATGGCCAAACGCAGTTCATTTACTATGAGAACACGCGTTCGTTTTCCTACAAGTTAGACTTTGTGAACCAAATTGGTTTGGGTGGAATTGCGGTGTGGGCGCTTGGATACGAAGGGCCTCATCGCGAATTGTGGGATGTGGTCGAGCAAAAATTTTAGTTCGAGTATATTTTGTACTTTCATAGACAAAAGTGGAAGTCTGTTTGATCGAGAAAATTCCAGTTGAGGAATGTATGACATGTGTGTTTAGATGAGCCTATGGCAGGAGATCAACAGCAGTGATGCAAATTATACAGTTTGTAAGCACAGGCCTTTTTTGGTTAGGATATCCGTTTCTCTTTTTCTGTAAAGTGAGTCTACGACTCATTGGTGCGGTATGGGAAGCGGTGCAGTTCGGCGTGAGGCGTCTTTTTTTTGGCTTGCGCAAACAACTCCGGCCACTTTTGCATACAAAAGTACTGCCCAAGATCTCTCTTCCACGCCTGCGCGTGCAACTTCCGACTGTACGGTGGTCCTGGCCGCACCTTTTCACAGCCCAAAACCCTGATTTACAAGACGCCGTTCAATCAGAGAGAGTAGCGAAACCATCGGAAGAACAAAAATCAGAAAGCGATTTGTTTTCGTATGAATTCTCGGCCACTTCCACGACCTCAAGTTCGCGCTTCGCGCATTTCCGGTTTGAACTAAATTGGTGGTGGAAGCATGGTGCGTGGCGCTCCGCGGTTTTCCGTCGGCGGCAAATTACCGAGCACATGGCTTTGGCCGCGCCCTTACGTATGCCATTGTGGAGTGTAGGACTTGTATTAGTGGTGGGAATGGGTGTCGGCGGAGCCTATTGGAGCTACCAAACGATCTTTATTGATCTGCCTTCACCGACAGCGATCGACAGTCATACTCCCAAATTATCGACACGCATTTACGATCGTGACGGCAATTTGCTGTATAAATTTTTTAAGGACGAAAACCGTACGTATGTTCCGCTAGATGAAATTTCACCATATGTAGTGCACGCCACGCTTGCTATTGAGGATGCTCAGTTTTACGAACATGTCGGAATTTCGTTCCGGGGGATTGGGCGCGCATTTTGGCACAATTTGCAGAACGACACGGTACAGGGTGGCTCAACAATTACGCAACAACTGGTAAAAAATACGCTACTTACTCCTGAAAGAACCTGGGAGCGCAAAATAAAAGAACTTGTTCTAGCGTTAGCGGTGGATGCACGCTACTCCAAAGAAGAGATTTTGGAAATGTATCTCAATGAAGTGAACTATGGTGGCTCTATTTATGGGGTAGAAGAGGCCAGTCAGTGGTTCTTTGGCAAATCCGCCCGCGACTTGAGTATTGCAGAGAGTGCTTTGTTGGCAGGGTTGCCTGTTGCGCCAACTGCCTACAGTCCGTTTGGCTCGGAACCGGAGCGCGCCGCCAATCGACAGCAAGAGGTGTTGCAGAAAATGGCAGATTTGGGAGTTATTACCCCGGAGCAATACGAAAAAGCGAGACAAGAAAAATTAGCATTCCGCACCGGACAGTACGATATTCAGTCGCCTCATTTTGTGATGTATGTGCGTGAGCTGTTAGTGGCTGCCTATGGTGAGGAGATGGTCAGTCAAGGAGGCCTGGAGGTTCATACCACGCTTGATCCCAGTTTGCAGGCGAGCGCCGAGGCGGCGGTGGTTCAGGAACTCTCCGAGTTGGCTCGACTACGGGTCAGTAACGGCGCGGCACTCGTGACCGATCCGAATTCCGGTGAAGTGCTCGCCATGGTCGGAAGCCGCGACTATTTTGACTCGGCAAATGACGGGCAAGTGAATGTGGTGTTTCGACCTCGTCAACCAGGAAGTTCGATCAAACCGCTCACCTACGCTCTCGCCTTCGAGAAAGGGAAGACTCCGCAGAGCACTGTTGACGATGTGCCCGTGGTATACACTACCCAAGGCGCGCCGCCGTATCAGCCCAAAAACTATGATGGCCAGTTCTACGGTCGTATCACGTTACGGGAAGCACTGGCAAACTCGCGCAACATCCCCGCGGTTCGTTTATTAGCAGAACTGGGAATCAATGATTTCGTGAACTTAGGAGAAAAACTGGGTATTACCACCTGGAATGATCCGAGTCGACACGGCTTAGCCATGACGCTTGGCAGTAATGAGGTCACCATGTATGACATGGCCAGTGTATATGGCTCGTTTGCGACCGGTGGCGAGAAAGTTGCCTTGAATCCAATTACCACTGTGTATGACTATACCGGCAAACAAATGTACCGTAATCCATGCGTTGGTGCGGTGCAGCCGTGTAATGGCGAGCGAGTGTTGTCGCCAATTGCGGCATATCAGTTGACTTCCGTGCTGAGCGACAATCAGGCTCGCTCGCGAGCCTTTGGCTTGAACTCTGTATTGCATATCCCTGGTCAAGAAGTCGCCGTAAAAACTGGAACAACCAATAGTTTGCGCGACAACTGGACGATCGGGTACACCAATGACCGAGTTGTGGTCACCTGGGTCGGTAACAATGACAACACACCGATGAGTGCCGTGGCTTCGGGTGTGACGGGAGCGTCGCCCATTTGGAATGAAATAATGACTCTGGCTATCGAAGGCAGTTCTCACCACTTTGCTTTGCCAGTTGGACTCCAAGAGGTCGAGATTTGTGCCAGTACCGGAACTCTGCCCTGTACAGGCTGTCCAGATATTGTGAAAACAGTGATGCCACTTTCCCAGGTTCCCAAGTCGGCCTGTGATCCCAATTGGTTCCGCGAGGGCAAAGTAATCGACCAAGCTCGCACCGCGCGCTTATGATGAGGCGCGATTCTGCATTTTTCGTGAAGTGAATTAAAAAATTAGCCTAAAAACCAGAAATAGAGTGAAGCCAAAACGC
This sequence comes from Candidatus Woesebacteria bacterium, assembly GCA_021208605.1. Classification (GTDB taxonomy): domain Bacteria; phylum Patescibacteriota; class Microgenomatia; order UBA1400; family UBA1396; genus JAJOJK01. Next base: position 46,207 of record JAJOJK010000018.1, on the reverse strand, counting down.
TCACGGCTAACAGAACAGGCAGTACCCAACGTCCACGTTTGCGACGTTCTTCTTTGGGCTTTACGTTTCGTTTTTGTGCCATAGTTTCCTCGCGCGTGTTTCGATCTCGTCAATCGCTTCGTCGAGTGTGAAGTCGGAACGATCAAACATCCAGGCGTCGTCAGTAACATGGAGTGGATCAACATCGCGATTCATGTCGCGGTCATCGCGCTCTTTCAGATCTTTCTTGATCTGCTCCAGGGAAATATCTTCACCACGCGCCATCACTTCTTGGTGACGCCAACCCGCGCGTTTCTCTTCGCTGGCGGTTAAGAAGATCTTGAGCTGGGCATCTGGCAGAACACGAAAGGTAATGTCGCGACCTTCCATGACGACGTTTTGTTTGCTGGCAATTTCCTGTTGAAGGGGGACCAGTTGCTGGCGAACCACGGCATGTTGGGAAACTTTCGAAGAAGCCGTGCTGACTTTTTCAGTGCGGATTTCCCAGGAAACGTCTTCGTCATCGAGATACACTGTGATTTTTCGACCATCATTTTGCTGGCCTTGCGGAGTGGCGAGTGTAATGTTGTGTGTACGAAGGAGTGTGGCGACGGCTTCACCGTCTTCAACATCTACCCCTTCGCGTAAAGCTAAGAGGCCAGTGGCGCGATACATTGCACCGGTATCGACGTAGAGGAATCCTAATCGCTGCGCCAGAATTCGCGCGATAGTGCTTTTCCCGACCGCCACTGGGCCATCAATTGCAATTTGAAAAGATTCTGGCATGAGAGTTTATTTCTTCTTAGAAGTGGTTTTCTTCTTGCTGGAAGATTTGCTCTTGCTCGAGGTGCTCTTAGAAGCTGTCTTTGCAGCAGATTTCTTGGCTGGAGCAGATTTGGAAGCGCTGCTGGAGCTGGAAGTTTTCTTGCTGGTCGTGGTTGTTTGGCCAGTTAACTCCTCAGAACTGAGTGAGACCAAACCGACTAAACCGAGAATAACAAAGACAATCGGCCAAAAGCGCAGCACGGTGGGTGGCAAAACACCTGTGGTGGCCATAAAAGCCAACACGCCGGCAAAGATGAGCGTTAGGGGCAGAACTAACGGTGAGCGAAACATATTTCCTCCAAGTAATTTCTTTTTCGTTCTTTATAGTATACACATATTGTGCAGTTATTGTTGATAGGCACGCACGGCCTCAGCTGAGGCATGGAGCTGTTCGATTTCGGCTTCATCCAGTTGAACAGGCATGACTTTCTCGATACCCCGTCGACCAATAATACAGGGCACGCTCAAAGAGACGTCGCTGACGCCATAAAAATCTTTTAGGGGGTGTGAAACCGGCATAACGGTACGGGCGTCGCGCTGAATGGATTTCACTATCTGCGTAAGGACGGTCCCTATGGCGTAGTACGTGGCGCCTTTGCCTTCAATGATGCGATAGGCGGCACTCCGAGCCTGTTCAAATGACTGCATGGCTTTTTCGTGCGAGAAAGCTGGGAGCTCCGTTAGTTTTGCACCGCCGAGAGTGGCTCCAGACAGAGCAGGAAAAGAAGAGTCGCCATGTTCACCCAAAATGTAGGTGTGGATACTCCTTGGGTTGACGTCTAAAAATTCGGAAAGGTAGAAGCGGAAGCGAGCGGTGTCGAGGAGCGTGCCCGATCCAAAAACTCTGCCATTATATTTGCCAGAAATTTCGTTGGCGCGATTCGTGAGCACATCGACCGGGTTGGTGACCATCAAGAGGACGGTGTGCGGAGCGTGTTCGAGGATTTTGGGGACGAGAGCATCCACGAGCGCAAGGTTCTTTTTGGCCAGATCGAGGCGTGTTTCGCCTGGTTCTTGGGCGGCGCCGGCGGCAAAGATGACGACATCGGTGCCTTGGAGGTCGGCGTAGTCATCGGTCGCGACAATATTGACGTCTGGTAAAAGGGGAGAGCGTGTTCGAGGTCGAGTTTTTCGCCTTCGAGTTTGGCTTTGTCGCGGCCTACTAAAACCAAGTCAGTAGCCAAGCCACTCGTGATGATGGAGTAGGCGGCCGTCATTCCAACACGACCACAGCCGACGATGGCGACTTTGAAAATGCTGCGATGTGACATGCGATCCTTCCTGGTTATAGGCCTAAGGGACGGTCCCTGAGATCTCAGCGTATCACACAGTGCTATACTGACTCAACGAGATACAGAAAGTGAGACCGACATGACTAGCAAGACACCTGCTCACAAAAAACGCCTCGGAGTCGTTTTTGGCTCCCGCTCGGTGGAACACGAAGTGTCCATTATTACGGCTGTCCAGATGATGCAGCATGTGCCGACCGATGAATTTGAAGTCGTACCACTCTATATCGACAAACAGGGTCGATGGTGGACGGGTTCAGAGTTACTCGACATCAATTTTTACAAAACCCTCGACCTCATGAATCCCGCCGAAACAACGGATGCCTTGCACCGCATTCAGTTTTCGCCGGATCCTACAGAAGAGCACGGCATCGACGTAGCGATCTTTTGTACGCACGGTGGTCATGGCGAGGATGGCACGCTGGCTGGTTTGTTTGAGTTGGCCGATATTCCTTTTGCCGCACCAGGAGTAGTGGCGGCGGCGGTGTCGATCGACAAGCTGGTGTTCAAGCACGTGATGGAAGCGGCCGGAGTGCCGGTCACCAAATATGTCTGGTTTACCCGCCAGGAATGGCTGGAAACGCGCAAAGAGATGCTCGAGCGAGTGGAAACTAGCCTGGAGTACCCGTTGTTTGTAAAGCCAGCTACGCTCGGTTCAAGCGTTGGCGTGACGCGCGCGGCTAACGAACAAGAACTCCGCAACGCTATTGATCTGGCAGCTGAGTTTGATACCCGTCTTATTGTGGAAGAAGCGGCCCGTGACTGTATTGAAGTCAACGTGTCCGTGATTGGCACCGGTGACTCTACCGAAGTTTCTACCACTGAGCAACCAATTCAAACTGATGAGTTCCTGAGCTACGCCGATAAATATGAGCGAGGCGGCGGGAAAAAAGGTGGCACTAAAGGTATGGCCAGTTTGTCGCGCCGAATTCCGGCCCCAATTTCGCCAGATTTGGAAGAAAAATTACATGACACTACTCGCCAAATTTGGAAACTGCTCAACGGCAAGGGCGTAGCAAGAATTGACTTCTTTGCCAATCCCTCCAGCGAAGAAATCTGGGTAGGAGAAGTAAATGCCCCGCCAGGTTCCATGGCCTATTACCTCTGGGAAGCTACCGGGAAATCCTACAGCGAATTGGTGCAGCACTTAGTGAACCACGCCGAAGCCGCGCATGCCGAGAAGCATCAGTTGATGCACTCGATTCAGTCGAACATTCTCCAAAAAGATCAGTAAGGAGTATTTTGCAAGATTTGTCACACTTTCCGAAAGCGTGTTTGTTTGATGTGGATCGGACACTGTCCGATAGCAAAGGGGAAATTCGCCCGGTCACCCGAGCAGCGCTGAAAAAACTCGCCGCTGCTGGCTACGAAATAGCGGTCTGCACCGGCCGGAGTTACGCTGAGCTGAAGCAAGCGATTTTACCGCTCTTTCCTGATGACAGTATCCATATTACCTCGGGTGGTGCGCAGGTAGTCCGTATGTCCGGTGAAGTGGTGTGGGAAAAAGTTTTGCCAAGTGAACTCGTGCACACAATCGCCGAAAAAGTGCATGCTCTTGGCGCGGACTTTGGTTTTAGCCAGCGCACGCTGTATGCCGGAACACCCAATGTCTTGGAGTACAAGCGAACACAGCGCTGGCCAGTCGAGACGATTGATGTCTATGAGCTCGAAGACTGGACTACTCCGTTGTTGACCATCGGTTCACTCAACGAGTCAGTCCATGCCTACATGGAATCGCTCGAGGATGTAGAGGTTAAGTCGATGACCAACTCTCTCGGCATGCCGTACTACGATGTGACGCCAATTGGCATTACCAAGCGTGAAGGGGCTCAAGCCTGGGCGAAAGCAGTCGGTGTGGATCTGGCGGAAACCGCAGCTTTTGGCGACAGTGAAAACGATCTCGAAGTCTTGGAGTATGTGGGCACCGGAGTCGCCATGGGCAATGCCATTCCTGAACTCAAAGCGATCGCCGATTTCACGATCGAAGACACCGACGACGACGGCATCGCCCAGTTTGTCGACCACCTTCTCGCCCAAAATACCTGATTACGCGCATTCTCCTCTAGGGTATAATGATGCCCACTCTGCCAAGGAGTATGCCACGGTACCAGAGAGGTCTAATGGCGAGGTCTGCAAAACCTTCGATTCGCGGGTTCGAATCCCGCCCGTGGCTCAATAAAAAAGGCGAGCACAGTATGTGCTCGCCTTTTTTATATGCATGGGTGGAGTTGAGGAGTCGCCGGGTTCGCGACGGGGTGAGCGTAGCGAACAACCCTAGTGCAGGGAGCGACGAAGGAGCGAGTCGTGAATCCCGCCCACCGATACGTATTGGCACCACGGTGTGATTTTCGGAGCCGTAGCCGAAGCGGGGAAATCCCGCCCCACCGAATCGATGCAGTATTTTTCTTTATAGTCTTGTATTCATTGTTTTTACTGATACAATCGCTCAATAATAATATTGGAAAGAAAAATGTCAGAACGCCCAGTAAACTTAGTTACTTTGGAAAAAAACTTGCGAGCTAATCAACGGACAAAAGATGTTTTTAAGTATGCTGTGAGTGAATGGCCTGCCGCCAGTGAATCGCGCACTGTATATATCTACCTATCTCATCATCTGACTGAAATGCATGGTTTACCGACTGTTTGGTCTGGGTGTCCGGTTGAGTATCGAGTTATTCGATAGCCATAACCTGTCTTACCTATTCCGCTTTTGTTTTTCGCGACGAGCGCGAAACTTTATTTCCAGAAATGCCATCAGAGCTTCCGTTTCCTCTGCTGTCATTGCTACCTTTTCGACACGACGAATTTTTGAAGAGCGGAGCGTCAGTCGAATAACTTCCCCGACCTGAAAGTGTTCTATCCCTGGATAAACTTCTGGATACATATCGAGCTCAAACCGAAATACACCTTGAAATCCAGTTGGTGTGAGGTAGTCCAGATGGCCTGATTTTCCAGTTTTGTCATACAGCGTGACAGTGGTGATAACCGTGAGAAAATTATTTGAGTTCATGGCTTCAAAGTGTGCTTGCACTTCTGGAGACAGCGCCCATTTGCTTCCTTCAATATATGCGTCTGTCGAGAGGTTATTATCGCCGGTAAGGTGAATTTTTTTTGTTTCCTGAGCAACTCTCCTCACTGCGGCGCGAACTTCAGCATCGTGATGTTTGTTTTTTTTCATGTATGTTTCTCAAATTGGTAACATTTGATATTTTCTGATATTGTATTCCCAGAGAAGATCTCTGTCGAGCTTTATAGGACGCAACTCCCCCTTGACGAAACCTTAGCAGTCTTTTTATATTAGCGCTTATCACACATCACTGATAAAACAGTACAAAAACAAGGAGGTCGCATGACCGCACTGCAAGTGAAAAACATTTCTCCTTTGGCAGGCTACGTCGTAGTCGAGCAAACTGAGATGCCAGAAAAAACTGATTCGGGTATTTATCTGCCTTCCAGTGTCAAAGAGCAAGATCAGCACATGGGCCAAGTGGTGGCAGTTTCCAAAGAATATGTTACCGAGAGTGGTGAGAAAGTGGCTTGTCCAGTAAAAGTCGGTGATACCGTATTATTTAAGTCTTCCTTCCAACATGATATGGAGATGGAAGTCGAAGGTAAAAAAGTGAATTTACTCCGTTACGCCAGTATTTTGGCGACCGTAAAGTAAGAGAAACTGTAAGAAAGGAACTATGCCTGCAAAACAAATTGCTTTTGGTGACGACGCCCAACAAAAGCTCGTCATTGGTGTAAACAAACTCGCTGATGCCGTGGTGGCCACTCTGGGTCCTCGTGGCAGCAACGTTGCGATCGACAAATCTTGGGGTGCGCCCAATGTGATCCACGACGGTGTCACCGTGGCCAAAGAAATTACTTTGGAAGATGCTTTTGAAAATATGGGTGCGCAGCTGGTCAAAGAAGCCGCTACCAAAACCAACGACGAAGCCGGAGACGGAACCACCACCGCTACCTTGCTTGCGCAACAACTCGTGGTCAAGGGTATGCGCAACATCACCGCTGGTGCCAACCCCATGATCCTCAGACGTGGAATGGAAAAAGCTGTTCGCGCGGTCATCGAAGAAATTGACGCTCTCAAAAAAGACGTCAAGAAAGAAGACTGGGTCAAAGTAGCGACCATTTCTGCTCAGGATGAGACTATCGGTAAAAAGATTGCGGAAGCGCTCAATTTGGTCGGTAAAGACGGTATTGTCGAGGTCGAAGAAGGCAAGACCATGGACATCACCATCGAGCACAAGAAGGGAATGCAGTTCGACAAGGGCTATTCTTCCCCATATTTTGTGACTGATTCCGACAACATGGAAGCCGTTATCGAAGACGCACACTTGCTCATTACTGACCAGAAAGTCAGCAGCATGCAGCAGTTGCTGCCTCTCCTCGAGAACTTCATGAAGATTTCCAAGAACTTGGTCATTATTGCTGACGATATCGAAGGCGAAGCCATGGCCACTCTGGTAGTTAACAAACTGCGTGGCGTTTTCAACGTCTTGGCAGTGAAGGCTCCTGGATTTGGTGACCGTCGCAAAGAAATGCTGCAAGACATCGCCGTCTTAACTGGCGGACGCGTGATCAGCTCTGATCTCGGCATGAAGTTGGAAGAAGCCACCGTGGAAGACCTCGGTCGAGCCAACTCAGTTCGCGCTTCTAAGGACAGCACCCGCATTGTCGGTGGCGCTGGTTCTGAAAACGACATTTCCGCTCGTGTGGCGCAGCTCGACAAGCAAGCTGAGCAAACCACTTCCGAGTTCGACAAAGAGAAGCTCCAAGAGCGCAAAGCCAAGCTTACTTCTGGCGTAGCCGTGCTCCAAGTTGGTGCTGCTACCGAAGTTGAGCTCAAGGAACTCCAAGAGCGTGTCAAAGACGCCAAGGAAGCTACCAAAGCCGCCATCGAAGATGGTGTGATCCCAGGTGGTGGAACCACGTATCTGCAAGCGCTCAAGAAGATTGACTCTCTCAAGCTGGTCGACCAAGACGAAATGGCTGGTGCCCGCTTGGTGCGCGATGCCCTGCAGATGCCGGTCCGCACGCTCGCCGAGAACTGCGGTATGGACGGCGGTTGGGTCGCTCATGAGATCATGAACAGCAAGAAGAAAAACTGGGGCTTCAACGCCTACACACTCGAGTTCGAAGATCTGCTCGAAGCTGGTGTCATCGACCCAGCCAAAGTCGCCAAAGAAGCGCTCAAGAACGCCGCTTCTGTGGCTGGCAGCATCTTGACCACTCGCGTGCTGATCACCGACGTCAAGGAAGACAAGCCTGACGCTGGCGCCGCCGCCGGAATGGGTGGTGGTATGCCGGGGATGATGTAAGTCGGAGTCATCCTTCGCAAGTTGGACGTCCCGCCTCTTGGTTGCTTCACAAGAGAAGCTTCCCCGGGCGGGACTCGTATGGATCCTCGTCAATCCATTTCCACATTTATCTCTCGGATCCATAAGCCCAACATGCGAAAGATGACTCCTTGTTTGATAATTTTCATTTTTCTCTCGTCGCGATAGGACCACCTAATGACCGAAGAAAATGATTCGATAATACTTCCATTGTATTTTTCCGATCCATAAGCCCAAACTGTAAACGAGGACTTTTTTATGAGAAAGAATATCTGCACTGGTGAAGAAAAATGCTTCTTTTGAAACCGCTAAAACTGTATGTTGAGATTATGCCTATTGTGCGATACAATGCACGTTCGTAACGCAAGCCACGTTTCTGGAGAAACATTGTCCGTATATAACCAAAGTCGCTAAAAAATGAATACATTTTCACCTCTCTGTTGAGGAGCAGGTGAATTTTTGCGTCTTTCTTTATATACACATGCCACGGAGGAAACGCTCTTGGTGACAGCAAGCGTCATCCCTGAGGTGAGAGCCTCAGAAATAAACGAAAAAAACCGAAAACAGTAAAGGACAATGGGTTATGAGCAAGCCAGCACGTCAGAACTGGGGAAGCGTTGAGAACGTTCTTCCTGAAGTTGACCTTATTCAAGTACAAACGGAATCCTACCAAGATTTCTTGGACAACGGTGTCCAAGAAGCTTTTGCCGAAATTAACGAAAACGGCGGTATCCTCGACTTTACCGGGAAAAACTGGAAACTCGAGTTCGGAAACCACTTTTTGGGAACTCCCAAACTGACTCCAGAAGAAGCTCGTCGAAAAGGTTTGACCTACGATGCTCCTTTACGCACAGAAGTAAAACTCACTAACCTCCGCACCGAAGAAACCAACGTCCAAGAAGTTTTCATGGCTGACTTGCCTTTGATGACTGAAACCGGTACCTTCGTGATCAACGGTGTCGATCGTTGTGTGGTGAACCAGTTGGTTCGTTCCCCTGGTATCTTCTTCTCTGGTGAAAGCGATCCACGTACGGGTCGTATGTTGTACCGAGCCGAACTTCGTCCAATGCGTGGTTCTTGGCTTGAAGTCGCTACCAGTCGTCGCGACATCTTGACTGTCAAGATTGACCGTCATCGCAAAGTGCCAGCTACCGTCTTGCTGCGTGCCCTTGGTTACGCTTCTGACGAAGAACTGCTGGAAATGTTCAAGGACGTCGATATCAACGAAGACGTGCACTACATTGCAAACACGATCGAAAAAGATCCTACTAAATCACAAAATGAAGCCCTCATCGAGCTCTACGAAAAGATTCGCCCAGGTGAGCCAGCTGTTTTGGAAAGCGCCGAAGAACTCTTGAAGGACTTGTTCTTCAACCCTCGTCGCTACGACTTGAGCAAAGTCGGTCGCTACAAAGTGAACCGTCGCTTAGATCTGAATGTTCCCAATACCAAAGAAAACTCTGTCTTAACCAAAGAAGACATCGTGGCCGCTTTCAAGTACTTGATTAAGTTGCAAAACGGTGTTGGTAAAGTTGATGACATTGACCACTTGTCTAACCGTCGTGTTCGCCGTGTTGGTGAACTCGTCCAGACTGTGGCTTTCCGCGTTGGTTTGCTCCGTTTAGAGCGTTCCATTCGTGAAAAGATGTCTCTCGCTAAGACCACTGAAGAACTCTCTCCAGCTTCTTTGATCAACGCTCGTCCGCTGATTGCGACTGTGTCCGAGTTCTTCCGCCGTAACCGTCTGTCCGCTATTTTGGACCAGACCAACCCGCTGTCTGAAGTCGACAACTTACGTCGTCTTTCTGTGATGGGTACCGGTGGTGTGACTCGTGAGCGCGCCTCTTTCTCCATGCGTGACATTAATGCCTCTCAATACTCTCGTATTGACCCGGTCCGCTCTCCAGAAGGTCCAAATATTGGTTTGGTGACCTATCTTCCCTCTATGCTCGCGTCAATGAGTACGGTTTCTTGGAAGCTCCGTATCGAAAAGTCGTCGAGGACAACGGCAAGATGAAGGTGACTGACGAAGTCGTCTACCTCCAGGCTGATGACGAAGAAGATTTGTACATTACTCACTCCAGCATCGAGATCGATGAAAAAGGCTACATCGCTGAGGAATGGATTCCAATGCGCCACGCCAACGAATTTATCGAAGGTCCAGCGGAGCAAGTGCAGTACATTGACGTTGTGCCACGCCAGGTGGTGGGTACTTCCGCTTCTTTGATTCCGTTCATTTCTCATGACGAAGCCAACCGTGCTCTCATGGGATCTCACATGCAATGTCAGGCTGTTCCGCTGATTGGCGCCCAAGCTCCAGTTGTCGGTACCGGTATGGAGCGAGATATCGCCAAGGCTATGGGCCACACGATTTACGCTGAGTATCCAGGTGAAGTCACCTATGTTGATGCCCAGAAGATTGTGTTGCGTTTGAGCAAGAAGGATGCCGAGTTAGCTGACAAGCACATTGAAGAGCGTCACTCCCAGAATGTATCCATTATGGGCCAGGATTTGACCTACAGCTTGCGTACGTTTGTGCGCACTTCACAAAGCACCTGTTACAGTCAGCGTGCGGTGGTGAAGGTTGGTCAAAAGATCGCCAAGGGTGACCTTCTGATTGACGGTCCGGCTGCCGAAAACGGTGAGTTGGCTCTCGGTCAAAACTTGGTTATTGCCTACACTTCCTTCGATGGACTCGGATACGAAGACGCCATTATTATCTCTAACCGTTTGGTGAAGGATGACTTGCTCAGCTCTGTTCACATCAGTGAGTACGAAGCCCAAGTCATGGATACCAAACTCGGACCGGAAGAACTCACTCGTGATATTCCAAACGTTTCCGAAGCTGAGCTTCGTCACCTCGACGAAGCTGGTATCGTGGCCGTTGGTTCACAAGTTCAGGCTGGTGACATCTTGGTCGGTAAGATCGCTCCTAAGGGCGAAACCGAACTGACTGCAGAAGAACGCCTCCTCCGCGCCATCTTTGGTGAAAAGGCTCGTGAAGTGCGTGACACTTCCCTGCGTATGCCAAATGGTGAAGCCGGAACTGTTATCGGTGTGAACATTTTGGATCGCGCAAAGGGTGATGAACTCGAAACCGGTGTCAACATGAAGGTGATTGTGCACGTAGCTCAGCTGCGTAAGATCATGATTGGTGACAAGGTGGCTGGTCGTCACGGTAACAAGGGTGTTATTTCCAAGATTGTTCCAGTTGAAGACATGCCTCACATGGCTGATGGTACTCCAGTGGATATTATTATTTCTCCACTGTCCGTCTTGGCTCGTATGAACATGGGTCAGCTGCTCGAAGCTCACTTGGGTTGGGCCGCTCGCGAACTTGGGTACAAGGTCGCCGTCCCAGTCTTTGAAGAGTTCGAAGAAGACAAGATCTGGAACGAACTTGATCGTGCTGGTTTGCCAAAATCTGGTAAAGCCCAGTTGTACGATGGTCGTACTGGTGAAGCTTGTGGTGAAGAGACTGTGGTTGGTATCGGCTACATCTTGAAACTCGTCCACATGGTCGAGGACAAGACGCACGCTCGTTCTACTGGTCCGTACTCTCTGGTCACCCAGCAGCCGCTCGGTGGTAAAGCCCAGATGGGTGGACAGCGTCTCGGAGAAATGGAAGTCTGGGCTCTTGAAGCACACCAGGCAGCACATACGCTCCAAGAAATGTTGACGATCAAGTCTGACGACGTGGTTGGTCGCTCGAAGGCCTTCGAAGCCATCGTGTCTGGCAAGCCGATTCCGGAACCAGCCGTTCCAGAATCCTTCCGCGTGTTGGTGCGTGAGTTGAACTCTCTCGGTCTCCAGGTCGAGATGCGTGAAGCCCAAGTCACCGAAGAGGAAGAAGAAGCGGCTCCAGCTGTCGACGACGAAACCATCATTTTGGATGACGAAGAGACTGGAGAAGACGCTCCCGACACTGATGACGACTCCTACGAGGAGGATGAGGAACCGGAAGCGTTCGACGAAGATGAAGAAGCTGAGGATAAGGAGTAATCATGGCACAGTTTGGAGATCAAAATAAACTTGCTGGTTCTTTAGCGAAACAAGGACAAGTGGTTGACTTCGAGTCACTCCGCATTTCCTTGGCCCCGCCAGAACAAATCAAAGAGTGGTCCCATGGTGAGGTGCAAAAAGCCGAAACCATTAACTACCGTACCCAGCGCGCTGAAAAGTCTGGTTTGTTTGCCGAAGAAATTTTCGGTCCAATGAAAGATTGGCAGTGTCACTGTGGTAAGTACAAAGGCTACCGCTACAAGGGTATTGTTTGTGACAAGTGTGGTGTGGAAATCACTCAGAGCCGCGTGCGTCGCGAGCGTCTTGGTCATATTAGCTTGGCCGTGCCGGTGTCTCACATCTGGTTCTTTAAGGGTGCTCCTTCACCACTGTCTTTGTTGCTCGACATTAGTCCACGTAACTTAGCTTCTCTGATTTACTTCAGCAAGTACATCGTGCTCGAAGTGGATGTGGAAGAGAAAGAAGCTGTTTTGGCCCGTCTCGAAGAGGATCGCGAAAACGCTAAGCAAGTGTTGAAAGATGATGCTCAAAATGAGATCGACGATCTGCGCGACCAGCTCGCCGGTGATCTGAAGTCCATCAAGGATCAAGTCACCAACGAAGAGACTCGCTCCCTCAAGTTGCAAGCAACTGAGCTCAAAGCTAAGCAAAAAGTAGCTACTATCAAAGATCAACTTTCTAGCGACCTCGACAATGCTGACGAAATCTACAACACGGTTCGTGACTTAGTCAAAAAAGTTGAGTTGCACTCCATCCTCTTTGAGGACGAGTACATCAAGTTGATTGAGTACGATGCCGCTGACCACTTGCGTATTGGCATGGGTGCTGAAGCTTTGCTTGAAATTGTCCGCACTTTGGATCTCGACGCCTTGGCTGAACAGCTGCAAGAGGAAGTCGACACCTTAAAGGGTCAACGCAAAGTCAAAGCTACCAAGCGTCTGCGCATTATTGAAGGGTTCCGCTCTTCTGGCCAAAACCCAGAGTGGCTCTTCATGAAGGTGTTGCCAGTGCTGCCTCCGGACCTGCGTCCTATGGTGCAACTCTCTGGTGGTCGCTTTGCTGCTTCTGACTTGAACGACTTGTATCGTCGCGTTATCAACCGTAACAACCGTTTGAAACACCTCATTAAATTGGGTGCTCCAGACATTATCTTGCGCAACGAAAAACGTATGTTGCAAGAGTCGGTTGATGCTTTGATCGATAGCTCATCTTCACGCAACCGTCGTCGCGTCCGTCGCCGTCCGCTGAAGTCTTTGGCTGAAATGCTCCGCGGTAAGCAGGGTCGTTTCCGTCAAAACTTGCTCGGTAAACGTGTTGACTACTCCGGTCGTTCGGTCATCGTGGTTGGTCCAGAACTCAACTTGAACCAATGTGGTTTGCCAAAAGAAATGGCTCTGGAAATGTTCAAGCCGCACGTACTGCGTGAACTGATCCGTTTGGGCTATGCGCCAAACATTCGTAGCGCTAAGTACATGCTTGAGCGTCGCAACGAAATCGTGTTCGACATTCTCGAATCGATCACTCGCGAACACCCAGTGATGCTGAACCGTGCTCCAACTCTGCACAAACTCGGTATCCAGGCTTTCTACCCAGTCTTGATTGAAGGTAACGCTATCCGTCTGCACCCTTGTGTCTGTTCTGGATATAACGCTGACTTCGACGGTGACCAGATGGCTGTCCACGTTCCGCTGACCCAACAAGCGATCCGCGAAGCGAAAGAGAAGATGTTGCCAATGCACAACTTACTCAAGCCAGCTGACGCCAGCCCAATTACTGTGCCAAACAAAGACATGGCCATGGGTGTGTACTACCTGACTGCAGTCGATGCGACTCGTGCTGCTCACGAGACCGTGTTTGCCTCTCCTGCGGACGCCGAAACGGCGCAACAGATGGGGGTGATCACTGAGCGTCAACTCATTACGGTTCGTTTCCGTAACGAAGATGGTACCTATGAGCGTCGTGAAACCACGGTTGGTCGTATTCGCTTCAACGCTGTACTGCCTGCTACTATGGGCTACGTGAACGAAGCGGTTACCGCTGGACGTATCAAGGAAATCGTCACTGAAGCTATCAACCACAACGATGACCCAGAAGTCATTGCTGCTCTGATTGATAACATCAAAGAACTCGGTTTCCAAACGACTACTAAGTCTGGTTTGTCCGTAGCTGTGACCGACTGTGTCATGTTGGACGAAAAGATGCGATTATCGAAAAAGCCAACAAGCGTGCCGAAGAAATCCAAGACAACTACCTCCAAGGTTTAATTACCGAAGAAGAGAAGCGTCGTCTGACCTTCGACGTCTGGATGGAAACCACCGACGATGTCGCCGACAAGACCTGGGATAACTTTGACGAAGCCAACGCTATCAAAGTCATCATTAACTCTGGAGGTACTCGTGCTTCCAAAGACCAGGTGAAACAGCTCGCCGCTATGCGTGGTCTCGTGGTCGACCCAATGGGCCGTATCGTGGAAATGCCTACCAAGTCAAACTTCCGTGAAGGTCTTTCGATCTTCGAGTACGTGACCTCCTCCCGTGGTTCTCGTAAAGGTTTGACTGACTCGGCTCTGAAGACTGCTGATGCTGGTTACCTGACCCGTCGTTTGACTGACGTGGCGCACGATTCCATCATCCGTGCCGAAGACTGTGGCACTGAAGAAGGTCTCGAGATTGTTAAGTCAGCTGCTGGCCGCGATGAAGTCTTCCCGAAGCGTATGCTGGGTCGTTTCACTGCTCGCGAAGTAGTGGATGCCAACGGCACCGTGCTGGCTGAGGCCAACACTTTGCTCGATGACGCCAAGGTCGAAGCGATCGTGAACGCCGGTGTCGAGAGTGTCTGGGTTCGTTCCGCACTGAGCTGTCAGATGCCAACTGGTCTCTGTCAACACTGTTACGGTTGGGACTTGTCCGACAAGAAACTCGTCAAGATTGGTACTCCGGCCGGTATTGTGGCTGCCCAATCCATTGGTGAGCCAGGTACTCAGCTGACTATGCGTGTGAAACACTCTGGTGGTATCGTCGGTCTCGACGTGACCCAAGGTTTGCCACGTGTGGAAGAACTGTTCGAAATCCGCAATCCCAAAGCGCAAGCTCCATTAGCCGAAATCGCCGGTAAGGTGACGGTCATGGAAACTGACATGGGTTACAAGATTACGATCATTTCCCAAGGCAAGCCGCAAGAAGAGCGTTCCTACGATCTGCCTCGTACCAGCAAGCCAATGGTGGAAGACGGTGACTTAGTCGCCGCTGGCCAACAGCTCTCGGCTGGTTCACTCGATGTACGTGACGTCTTGAAGCTCCGCGGTATGCGTGCAGCTCAGATGTACTTGCTCGAAGCCATCCAAGCGGTGTACGAGTCTCAGGGTATCTCGATTAACGACAAGCACTTTGAAGTCATCATCGGTAAGATGAGCGACAAGGTCTCGATCGAAACCGCCGGCGACACATCCCTGTTGCCAGGTGAAATCGTTGACCGCATGCGCTTCCGTGAAGAGAACGAAACGGTCTTGGCCGAAGGTGGTGAACCTGCCACTGGTCAGGTGCTGATCCTCGGTATTACTCGAGCATCTCTCTACACCGAAAGCTGGCTCTCTGCCGCTTCCTTCCAGAACACCACCTCTGTTCTGACCCAAGCTTCCGTGGAAGGCAAAGAAGATCGCCTCCTCGGACTGAAGGAAAACGTCATCATTGGTCGCTTAATCCCGACTAGTGAGGAACGGGCTGAGATAGAAGTCTAAATAGTTCGACGAAAAAAGAAGCAGGAGACTGGGTGAGGCGCGAATGCCTCAACAGCCTCCTGCTCTTTTTTGTCTCGTGGCGATGAAATGCATTTTTTTCAGAATCCCCCTCACGAAATGAGAAAGTGCGCTATAATGGTTCGACACATGCAGTGTTGGAAGGAAACAACCAGATAAAGAAATGCAGCCACCAAGGTTTGGTGGTTTTTTTTGCCTAGAAAGGGGCCCATGTCTGCACAACCAGCTTTTCAGCGAGTACTCATCAAAGTGAGTGGAGAATCACTCTTAGGTGATCGAGAGTATGGAATTGATAGTCACGCGGCCGAAGAAGTGGCGCGCAAATTGAAACAGGTGACTGATATGGGTGTGCAAGTAGCGGTTGTTGTTGGTGGTGGAAACATTTTCCGCGGTCTTTCCGCTTCACAGCAGGGTTTTGATCGCGCCACTGCTGATTACATGGGTATGCTGGCCACGGTGATGAATGGTTTAGCGTTGCAAGGTGCTCTTGACCAGCTCGACGTCGATAATCGCGTCATGTCAGCGCTCGACATGCCTGCTGTAGCCGAACTCTTTATCCGTCACCGCGCTATTAGCCAGATGGAGAAGGGCCGTTTAGTGATCTTGACTGCCGGAATTGGCGCTCCGTATGTGACCACCGACACCGGCGCCTCACTCCATGCTCTCGAGCTACACTGCGATGTGGTGATGAAAGCCACCAAAGTCAACGGCATTTACGACAAAGATCCAGAAAAATTCCCCGATGCCAAGCGCTACGAAACCATGCGCTTTGCCGACGCCATCGTCGACGAAAACATCCAAGTAATGGACACCGGCGCGCTTTCCATGTGTATGGAAAACAATATGCCGGTGATGGTCTTTGAGCTCTTCGAAGGCGATAACTTGATCAAAGCGGTCAAAGGTGAGCGCGTCGGCACGTATGTTTCCAATGATGTCGAGACGAAGTTGGTGGCGGAGTAGATACTTACAAACAAGACTACGAACGACTTAAGCTATTGAGTTTTTGCAGTACGGTTTCTGTTGGCAGCAGTGGCGTGTTTACGCCATCTGAGTGTGCTGTATTACTCACTGCCCTCCAGAGATCAAAACATACTTCCCAGCCGTACTCGAGGATTAGTGCTTGCATAAATTCTGTATTGTCGGGGGTATTGCCTGCGTATCGTTCCTGGAGAAGTGGTGCAATACGCGGATTACTTTGCAGCTTTTGTATGATCGATATTTCTGTGGAGTAATGACTCCTGAAGGCAGGAATAAAATTGGCTATTTTTGCCAGGAGTTTTCTTGCGGTAGTTTTTTCGACTTGATTGTTTGTGTATTGCAAAGCCATGAATTCTGTCATGCCTTCATCCAGCGCTTCTCCATAGATGTAGTGCCGTAATCCACGGTTCTTGATATGCATGATCTCGTGGTACATATGTTTTGCGAGGCATTACGGTAGGTGAAGAAAGCTTTTTCCCTCGGGATAACGAACCCATGATTGTAATAGAGTGTCTCCGCTTCCGTTTCTTCGACAGCACAGGCTGTTCTGATTACATGGAAGTAATCATTCATTGACTCAGCCAGAAAACAGACTGGAACACCCAGATACATCTCAGCATTTTCTTGTACTAATGTAGAGAAATCTTTTTTCCTATCTGGATCTCCGAAAGCAATATGAATCATTCTACGGACTACTTTTTCTCGCATGGCGTATTCTGCGTGCACGATAGTATCTTTTTTGTTCAGAGTTGCCTCAAGACCACGCAAAAGTCGTCTAGGATCCTCCTGAAAGCGCATAACGGCAAAAAAAGCGAGGTACCAGCGTTCGGGATCTCTGGAGAATGATTGCAGTCTTTCTCGGTCGGTGAGTCTGTGTACGTATTTTTCTAAAAATTCTGCCGCCTATTCAATTGTTTTGAGATCAAGCTGAGATTCATGAGGATGATGTTGAGCAAGTTGTAAGAGTATATTTTTGGTTTCATGAAGCACCTCAGTAAAATTTCTCATTTCGGCGCTCTGTTGGCCAGGGTTTTCTGTGTGTGGCATGGTAAGAGCAGTATACGTATCTTTTTTTTACAGGACAATGGATGGGTAGTCTTGTGTAAGTTGTTTTTTCTGATACAATACATGTCTCAAGGTGTGAAGTTGACAGGAATTTCCCAAGCGAAATTCTTGAGTAATACCGGAACATTTTTTTTGTTTTGTCACTTCTCCACCTGAACGAATAAACTGAAAAGAACTTCTTTTCAAAGAAAAAAAGGAAAGATCCATGCCAACGATCAATCAACTGATCCGTAAAGGTCGCAAGTCGAAACCAACTAAGGTGAAAGCCCAGGCTTTACGCCGTTCTTTTAACGCGGTGAAAAACCAAGTGGTAAAAACCGCTAACCCACAAAAGCGTGGTGTGTGTACATTGGTAAAAACCATGACTCCAAAGAAACCTAACTCCGCTTTGCGTAAAGTGGCTCGTGTTCGTTTGTCGAACCGTATGGAAGTCACTGCTTACATTCAAGGTGAAGGTCACAACCTCGCTGAACACAGCATTGTGTTGGTGCGTGGTGGTCGTGTAAAAGACTTACCTGGTGTGAAGTATCACATTGTGCGTGGTAAGTACGATACCGCTGGTGTCGAAAAACGTCGCACTTCTCGTTCGAAGTACGGTACTAAGAAACCAAAGGCTTAATCAAGTTAGTAATTTTTGAAGAGAAATAAGAAAGACAAACAATGCGCGCAAAAAGATTCCCCAGACGTGATGTCAAAGCTGATCCGAAGTTTAACTCGGTCGTCGTCGCTCGCCTCATTAACCGAGCCATGCGAGACGGTAAAAAGACTGCTGCTCAAAAGCAAGTGTATGGTGCTTTAGATCTCGTCGCCCAAACCTTAAACCGAAAAGCCCTCGACGTTCTGGAAGAGGTGCTCCAACAAATTACCCCACAGATGGAAGTTCGCTCCCGTCGTGTCGGTGGTGCTTCTTACCAAGTGCCTATGCCGGTCTCTGACCGCCGTGGTTCTTCTTTGGCTATTCGCTGGCTGATTAACGAAGCCAACAAGCGTTCTAATCGTTCCTACCACACCTTCGCTGAGAAGCTGGCTGCTGAAATGATGGACGCCCTCAAAGAAGAAGGCGGAGCCTTCCAGAAGAAAATCACCACGCACAAGATGGCCGATGCTAACAAAGCATTTGCTCACTTCCGATGGTAAGCTAGAAATAGAAATAGAGAAAAAAGAAAATATAGAGGAAAAGGAAATACACAAGAAGTAATCTATAAGGGAAAAGGATTCACCTGCCCTTCGGGTTACACATCTGCAGGAAAATCCTTTTAGATATTTATGGCCACGCAACAAACAGTCAAGACTGACGACCGCAACCTTCCGCTCGACCGGATTCGTAACATTGGTATTATCGCGCACATTGATGCCGGTAAAACCACCACGACCGAACGTATTTTATACTTCACCGGTAAATCCTACAAAATTGGTGAGGTTCACGAAGGTGAAGCCACCATGGACTGGATGGAGCAAGAGCGTGAACGTGGTATTACCATTGTTTCCGCGGCCACCACAACTTTCTGGACTCCAGTTCTCGAACAAACTTTGATGCCGCAAACGGATCATCGCATTAACATTATTGACACACCAGGTCACGTCGACTTCACCGCTGAGGTGGAGCGTTCTCTGCGTGTGCTCGATGGTGGTGTGACAGTGCTCGACGCCGACAAAGGTGTGCAGTCTCAATCTGAAACCGTTTGGCGTCAAGCTGACAAGTACCACGTGCCTCGTCTCTGTTTTGTCAACAAGATGGACAAAGTTGGTGCCAACTTTGATTTCGTGGTTGGTGACGTCAAAGAGAAATTTGGTGTTACGCCAGCTCCTATGGTTATGCCAATGGGTGCCGAGAACGAGTTCCGCGGTTTAGTGCAGTTGCTCGAAATGAGAGCGCTTCACTGGGCTGACCAAGAAGCTTCTACTCCATATGAAGTGATTGACGTTCCAGAAGAGTTCCGAGCTAAGGCCGAAGAAAAACGCGCCGAGCTCGTGGAAATGATTGTCGAAACCGACGAAGAACTCATGAATAAATACCTCGAGGGTGAAGAAATCAGCGTGGCTGAACTTAAGAAAGCTCTCCGCAAAGCGGTCATTAACTATGAACTCGTGCCAATGTTCTGTGGTTCTGCCTTGAAGAACATGGGTATCCAACCATTGCTCGACGCAATTGTTGACTACCTGCCATCTCCACAAGATGTGGACCACATTACCGGTACCAACCCAGACACGGGTGAAGAAGTCACTCGTCAATTGGTTCCAACCGAACCTCTGGCTATGTTGGCTTTCAAGGTGCAGACCGATCCACACGTGGGTCGTATCACCTATGCTCGTATTTACTCTGGTAAGCTCGAAGCTGGTTCATACATCTACAACGCAACCCAAAAAGAGAAGGAACGTGTCGGTCGTGTGCTCTTAATGCACGCGAACCAACGTGAAGAAATCCAAGCAGCCTATGCTGGTGAAATCGTTGCTTTGGTCGGTTTGAAAGCTACCCGAACTGGTGACTCCCTCTGTGAAGAAAGCGCTCCAATTGTTTTGGAAGGTATTACCTTTGCTGAACCAGTTATCTCTTTGGCTATCGAACCAGCTACCAAGTCTGACCAAGAAAAAATGGGTATGGCTTTGGCGAAGTTGTCTGAAGAAGATCCAACCTTCCAGGTTAAGGTCAACCACGACACCAACCAAACCATTATTGCTGGTATGGGTGAACTCCATTTGGAAATCATCGTTGATCGTATGAAGCGTGAATTCAAAGTGGACGCCAACGTCGGTGCTCCACAAGTTGCCTACCGCGAAACCATTAAAGCTCCTACCGAGCAAGAATCCAAATACATCAAGCAGTCCGGTGGTCGTGGTCAATACGGTCACGTGTACCTTCGTTTGGAACCAATGGACCGCGGTACTGGTTTCGAGTTCGTCAACGCTATCACTGGTGGTGCGATTCCAAAGGAATTTATTACTCCAGTGCAAAAAGGTGTTGAAGAAGCTATGGCGAACGGTGTTATGGCTGGCTACCCAATGGTCGACATGAAGGTTACCCTCTACGATGGAAGTTACCACGATGTTGACTCTTCAGAAATTGCCTTTAAATTGGCCGCTTCTATGGGTCTTCAGTCTGGTGCACGTAAAGCTGGTTTGCAACTGCTCGAACCAATTATGCGCGTCGAAGTCACCACTCCAAAAGAGTTTATGGGTGACGTGATTGGCGACTTGTCTTCTCGTCGCGGTCTCGTGCAGGGTTCCACCGAACAAGGCACCGCTGTTGTCATTAAGGGTCAAGTCCCGCTGGCTGAATTGCCGAGCTATGCTACAATTCTTCGTAGTATGACTCAGGGTCGTGCTTCCTACTACATGGAGCCGAGCCACTATGAGGTCGTTCCTGACAACATTGCTCAACAAATTGTGGAGCAGCAGTCCTAAAAGAATCTAGAGGGGAGACTGCCGTTTCGGTTGGTCTTCACCAGAGAAATAAAGAAAGAAAAATAAAGGAGAAAAAGTATGGCTCAGTTCCAACGCACCAAGCCACACGTTAACATTGGTACGATTGGTCACGTTGACCACGGTAAGACCACGTTAACTGCGGCTATTACTACAACTCTCGCTCAAAAGGGTTTTGCCCAAGCGATGGGTTACACCGACATTGACAACGCTCCAGAAGAAGCGGCTCGCGGTGTTACTATTAACATTTCTCACATCGAGTACGAGACTGAAAAACGTCACTATGCTCACATTGATGCTCCAGGTCACGCTGACTACATCAAGAACATGATTACCGGTGCCGCTCAAATGGACGGTGCTATCTTGGTTGTGGCTGCTACCGATGGTCCTATGCCTCAAACACGTGAGCACATCTTGCTGGCTAAGCAAGTGAACGTTCCACGTTTGGTCGTCGCTCTGAACAAGTGTGACATGGTTGATGACGAAGAACTCCTCGACTTGGTCGAAATGGAAGTTCGTGAACTCTTGACCAAATACGGTTTTGACGGTGACAACGCTCCAGTTGTTCGTGTGTCTGCCCTCAAGGCTCTTGAAGGTGACGCCGACGCTCAAGCCAAGGTCATGGAACTCATGGATGCTGTCGACACCTACATCGAAGATCCTGTCCGTGAAACCGACAAGCCTTTCTTGATGGCTGTAGAAGACGTCTTCTCCATCAAGGGTCGTGGTACGGTTGTAACCGGTCGTATCGAACGCGGTGTGGTCAAAGTTGGTGACGAAATCGAAATCCTCGGTTTTGATAACCCAATGAAGTCTACCGTCACTGGTGTGGAAATGTTCCGTAAAGAACTTACCCAAGGTGAAGCTGGTGACAACGTCGGTATCTTGCTGCGTGGTGTCGAAAAAGACGACGTCCAACGTGGTCAAGTCCTCTGTAAGGCTGGCTCTCTCAAGACCCACAACAAGTTCAAAGCTGAAGTGCTTATCTTGACCAAAGAAGAAGGTGGACGTCACAAGCCATTCTTCTCTGGATACCGTCCTCAGTTCTACATCCGTACAACTGACGTTACCGGTGAAATCAAGTTGGCCGAAGGAACCGAAATGGTTATGCCTGGCGACAACGCTAACATGACTGTCGAACTCATCAGCAATGTTGCTCTTGAGCAAGGTCTCCGCTTCGCTATTCGCGAAGGTGGTCTGACTGTCGGTGCCGGTGCTATTACCGAAATCGTCGAGTAAGATTTTTAAGCAGAAAAGATCTGTTTAGAGCAAGAAAGCCCCGGGAGGGGCTTTTTTGTTGGTTGTAGGGTTACCTTCCTTTTTAACTACCTCTGGAAGGGTTACCTTAAGGTAACCTTTCCAGAGAAAAATAAAGAAGAAGGTAACCTTTAAAATTGTTCTTTTTCTGTTCAATTTATTTGAGATATTTCCTGTATGCCGCAAAAAAATGTTGATAAGGAATACTATGAAAACGCTGTCTATCACGTGTATAACAGAGGTGCCGCAGGATCTATCGTATTTCAAGATGACACTGATTTTTGGGTTTTTCGAAGAATTGCAAGACTGAAAATGAAAAAAATGTCTGGGGTAATTATGATATCACCCTTTAATATTCTTCCAAATCATTTTCACTTAAAAGTATGGCAAGAAAACTCGAGAGACATGGAACATCTTATGAGAAGTGTAATGACAGCTTTTGGGAAGTATTATCGAGGGCGACATGGTGGCTCAGGTCGCGTTTTTGAAACACCATATAAAGCTACGCTAATATCGAAAAAAAAGAAGAGGAAATGCGATTAGACAAGTATATTTTGAGAAACCACATTGAAATGGGCTTACTTAATTGGAAACACTTTGGGTATAAAATTTAGTTGAAATAGGGAAGGGGAGCCTTACTCTTTAACTACATCTGGAAAGGTTCCCTTAAGGTAACCTTTCCAGAGAAAACTGAAAAGGAAGGTAACCTTCCCAATCTCCTCCCATTTCCCCTTGGCAGAAAGCCAGGTATGCGTTATAATCACAGTCTGTCAAAATGACAAAGGAAAAGGAACATCCTCTCTTGAGGCCCTGTAAGGAAAAAGGTCTGACCTTCCCTGTGGGTTTCACGCTGAAGATCAGACCTTTTAGGTATATATGGCTAAAAACACGAAACAAGACTCAGCAAATAAAATTCGCGTTCGTTTGAAAGCGTTCGATCATCGTATTCTCGATGAAGCCGTACGTAAGATCATGCAGAGCGTATTGGCGAGCGGCGCTGATTTAATCGGTCCGATTCCAATGCCGACACAGAAAAAACGTTTCACTGTGTTGCGATCTCCTCACACTGACAAAGACTCTCGTGAGCACTTTGAGATGCGTACACACATTCGTGTTTTAGACATCGTTAACCCAACCAACAAAACAATTGATTCTTTAATGCATCTGGAGCTTCCCGCTGGTGTGGGAATTCAGATCAAGAACTAAGTAACTTCGACACTAAGGAAAACATGGTAGACACAGTATTGGCTCAGAAGAAAGATATGCGTCAAGTTTGGACCGAAAACGGTACCCGCTTGGTCGTAACCAAGTTGTATATTGGCGGTAACGTAGTAGTGCGCACTGTGTCGCAAGAAGATGATAGCACACAAGTGCAGATCGCTTTTGGTGACAAGAAGATGCACAACATGGCTAAGGCTCAACAAGCTCAGCTCGCTGCTGCGAAGATTGAAGCCGGCAAACGTGTCTTTTTGGAAACCACCGCGACCGAAGAACTGAATCCCGGTCGCATTTTGTTAGCAGAAGAAGTGGTACAAGCTGGTGATACCGTCAAGGTGACCGCTACGAGCAAAGGCAAAGGCTTTACTGGTGTGGTCAAACGTTGGGGGTTTGCCGGTGGTCCGAAGACCCATGGTCAATCTGATCGTCAACGTGCCCCTGGTTCCATTGGTGCCGGTACCACTCCAGGTCGTGTCTGGCCTGGTAAAAAGATGGCTGGTCGTTCCGGTGGCGACACCGTTACACTCGAAAATGTGAGTGTAGTTGCGGTCAATCCAAGCGAACAAGTCATCTGGGTGAAGGGTACTATCCCTGGAGCTTACAACACCATCGTCACGCTGCGTAAGCAAGGCGCTGGCAAAGACATTGCTTTGAATGATTTCAGTAAGGCTGAACTAGGCGTAAACGCTGCCGAAGTTGCTGCCACCGAAGACTCGACTGAGGAGACCCAAGCATGAAACTGAAGAAATATTCCCTCGATGGGAAGTCAACCACTATCACTGTCTCTGATGAGCTGTTCAATGCTGACGTAAAACCAGAATTGGTCACTCAAGCAGTCCATGTGTACCGTTCCAACCAACGCCAAGGTGGCGCGAGCACGCTCCGTCGTGGTGAAGTTCGTCACACAGGTGCAAAAATCTATCGCCAAAAAGGTACCGGTAATGCCCGTCACGGTGCGAAGACCGCTCCGATCTTTGTTGGTGGTGGTATTGCTCATGGTCCGACTGGTTTTGAAAACTGGAAGAAATCTCTCCCCACCAAAATGGCTCGCAAAGCGACTGTCTATGCTTTAACAATGCAAGCAGTACGTGATGCTGTCAGTGTGGTCACTGATCTCGATACCATTACCGCAAAAACAAAAGATGCAGCGGCATTTATCGCTCAGGTTGCAGAAGCCAACCAAAAAGTGTTACTCGTCATCGATGAGTCTCGTGAAAATGTGGTGAATGCTTTCTCCAACGTGGCGAATGTTTCTATCACTCGCGCTGATCGTTTGAATGCTCTCGAAGTAGCACAAGCTGACACCATCGTGGTTATGCAACCAGCTTTGGATCGTTTGGAAGCTCGCTTACTCAATAACAAAGACAAGGCCTCAGCATGATAAATCCATACGTCATTATTGCTCCGGTTATCACAGAAAAGTCTCTGCGCATGGCGAAAGAAGAAAATTCTTTTACCTTCTACGTGGCTCCCTCTGCTGACAAGCTGGAAATCAAAAAAGCTATTGAAGCTGGTTTTGGTGTGAATGTTCAAGACATCAAGACTATTACTGTGCCTGGTAAAGTGCGTCGCACCGGTTCGAAGCGTCGTCCAGCCAAGCAAGCTGATCGTAAAAAGGCTATTATCGTACTGCCAGAAGGTGAAAAGATTGAATTATTTGATCTCTAAGGACTCATATGTTGAAAAAGACGAAACCAACCTCACCAGGAACTCGTAACCGAGTTGACAACAAGCAGAATTTGGCGGAAAACAACCCAGTCAAGGGTTTGACTACCAAAGGAACTCGTCGTCGCAATGGTCGCAATAACCAGGGTAAAATTACTGTCCGTCATCGTGGTGGTGGTGCCAAGCGCAAATACCGCATGATTGACTGGAAGCGCGAGAAATTCGGCATTTCCGGTAAAGTGGCTCAAATCGAGTACGATCCAAACCGTAACGCTAACATTGCTTTAATCAACTATGTTGATGGTGAAAAGCGCTACATTTTGGCTCCGAAGGGTTTAGAAGTGGGTCAAATGATCCAATCTGGTCCTGAAGCTGAGCTGGCCATGGGAAATGCTTTGCCACTGCGTAATATTCCAGTTGGTATGCCTATTCACAACATTGAACTGCGTCCTGGTAAGGGTGCTCAGATGGTTCGTGGAGCTGGCACAGCCGCTTTGATCCAGGCAAAAGACGAAAAATATGCTACAATTCAGCTTCCGTCTAAAGAGATCCGCATGGTTCCTGTAGACGGTATGGCTACTATTGGTGAAGTCGGAAACGCTGACCACAAAAACCAGAAACTCGGAAAAGCTGGTCGCAAGCGTCATCTTGGTATTCGCCCAAGTGTGCGCGGTACAGCTATGCACCCAGGTGCTCACCCACATGGTGGTGGTGAAGGCCGCAGCGGTGTTGGTATGAAGCATCCGAAGACTCCTTGGGGTAAACCAGCTTTGGGTAAGAAGACCCGTAAGCAGAAGAAGTACTCTGACAAGTACATCGTAAAAGACCGTCGCAAGAAGATCTAACGTCGAAGAGAAGTAAGGAAACAGACATATGTCACGAAGTGCAAAAAAAGGACCATACGTAGACGAGAAGTTGCTGCAAAAAGTCATGGCACAAAAAGCCAGCGACAGCAAGCAACCAATCAAGACTTGGGCCCGTCAATCACAGATTGCTCCAGAATTCGTGGGACACACGTTCTTGGTGCACAACGGTCGTAAGTTTATTGAAGTCTATGTTGGTGAAGAAATGGTAGGACACCGTCTTGGTGAGTTCGCTCCTTCTCGTACCTTCCACGGTCACGGTAAGGTTGTGAAACGTCTCCTGACGAAGACATAATAAGGAATCTATGGCAACAGTACGAGCAATACAGAAATACGTTCGACAAACTCCACGCAAACTGCGTGCGGTGGCTGATCTCGTTCGCGGTCGTGAACTGCCAGAGATCAACGAAATTTTGACGAACCTCAACAAACGTGGTGCACGCGTCATTAATGAAACGATTCGTCAAGCCGTCGCCAACGCCGTGAACAACATGGGCTACAACGAAACACAGTTGTCTCTCAAATCTCTTATGATCAATGAGGGTCCAACGTACAAGCGTTTCCGCGCTGGCTCCCGTGGTCGCGCCAAACCGTATGAGAAGAAAACCTCTCACGTTTTGGTTGAGCTCCACGTTGAAGAAGCTGCCGCTCCAAAAGCTGCTGCAAAGCCAGCTAAGGCCGAAAAAGCCGCTGAGGCCAGTGCCTCTGATGCTCCAGCAGCAGAAAAAGCAGAAACCAAAACTGCTGAAAAGAAAGCGGTAAAGAAGTCTTCCAAGTCTTCTGAGAAAGCAGCCGCTAAAAAAGAAACAACGAAAAAGTCTACCACCAAGAAGACAGCAGCCAAAAAAGCTGAAACAAAGTCTCCTGCCAAAAAGAAGACCACTGCTAAAAAGTCAAGCAAGAAAGACACAAAGAAAACAGAATAAGGAAAAGGACACCCTCGCACGAGGTCCAATACCGGGAAAGGTATCACCCTCCCCCCTGGACTCCGCGCTGAAGAACAGACCTTTTAGATATATATGGGACAGAAGATTAATCCAACCGGTTTCCGTATTGGCAACACTTTCTCTTGGAAGTCTACCTGGTACGCTAACTCGAGCGACTACGCCAAACGTGTGCTCGAAGACAAGAAGATTCGCGATTTTTTCCGCGCGAACTTGTCTAACGCGGGTCTCGATACCATTGAGATTGAGCGTTCGATCAACGTGATTAAGATTCGTCTGCACGTGACTCGTCCGGGTGTGGTGATTGGTCGTGGTGGTTCTAATCTTGAACTCCTGAAGAAAAATCTTGCTAAGCTCTTGAAAATAAATCCAAACGATCCAAAGGGAATGAAAGTTTCCATCGACGAAATCGTCGAGGTCAAAAACCCAGATACTTCTGCCAAGTTTGTGGTGGAGCGTATTGCTGACCAACTTTCGAAGCGTTACCCACACCGCCGTGCTGTGTCTCAAGCAATTGAGCGCGCTATGAACGCTGGTGCGAAGGGTATCAAAATCCAGCTCTCAGGTCGTATCGGTGGTGCGGAAATTGGTCGTCGTGAGAAATACCACGAAGGTACGATCCCAACCCAAACCATTCGCGCCAACATTGATTACTACGAATCTCCGGCTCACACCAAATCTGGTACCGTTGGTATTAAGGTTTGGGTCAACAAGGGTGAAGTCGAGGCTGAAACCAAGTAAGTTACGGAACGACAAAGGAAGCTATGTTACAACCAAAGAAAACCAAATATCGAAAGATGTTCCGCGGCAAGAACCGTGGTACAGCCCAACGTGGTAACTCCGTTGATTTCGGTGAGTTTGGTTTGCAAGCCACTGACCGCGGTGAATTCTCTGCTCGTCAGATTGAAGCTACCCGTAAAGTGCTCGCTCGTTCGACCAAGCGTATGGGTAAACTCTGGATTCGTGTGTTCCCAGATCATCCTGTGACTCAAAAAGCACAAGGTGTGAAAATGGGTTCTGGTAAAGGTGATATTAAGGAATACGTCGTCAAAATTAAGCCAGGTCATGTGCTTTTCGAGCTGGCTGGGGTCCCAGAAACGGTGGCACGTGAAGCCTTCCGCAAAGCTGGTCATAAGATCCCAATGAAAACAAAGTTTGTGAAAAAAGGTGAGGAAGCATGAAGCGCGATCAGAAACAGGAACTGTTAGCCCTTTCAACTGAAGAGCTGCAGAAACGTCTCCGTGAACTACAAGGAACGCTCATTCGTGCTCGTCAAGAACGACGTCTTCAGGATCGTACTGAAGTTGATGTCAGAGCGGCCTACAAAACTCAGCAAACAATCAAAATGATCAAAGCTGAAATGAGCAGTCGTGAAAAAGAAGCTGCTCAAGCTACTGAAGAACAGGTATAAGAGGACAACATGGCAAAGAAAACAATCCAGGGAACTGTAGTCAACGTCATCGACAACAAGACTGTGAAAGTCGTCGTCGAGCGCAACTGGCAGCACCCAATTTACAAAAAATACGTGAAGCGCACCAAGAACTACTTGGCACATGTCGCTGACGGTATGGAACTTGAAGCCGGCAACGTAGTTGTCATGACTGAGAGCCAACCAATCAGCAAAACCAAACGCTTTGTCGTTACTGAAAAGATGGAATAATAGAATAAGAGAGTCAACATGGTACAGCTGAGAACAGTTTTACAAGTCGCTGATAACTCTGGAGCACGCAGACTCCGCTTGATCAACGTGCACGGCGGTTCCCGTCGTCCGACTGGATCACTCGGAGATGTAGTTACCGCTTCAGTCATCTCAGCTCAACCAAACGCCGAACTGAAAAAGGGCACAATGGTGAAAGCCGTTATTGTCCGCGTTAAAAAAGAAGTTCGCCGTGCTGATGGGAGCTACGTTCGCTTTGACGATAACGCTGCTGTAGTGCTTGAAGATATGGAAAACAAAAAGCCAAAGGGCACGCGTGTCTTCGGACCAATTGCCCGTGAGGTAAAAGACGCCGGATATGCTAAAATAGCGTCTCTCGCGCCAGAGGTATTATAAGGACAACTATGAAGTTCAAAGTCGGTGACAAAGTCATTGTAACCAGCGGTAAAGACAAAGGACACCAGGGTCAAATCCTGAAGGTGAATCCAGAGGCAGAGACTGTGGTTGTGCAGGGTGCTAATATGTACACTCGCAACTTCAAGCCGATGATGGGTCAAGCTGGTCGTCGTGAACGCAAAGAACGCGCTCTTCCAACCGCCAAAGTGGCGATCTGGAACGAAGCGACCAAACAAGCGGACCGTATTGGGTACCAAATCGAAAAAGATGGCACCAAAGTTCGCGTCTTTAAGAAAACAGGCAAAAAGATTGAGTAAACATGAACCGTAAGAAACAACTCTACCAAGACAAAGTCGTGGCTCTCTTGCAGGAGAAATTCGGCAAAGAGAACGCCTTGGCTGTCGCCAAACTCACCAAAATTGTGGTGAACGTTGGTATTGGTACTGAACCCCAAGGTGAAAAGGCAGTCGAGCCAGTTGTGGAGCAGATTGCTGCTATTACTGGTCAGAAGCCCCAACCTACCCAAGTTCGTGTTTCTATTGCGGGATTCAAAATCCGTGCTGGAGACCCAGTGGGTGTCGCCGTCACTTTACGTGGTGAGCGCATGTGGGCCTTCTTCGACAAGTTGGTCACTGTGGTCCTGCCACAGCTGAAAGACTTTAGTGGTGTGTCTCGCACTGCTTTCGACCAAGTTGGTAACTACAGCCTTGGTCTCCGTGAACAGATTGTGTTCCCGGAAATCGATTACGATAAAATTGATCGTGTCCGTGGTCTGCAAATCACCATGACGGTGGAAAACTCTTCTGGACAAGAAGAATCTTTCGCTCTCTTGGAAGCCCTCGGCATGCCGTTCGCAAAAGAAGAATAAATAACGCAATAAGGTACATACAGAGTATATGGCTAAAAAATCGAAAATCGCTAAATCTAAAAGACTCGCCGACCACTCGACGCGTGGTGTGAACCGTTGTTCACTTTGTGGCCGTCCGCACGCATACATGCGTCAGTTCGGTCTGTGTCGTTTGTGTTTCCGCGAGTTGGCCCATAAAGGTGAATTACCCGGTGTGGTAAAATCGAGCTTCTGAGGAAAATATGACTGATACTGTAGCAGATCTGATTATTCGCATTAAAAATGCGTACATGGCAAAACACAAGACCGTGGTTATGCCCGCGTCCAAACTTCGCGAGAACATTGTAAAAATTCTCGTTGAAGGTGGTTACGTGAGCAGCTACGCTCGTGAAGCCCAACAACCACAAGATGTCTTGAACATTGACTTGCGATACATCAATGGAAAGCCAGCTGTCGTAGACGTAAAGCGGGTGTCTAAACCTGGACGCCGCATCTACCGCTCTGCTGACCAACTCCCCCAGGTTTTGGGTGGATACGGTACTGCCGTGGTGTCTACTTCACAAGGTGTAATGTCCGATAAAGAAGCTCGCCAAAAGAAAATTGGTGGCGAGATACTCTTCCAGGTTTGGTAAGGAAACTATGTCGAAAATTGGAAAGAAACCAGTTAGCATCCCAAGTGGTGTCACCGTAACCGTCACTGATTCCGGTTTCACCGTTACAGGACCCAAAGGTGAACTGCACCAAGACTTCGTGCACAACATCTCTATTGAGGTGAACGAATCTGAAGCTGTTGTTGTCGCTACCAAACAACCAAACGCTAAGCAAACTCGCATGAACCTCGGTTTGATCCGCAGCTTGCTGAACAACATGGTCGAAGGCGTTACCAATGGATTTACCAAGCGTTTGAAACTCGTGGGTACCGGTTATCGTGTGGCCCAACGTGGACAAGGTCTGACTTTGACCGTTGGATTCTCCCACCCAGTGGAAGTTGATGCTGTTGAAGGTATTACTTTTGGAGTGGAAGGCAACGACACCATTATTGTCTCTGGTATTGACAAGCACATGGTTGGTCAAGTTGCGGCTAACATTCGCAAAGTCCGTCCGCCAGAGCCTTACAAGGGTAAAGGCATTCGTTACGAAGATGAAGAAGTTCGTCGTAAGCAAGGAAAGACACTCGCTAAAGCTGCCTAATCAGTGAGACGAAAAGGAAACTATGACACGTAATCAACAAAAAGCACTGCAAAAGCAACGCCTTCGCCGCGCTCGCCGCGTGCGCAGCAAACTGCATGGAACGGCCGAACGACCACGTTTGTCCATTTATCGTTCTAATCAACACGTCTTCATCCAAGCTATTGATGATGACAAGAGCCTGACCGTTGCTTCCGCCTATGACAAAGGTGCCAAAGGCACGAAGACGGAACGCGCTCAAGCTGCCGCTGAGCAAGTTGCTGAGCAACTCAAACAAGCTGGTGTTAAGCAAGTCACTTTCGACCGCGGATACTACCGTTACCACGGCCGCGTTAAAGCTGTCGCTGACACCATCCGTGAACAAGGAATTGAACTGTAGAAAGAACTATAAGGAAAAAGGATTCACCTTCCCTACGGGTTTCACTTTGAAGGAAAATCCTTTTAGATAAACATATGAGAGATAATGATCAACGCAATCAGCGGGAATTCGACGAGAAGGTCGTGCAAGTAAGCCGTGTCTCCAAGAAGACCAAAGGTGGAAACAAAATTGGTTTCTCCGTTTTAATGGTGGTTGGTGACCGTAAAGGCCAAGTTGGTGTTGCCCTCGGTAAAGCTCCAGATGTTCTGGCTTCTATCAAAAAAGGTGTTCGTCGCGCTCGCAAAAAGATGTTTACCGTTCCTATGGATGGAACCACTATTCCTTTCCCTATTGAGGTAAAGCACGGTGCTGCTCGTATCATCTTGAACCCAGCCCCACGTGGATCTGGTGTTATCGCCGGTGGTCCAGTGCGTGCTGTTGTGGAAGCTGCTGGTATTCGTGATATTTCAGCGAAGATTCTCGGAACCAACAACAAAGCTTCCAACGTCTACGCTACGTTTGAGGCATTACGTCAAATTCGTGATATAGTAGAGCTCCGCGGAATGACTTTGAAGTCTGTCGCCGAAGAAGAGCGCGAACTCAAAGAAAAAGAAAAAGAGATGCAACGTGAAGCGAAGGCTAAGGCCGACGCCGACGAGAAATCGAAGAAAGCTGAAAAAGCCGAGAAGAAACCAGCCAAGAAGACCGCTCAAAAAGCTGAGTCTGCCAAAGCTGAAGCTCCAAAGGCGAAAAAAGCTGCCAAAGCAGAAGAAAAAGCTGCTCCCGCTGAAGAGAAAACTGAAAAGAAGCCAGCTGCTAAAAAGTCTACTAAAAAAGAAGAAAAAGCTGCTGACGAGAAATCTGAATAACAAGGATACACATGAGTTTATTACAAGAATTACCATCCATTGTGTCTTCCTCCGCCAAGCGCGTGGGCCGTGGATACGGTTCACAACGCGGTGGTCACACCGCTGGTCGTGGTCAAAAAGGTCAGTTGAGCCGTACTGGTGCTTCCAAAGTAGCGCTCTGGTTTGAAGGTGGACAACTTCCGCTCATCAAGCGTTTGCCTATGTTGCGTGGTAAAGCTCGCTTTGGTTCTTTGAAGACCAAACAAGAAGTTCAACTGCGTGACGTTGTTGCTAAAGGACTGACTGAAATTACCGTCGAAAGCCTTGCTGAAGCCAACCTGATTCGTTTGAGCAACGGAACCCCTCGCCTTATTGGCGCCGTGAAGTTAGAGACTCCGGTCACTGTTACTGGTATCGAAACTTCCAATCCCGTACGAAAAGCAATCGAAAAAGCTGGTGGGAAAGTAACGCAATAAGAGACAGTGAAACACGTTATTGAGACACTCCGTTCCATTTGGAATTCGCGTCAAGTGCGCGACCAACTTCTTGCAACCATCGCTCTAACCGTACTCTTCCGTTTCTTAGCCCATATTCCTTTATTTGGTGTCGACGTGGCGCAACTGCGTCAACTGTTTGCTTCCAACCAATTTCTTGGTGTTTTGAATATATTTTCCGGTGGCACTTTAGCGAACTTCTCGTTGATGGCTGTCGGTATTAGTCCATACATTACTGCCTCCATTTTGGTGCAGGTATCGGGCTTGTTTTTCCCCAAGATAAAAGAGATGCAGCGCGAAAGCGACGCCACCCGAGCGCAGCTCAGTATGATTACTCGTTACCTGACAGTGCCAATTGCTGTGCTGCAGTCTTTATCATTGCTGTTCTTGCTGCGCTCTCAGAATTTACTCACTGCTACGGCACCAGTTGAGTTTATGGTAATGATTCTTTCTCTGGTAGCTGGAGCAATGGTAGTTATGTGGATTGGTGAACTTATCACCAAGCATGGTGTGGGGAACGGTATTTCATGGATTATCTTTGTCGGTATTATTAGTCAAATTCCAGTTTCCTTTAGTCAGACCTGGTCATTACGCAGCGCTGTTGGCTCGGCTGCCTTGCTCGGTATGGCTTTGGGGTTAGCGGCCCTCGTTGTTTCGGTGGTCTTTATGCAAGAAGCTGTGCGCCGGATTCCAATCCAGCAAGCTCGCCGCCAACGTGGCACGAGTTCGTATGGCAGTTCTATGTCTCACATTCCGATTAAAGTGACGCAGTTTGGTGTAATGCCGATCATTTTTGCTTTGCCAGTTCTGACTCTGCCCAGCACTCTCGGTACATTATTACTGAATGTTCCGCAGACTCCTGGCTGGTTAGTCGCGATGGCACGTAACTGGCAGGTGTGGTTTAATCCAGCATCACCGGTGTACAACACGTTGTACTTTATCTTGGTGTTTGCCTTTACCTTTTTCTCTATTTTTGTCTACTTCCAACCCAAAGACTTTGCTGAGGACTTAAAGAAATCAGGTACTTTTGTGCCTGGCGTTCGTCCCGGTAAACCAACCGCCCAACTGTTAATGAACGTGCTCTTACGCGTCTCTTTCATTGGTGGATTGTATTTGGGTGTGGTGGCCGTCTTACCGTTGGTAGCTCAGAACGCTACCGGAATAAACACTTTGAGCATTGGTGGAACGGGTCTGTTGATTGTCGTTTCCGTTGTGCTTGAGACTATGCGCCAAGTGCAAGCTCAGCTGGTGCATGACCAATACGATCAATATCTATAAGCAGAGAAGAAAAGAGAGGAACACATGAAAGTTGTTTTAATGGGTATCCAAGGCGCTGGAAAATCAACGCAAGGGAACCTACTCGCTGAAAAGTACGGCATTTCGTACCTGTCTTCTGGACACATTTTCCGTACCATGGCTCAAGAGAAGACTCCTATGGGTCGTTATATCAAAGAGACCATGAGTTCTGGTGCTCTGATTCCTGATGAACGCACCCTCGAAATCGTGGAAGGCTACCTTGATCGTCCTGAGTACGAAGCAGGCTATATTTTGGATGGTTTCCCACGCACTCCTGCTCAAGCCGAAGCTTTCAAAAATGGCTTAGATGCAGTCCTTTTCTTAGACATTTCCGACAAAGAAGCTCTCTGGCGTATTGCTGGTCGTATCATGCAAGGCACGGAAATCCGTGACGATGAAACTCTGCCGGCTATCCGTAAGCGTATCGACTTGTTCCACGAGTACACTGAACCAGTGATTGAGTACTATCGTCAAAAAGGTTTACTCGAGCATATTGACGGTGAACGCGACGTGCAAGAGATCTTTAACGATATCTGCAAACGCATTGAGGCCAGATTGGCTGAAAAACAGTAAAAAGGAAGGACATACCCGTGCGTAGGGAAATACGATCTCACTCTTGAGAAAGTGGGCGTATTTTGATACAATCCGGGTTCTGTCAGAAAGACACTACGTACATGGCTGGAAATACACGACAAGATACATTTGAGATCAAAGGAGTAGTCACTGAATCTTTACCGAATCGCATGTTTCGCGTAGAGGTACAGGAAGGTCCAGAACAAATCATTGGCAACAGTGTGCTGTGTACGCTCAACGGAAATATGCGCCGATTCCATATCCGCGTCCTTCCGGGAGACATGGTCTTGGCAGAAATGACTGTCTATGACTTAAACCGAGCGCGTATCACACGCCGTTTGCGCGAGTCCGATAACGAAGCAGCGATTACCGCTGACGATAACGAAAACAGTGAAGAGTAACTATGAAATATAAAACTAGTATTAAACCACGATGCAAGGATTGTAAGCAGATTACCCGTCATGGGAAAAAAATGATCCGTTGCAAAAACCGACGTCATAACCAGACGCAAGGATAAGGATAGAGTATGCCACGTATTGCCGGTGTTGATTTACCTTTGAAGAAAAAAGTGTGGGTTGCCCTCACCTATATTTATGGTGTCGGTCAAACCACAGCCAGCCAGATTTTAAAGAATGCGAATGTCGATGGCGACAAACGCGTTGACGACTTAAATCCAGAAGAAGTCAGTCGTCTGCAGAAAGTTCTTGATGGTTTGGACGTGGAAGGTACCCTCCGCAAAGATGTCCGTGATAATATCGAACGTCTCAAGCGTATTGGTTCCTACCGCGGTTCTCGTCACAGTGCAGGTTTACCTGCTCGTGGCCAACGCACCAAAACAAACGCTCGTACCGGACGTGGTCGTCGTAAGACCGTTGGTGCTATGACGAAGGAAATGGCGCAAAAGATGGAAGAAGCAAAGAAGAAATCCGCCTAAGCGCGAATACTAAGAAACGAAGAATACAGAGTTTATGGCAAAAGCATCAAAATCATCTCCTAAAAAAGCGGCACGTGTCGTGCAGGCTGGTCGTATCTACGTTCAGGCTACCTTTAATAACACGATTGTCACCGTCACTGACGAAAAGGGCAATGTTATTGCCTGGAGTTCTACTGGCGGAGCCGGTTTCAAAGGTTCTCGTAAATCTACTCCATACGCTGCTACCGTTACGGTCGAAGAAGCGATGGACAAAGCACGCGCCCTCGGACTGCGTAATGCTGAACTCTACATCAAAGGACCAGGTCCTGGTCGTGATGCCGCATTGCGCGTAATTAAAAACTCGGGAGTGTCTCTCTCTGTCATTGCAGACGTGACCCCACTCCCACACAATGGTACAAAAGCACGGAAGATGAAACATGGCTAGATATACCGGACCTAAGAACAAACTCGCTCGTCAAGTCGGTCAAGACTTGAACTTGAAGTCGAACCCCCTGAAAGTAGCGCGTCGCTTGAATGTACGACCTGGTCAACACGGTCGTAAAATGCGTCGCAAAGTATCTGACTACGGTCGTCAATTGCAGGAAAAGCAAAAAGTGCGTTACGTCTACGGCGTGCAGGAGAAATACCTGCGCAAGGTGTACGCCACCGCTATGAAGACACCTCTGGCTACCGGTCAGCAGCTGCTGAAGTTGTTAGAGCGTCGTTTGGATAACGTGGTTTTCCGCTTGGGCTTTGCTCCCACTCGGGCCGCCGCTCGCCAAATTGTGAACCATGGTCACATTAGTGTGAATGGTCGCAAGGTGAACATCCCATCCTTCCGCGTCAGCGTGGGTGATGTGGTGCAGCTCGGTGATAAAGCCGCCAAAATCCCTTACATTGCAGAACAACTAGCCAACAAGAACACAAATGTGCCAAAATGGTTAGAGCGTGAAGCAACTGCGGGTAAAGTCAGTGCTTTGCCAGAGCGTGAAGACATTACTGAAGGAATTGAAGAACAGCTCGTGGTTGAATTTTACTCACGATAAGAAAGTAAGGAGCGAAAAGCATATGATTACCCCCCGATTTAACGTCACACTTGCGAAACAGGAAGGCAACTACACAGAGCTCGTCTGTGAACCTCTAGAAGGTGGTTACGGCCACACTGTTGGAAATGCTTTACGTCGTGTTCTTTTATCTTCTATCCCTGGTCATGCGATCACGGCAGTGAAGATCTCTGGTGTTGAACACCAATTTTCTACCTTGCCAGGTTTGAAGGAAGATATTGTTGACTTACTCTTGAACATCAAAGGTATTCGCATTCAGTCTGATTTGAGTGATGCCTCCACCTTAACTTTGTCTGCTAAAGGCGGCGAAGTGACTGCTGGTGACATTTCTTGTCCAGCTGGTGTCGAAATTGTGAACCCTGACCACTACCTGGCTTCTTTAGATGCCAGCGCCAAGTTGGAGATCACGTTCACTGTCGAACAAGGCACTGGTTACAGCACTGCTGAATCTCGCCAAACCGACGACATCACTGGTACCTTACTCGTTGACGCTGTCTTCTCACCAATCGTGAAAGTTGCGTACTCCGTTGAAGAGACCCGTGTTGGTCGCCGCACCGACTTTGATCGTTTGATCATGCAAGTCTGGACCGACGGTACCGTTGACGTCAAAGAAGCTCTCGACCACTCAGCTGAGATCTTGATTGCTCACTTCCAACAAGTGATCAATCCAACCGACGTTCTGGAACGCAGCAGCGAACCAGTTGCCAAGAAAACTGACGAAGTCTCTCGTTTAACCATTGAAGAGTTGGATCTCCCAACCCGTATTGCGAATGCCCTCCGTAAAGGTGGCTACAGCACCGTGGGTGATCTTTCTCAAGCAACCGAAGCCCAAGTTTCTGTCGTGAAGAATCTCGGTGCTAAGTCAGTCGACATCGTTGCTGAAGCCTTGGAAAAAGTCGGCGCCACCTTCAAAGAAGGCAGTGCCAGTGAGGCCGCTCAGGAAGAATAAGGATAGCTATGCGACATCGAGTAAAAAGTAAGTCATTTAACCGTGATACCAAAGCCCGCAAGGCGATGTTCAAAAACTTGTTAGTCAACTTGTTTGAGCACGGTGCCATCGAAACCACCTCTCAGAAGGCTAAGCAAGTGAAGCGTCTGGCTGATAAGCTAATCAGCCGCGCCAAGCCAGGCACTGTCCAGGCTCGTCGTTTGCTGGAACGCTTCTTTGGTTCTAAGCAAGTTGTGAATCACTTGGTCGACAGCGTAGCTCCCGCTATGCAAGATCGCGAATCTGGTTTTACCACCATGACTCGCATTGGTCGTCGCCGTGGTGATGACGCTGACATGGTTCTCATCGAGTTGGTAAACCAACCTGCAGCCAAAGCTGAAAAAGCTGAAGCGAATGAAGAAGCCAAGCCAGCCAAAAAAGCTGAGAAGGCCGAAAAGACCGAAAAGGCTGAAAAGAAAACAACCAAAAAGTCCGCTTCGTCTACCAAGACCGAGAAAAAAGCGGCAGAAGAAAAGTAAGATTGGGTAGTCATGCAAAAAACATTTATGCAACGACCGCAGGATGTACAGCGTGAATGGCATCTCGTTGATGCCAAAGGACGCGTCCTCGGTGAAGTCGCTGCGGAAGCAGCCACGCTCTTAATTGGAAAGAACAAACCAACCTTCACGCCGCATGTGGATGGTGGTGATTACGTCATCGTGATCAATGCCAGTGAAGTGGCCGTTACCGGTAACAAAGAGCAAGACAAGATGTACTACCGTCACAGTGGTCGTCCAGGTGGACTGAAGCAAGAAAACTTTGCTACGCTTTTGGACCGTGATCCACAACAGGTGATCGAACGCGCTGTGAAGGGCATGCTCCCGAAGAACAAGCAGCAAACCCCTCGTTTGCGTCGCTTGAAAGTGTTCGCTGGTGCCGAACACGCCTACGAAGACAAACTGAAGCAAGCGAAATAAGAGGACAGTATGGCGAAACAATTTAAAAAGAGTCACAACAAAGTTCAAAAGGTAAAGAAGAAGCAGCAAGCTGTTCCAGCCAAAAAATCTGGACAGGTCGTTTCTCTTCCAAAGGGTGAGTACATTGCCACCGTTGGTCGTCGCAAGACTGCTAATGCTCGTGTTCGTTTGTACACCAAGCCTGGTGACTACGTCGTTAACGACCAACCTATGGTTGAGTACTTCGACGCTGTTGTCTCCCCTGAAGCTCGCTTCTTGGAACCTTTCCGTGTTACCGACACCCTCGGCAAGTTTGCCGTCAGTGTGAAGGTGCTCGGTTCTGGTGCTTCTGCTCAGCTCGATGCTGCCGTTCACGGTATTGCGCGTGCTTTGGTAGAAATTGATTCAGGTTACAAAAAAGCCCTCAAGGACGCTGGCCTCCTGACCCGCGACGCTCGTATGAAAGAGTCTCGCAAACCAGGTCGTGGTGGAAGCGCCCGTACCAAACGCCAAAGTCCAAAGCGTTAAATACATCTATTTGTAAATATGGAAGAAGGAGCCGCAAGGCTCCTTTTTCGTGGTGTTACAGTATCTGATACTCTCGAAGAGAATGTTGGATTGCGCTAGAGACTTGTAATTTCTCAGCATGTGTTACGATGGTATCTCACATGGCATGGTATCGACAGTATAGACCCCAAAATGTTTCTGATTTACACATTGCTCCTGTTCGCGAACAGTTGCAGAATGTGCTCGATGCCGGGCAGTTTGCGCACGCGTATTTATTTGCTGGCCCCAAAGGCACCGGGAAGACCTCTTCGGCGCGCATTTTAGCCCGAGTGTTAAATGATCCTCGCAATCAATCTGTTATCCAGGAGGGCAAAGGCAAGTTTGTTGAGCCAGATGGCAAAGATCCTGTTTTGGCCAAAATTGCCGAGGGGCGTTCGCAAGTGGTTATCGAGCAAGATGCCGCCAGCCACCGCGGAATCGATGACGTGCGCCAACTTCAAGAGCATATTTCAGTCGTGCCAACAGAAGGTTTTGTGCGAGTCGTTATTCTCGACGAAGTACACATGCTTACCAATGAAGCCTTCAACGCGTTGCTCAAAATGCTGGAAGAACCACCGAAAAATGTGGTATTTGTCCTGGCAACGACCGAACTCCATAAAGTGCCAGCTACCGTGCAATCGCGCTGCCAACTGATTCGCTTCCGTCAAGCCACGACCGATGAAATTGCCGGTGTACTGCACACCATTGCAGAAGCCGAAGAGATCACTCTGGATGATGACATCGCTGCTCGCTTGGCCAAAGTTGCCAACGGGAGCTTCCGTGATGCGGTGAAGTACTTCGAGCAAATCATTCGCGATGGCGCAGTAAGTCCCGAACTTGCGGCGGCCGTGCTGGGTTCCGACGAAGAAGTCACTGACCTTTTGCGGGCATTGGCCACCAAAGATGTCGCTGCGGTATCGGAGTACTTTACGAATGCGCGGCAAAAGGGAGTTTCGTTTCGCGCCTTAGAACAAGCATTGCTCGCTGCTTTGCAGGAGCGTTTATCGCGGGCAATTCAGCGTCAGGAAGCGAAAAAGACCCTCGTCAACATTGTAGATCTGTTGGAGCACTTTTCGCAGCGACTGGGCGGTTCGGAACCGGTGGAGGGTATTGCTCTAGAAGTGGCCTGTTACCGGTGGTGTGTGGGCGAAAAATCGAGCAACACGGATCCTGATCCCAACGAAGCAAAATCCACTCCCAAGAGTAAAACCACCACGATGGCTTGCGAAAAAGAAGATATTAGCCGTGAGCAAGCAGTGCCTGTAGCGGAGCGCATTATGACCGAACAAGAAGTGTCTCCAACCCAAAACACTCCGAAAACTGCGTCGAGTTCTGCCGTGGAAGCCTCGGCAACTCAGCCACTCCGCAAACCAGTGAGCAAACCAGCAAAAGAAGGTCCGCTGCATAAAGAATGGCCCGGCATTTTGTTGGCTATGCGCGAAAAGAGTACCGCGGTAGAGTCGTTGTTGCGCAACGCCGAACCTGGCCGTCTGGAAGGTTCTGCCGTACATATTGCCTTGAGTTTACCGTTTCATAAGGAACGCCTCGAAACGACCAAGTACGCCCGAGCCGTCAAAGAAGTGTTCGAGCAGCGTCTCGGAATAACGGATATTGAAATTGTGTATGATCTCCTTCAACGGCCAGATGAGGCGGTGGTAGATGTCTCCGCACAAGCCCACGACGATCTTCTAGTGGCAGCCGTTGAAGAAGCGCTGCTTTCGGTCGAAACATAAGTCCACGACACAAACATCTTTCTGACAATCAAGTAGCTCGATGGTATACTGAATCCCAAACAAGAGAAAAAAGAAAAGGAACCCATGCAGAATCCCCTCAAGGCCCTCGGAGACATCAATCAATTGCGCAAGCAAGCTATGCAGATGCAGCAGGCGTTAGCGCAAGAAGAGATTGTGATCGAAGAAGGTGATGTACGTGTTGTCATTTCTGGTGACCAACGTATTCTCGAGTTCAGCGTTCAGGGTGTTTCTTCTGACGTCGCTGTAACCGCTTTGAACAAAGCCATCAAGAAATCCCAAGAGTTAGCCGCTGGTAAACTGCAAGAGATGACCGGTGGACTCGGCGGCATGTTTGGTGGCGACCAGGGTCGTTAAGACTCTGGAATTACATCCATAAAGGAGACCCTTTTTCATGAAACTTCCCCGTTCGGTGCAGGGGCTGGTGGAGCAGTTTGAAAAACTGCCTGGCATTGGTCCGAAATCGGCGCAACGACTAGCGTTTTATCTCATTCATGTACCTGACTATGTGGTGGAGGATTTCTCGCAGGCCTTGCTCAACCTCAAGCGCAATACGCGCCTGTGTACACAGTGTCATAACATTGATGAAGCCGAGCTGTGTCTCGTGTGTAGTGACGCTACTCGGGAGCAGTCGGTCTTGTGTGTGGTGGAAAACCCTTTGGACGTGATTGCCCTCGAGCGTACTAACACCTTCAAAGGCCTTTATCATGTCCTCCACGGAGTCATTGCTCCATTGGATAATATCGGTCCGGAACAGCTTTACCTGCGCGACATTTTAGACCGTTTAGATGGCGTTACCGAAGTTATTTTGGCCACCAATCCTACCATGGAGGGCGAAGCTACCGCGCTCTATATTGAGAAGATGATTCGTGAGGCTGGCTATGGTCCAGAAGAAATTGCCATTTCTCGTATTGGTCACGGACTTCCTGTCGGCGCTGATATCGAGTACGCTGACGGCGTGACGCTGTCCCGCGCGCTTGAAGGCCGTCGTAATTTGTAGTTTCAAGGAGAAAAGAGACTCCTTTACTTGACGTTCCTGGCGCGGAAACGTACGCTATCTGTATGACACAAGATTCCCAATTTCCGGTAAATTCTCAGCCCCAAGCATCAAATCAGCCGAACACTTCCAATACCCCTGTTTCTGATGACACCGTCGTGCATGCGCATGAAGTAGAGATAGACGGTGACGTCCAGGCTGTTCCGCAAGAGACCATTGGTCTCGGTATGCCGTCGGGTATGCCAGGGCAGGCTCCCACGCAGATGGAGACTGAGCTGGAACCAGATGCTCCGCTGGTTACCCCTGCTGTACCACCTCTGGAAGAATCTCTCCCGCAACAAACGGTGCCGCAGCCTCTGCCTGAAAGTCCCGCGCCTACGGCTGACACAACTCCTGCTACTCCCGATGCTCCTGAAGCTCCAGCTGCGCCTGCAGTTAATGAATCACCCACACCTTCACCCGCTGATGCTTTTCCGGCTGTTGGTACGATTCCCGATGATTCGAGTGCGTCGCTAGACACCGAAACGACTCCTGAAGAGGAAAGCGCCAAGTCCGAAAGCGAAGAGAAGTCCCCGCTCGATATTCTTGAAGAAATATTAGCCGGTGCAGAAGCCGAAAAGAAGCAAGTCGACAACGAGCAGAAGAAAAAAGACGATGAAGAAGCTGCTTTCCAAGCGCAACTGGCTGCAAAGCAGGCCGAGTATGACCAACAGGCTCAAGTCAAGCTGGCAGAGTCTACCGCACTTGTGGAAGAAGCGAAATCGCAACGCGAAGCAGTGGACCAGCAACTCATGGAGCAGGGAAAAATTGACGCTCCCGTTACCCAATCAAGTAACGATATGGAGATTCGACAGCTCGAGCACCAAAAACCAGAGTAGGTGTTTACCATTCTTGTCTCTCAAGAGTCGATGATACAATGTCAAAAATACTCAGGAAATATAAAAATACATGAAACTCTACAATACATCATCAAAACAGGTAGAAACTATATCTTCTCTATCAAATGATAGCAAGATTGGGGTCTATGCTTGTGGTCCGACGGTGTATGACTATGCGCACATTGGTCACATGCGCAAATACACCATGGACGACGTGTTAGTACGAACGTTGGAAAAAACGGGTTGGCAGGTGAATCACGTTATGAACATCACCGACGTCGGCCATCTCGTATCTGATGGTGACACGGGCGAAGACAAAATGGAAAAAGGTGCGCGCAAAACTGGTAAGACCGTGTGGGAAGTTGCTCAGCATTTTGAAGAAGATTTCTGGCAAAAACTGGATCGAATGGAAGTACGACGCCCCGATACGGCTCCGCGAGCCACCGATCACATTGCCGAGCAAATCGCCCAAGTGCAGGCCTTAGAAAAAAACGGCTTCACCTATGAAATTCCTGGCGACGGCATCTACTTCGACACCAGTCAAGACCCCCACTACGGAGAGCTCGCGCGCCTGCAATTAGAAGAGCAAAAGGAAGGCGCGCGCATCGGCGTCACTGAAGGCAAGCGCAACCCAGCCGATTTCGCCCTCTGGAAGTTCTCGCCCACCGACCAACAACGCGCCATGGAGTGGGACTCTCCTTGGGGCAAAGGATTTCCAGGATGGCACATTGAGTGTTCCGCCATGAGCATGTGCTATCTCGGCGAGCAATTTGAGATTCACACCGGTGGCATCGATCACATCCCCGTTCACCACACCAACGAAATTGCCCAGGCAGAAAACGCTACTGGCAAGCGACCGTTTGTGCAGTACTGGGTGCACCACAACTTCTTGTTGGTTGATGGTCAAAAGATGAGCAAGTCTTTGGAAAATTTTTACACGTTGGATGATGTGGAAGAGCGAGGTTTTTCGCCGATGGCTTTGAAAATGCTGTTTTTGAGTGCCAATTATCGTGACGAACTCAACTTTACCTGGGAGAGTTTGGCAGCTATGCAAAAAGGCTATGAGAAGTTGCAGCGAAAGGCGCAGCAGCTGCTGGAGCAGAGTGCGTATGAGAGTTGGGAAGATGTGCCGGAGGTGGGTGCGGTTACTCTGTCTGCCGAGCTGCAAAAAATCTACGACGATTTTGTGTATCAGATGACCAATGATCTCAAGACGCCACAGGCACTGGCTACGGTTTGGAAACTGACGAAGTGCAAAGATGTACAAGCAATCGTTTTGCTCAAAGAAATGTTTGAGTTTTTGTTCTCACCCTACAATAAAACTGTTTATGCAGATTGGACCGTGAAACTTTGCTCAGGTTCTCCGAGAACATTGATAAATGAGAATGTATTTTTCTTTTTTTGAATGTCGTAGAGTGACAGTGAGGTATAGTCGAATGCAATCACTTTATTGTTCGATTTTTTTCGAAAACCGAAGTGCTGCTTATTTTCATAGTCAGAAAGGATAAAAATGTCATCCCCTGGTTTCCTTTGCAACGAAAAACACTCACCAGTGTTGGTGGTGATAAACGTATCGGAACCCTTTTTAATTTTTTCAAAAATATAGTTACTGTTTTCTTCAGTATTCGAGACAAGTATTTTGTTACTTGTGTTCGATTGAAGAAGATTACTGGCAAAAGCGACAATGAGCTGT
This sequence comes from Candidatus Woesebacteria bacterium, assembly GCA_021208605.1. GTDB lineage: Bacteria > Patescibacteriota > Microgenomatia > UBA1400 > UBA1396 > JAJOJK01. Next base: position 2,205 of record JAJOJK010000018.1, on the reverse strand, counting down.
CGATTCAAAGAGAGCTTATGAACTGACATACTTTTCCTTTACTGCATTGTAGATGATTTCTCCGGTTTGTTGAAGTGAATTGACGAGTTCTTTCACAAAGTCTTCGTCATAGGAAAGAGTCGTATGTTCTTCAAATTTATTTATATATTTTGTATTTCTGATTTGGTGCAGAAATTTTGAGTTTACTCTTCTGGCTTGATGAAGAATGATATGTCGGGAGGCATGGGCAAGTATTACTTTATCTTTGAGCGGTTGAATTTCTTCTCGTACGTCTAAGGAAAAATAGTCTTGGAACGTTTGCAAAATGCACTTTAAATCCTGAAAATTGATGCCTTTATCGTTTTCCATAACTATTGATCCAATGGCTGTATGAAGATCAAATTGGTGTTCAACAAGCAGGTCCGGAGAAATACTAAAATCTTTGTCTTTTCCATTGTTTCTTTTTCTGAGAATTTCAGCAAATTTCGAATTTTTCGTTGTGTAGTGAGTAAGACATTTTTGAAAAATGTCAGAGAGGAAATTTTCGAGTGTGCTGACTGAATAAACGATAGCGTGATCATACAGAAGTTCAAAGGGTACAGAGAGTTGCTGAGTGAGGTGCATTTTCTCTTTGAGAAATATTCGCATTTCTTCCGCTTTGCGAACTGCTGCGGTAGCTTTTATAAGCCGCAAGTTTTTAATTTGTTCTCCAAAGATTGTGTCGTAAATTTTCAGAATTTCTTCATCAAAATCAAACAAGTGGTTTACTTGTTCGAACTGCTCAAGAAACAAATCATGTGATTCTGCAAACGGATTGTTAGGAGGCATTTTAGAAATTGTATCTTACAATGTAAACAAAACTACAACGATTTTGGCCGATGCCGCATCTCTTCCACCAAATACTTCCCGGTTTCTGACTCAGCATGCTGTGAAATCTGCAGCGGTGTTCCAGTGGCCACAACTTGTCCACCGTAGTCTCCGCCGCCTGGGCCGAGGTCAACCAACCAGTCCGCATTTTTAATAACGTCTAAGTTGTGCTCGATCATGATCATGGAGTTGCCTTGTTTGATCAGGCGGTCCAGGACATGCAGGAGTTTTTTGACATCTTCAAAGTGAAGTCCGGTAGTGGGTTCATCGAGTAAATACAGCGTATGCATAGTGGTGCGGGTAGTGAGCTCTTTGGCGAGCTTGACGCGTTGGGCTTCACCGCCAGAGAGAGTTGGGGCCGGTTGTCCGAGGCGAATGTAGCCTAAGCCCACATCTTGCAGAACGAGGAGCTTTTCTTGGAGTTTCTTATAGTGGCTGAAAAATGCGACCGACTCGTCGACATCCATCTCCAACACCTCGGCAATGTTTTTGCCATGGTAGGTGACTTCGAGGGTTTCGCGGTTGTAGCGGGTGCCGTTACAGATTTCACAGTTGACGTAGACATCTGGCAGGAACTGCATCTCAATCTTGACTTGGCCTTCACCGCCACAGGCTTCACAGCGACCACCCTTGACGTTAAAACTAAAGCGACCTGGCTTGTAGCCACGCTCTTTGGCTTCGGAGGTGTTGGCGAAAACTTCGCGGATGAGGTCGAAAACTTTGGTATAGGTGGCCGGGTTGGAGCGCGGTGTGCGGCCAATTGGGCTCTGGTCAATCATGACCACGCGCTTAAAGTGCTCAACACCGTAGATGGAATCAATTTTTCCGGGTTCTTGGTCCACCGTCAGTTCGAGCTCTTTGCGCATATTTTGATAGAGTGTGTCATAGAGAAGTGTGGATTTTCCTGAGCCGGACAAACCGGTAATACACACCAGCTGGTGCAGTGGGAACTCAACATCGATATTTTTGAGATTATGCGTGGAGGCACCGCGCAGACCGAGAGTTTGTTTTTTCTGTTCGGCAGTGCGTTGGCGGAGTGGTAACCAGATATCTTTTTTCCGCGCCAGGTAGCGACCGGTAACGGAGTTGGGATCTTTCATGAGTTCTTCCGGGGTGCCTTGAGCGATCACCTCGCCACCGTTAATACCGGCACCGGGACCGAAGTCGAGAATCTCGTCACTCGCCAGCATGACATCGCGGTCGTGTTCGACGACGACGACGGTGTTGTCGAGGTCACGTAACGACTGGAGTGTGTGTATCAGGCGATCGTTGTCCGACTGGTGCAGACCAATCGTTGGCTCGTCCAGCACGTACAGTACGCCAGAAAGGCCGGTGCCGATCTGAGACGCAAGGCGAATG
>JAJOJK010000017.1 GCA_021208605.1 Candidatus Woesebacteria bacterium | reverse complement strand
TTTCTTCAGGAATAATGAACCAAGCGGCTAAATAGGGCAATAAACCGGGGAAACCACCGGGCAACAGGAGAAAGACCCACACTAAACGAACGAGTACTACATCAACACCAAAGTACTTGGCCATACCGCCAGCTACGCCAGCAATGACGCGGTCGCTTTTTGATCGTCGAAGGAGTTTTTGTGCCATACCCGCATGATACCACTTTCTTGCATTCAGAAAAATGGTGGAGTATGCTGAGGCTCAATCAAATAACTACACACGTAGTAGAAAGGTCGTATGTCAGTGTCACCACTTACTGTCGCGCACCAACAACTTGATGCCGTTCTCCCCGCTCTACAACCTCTTTTTTCCGCTTCTGATCAAAGTCGCTTAACTGCCGCTATTGAACTCCTCAAAAAACCACAACGCTTTCACGAAACTACCTTGGAAATTACTGGAGATGATGGCAGTACCAAGTCATTTCGTGCCTTCCGGAGCCAACACAACGACGCACGCGGTCCATTTAAGGGTGGTATCCGTTTCCATCAGCAAGTCTCTGAAGACGAAGTGCAAGCACTCTCTACATGGATGACTTGGAAAACTGCCGTCGTCGATCTTCCTCTTGGTGGTGGAAAAGGCGGCATTATCGTCGATCCCAAAACACTCTCATCCAACGAATTGCAAAAACTTTCCCGTGCCTATGCGGAGTGGTTAGCCGACAAAATCGGCCCACAACAAGATATTCCAGCTCCTGACGTCAACACCAATGGTGAAATCATGTCCTGGATGCTTGATGCCTACGAAAAGAAAGTCGGTCTGCATGCTCCTGGTACCTATACCGGGAAACCCCTCGAGCTCGGTGGTTCAGTTGGACGGACAGAAGCCACGGGCCAAGGCGGGGCCTTTATTCTTCAACACCACGCGGAAAGACTCGGTTGGAAGCCAGCAGAAACTACAGTAGCTGTGCAAGGTTTTGGAAATGTGGGTATGTGGTTTGCGCGACTCGCGCACGGATTTGGATTCAAAATTGTCGCGGTTTCGGACTCCAGTGGCGGAATCTATAACGCCGATGGTCTCGACCCACAACAACTCGAAACTTGGAAACAAGAAATGGGATCTTTCCAAAAAATCGCGGCCGAGAAAAATATCACGTTTGTTGCGGCCGATGAATTCGTCGGCGTGCAGGCAGATGTTTTAGCACCTGCCGCGTTAGAAAACGCTATTACAGCAGATAATGTGTCTCAAATTGTGGCCCATACAGTTTTGGAATTGGCAAACGGACCGACCACGCCGGAAGCCGAGGCCATTCTCGTCAAGAACAACGTTATTGTCATTCCCGATGTTTTAGCCAACGCCGGCGGCGTGACGGTGAGCTACTACGAATGGGTACAGAATCTCTCTGGAGACCAATGGAACGCCGAACGAGTCGAAAACTCCCTCCGCGACAAAATGCTGACTGCCTATGATTCGATTGCCGATTGGCAAGAACGACTGGAGGTTTCCTATCGTCAGGCCGCTTACATTTTGGCAGTAAAACGCGTCATAGACGCCATGTTCCTGCGTGGGTGGGTCTAACCGTCTCTCTATATATCTTTCCCGGGCAGGAAGTTGTGACAGTTCCTGCTCGGGCAGTACCCCAAACAATTAAGAACGTGCTAGGATATCTGCATGCAAGCACTTCTTTCTCCTTTGAAAAATTACCTGCAAGGTATCATCCTTGGTATTGCAGAGATTATTCCTGGCGTCAGTGGTTCCACACTCGCTCTTTTACTCGGTATTTATGATGACTTTATCGAACTTCTCTATCAGGGAACAGAATTTGCAAAAAATTGTGTTCTCCTCATACTTGGGAAAAAAACATTTTCTGAAGTAAAAGAACAGTTTCTCAGCATTCGCTGGTGGCCATTTGGTATTCCCCTGGGACTCGGTATGGTTTCCGCCATCTTAGCCTTATCGTCTATCATGAGTTGGCTACTGGTTTCTTACACGAGCCAACTGTATACCGTTCTGTTCGCACTCTCCTTGCCTACACTCCATATCGTCTACTCACAGATGGAGAAAAAAACTGCTGCGAATATGATTATTGCTGCAGCCACAGGTATCACCTTGCTTATGGTCTTTATTGGGTTGGGAGGAAATGAAACAACCGCCACAAATGCTCACCCGCTGTACCTCTTTTTAGGCGGCATGATCGCTATTTCCGCCATGGTCCTCCCTGGAGTCAGTGGCTCATTCATGCTGCTGGTATTAGGACTCTATACATATGTAGTTGGTCTGATTTCCCAAATCGTACACGGTACATTCGATATGCAAGACGTGATGAATCTTCTCTTCCTAGGAAGCGGCATTATTGCCGGTTTCTTGACCACTGTTCGTATGCTCAAAGCTGCTTTTGAGTCTTACCGAGATCAGCTGATGGCCGTTTTGCTGGGTTTGCTCGTGTCTTCTTGGTATGTTCTCTGGCCACTTGTGGAAGTCACCGGTGTTATCGATGACGAACCGATTCTTACCAAACTCTCGCCAGCTCAGTTCGGTTGGACGAATACCCTGATTACATTCATAGCTATCGTCGTAATTGGATTTGGGGTTGGTTGGCTCCACCACTGGGCCGATAAGAAACAGAAACCAATGGATGACGGTTTTGACCGACTCTAAAAGAGAACAGTCAAATTGCCTTTACAGAATAATACTTTCCTCTTCGTCCTCTTTAGAGGCCGGCGGCAAAATATAGACATCCTGGCGATAGTCGTTTTCACCAACAAACTCGCCCTCGCCTTTCAAAATGCGTTCCATGGGGCGGCAAGCATAACACCCTTCTTCACCATGCGGACAACGGTATCGCTCTAAGTTGCGCGCTGTCTTGATATCGCGCGCTACTTTCAGGACGGTTTCGTGCGCTTCCACAAGGTCTGGCAGCTCTTTGGGAGTAAGATCATCATTAAGATCTAAGTACCAGTAGCTAGCACCATCGACTTTGCGACGTTGACAGTTATGAACCAATAAGTGGTAAATCGGTAATTGCAACGAACCACCGTCTTCTTCTGTTTTACTGGTTTTGAAGTCGATAATGTGCACACTGTCACTGTCAGGGAAATACTCCAGCCAGTCAATTTTTCCACACAAAATAATGTTGTCCTCTTCTGACAACCAATAATGCGGCAAATCTTCTTTGATTTTGACCGCCAAACGAGTCAGCGGACCAGGATTTTCTTGAACCCGGCGCAGCATCGCCTCACCGCGTCGTTTATACGTTGCTTCCACATCGGCACTGAGAAAACCACCCTTTTTGCCGGATATTTTTTTCCATGCCCGTTCAAACTTTTCTAAGAGAGGTTCATCAAATCGCTTGTCCGTGGGAATAACCGACAAAGACTCCAAGACTTCGTGCACTGCCGATCCGAGCGCTAATGGCGGGGCCATGAGCTGGATCTTGTGTTTGGTTTTAGGATCTTTATACACGTTCTTCAAATAGTACGAACGGGGACACTTCAGGAAGTCGGAGATTGAGGTGTGGCTGACCCACACGGCAGTGTACTTGTCGGGCATAGAATCTCATTCTAGCAAATGTTTTCGGAGTTTGTTCGCTTATTGTGCGTTTTCAACTGTCAACTCACCAGAAGCGGTACTCAGCTCAGCGGCTTCCACCTCTGGCGCGGCGATACGCGAACTGCGAGTAGTGTCTGATCGACCCGGAAGCAAAACCAGCAGGCTCGCCAAAATTAAAATTTCCGCCACTTTAAAAATCCAAGAAGCTGACATTTCTTGTTGCATACTGAGCAGGCCTGAGTCCTTTGTAATGGTATAAAAAACACAACGATTTCAACGAAGAAGTGCTGTGTAGCTGTGCTCAGCCTACCAAATTTTCTTGAGGAAAACAGGAGCAAATTACTCGCGAACGTACTGCTCAAAAAGCTCATGAGCACGCAGCAATGATTTTTTTGCGCTCGCAAAAGTCATTCTTTCCATTGCTTCGTCATATGGCAACCACGCAAAGTCATCCACTTCCGCTTCTTGTGGAGTCACTTCTTGGTGCGGCATCTCAGCCAACCAAAAGGTATTCGTCTTCTCTACTTCATTGCCATCGGGATCGGTAAACGTGTACTCTTCCAGAAACGTAGCTTGCTCATAGATACGCTTTGGCTCTAATCCGGTTTCTTCCCGGAGTTCGCGCAGACCAGCTTCAAGCGGAGTTTCATTGCCTTCGGCATGGCCTTTTGGGAATGCCCAGTGGCCTTTGTGGTGAAGGGTTACTAGATAGAGTGGTTCACCATTTTTGATAATGAATGGAACGAAACCGTAGGCGGCGTCTGTAATTTGCATGCTGTTTATTGTACGGCATATCTTCTATCCAAAAAATAGTTTTTGATATATACTATGGGACTTAAGGAGAAGTATGAGAAAACCAAGACGCCAAGAAACAGTAGATCAACGATATTTAGGACCACTGAGTGGTGATCAGAAACTTGAATATACTGTAAACAGCACGTACTTCATTGCTCAGGAACTACAGCGTAACTTTAGCCATCCTCTCAATTGGCAAACGCTACCAGCAAAAACAGCGATTATCTATCTTGGTAAATCTAGTAGTAATCCTGCTTACTTAAAATTCAAAGTTCAGGAATCAGAGAATAGAGATGTTATTGGTCATTGCTTTGTGATGAGTACTCAAAGAGCTCGAACTCATCTGAGTCCTATCTCTCGATAACACAGACTATCTTTCACCACGCTCGTTCTCTATAATAGGTTTTGATATGGTGCAAATTCGCCGACAAAAACAGGACAGGGTAGAACCACCGCTTCCATTAGAACCACTTTCTGGCCCGGATCAACGACAAACTGAAAATGAGCGCCCTCCGCAATCACAGTTGATAGATCTCATCACCACCATCAACAAACACACCATCTATCGTGGCGAAGCCTATAAAGGCGACTCCACCGCGGATCTTTCCCAAGCCATTGTTGGGTTACTCCGTTTGCGCAAGGCACTGTCGCAAGAACCAATGCAGCAAAAAATAGAGACAATGGAATCGCAATCTGTCTGGCTCAAAGATTTGATCGAGTTAGCGGTTCATGTCTACAATCCACAGTTGCCATTCTCGCCCGATACGGTCGCTCGGTACTCACGCAATATCTCCAGCGAATCACACTCCCATCCTATCAGTTTTAGTCGCGCCGTAGAAAATATTCAACGCAGTACAAACAACATTTCCCTTCTAGCCTACACCTTTACCCAAGCAAAAGCCCGCATCGGGCAGGCTACAGAGTGGATCTTTGGAAGACACGGCCGCATTGCGTCGCATCACGAAGAGATTAAAACGTACATACGCGACATAAACGCACTCCAATCTGATATCTATGACAAAGACTCTACTCGGCAAAAGCTTCATTCCGCACTGAGGCAGTTACTGGAACACTTTTTGAACATCTATACCGATCCCAACATCTCGCCCGAGGGAAGAGCCAGCACAAACGCCCTGCTTTTTTCCGCGGCGCAACATCTTTCTCGTATCCCTGCGGAGGCCTTAGAGAAAGAACCTGAACTCATTTTTTTGCGCGAGTATATGCAAATGTTGTCGCGGTTGGCTGCGTTGCAGGTACGAGAAGCCAATGAGGTGTAGGAGGGAAATCGGTAGGCTCACCCCGTCGCGAGTCAATTCGCTCTCGTAAGGTATAAGGTGTCTGGATCACTGCTCGGCGTAAACGCCTCCCAGTACTAGCCATGTGCGTCTACGACATGCACTTGGCGGCGTCGAACTTGGCGCGCTCCGACATTCCACAACTCATAAAAAAACTGACCAATTGGCAGTTTTTCATGAGTCGGGATGACTGGACTCGAACCAGCGACCTCACGCACCCCATGCGTGCGCTCTAAGCCATCTGAGCTACATCCCGGCGGGGTTCCCCGTGCTCTCAGCACGGGTGGCAAGAACAAAATTATAGCACGCTTGCTCGAGAAAACTCCTGGCGTATTACTGCTCTGGCGATATAATTTGGGAACTCCACCGATGCCACACTACAAAAAGCATTGCGCCGAGTACATCAATACCCACATCGCGAATATGTGGTCCGCGACCAGGAATAAAACTTTGGTGAACCTCATCGAGCACTGCCAATACTGCAACCGTGGCTAACAAGATACAAACTTGGCGACGAGAAAGTATTTGCGACCACCGCTGCCACCACAACGCCCGATACAAAGACCAAGCCAGCAGAGCATACACCACCAAGTGCCCCGTCTTAAACCACAAAAACTCCCACGCAAAGCCATCTGGCCCGGGTAACTTTGGCTGATGCGACAGAAAGGTAATGACGCTCACAATGAAAACAGCTGGTCCCCACTGTACCGCGCGTTCCCACAGGAAGCGAAGCATATCCGTTATTGTAGCAACCTTCAGACAGAGTTTCAGAAGCGCCAGTGGTATCGCTCCCAAAAATACGGCACGCAAATGACTAAAAAGCAGCCACCAGAAAAAATCTCAGCAAACTCCCGAGGAGTGCCTGGCGCTTCCACTGCATAAATCGATCCTCTTGGGCAGAAAAGTCAAATTGGGGAAAGGCCAATGGTTCCGATGGCATTTGTTGCTGGGCAGAAAGTGTGGCTAAAGAAGCTTCCAGATGCGGTGACTGGCCCAAATATGGTGTTGGCGTGACCAGTGGCGTGTCTGGAGTACTTTCTGGATCAGCTTCATTCACAGAAGCTGGGTGTGGCGTAACAGCAGGTAAGCCCTGAAGATCGGGTGTGGGTGACGTGTTCTCTTCTTCCTGACTCGATGGAGATACTGCAAAGTCGCCGTTATCGAGCCGGACCAAAAATTCCGCTACCGGTGACCACTGCCAGGCATTCTCATCTGACACCCACCACACTTGGTCTTCTTCGGCATCTTGGTAGGGTTTTGACGTAAACATGACTGTGTTGTTCTGTACAATCTCGACGGTATCAGTTGAGTTATTCAAAGCAATACCACTGACAGTTGCCGGAAGGAACAAAAAATCTCCTGCAGCAATTTCTTCCGCTACCGTAAATCCGTGCACCGAACCTTCGGTATCACGCACCGTAATCTCACCACTTGTAAGGGGTTGAGAACCGTTATTTTCGATCAAGATCCACTCCGTGGTATCCGAGCCTTGTGGATTCGGGAAGACGGCACGGACACGAACTCCACCAACATCAATCGCCACAGCAGAGGAAGCGCAAGTCAAAAAGATAATTCCAATCCCTGTCAAAATACAAAAGCGTTTCCACACGCTCCTACCATACACACAAAAAGAGACAATAAAAGAACAGTTTCGACAGCGTTAACCAGGAATTAAGTATGCCATACTCGAGATTTGGCCGAGCGAATAAAAATCGGTGAATTTCTTATCGTAGCCTTCCCACGGATCATGCATGATGTAGTCACCGCCCTTGCCTTCTTTGAGGACAACAAAGTGAGTTGAGTACTGAGTAGCCACATTTAACTTCACAATAACGGGATTTCCTTTTTCGAGCTGTGAATCAATCACGCTCGGATTGTATCCACTGTACGCGTAAGAGTAGCCTGATGGCGACGGATATGGACGTAACATATACGCGGTGGTACCAAAGAAGTAGCTGGTATTGCCCGCAATACTCGCTGGAGTCACACTTTCACCGAATTTCTTCTTCACCATAGCGGCGCTGGAAATAAGACAGCCGACCTCGTAAATATTGTAGTCACAACTCAGGCCAACACAGTTGTTCGCCCATCGCTCATCACGCTGGCTAAAGTACCACCCATCAGGACTGTTCTGCGCTGGCAAAACTCCTGATGCCGTTTTCGTTTCGGTAAATCGACTCAGCGAGTTCAATTCTTCACGAGCTTCGGAGAGCAAACGACTGTAGTTCGCTTCACTATTTTTTGTCTGCGTGAGTAATTGCTGTTTGGCTTGCTCTTGTTGACGCAGTTCCGCCTGCTGCGAGTTCAGGCGCTGTTGCAACACCTCCATCTCGGTTTGCTTGTCTTCCTTGTTGGTCTTTTCCTCGTCGTAGACCTGACGCTTGAGTTCGGTGGTCAGCAAGAGTTCTTGCGTGTGACTCCGTACTCGCTCGTAGTACTTATGCTCCTTAAAGAAATCTGACAGGCCAGTGGTCGCAAAAACCATACTAATAGGATCGGTTGCGCGACGCTTATACTGGGTTTGCACGCGATCAATTAACGCTTCCGACAATTCACCAAGCGAGGACTCGAGACCGACAATACGCTGTCCGAGATCGTTGATCTGGGCATCCAACACGGCAATATCATACTGCGTCTTTTCGATTTCTTTTTCGTTGAGCGCAATACGGTTATTCAAATATTGAATATTCTCGGAAAGTGTATTTTTCTCTGCTTTTGTTTCGGCAAGTTTTTTTTCGAGCTCGGAAATTTCGTCAAGGAGTTGCTGATGACGCTCATCATCAATCAGTTGCGCTTGCGCTGAAACCGGAACGGAAAATACCAAAAGCAACACTAAGCAAATTCCAGCAAGGCGTCGCAGAAAGGCTGATGCGGATAACTGGGGCAGTTTCATACAGTAGTGCACAGTGTAGCGATTATCGACGGAAAAGTCGACGGGTACTAAAGAAGCTGGCGATCATGCCAATGCTCGCGCCCACTACCAAACCACCACCGAGCAAAATAAGCATGTGTAATGGTGGTACCGGCAGCAAGTGTACTTCTCCAAAAAATTGTTGAATTGTCGGCGTGGCATACAACAAACCAATGTAGACCACACCCCAGGCAAAAACAGAACCAAGCAAGCCGTACAAAACACCTTCCAACAAGAATGGCTGCATAATGTACCACTTGGTCGCACCCATGAGGCGCATAATACGGATCTCTCCTTTTCGACTGGCAATGCGAATACTAGTAATGACCACAATAATTAAGATGGCGGTCAGAGCGAAAACTCCAGTCACGCCCAAACCAATTTGGCGCAAAAGTGTCGACCAGTGGCGCAAGCTGTCCACAACATCCTCTTGGTACACAACTTCGTCAATACCTTCCATTTGTTCGAGCTGATCGGCAACTTGGGCGAGGTCTTCTAACGCCACAGTCGAAACTTCCAGGGAAGGCGGTAAGATATCGGCGGTCACTAACTCCAGCATGACTGGGTCATTGCCAGTCTGCTCCTGATAGATTTCCAAAGCTTCTTCCTGAGAAATCACCTCGACATTACTAACATACGACTGTGTGCGTAACTCCTCGGCATGCGATTCTAAGATTTCGGTTTCAATATCTTGTTCAAAAAATGCCGTCACTTGTGGACGCGTCTCAAAATAGCGCAGCACGCGGTCCGAACCCAACATAAAGAGTACCAACGAATAGCCGACCACAAATGTTACTATCACCAACAACACCGCCGCAAAAGCTTGATACGGCGAACGACGGATGTTTTTGAACGCTTGCGTTAAGGCCGCCATTACGCCTCCTCTTCCTCTGCGGTTTCTGCTGGGGCTTCTTTGGGAGTGGATTTCTTCTTGGAAGTTGACTTGGTATCTTCTTTTTCGTCAGCAGCGGTGTCACGAACGAGCTTTCCTTGACGAAGGTGCAACTCACGTCCTGGGAAGTCTTCCAAGAGCACCAAGTCATGGGTGGAAATAATTACGGTTGTACCGAGATCGGTAATTTTCTTGAGAAGATCAGCGATGCCTTTGCTGGTTTCCGGATCGAGATTTCCGGTCGGCTCATCAGCAAAGAGGACTTCTGGAGTTGTAGCTAAGGCGCGGGCAATTGACACTCGTTGCAACTCACCACCCGACAACTGCACTGGGAACAAATCAGCTTTGTCACCGAGTCCGACCACATCCAAAACATCTTCGGTCTTCTTGCGCTGTTCAGATCGGGGAACTCCCATGATTTCTAAAACCAGGCCAATATTCTCGCGAATGGTGCGCTCTGGAATCAGCTTGTAGTCTTGAAACACTACGCCAATACGACGGCGTAAGTGAGGAATATGGCGTGAAGACAAACGAGTGAGCGGTTCACCACCAAAATAGATTTCGCCTTCACTCGGCATGAGTTCGCGAATAAGCAATCGCAGCAGCGTTGTTTTTCCCGCTCCTGATTCACCAATAATATACGTCAGTGTTTGCGGTTCAATCGTGAAAGAAATATCTTCCAGCCCCACAAACCCATTTGGAAACACCTTGCTGACGTTTTCAAACTGGATCATAGACGTACAATTCGTTTGTTTCTTTTATTGTGACTCGGTATACCACTCTGGCTTGTCGGCGTCGAGTTCTTCGACTTCGATACGACCGACATCCATTAACCAACCAGCCTTTTGGCCTTTAAAGGTTTCACCCCAAATGTGCACGCGGTGACCTTCAAATTGGTCTAGATCGACAACCGAAGAGGTGAGGTAAACATTCTGCGATTCTCCGCCAGGACGAAGCAGTGTGTGAGAACCTTCTCCTTCCAAGCCTCCGGTGATAAGCACACCAGTAGTGTCATCACTGAATGTTTTTTCATCGGGTACACCAAATACGGCACCCACACGAACCGCATTCTCAACTTCTTGAGCGGTTTTCTGATTTTCTTTCGGGACAACGGCAACGCCGCCCGATTGTTTCGTCAGGTATGCACCAGCGAAACCGGAACTCAAACCAAGCACCACCATCACAAGAGCGCCAATAAGAAGTGTTTTGCGGGAAAATGTATTTTTCATAGTGTTTTTTTCCTTTGTATCGTCAAACAGACTCTGCTTTTTCGAGGAATCTGGCGCTACGGTGCGCATACGAAACGCTTCCGGACGAGGTGTCGCCTGCTTCTCCTCTGCAGGAGCTGCGGTGGAAGTCGGAGTTGATCCGTTGGTATCGGTTGCAGTTTGCGTTTTCATAGTGACACGTTGAAAGGCCATAGAACTCCTCTATCTCTGTCTGTTCACTATAGCAAGAGAACGGCAATTTCAAAAGAGGATGAGTTCTTTCCGTCGAACACCCTACTCGAGAAACTAGAGTTGGGAGACCTCAGCAAAGATAAATGTGTCGAGATCACCATCCAAAACGGCCGTCGTATCGTTGGTCTCCACCTCGGTGCGCGTATCTTTTACCAAGTGGTACGGATGCAAAACATAGTTGCGAATCTGATTTCCCCAGGAGGCCTGTTGGTACTCCCCTTTAATATCAGAAATCTCTTGGCGACGTTTCTGTTCTTCCTGTTCAGCCAGCTGTGAACGGAGCATCTGCAAAGCAATTTTTCGATTCTGCTCTTGACTGCGTTCTTGACGAGCATGCACGGTAATTCCCGTTGGGGTGTGCGTTAGATAGACAGCGGTATTCACTTTATTGACATTTTGACCGCCTTTTCCGCCAGCACGCGCGAACTGCCATTCCAAGTCATCTGGGCTAATTTCAATGGAGGTATCTTCATCATCTAAAAAGGGCATTACTTCAACGCCCGCAAAAGAGGTCTGGCGCAATCCATCGGCATTAAATGGACTCTGGCGAACCAAACGATGCGCTCCGGATTCCCCTTTGAGGTACCCATATGCATACGCACCGTGCACTAAAAAAGTAACTGATTTAATACCGGCTTCTTCGCCGCGACTTTCTTCGAGCGTTTCGAACTTCCACTCTTGCCGTTGGAAGTAACGCTCGTACATGCGGCGGAGCATACTGGCCCAGTCCATGGCTTCCGTGCCACCTTGGCCGGCGTGAATCGTTACTAGAGCATCATTCTTATCATAAGGACCAGCCAAATACGTTTGCAATTCAATAGTCTGGTTGACGGCACGCAAGCGAGACAAAAGTGCATAAAGGTCAGAAACCGGCACATCGTCTTCCTCTTCTGAAACTAAATCAATATACGCTGCAATATCTTCCAGTAGTTGTGCCTGCTCCTGGATGCGTTCGAGTTCTTGCTGCAGGCTAGATAAATCTTGGTTTATTTTTTTCGCTTTCACTTGATCATTCCAGAACGCGGGATCGAGCGTCAAATTTTGCAAACGGGCAATTTCCGCCTCTTTGGCCACAGTGTCGACAGACTCACGGAGTTCATTCGCTTTTTGCTCGGCTTCTTGCCACTGCTCACGAATGTCTTTGGGAAGTATCATGTGCGTTAGTATATCAGGCGCCGCGCTTATTGGGCAGCGTCCTCTGCCGATCGATTGTGTTCATACTGCTCGACCACACCGACACAGTATTGGTAACGTGCTTCGTTCATAATATCGGTAGAAAGGTCGTTGACCGACACTTCGGCATTTTTCGCGAGCGAACCCATTACAGCTTGTGCACCTTCTTCACGTAGCGTCTGCCAGAGTTCTTCTGGAGTAGTGCTCACAGTGGCAGACAGCGTCGCCTGAGAAGCCTGCTGAAATGAACTCGCCACTTGGGGCACTTGTGAAAACATACTGAAATCAATACCTTCCTCGCCCACTTTCCGAATCTGTGCCGCGATCTGCTGATCAATACGCTTCACTTCATTCTGGATTGCATCTGTTGAAACAGACATACTTGGTGCCGTCGTTTGAGCCTGCGTTAAATCTGGCAATTGCAGCTGATACGCCACATACCACAAAGCGGCCCCGCCGAGTCCAACCAAAATAAGGGCAAAAGCGAAAAACTTGGTCATAACTTTCTCATTCAGTATACAGCACACGGATCATGAAGCGGAAAATTACTCTGAGCGCAACGCTTCAATTGGAGACAAGCGACTCGCCTTGCGCGCCGGTGCCACACCAAACACAATACCCACTACAAACGACACACCAAAAGCGAGCGCGATCGCATCAAGCGTAATCGCCGAGGGAAAATCAGCAAAGACCACTAATGCCATCGACAGTAAAGCTGCCAACCCGACGCCAATCGCCCCGCCAATAAATGACAACAGGGAAGACTCAATAAGAAACTGAAACAGTATTTGGTTCGGGGTCGCTCCCAAGGCTTTTCGCAAGCCAATTTCGCGCGTTCGCTCGGTTACCGAGACCAGCATAATGTTCATAATGCCAATACCGCCCACCACAAGAGAAATCGCCGCGATTCCACCGAGGCCGAGCGTCAAAACACCCAAAATCTGATTGATAGTATTGAGAATTTCGGTCTGATCAAAAACATCGAAATCATCAGCGTCGCGATTGCTTTCTTCTTCCAGATAATTCTCCACCAGACTGATCACGTCGTTAATATCTTCTTTCGAACGCACCTTAATCGACATGCTGTTCACATCGCGAGTATCAAACATACGGAAATAGGCATCGAGCGGAATCATAACGTAGCGGTCAAAACCAGGTCCACCAAACCCGCCACCTTTTTTCTCGGCCACACCGACTACAGTAAAAGTCGTCTCGCCAATACGCACATCTTTATTCACCGGATCGACATCCCCAAAAACTTCTTCGGCAATGGTATTTCCGAGCACCGCCACGCGTTGGCCCGATTTTGCTTCTTGCTCGGTAAAAAAAACGACCCTTTTCTGCTTTCGTGTTGCGCACAATTTCGTACTCTTCCGAAGTGCCAACAATAGTGCCCACTTCGCTGGTATTCCGCCACGCCACATCGCTGCGCTGCGATGACTCCGGCATGACGGCTACTATTTGCGAACTCAAACGAGCAATATCCTGCACCTCGCGCTCCGAAAATTGTTGGCCAGCTATTTCACCCAATCGATCATCGCCATTCTGGAATCCACCACTCTCGCTGAAAATTTGGAACGGATACACCACAATGGTGTTCACACCCAAGTCTTCAAACTGCTGCTCGATAAACTTTTGGATACCAGTCCCAATAGAAGTCAGCAAAATAACCGAACCGACACCAATAATGACGCCCAGCATTGTGAGGAGAGAACGTGATTTGTTCGTAAAAATGGCCTTCCAAGCGACTTTTACGGTGTTAACCCACTGCATGTGTTGTCTTCTCTATTTTTTTCCATTTTTCTGGTCACTACTGATCAGGCCATCCCGCAAATGAACAATACGATGCGCATACGCAGCGATATCTTCTTCGTGTGTGACCATGACAATCGTGCGACCTTCTTTCGAGAAATTTTGTAAAATGCCCATAATTTCGTCGCCCGATTTGGTATCGAGATTTCCGGTTGGTTCGTCCGCAAAAATAATGGTGGGATCGTTGATGAGCGCGCGGGCGATCGCAACGCGCTGCTGTTGGCCGCCACTGAGCTGAGCCCGCGTATTCTCGAGCCGTTCACCCAAACCAACTTGCTCCAACATGGCCTGCGCTCGTTGCTGCCGCTCAGCCGGCGACACATTGGCGTACACTAATGGCAGCGCCACATTTTCCCAGGCAGATGTTTTCGCCAACAAGTTAAACTGTTGAAACACAAAACCAATTTCTTGGTTTCTCACTTTGGCTAATTCTGTTTCTGAATACTTGGATACATCCATGCCGTGCAAAATAACTTCTCCTTCACTCGGATTATCTAATAGAGAAGCAATCTGCAATAAAGTGGACTTCCCAGAGCCTGACGGTCCCATAATGGCCACAAAATCGCCCTTTTCGATCGTAAAATCAACGCCACGCAAGGCCTGAATCGTTTGCTCGCCCAGCCGATATCGTTTTTGCACAGCGTGCAACTCTAATACTGGACCCGTATTTCGTTTCGTCATGGCAAAACTACTTGATCGTTTTCCGACAAACCACTCACTATCTCCACGGAATCATCACCTTCGACACCAGTGACTACCACTCGTCGTTGTACTTCGCTGTCCACAAGAACTTCAACCCAACTCTCGCCATCACGGAATGTGACGGTTTCAATCGGGACCGTCAAGACGTTATCTTTTTCCGCTAAGACCACGGCGGCTTCACCGTTCATGCCAAGCCGTTGCTCTTGAATCGAAACTGGCGCAATAAAATCAAGTTCGACAGGAAAAACCGTTCCACTCGCACCTTGTGCCGCCTTCAAAGAAATATCCGCCACGATGGCTTCTAGGACATCATCGGGGCGAGCATCCAAACGCACGTAGGCTTTTTGACCAACATACATCTTGTCGACATCGACTTCATCCACCAGTAATTGGAAATAGAGAGTATCGGGATCAACAATTTCAAAGATATCAGTCGCAAAAATATTCACTCCGGTTACAGTGACGGGAGATGTCACTAAAACACCGTTCAATGGGGAACTTAAACGGGAGTTTTCTATAGCGAGAGATTGAATTTCTACATCTAATACTGAGCGCTCGAGCGCAAACTGATTCTTTTCGGCTTCGCGTTTTTCATCGTCGTCATCGATATAATCACCGAGGGTATCTTCTGTGCCCTCAAACGTGCGGCGCTGGGTTTCATATAAACTGAGCGATTTTTCGAGCGACTTCTCCATTGAACGTCGATCCAGACTCACTATGGTCTGCCCTCGTTTCACCGTGTCACCTTCCTGAGCTCCAATGTAGATGACCTCGCCGCCGGTAGCAAAACGAAGTTGCACCCGATCATGCGCATTTACCAAACCGGTGAACTCCAACGTCTGCTGCAACGGCTGATAGCGTGGTGTGATGGTTTCGACAACTTCCTCTTTTTGGCCAAACTGCCGCCAAGCTATCCCACCACCAATCACCGTCACTAAACCGATGATCAGAATCCATTGCCAGAGTTTCAAACGTCGAAAAAAGGAGACCATGCATGTTAGTATAGATCTGTTCATGACCTACCACAAGCAGCTTCTCTCTACCATTCTTCCCGGACTTCTGATTTTCCTTTTTTCGTTTTTTTTTCGCGACGAGCGTCTCGGCGCAAGAACCAGCACTTCCATCTGAAGCTCTGCCTACTGATACCTCATTTCAGCGCGCTCGCATAACAAATGTAGAAACAGAGTACCTCGAACCAAATCCCGCCGCTGCTCCAAGCACCGCGCGGACCATGGCCGTGCAAACAATCTCTTTTCAAATTCCTGGAGACGAAACAGAGTACACCGTTTCCTACGGCAGCGAGTTTACACCCTTGAGCGAAGACCAACTCCTGCGCACCGGCCAAACTATTATTGTGCAGGCCACGCCAATTACCGATCAGTCGGAAGCACAACCGACATACCAAATTGTGGATATTTTTCGTCTGAATACTTGGCTGGTCTTATTTGCCTTTTTCCTGTTACTGGTATTTGCCGTAGCCAGATGGCGAGGACTTCTTTCCGTGGTGGGCATGTCGGCGACTATTATTGTGCTTTCCGTGGCGCTCATTCCCGCATTTTCTCGCGGCTATGACCCATTATTGGTAAGTATTTTTGGTGCCATCGCACTTTCTGCCTTGACGCTCTACATCACGCACGGCTGGAACATGACTACTCACATCGCCTATTTTTCCATCGTCAGCGTGCTCTTGAGTGTCGGCCTCCTCTCGTATGGCAGTGTGCAGTCCATGCACTTAACTGGCCTGGGGAGCGAAGAAGCCCTCTTTGTACGTTTCTTGGGAAGTAACGAAATTCGCCTCCAAGGGCTACTCCTCGGCGGTATCCTCTTGGGCACACTTGGTGTTCTCGACGATATTATCGTGTCCCAAATTGCCGTGGTGCAAGAACTCTTTGCCTCCAAACCGAAGATCGGTTTTGCGGAACTCTTCCAACGCAGCCTGCGCGTCGGACAAACCCACGTCGCCTCGCTCGTGAATACATTGGTATTAGTGTATGCCGGTGCCAACCTACCTCTTTTCCTCCTGTTCGCCGACTCACCTGAACCACTCTGGGTAACCCTCAACAGCGAACTGGTCATGGAAGAAATGGTGCGCACCATCACTGGATCAATTGGTTTAGTGACTGCTGTGCCCGTCAGTACTTTTCTGGCCGCCGCCAGCTTGCTCATCCTGCCCAAAATACTCGACAGACCAATTGACCTCCACTCCAGTCATCACCACACCCATAAACACCCGCACTAAAAAGACAAACAAGTTACTTTTCCCCTCTTTCTGCGCTACACTAGAGTTACGAAACCTACCATGCCAACGTGCCGCACCGGACATCTCCAGATTCACTACCAAGATATTGGAAAAAAAGATGCGCCTGTCCTTTTGCTTCTCCACGGATGGGGACACAACTGGGAAACCTGGGCCCCATATATTCCGATGCTCTCACGCTCGTATCGCGTAGTTATTCCAGATTTGCCTGGATTTGGGCAGAGTGATGGCTCGTTCAGTGGCTGGGATATGTGGCAATGGAGCATCTGGTTAGAAGATTTTTTGCAACGCTGCGGTATCACCCAGCTCCACGCGGTTATTGGCCACTCATTTGGCGGAAAACTCTTCAGCTTTGCTTGGTTTGCCTATGGTGATGAACTCTCTTTGCCACCCGTTACAGCTGGTTTCTTTGCCATTGCTCCGTCTGGGATTGTCCGACCTCTGAGTTGGCCAAAACGCGCACTTCGCACTGCTTTGGGATATATTCCTTATGCCATGAAGCGACGTGTCCTCGGCCGCTTACGGGCTTTCCTGTACAGCTCCGTCATTCAAGAAACGGACTACCTCAATGCCACTCCATTCCAAGAGGAATCACTGCGTCGTTTTCTCAGCCAGGATATTACCGAAGCAGTTTCGGAACCACGCCCCTTCCCGCTGCATTTTGCTTGGGGAAGCCATGATCAGGCGGTCGACCTCTGGATGGCCTACCGCTTCCGCACTATTGCCAAAGAAAACGATGTATTCGTCGTGCCAGGCGGAGACCACTTTATTCACCTCACTCACCCGACAGACATACAGCGCTGGTTGGAGACCTCACTATGAAATCCCGACTGCCTTACTCCCTCAAAAACTTGCTCGCCATCTGGCAACAACAGGAATACGAACCTCGTCTCTTCCGTGAATGGGTAGCAGCTGAGCCACGCGAAACAGCTCTCACGCATCACATTCAGGGCTTACAGCCAGAAAAATGGACCAAAAAAATTCAACTGATCTATCGTATAAGTCAATTTTTTACTCTGATTGCTATCCCCAAAACCACCGCCATACTCTGGAGCACCGCACTGCTGCGCCCAGTAGAAAACATGAGCAAATGGGGGGTAATGTGGCGTGCGCGACGCAAATTGCGTCGCGCCCAGCGCAACGGCCTCAAAGTTATCGCCGTAGCCGGAAGCTATGGGAAAACCTCTTTAAAACACAGCGTGCACCATGTCCTCAGCAATCATTTTTTTACGCTGATGACTCCGGCCAGTTACAACACCCCACTGGGAATCGCCCACACCATTACCACGCAACTCCGCAATGACCACCAGTGTTTTATTGTTGAGCTTGGTGAGTACCAAAAAGGCGACATCGACATGCTGCTCGAGCTTGTTCGACCCGATTTTGGCATTCTCACACCAGTGGGCTTTGCCCACATGGAACGATTCAAAACTCGCGAAAATCTGCTCGCTACCTTTGCCGAAATGTTTACCAGTCAATGGGCGCCCACTACGGTGTTGATCGATGACCAGAATCGCTCGTTGCTATCCCCACCAACCTATCGAAAAATTATTTGGTACGGATCCAAAGCAAAAAGCGATATTCAGTTGCGTGACTTTACCAGTGATCTCTATGGCTCTTCTTTTACTGTGCGCTTTCAAAATCGTGACCTGACCGCAACCACGCCACTCTTGGCTAAACACCAAATTCACAATGCGCTCCCTGGTCTCTGGCTGACCGCCACACTGAACCACTCCTGGACCCAAGCAGCGCGCAGTCTGCAGTATCATATTCCGATTTCTCGCCGCCTGGAAGTACATCGAAATCCAAATAATACTTGGGTTATCGACAATAGTTACAACACTAATCCGGGTTCCTGGAAAGAATCGGTTGAAATTTTGGAACAGTTTCAAGAAAAAAACGTCATGGTTCTCGCGAGCGGTTTTGTTGAGCTGGACGCCGAAACAACACACCAAGCGCATCTCGAAATGGCTAAAGATCTTTCTCGTGTAGCAACCATTGTTGGAGTCCTGCCAACGAGATATAACGCCGACTTACGTGACGCCCTGCGGAAAAAAACATCACTCACACTTCTCGAAGGCCTGACGCGAGAAGAGATACTTCACAAACTCTCGCTGCTCGGAAAACGTGTGGACATCATCTGGCTTGAGGGTGGCTTACGAGAAATGTATCAGTAATTACGCCTGTTTTGAGAGATCTTTGGTTTGCAAACCGAGTTTTTCGGCAACATACGCCGCTAAATCTTCCGTCCAGTGCACAGTATAGTTCGGTCGGTGTTTTGAAACTTTTTGACCATCTGGTGAAGGGATCAGATACACGAGAGGCGTTTTCCCGGGACTTCTCTTCAGTAAAGTGCCAACTTCTTGAAGAAGTTCTTTCGAGGTACCACGAGGAATAAGGATCTCGACGGCATCTTCCAACTCGTCTTCTTCATCAGGGCTCATTGTGGGCACCCATACTTTTTCGGCAATAATTTGCACTTCTTCATCACGCGAATCAAGCTTTCCTCGAATGAGAACAGCGTTGTCATCTTGAAAATGCTTCTCGGCTTGTACGTAGGTACGAGGGAAACACACGACTCGAACCGAACCACTTTGGTCTTCTAAAGTACCAAAGGCCATCTTTTCATTTTTCTTTTTGGTGCGTACTTCGCGAATGCCACCAAGAATACCGCCGACAACAAATACTTGCTCAGCATGAATATCAGCATCGAGATCGGCGATCTTGCGATCCGCTTGCTGCGAAATTTTTGTCAAGACTTTAGCCATTGGGTGCTGCGTCAAATAAAAACCAAGCAGTTCTTTTTCATAGGCCAACAGTTCCGCTTGCGGATACTCTTCCAACTGCGGAAACGTGTCCTGCACTTGCGTGGCACTATCGTCATCAATAGCCGCAAACAAGGAATCTTGTCCCTCAATATCACTCTTAAATTGTGAGGCTTGGGCGCGTATTTCATCCAGATTTTCCAAAATGCTGGAACGGGTGCTAAAGGCATCAAAGGCACCAACGCGAGCTAAACTTTCCACTACTTTTTTATTGACCTTGCGGGAATCCGTACGTTGCAAAAAGTCAGTAAAGGACTGGAACGGACCATTCTCTTTTCGCTCAGCCAGGAGCGATTCTACCGCAGCGGTACCGACATTTTTAATTGCTCCCAGTCCGTAACGGATCGCCATATTTTCCAGCGACTCGTCATTTTCTTCGATGACAAAACCAACATCCGACTTATTGATATCCGGCGGAAATACCAAAATACCCATGCTCTTGGCTTCTTCGACCGCCAGCATCACCTTCTCTTCGCGCTTCTGGTTGTGCGACAGAGACTCCACCGAAGCCAGAGCGGTCATGTACTCAACCGGGTACTTCGTCTTCATGTATGCGGTGCGATACGCCACCATCGCGTAGGAAGCCGCGTGGGCTTTGTTAAAACCATAGCCCGCAAATTTTTCAATGTAGCCCCAGACTTCTTCGGCCACTTTTTTGGCGTAGCCCTTTTCCATGGACCGGCGAATAAACTCAGAATGCTGCTTCTGCATGATCTCGATTTTCTTTTTACCGATCGCTTTCCGCAGCACGTCACCTTCACCGAGCGTATAGCCGGCCATGACGTTGGCCACACCAATCGCCTGCTCCTGGTAAATCATGTATCCGTAAGAATCTTTAAAAACTGGCTCGAGATCCGGATGAGGATACTGAATCTTCTCCGGATTATGTTTGGCTTCCACAAAACCTGGAATCAGGTCCATTGGACCCGGACGGTACAAAGCGACCATAGCAGTAATATCAGAAAATTTATTTGGCTTGAGTTGACGGGCCACACGCCGCATACCACCCGACTCCATCTGGAAAATACCAGTTGTCTCACCGCGCGAAATCATGTCGTAGACATCTTTTTCTTCGAGAGAAATGCGGTCGAGATCAACATCTATGCTTTTGGTTTTCTTGACCCACTCCACAGCCTCACCCAAGATGGACAAGTTCCGCAGACCCAAAAAGTCGAACTTCAGCAAACCAATGGCATCATCACCGGACACGTTGGCATCCAAAACATACATGTCGTACTGCGTGACAATTTTTCCGTTGGGATCTTGTTGCACCGGACAGTAATTGGTAATGTCATCATCGGTCACGATCACCGCGGCGGCGTGTACACTGCTGTGGCGAATCGAACCTTCCACTTTCAGCGCCAACTCAAACAACTTGGAGTATTTTGGCAGCTCACTGTACTGTTTCAGCTCGGGTACTTCTTCAATGGCTTCGCCCAACCGCATGCCTTGCGGGATGAGTTTGGCGATTTTATCTGGATCTGAGTAATCCATGCCAAGCACACGGCCAATGTCACGAATTGCCACCCGAGCTTCCATCTTTCCAAATGTAATCACGTTGGCCACACGATCAGCGCCGTATTTATTGGTGACGTACTCGATCACTTCTTCGCGGCGCGTATCAGCAAAGTCGACATCAACATCTGGCGGAGACGGGCGTTCTGGATTCAAGAACCGCTCGAACTTCAGATCGTGCTCCAGCGGATTCAGCGTGGTAATTCCCAAGCTAAATGACACCAAAGAACCTGCCGCCGAACCACGGCCCGGACCAACATAAATTCCATTTTCCTTGGCCCAAGAAATAAAATCTTGCACGATCAAAAAGTAGTTCGCATAACCCTTGGTGTTGATAACTTCGAGCTCGTAATCCAAGCGCTGCGTTACCTCGTCGGTAATGGCCCCGACCACGCTGGGAGCGCGCTCGTACGTCATGTGGCGCAAGTACTCTTCAGCGCTCATTCCATCGGGCACGCCGTACTGGGGCAGAATCCACTGTCCGGTGGGGATTTCAGCGGTACACATATCGGCAATTTTGAGCGTATTCTCAATCGCATCTGGATACTTGGCAAAGAGCTGCTCCATTTCCTCGCTGCTGCGCAGATAGAAGTCTGGCGAGTGCAGCATCGACATGCGGTCTTTTTCGCTAATGAGTTTACGAGTCGAGACACACACCAGCGCGTCTTGCGCCTCGGCGTCGTCTTTGTCGACATAGTGTACGTCATTCGTAGCCACCAACGGTACGCCGGTTTCGCGCGAAATTTTGACCATTTCTTCCGCGTGTTGTTGGACTTCAGGAATACCATGGTGGTGTTGAATCTCGACAAAAAAATCTCCGTGAAACAGCTCATAGTACCGTTTGACCATTTCTTTGACTTCGTCGTACTCACCGTCCATGAGTTTGCGCGAAAAAATACTGGCCAAACACCCGGTGGTGGCAATGACGCCTTCACTGTGTTCCCGCAAGAGCTCTTCGTCTATGCGCGGTTTGTAGGAAAACCCCTCAATATGCGCCCGGGAAGTGAGCTTCATCAAGTTCTGATAGCCTTTGAACGTTTTAGCGAGCAAGGTTAAGTGATAGGCATCGGCTCCAGGCCGTTTCTGTTTTTCGAAGCGACTCGTGGCCGACATGTACGTCTCTAAACCAATAATCGGTTTCAGGCCGGCCTTCTTCACTTTGTTGAAAAATGGCACCGCACCATACATGGCCCCGTGGTCGGTCATGGCAATCGCCGGCTGACCATACTCTTTGGCCCGTTCCACTAACTTGGGAATCTTACTCAAACCATCAAGCAGCGAGTACTCAGTATGAACGTGCAGGTGAACAAAGGACATGATCTGTAGTGTAGCAAATTCAGAAAGGCTTTACCTCAGGAATACAGGCGCTCAGAACTAAGCTGCCTCTGCGGTTAACCCAAGGCTGCTATTTATATCTTGACTCACTTCTTGAGAAACATCATCAAATACTTCGTTCAGGGCTCGTGATAATTCAGAAACTGTTACTCTGTCATTCGTAGTATCGGTGATTCGAGTTTTGGTAACTATATTTTCTAAACTGCCGTAGGTGTTTTTGAAATTTTTCTCTAACACACGGTAAAATATCCTTTTTACCTCTCTATTCTTATCTGTGTACTCTCCTTGACGACCTCGTTCCCGCAAAAGAATGTTCTTCACTGGTTCCACGAGCCGTGTGACCAATTTACGCCGCTCTGCATATGAATTAAATTCTCTTTGAAGTAGCTTTATGCTTCCCAAAATTTCAGGTTCAGGTTTTTGCAAAACATTGATCTTTTGCTCAAGAGACACTAAATGGGCTCCAATTTCGTCTGACCGACCACCTAAACTGTTTTTTGCAGCTTGTGCGAGAGAGGCAATCTCCGTCTCCGTTCCCGATAATAACCATACAATTCTGTCAAGATAGGCAGTCATCGCATCCATAGTTTCCTGGAAATTTGAACGCACCGCCACAAAATCGGTATACCAGTCATACAAAGAGTCTATTTGCCAAGCAGGTGGGAAAAAGGTTGCCCACTCAATATCTCCAGCTTGATCTGTCAAAAATTGCTGTATTTCAGACACCGCCACACCATACTCACGCTCCACAGCGCCTAAAAGCTCAACTGGATTCACCTCTTGCTGAGCCAGAGATTCTCCGCCCGTCATCCCTAACAAGAAATTTCGAGACAAACCCGCTTGTGATATATCAAAAGTAAGTCCCATTTGTTCTAATTTCTGCTGTACTAAACTAAGTCGCTGCTCCTGCCTAGAAATGTACACCGCTTCTGTATACTGTGTTCTTTCTAGATCGAGCATGTCATCAAGGTAGGTAAAGATCTTTCTTGTGACAGTGATAAATTGTCTCACCTCATCGCTCTCAAAAGTAAGGCCGTTTTTCTTCTTACGGATTTCTTGGGCAATCTTATCTGCTTTTGCTTCTAATTCTCCGAGATCAAAATACAGGTTTGCAAAATCAACATTTTGGCCCTCATTTTGGAGTTCCGCAAGAAGAGCAAGAAGCTCTTCCTCAGGATAAAAATACGTTAGCACTTTTTTGAGTTCAGCAGCGTGTTTGCCAATTTCTTTTACATTATCAGCGCCTATCGATCGATACGCAGCCGAAGCTTCTGGTGATGCGTTTCCTTTTGAGGCCTGACTAGCCATCGCTTCAAACTCTTGAATCTTTTCTGCTAAGCCTGCCAAATTCACTCGAGCTGAAAACTCTTTATATCCAGCACTGAACTGAGCATATAGTTCCTTTTGGTCTGAGAGATCACTCGCATCCACATTCGGTTCAGTAGCCATACCGTATAGGAGGATAATTTCTTCGATACAGTTTCCAAGAATGTGCTGCCTCATCACTTCGCGAGCCCGGGCACCTTCTCCATTTGAATCCAGCGTTTCCGAAAATTCAAGTCGTACTCCCGGCTCTGTAGAAGCTACTGCGTACCAAACTTCAGATTCACTCTCCATTCGTAAAAACGGTTCATTTTCTAGAGACTCATCCACACCTCCAGGGAGCAAAACTTCATTGTAAAACTGTGATCCAGGGAAAACGGTCATCGTATGTGTTAAATCCCCTTCAGACTCATTTTCAGAGACCACTTGGAGCAAAACGACACCTTCCGGTAAAAGTCGTTGCACGGTCTCTCGGTACTGTCGTTCTTCTGGTTTTAGAGGAAGAATGCGGAATCGTTTTTCATTAGAGAAATAGGTTTCCTTCGCAGCAGGAACCTGTTCCGTTGATTCCGACCTCCAGAGCATATTCTTCAAAAATGATGAGTGCTCAGCTCGTTCCTCTTGTGGCACTGGCTGATACGGATTAACAGCTTCCTTTTCGGGTGCAGCTACTCGGTTAGGTTCAGTATCTCCATCAAACTCAGGATAATCATTCTCGGGTGCAAGCTCTGCTGGATCGTCGGCGAACGCTTCAGTTCCGATTTCAGGAGTTGCTTCTACTGCTTGCACAGTCTCTTGGTCCAATAACTCTGTACTCTGCGCAAGAGTTTCCTGAATCTTGGTGATAATTCTTTGCAAAATATCATTTTGCACCTTTTCAGTAGGCAAAAACCTGGAGAAATTATTCCATTGTAAGTTAGTCCTAAACGCCATTGGTAGTGAGTTAACAGGAAAATTAGAATCTTCGTGAAGGATAGCCAGCCCTTGCCGATAAAATGAGATAACAATATCTTCTATCTGTTTTTTTTGTTCGGCAGATACTACGAATTTTTCAGAGGCATTTGTCGACTCACCATCCATAAGGCGTTGGTACACTTCGTACATCTCAGTAGCAAGCTCCCTCATCTCTTGCAGATGGAGCTGTGCTGCCTTGATGCGAGCTTCCTTAAGATGCCCAGCCATATCATCATCAGCATCCATTGGTACCGCAAGCTCCTTGAGGATGCCAGGAAGGCGCTGCTTCCATTCAGATCTTCCGAGTTGTTCAACCTGTGGAGGAATTCCACCGCCCTCTACATTTTGTGGTGATTGAAGTAAATCTTTAGTCATTTTGCAGGTAGTTTTCGAGCACTTGCTTCACCTCACCTGCATCGACCTTCTTCTGGAGCTTGCGCATTAACTGACCCATCAGGAAGCCAATTACTTGCACCTTTCCGGATCGGTACTTTTCGATAGCATCTTTTCCATCGGCAGTTGAGGCTATTTCATCCATGATAGCATGAACCTCTTCTGCAGGAATAGATTCAGTTTGCCGCGCTTTTGCAATCGTCTGGAGCACTTTTTTGACTTCAGCAGCAACTTCTTCTGGCGGAGCAGAACTGACACGTTCTGCATCCAAAATCCACGTCTCAACCTTTTTATTCACTACGTCATTCGCCACCGTTTGCGGCTCGAGTTCCGATTTTTGGGCGGCTTGGAGCAACTGCTCTCCAGCCAACAAAACTTCCCGCTCGGCAGTAAAGACTT
The DNA here is from genome assembly GCA_021208605.1 of Candidatus Woesebacteria bacterium. Lineage (GTDB taxonomy): Bacteria > Patescibacteriota > Microgenomatia > UBA1400 > UBA1396 > JAJOJK01. The sequence goes on along the minus strand of JAJOJK010000017.1, from coordinate 60,058 downwards.
CAGCATTCTGGGCGCTCAAACCATATCCGCTCTGCAAACGAATATAAGCAGCCTGCGGCAGTTCGGGCAAACTCTCGCCAATCTCGGTCACGAGTTCTTGCGACAAATACAGTGGTGGCAAATCTGGGTCCGGGAAATACCGATAATCTTCAGCCTCCTCTTTGCTGCGCTGACTAAAGGTCACACTGCGGTCATCGTTCCAGCCCCGGGTTTCTTGCGTTGGCGTTTCTCCAGCTCGACGCATGGCCGTGTGGCGTTCAATCTCGAAATCGATGGCCCGCTCCAAAAATCGGAAAGAGTTCAGGTTCTTCACTTCGACTTTGTAGTTCGGCAGCTTGCCAGCAGCTTTTTCCTCTTCGGACTGCACCGAAATATTCGCCTCTAATCGCAACGAACCCTTCTCCATGTCACAGTCAGAAACGCCGAGATAGCGCAAGGTTTGGACCAACAGTTTTCCAAACTCACGCGCCTGCGCACCGGTTTTAATATCTGGCTCCGTCACAATTTCTACCAGCGGCACACCCGAGCGATTAAAATCCAGCAAGGAAACATCGGCGTGTTCCACATTAGCCGCCTTCATTTGGTCCGGAGTGAGCGTTACGTGCTGCAGTTTGGCGGTGTCTTCTTCCAAGTGAACGCGCGTAATGCGCACGTCACCAGAATCAGTATGGACCAAACCCTCATAACACAGTGGCTGATCGTACTGCGAAATCTGATAGCCCTTCGGCAAATCCGGATAGAAATAGTTCTTGCGGTCAAATTTACTTTCTTCCGCAATCGAACATCCCAAAGCTAAACCAATTTTGACCGTTCGCTTGATCGCCTCTCCGTTGGCCACCGGCAAAGCGCCTGGCAAGCCTAAACATACTGGACAAGTGTGCGAGTTTGGTTCGGCACCAAAGTGTTCGGCCGGACAGCCACAAAACATTTTGGAATTGGTGCGCATCTCAACGTGGATTTCGAGACCAATAATTGGCGTGTATTCATTCGTAGACATGTTAGGCTCCCTCCTGCTGACGTTTCCGCCATGGATTCCAGTTCGTGGCTCGTTCGTAGGCGTCGGCCACTTGGATGGCGAGTTGCTCTTGGAAGGCCGGCGCCGTAAATGCGAGGCCCAGACTCAGGTTCGTAGCTGGATCACGATGACACGGCACGTTCACCGCTGGCAATCCGGCGGCTGCGCGTGGTTCGGCCATTTTGTCCACCATCTCACCAAAGAAAGCAAAGTTCTTGCTTTCACCGAGTTTCAAAGCATAACCGGGCATCGTTGGCGACACGAGCACGTCATACTCGGCAAATAAACGCGTAAAGTCTTGAATGAACAAGCTGCGCACTCGCTGCGCTTGGATGTAGTACTTCTCGGCATACCCTTTACTTAAGGTGTAGGTTCCGAGCATAATGCGGCGCTTAGCTTCTTCGCCAAAGGCATCGCGGCCTTCGCCATAGCGAATGCCATCAAACCGCGCCAAGTTAGAGCTGACCTCACTGCGCTGCAGAACGGCATACATTCCAATCGCCGGTTCCGGATTCATGGCTTGAACATCCTCAACAATTGCTCCCAGAGCGCGGAGTTCTTCTTTGGCTGTTTCGTAAACAGCACGTTGTTCATCGCTGTCCAAAATGTCGAGATACATGACACCGATGCGTAAACCTTTGATGTCTTTGCCAATGAAGTCACGATAGCCTGGCACTTCTGTTGGAGAAGTGGTGCCATCATATTTATCCTGACCAGCCATGTACTCCAGCATGATCGCGGCATCTTCCACTGTTTTCGTCATCGGACCAGGACAGTCCAAAGAGGAAGCCATGGCAATCACACCATAGCGCGAGACGCGGCCATACGTTGGCTTCAAGCCTACCATGCCACACCAGGCTGACGGACCCAAAATAGAACCAGAAGTCTCGGTGCCAATCGCCGCAATGGCCATATCAGCCGCAATGGCTGCGGCCGAACCGCCAGAAGAACCACCTGGAATGTACTCAGGATTCAAAGGATTTTTGGTTGGTCCAAAGGCCGAGGTTTCGGTGCTTGACCCATGTGCCCAGGCATCGAGATTCGTTTTCCCTACCACAAAGGCGCCGGCTTCGCGAATCTGCTTGGCCAACGTGGCCTCGTAGTGCGGCATATACTCAGTCAACACCGCGGAACTGGCCGTGGTTTTCAAACCTGGCGTTAAGATGTTATCTTTGACGGCAATCGGTACACCAGCGAGATCTTCGGCAAAATTTTCATCCGTGGCAGTCTCGTGGAAATCACGGTAGACGTTCAGTTCCGGATTTTTTTTGATTACGGTCGCGATCACCGCTTGTTGTACTTCTGCTGCAGAAAACTGTTTGGCGCGAATGCCATCAATTGCTTCGCGCAGTGTGAGTTCGTTTAAAGCCACGCTCATGCCGTATCTCCTTCCAACACACGATCAACGACGATCATTTTGCCAAAGGTGTGCTTGGCGCCTGAGAGCGCTTGCTCTTGGGAAAGCACCTGATTTTCGTCGACCACGTCTTCGCGCCACACGTTGACCAAACCGGTCACATGATGTGTGGGCTCAACTTCAGAGACATCAACAGCAAAAATTTTCTGCACTTCTGCAAGAGTTTCGGTAAACGCTTGCGCAAATTGTTGTTGTTCTTGATTGGAAATTTCGAGGTTAGCAAGCTGCCCGATGTGAGCAACCGTGGCTGGCGTCACCTGCACAGCCGAGGGTTCGGAAGCGGAACTCTGTTTTTTCATGGGGTTAGTGTACCGCAACCAGAGGAAAAAACAAAGCTAGAGATGTGCTTTTTTCCTTTGGTTATTTATGCAATAGTAACTTCGTCACACAAATACACATCCTGAATAGCCTGAATGAGCTGGACCCCTTCGCCAAATGGACGTTGGAAGGCCTTGCGACCAGTAATTAAGCCCATGCCGCCAGCCCGCTTGTTTATCACCGCCGTACGCACCGCTGCACGGAAATCATCATCACCGCCAGAAGCCGCACCACCAGAGCTAATCAGTCCAACTCGACCCGCATAACCATTCAAGACTTGGTAACGAGCCAGATCGATTGGATGATCAGTGGCCAGTTCGGTGTACATGCGCTCATCGTAGTAACCAAAATCTTTACCGGCCTGATTTAAAGCTGCAAAACCGCCATTCGTTTCTGGCAATTTTTGTTTGACAATATCCGCTTCAATGGTCGCTCCCAGGTGATTTGCCTGAGCGGTGATGTCAGCCGAACGCTCGTAGTTGGTACCGTCATGCTTGAACTCAGAATTCCGCACGTAGCACCACAAGATAGTAACTAGACCAAGTTCGTGTGCCCGCGCAAAAGCTTGTGCCACTTCAATTATCTGTCGGTCACTCTCCGGAGAGCCGAAATAGATAGTGGCTCCCACAGCAACAGCGCCGACTTCATAGGCCTTCTCTACCGAAGTAAACATAATCTGATCGTACGTCTTTGGATAGGTTAACAGTTGATTGTGATTGAGTTTGACAATAAAAGGTATTTGTTCAGCGTAGCGTTTCGCGACCGTGCCCAAAACCCCAATCGTGGACGCGACCGCATTACACTCTGCCGCCACTGCCAGCTTAATGATATTTTCTGGATCAAAATACATCGGATTAGCTGCAAACTCTGCGCCCGCACTGTGTTCCACGCCTTGATCGACCGGCAAAATAGAAAGATATCCCGTATCAGCCAAACGACCACTGCCGTACAACCGATGCATATTCCGCAGTACGCGGTCACTGCGATCCGAATCGCCCCATACTTGATCAACAAAGTCTGGCGCAGGTAAAACTAAATGTTCTTTGGGAACTGCTTTGCTAACATGATTCAACAAATAATCGGCTTCGTCACCCAAAATTCGCCGAATGTCTTCATACGACAAACGAGTTTTAGTTTGGGTTCGTTCAAGGTCATTCTCCAATACAGACATAGCACCATTCTACGCATTTTTTAGACGCGTGGCGAGCCCGAGTCTGAAAAGAAAATAATTCTAGCGATTCTGATCAGGATAATTCTCAACTATTTTGAGGAGTTCAGAAAAATATATGTTCAACACACGACGTGTATCTGAGAGATCTTGTGCGGACGGTCTTTGTTGATCAACCCACTCAGTTTTCCACCAACCTAACGTATCATTCGATATTTTTTTCAATTTTTCTGCTAATTGCCGTAAATCTTTCTCAGATCTCTGTAAAAGATTTATTATCTCGAAAGAGCTAATGCTTTTTGTCTGTTCTACCGCTTGCAGCTTCTCTTTTTCGTGTATGGCAAACTCCACCATGACTTGAAGAGAGACCGCTACTTCCAACAAATCAAGTGCCCCGCATTCATCAGGAAGAGTACTCAGTTCATCTGCAAAATCCCTCAGCGGCTCTAGTAATGGCTGACCAGTAAGTTTCTGCCACTCTTCTCTCAGTAAAATACCTTTGTAAGGGAAACCAACTTCCTGTAAAAAACCTCCGATAATTTTCAACTTATTGCCTGTACGGTAGGCAGCTACAAGTCGCTTTATATCTTGTGGTGTATACAAAGTTTCTTTATCTTTTCCCATAGTCGGCCATTATACCGCACCATAAGCAAAAAACCTATGAATCCGACTTTTCCACTGTCAGTTCGTTGTTCTGGGCATCAACCAGGACAGTCAATTGTTCATTCTCATCTTCCCGATCCAGCATCAACAGAGCAACTTCATCCAAAATGTCAGACTGAATGCGACGCTTCAGCGGACGGGCACCAAAGGCGGGATCGTAACCGTTATCAGCCAACCATTGAGACGCAGCGTCAGTCACATGCAGTTTCACATGCGCTGAGGCGAGCTGTTTTTCGAGCTCGCCGAGCTGCATATCGACAATCGACAATAACTGCTCTGGCTGCAATGGCTCGTACAACAAAATGTGATCGATACGATTCAAGAATTCTGGCTTAAAAGCACCGCGCAGACGATCCCACACGGCCGTCTCGATGACTTCTGTTGACTTGTCTTTGGCCGCCATATCGAGCATGAGGTCTGAACCCACATTGGAAGTCATAATGATCACCGTGTTCGTAAAATCGACCGTGCGCCCCTGGCCATCGGTCAGGCGACCATCATCAAACACCTGCAGGAACGTATTGAAAATCTGCGCATCCGCTTTTTCCATTTCATCGAGCAATACCACCGAGTATGGTCGACGACGAATCGCTTCAGTCAACTGACCACCAGCCTCATACCCCACGTATCCAGGAGGAGCTCCAATCAAACGTGCCACGGTGTGCGGCTCGCTGTACTCACTCATGTCCAGGCGAACGATGGCGCGCTCGTCACCAAAGAGTTGCTCTGCTAAGGCTTTGGCGGTCTCGGTTTTTCCCACTCCAGTCGGACCCAAGAATAAGAAGGTCGCTAGAGGTTTGTGCCGATCACTGATTCCCACGCGTGAACGACGCACGGCATTGGCCACCGCCCGCAGCGCCTCATCTTGCCCCACGACTCGTTTGCCAAGTTCTTCCTCAAGGTGTTTCAGTTTTTCGGTTTCGCTTTTCACCAGCTGCGTGACCGGAATACCAGTCCAGCGCCCCACCACACCGGCAATATCTTCTTGCGTAACTTCTTCTTTGAGCAGGCGGTCTGACTCCGGAATAGCGCTCCATTTTTTCAGCGCTTCATCGAGCTCAGCTTGTTTTTCGGGAAGTTGGCCGTACTTAATTTGCGCCGCTTTTTCGAGCTCCACGTCTCTCTCGGCTCGTTCGAGTTGCGCTTTGAGCTCTTCCACTTTCGTGCGCACACTTTGTACCGTATTCAGTATCTCTTTCTGTTCTTGCCAGTGAGATTGCAGTTCACTCAATTCGTCATTGATACTCGAAAGTTCTTTTTGCACTTCTTCTAAGCGCTCTTTGGACTCGGCCGATTTTTCTTTTTTGAGGGCGCGCTCTTCAATTTCGAGCTGCGTCTTTTTGCGTTTGAGTTGGTCGATAGCCGTGGGATCAGACTCCGTCTCGATTTTTAAAGCTGAGGCGGCTTCGTCGATCAAATCGATCGCTTTGTCTGGCAAATGGCGCGCCGGAATGTAGCGGTCAGAGAGTTCAGCCGCAGACACTAACGCATCATCCGTAATACGAATACCGTGGTGGAGTTCGTACTTTTCCTTCAAACCACGCAAAATGGAAATAGTATTTTCCACGCTCGGCGCTTCGACAAACACCGGCTGGAAACGACGCTCCAAAGCCGAGTCTTTCTCAATGTATTGGCGATATTCATTGAGGGTGGTCGATCCAATCAAGCGTAACTGCCCACGTGCCAGAGCCGGCTTGAGCATATTGCCCGCATCAACTGATCCATCAGCTTTCCCCGCGCCAACAATAGTGTGCAGTTCATCCACAAACAAAATGATTTCGCCTTCAGACTTAGTAACTTCTTCCACAATCATCTTGAAACGCTCTTCGAACTCGCCGCGGAACTTTGCCCCAGCCAAAACCGAAGCCATCTCCAACGAGAGAATTCGTTTTCCTTTCAGCGAGTTGGGAATGTCATCGTTGGCGATCCGCTGCGCCAGGCCTTCTACCACGGCCGTTTTCCCGACACCAGGCTCCCCCACCAAAACCGGATTGTTTTTGGTGCGGCGGGAAAGCACTTGGATCACCCGGCGAATCTCGGCTTCGCGACCAATCACGGGATCAAGTTTGCCTTCGTTCGCTAAAGCGGTAATGTCGGTAGTAAAGTCTTCGAGTTTCTTCTGCTCTGGGGCGGGGTACATCTGCATGGTCACTCCTTTTGTTACTCGTTTTACGATTGTCGTATACGTATTATTGCGCAAAATTAGCAATCATTCAAGGGGAGTGATAATACCGAAGAAAATACAAATATGCTGATTTATAGCGATTTTAAGCGAGAAATACGCTCATCTACCGGCGGATGTGTCTGGAACAAACCAGCAAACCACCCAACAGCGTCCTTATGATTTTTCAGCGGATCACTGATGTACATGTGCGCTGTAGCCTTGTTGGCAGCTTCTAGTGGTTCACGATCAGCAGAGATCTTTTGCAGTGCACGCACTAACCCTTCAGGATAGTGCGTTAACTTGGCTGCTGAGGCATCAGCCAAGAACTCGCGATTGCGAGAAATAGCCAGCTGAATGAGTTGAGCGGCAATGGGCGACAAAATCGCCAACACAATTCCCACCAGAAATAAAATGGCTTGGAATTGTTTTCCACCCTCGTTATCAGACTTCCCGCCCCAGAAACTCCAACGCAGAAAGATATCGGCAATCAAAGCAATAAAACCAACCATGACAGAGACAACAGCCATCAAACGAATATCGTAATTTTCAATGTGTGAAAGTTCATGCGCCACCACACCTTCTAATTCCGAGCGATCTAAACGCTGCAGCAAGCCAGTGGTAGCACACACCACGGCATGCTTGGGATCACGACCAGTAGCAAAGGCATTCATGGCCGTGTCTTCGATCACATAGAGATCTGGCATCGGCAGACGAGCCGCTAAACAGAGGTTTTCAGTAACGGTAAAGAACTCGAAATCGCGCTCGCGCGTAGCTGGTCGCGCACCGCTCATCGTCAGCACAATGCGGTCCGAGAACCAGTAGGTGGCAAAGGAACCAATACCAGCCAAAATCATGGCAATGCCGACGGCGCCGGGGCCATATCCCATCACCTGGGCGAAAACCCAACTCACTCCGACCACAAAGGCGGTAAACATTCCGACAATAAACCATGTCTTACGCTTGTTACTAGCAATTTGTTGGTAGACCGACATCTCCCCTCCTCTGCTTGGGAGCTTTCTCGCTCACTTATAAAGAAACTTCTGGACTCTGGGTCTCGTCGTCAGAGACGCTCAGATGGTCACCATCGGTTGGCATCTGCAAACCAGCTTGCTTCTTGAAGCCAAACATATTCGCAATAATGTTTGAAGGAAAGACCACTAAGCGTTGGTTGTATTGTTGCGACAAATCGATGACAGCACGGCGAGCGTAGGTGACTTTGTCCGCGGTGTCACGCAACTCGGCCATAAACTGTTGGACAGTCTCGTTGCTCTTCATCTCGGGATTGTCTTCCATGACCACTTGCAACTTTGGTAAAACGGCTTGGATTTGCTTTTCGGCCTGCTCGATGGCACTGGCAGATCCTGTTTCCACAGCTTGGTTTACACTTTTACGAGCTTCCGAGAGCATTTCGAAAATGGATTTTTCTTGCTTCAAGATAGCTTTGGCAGATTTTTCCAAATTTGGAATTAAGTTGGCTTGGCGCTTGAGTTGGTTCCCAATCTCTTGCGTGGCGGCTTCGATTTGCGTGAGCAAGGCTTGGAGGCCGTTGTAGACGGAAACGACGTAAAATGCTCCAGCGAGTAAAGCAATGACGATGATGATAAAGAGTGTATTCATAAATTATCCTTTCCTATTCTGCTAAATTACTTCTACAATCACTTCGCGAATTAGTTGTTTGGAAAAATACATACCTAAATCATATATATCTTGATTACAACGTTTAACAGCTCCTTCAAGCAAAGTCATTAAAAAGCTATTTCTATCAGCTACTTTAACCTCGTTGATTACCTGAAGAAACCGTTTTGCAGAATCGGAGTCCTTAAAAATAATTTTAATACCAAAACTGGTGGGACGATCATAAAAGTCAACACCAATATTATGTCCATTCAAATGAGCGGTAGAACCATCCAAAACAATAGTAAGAGATTTATTCAAGTTTCTTCTTTCAATAACATCAGCTTGATCATCATAATCATTTGGAAATGCACTTTTAAAGGCACTAGATGGTCTGAACGAAAGATCATATACCCCGGGTGTTTGAATTAAATTATTTCCCCTCACTGTAAAATTTACGTTATCTACCTGAAAAAGATGTGCCGTAAGCTCGTTTATATCTTCTAATACTTTCATTACTTTTTCTCTGCTTTCCTCAGAGAGATCATGAAGAATCTCTACTCCACCATTTTCAAGCATTTCATAATCAATCGAAGGTAAATCAGCCTCATTTTTGACAGCATTAATATAGTCTTGAATGTATTGCAATATTAATTGCTTTTGTCTATTTATTTCTGGGCTATCATCCGATATTTCTTCTAAATCTTGAATAATATCATGAGAACTGCTGGCGCCATACCTGATATGCGACCAATACCCTAAATTAAAGAACATTCTACTGAGTTTTCTTCTCTGCTCTTGAGTTGCGATAACTTCAAAATCTCTCATTTGAGCATACACTTCATCCGGATCTATACCTGCTGATAAAGTCTCTTTTTCTTCACTGCGAATTTCTATTTGCTCCGCGGACTCTTCAGGCTCACTTTGTTTGCCAAGAATGGTTCTTTGCAAAAAATCAAGTTGAGTAATAATTCCATCTATGACCTGCTGCTGTTGATCTGAAAGAGTATTATAACGTAAGAGAAGTTGAGAAAAAACTTCCAAAGCACGTGGCGTATTCACAGACTCTCGATCTTTTAAATTTGTCGATTGTGGATTTTCTGTAAACATATACCTACTTTGTATTTTAAAGGATAAAAGAAATATAATTCAACTCAAAAAATGGCGGTCGCGACCGGACTCGAACCGGCGGTCTCCTCTGTGACAGAGAGGTATGTTAACCAGCTACACCACGCGACCATAGCGAGATGAGAAAGTTATTGTATCATGGCGAGGCAAAAAAAGAAGGAGCTTTTACGTTCAGGCAAGAAACACAGAAATAACTTTGACACAACCACTCCTTTCCTTATACTACGGACAAGAAACTATGCTCCCCACAATCGAACTCCGCGGAACGATGCTCCATTCCGAAGTTGCTCCGTATCACGAATCAGCAACCGCAGTACCAAATATTACTTCTGATGTCCTTAAAGCAATTCAAAAAAAACTGAATATCAGAAGATACACGGAGAATTCAACAACTTTATCTATCATCTGCTTTTCCGGATACATGAATTATCACCCCTCTTGGAGGATGAAAAAAATGGTTTTTCTGATCGATTGACTACATCTGCCCAAGTGCAGATTATTCTTTGGGGAGAACGCGTGGAGATACAGAACATTACTCTGACTGCAGAATTAGCACTGGGACGACTTGCTCGGCCCACTACTGCACTTCAGGTATCGCTGACGTGGCATCCGGAAAAACCGAATGACATCTTATATACTGCTGAACTTATTCGAGCCACGACGAAAGCCAACGAGAGCCTCGATACTTTGCATCACTCATCATCAATAGATGAACTTGCCGACGCTCTTTTTCGCTATTTTTCTCGCCGCTAATACTTATAAAGCGAACTCTCTACCACAAAGAAGCTCTTTCCCTCTTGCCACTCCCCGAAAAATCGTATACGGTAACTTATAATCTTTGCGAAAAAGATGGAGCCAGTGGCATAGTGTCCACAAAACTCCGAAAAGAGAAATAGAGCCTACAAGTAGGGAGGAAAATGGCCAATACACAGAATGCCAAACCTAAAGTTACTGTCCCCACCGACAGCGAGTCCGTAATTAGCATGATTCTTGGCGCCATGGTGGTCGTAGTTATTGGTGCTTTGGCGTTTTCATACATCCGTAACTGGCGGCAAAACCGTCAGGCCGCTGAAGAAACACCAACAGAAGAGCAGCAACAAAACGTGGTTGAGGTCACGGAACTCCCCACCGAGGTTATGACAGAGACAGATGAAACCGGACGCGAAGTGCCCACAAACCTTCCAGCACGCTACACCGTTCGGGAAGGCGACTCTACCTGGGCTATCGCCGAAGCTTTCTACGGTTCTGGATTTAACTACGTCGATATCGAAACGGAAAACAGCCTCAACCCAGATCAAGAACTGACTCCAGGGATGCAATTGACTATTCCAAAAGTTTCAGTGCGAACACAAGAAGAAGCTGGTGTTCCTCGTAGCGCGATGACCGAAACAGTGCAAGAAATGCAGGAGCAAAATCCTGATCAGCCTGTCCAAACTAAGGGTGGGATGACCACTCCAGTAAACACTCAAGAGTAAATAGTGAGACTCCAACTTAAGCCGCGGCTGCCGAGCAACCGCGGCTTTTTGGCATTGAAAAAAATCTTCTTCCGTTTTCCCTGACCAAGCGGTAAAATGCAGAACATGCATGCGGAAGCATTGATTATTGGTGTATTGTTTACTGGCCTCTTTTTGGCTATCACGGCTGCCCTGCAGTCTTTCGTTCGTCGCAGTAACGTGCCGTACACCGTTGCACTCTTAGTGTGTGGCTTTATCGGTCAATATTTACTCGAGGCAGCTGGACTCCACAACCCGCTCAGCTTGGAATCCGACCTTATCTACTTCGTTTTGCTTCCGCTGTTGCTATATGAATCTGCGTTTCACATTAACTTTCACCAGTTCCAACTGCAGTTTAAGACGATTACCTTCTTAGCCACTTTTGGCGTGTTACTTGCCACGGGAACAGTGGCCTTCTTGCTTTCTCAATTCCTGGGCATGGACCCACTGCACGGTTTACTCTTTGGTGCCCTCATATCCGCAACCGATCCTATCGCGGTGCTCGCGCTCTTTAAGGAATTGGGTGCACCAAAACGACTCGGTCTCCTTGCCGAAGGCGAAAGTATGTTTAACGACGCTACGGCTGTTATTTTGTTCCGTCTGATTAGTGGCTTTGTGGTGGCAGACCAACTGTTTGCCACAGTCGACTTGGCCTACAGCTTGCTTGACTTTACCTATGTCTTTATTGGCAGTATGGGCTTTGGCTTTGTGGCTGCGTACGCGACTTCGCTCTTTATCTCAAACATCAAGAATGATCGTCTGGTCGAAACCACCATGACAATTGCCCTGGCACTCATTACCTTCGTCGCGGCGGAGCACTTCTTCGGACTTTCTGGCGTAATTGCCACTGTCGCGGCTGGTCTCACCATGGGTAATATTGGTCGCACCAATATTTCCTCGCCAGTTATTTCTTTCATGGAAGAACTCTGGGAATACATTGGTTTTATTTCGGTTTCGCTGGTGTTCTTCTTTGCTGGTCTGGATTTGGACCTCGCCGGAATTATCGCGCAACCATACAGTGTCATGCTTGTCATTCTGGCGGTACTCATTAGCCGCGCGGTTTCTACGTATGTCACCTTCTTCTTAACGAACACTATTCCTTTCTTCAAAAATGAGCCAAATGTGTTCCTTAAGTGGCAACACGTTTTGAACTGGGGTGGTTTACGGGGAGTAATTCCTTTAGTTTTGGTGTACTCACTGCCACAAGATTTTGTGTTGCGCGAAGAATTTATTGCTTACACCTTGGCTACCTTCCTTTTCACTATGCTGGTAAATGCCACCACGATCCGCAAACTCCTCATGAAGCTTGGCCTCCACCTGCCGAAACGGGAAGAAGAGATTATTCAAGAAGAAACGAATATCTTCACTATTCAAGAAGCAAAGCATCGCTTAGAACAACTCTCTGACAACGAATTCTCTCGAGTGGTTTTGAAAGATGTGCAACGCACTCTCTCCGAACGGGAACGAAAACACCAAAAACGCCTTGCGGAACTCGCCACTCCACGCGAGCTGGAAAAAAGTTTGCGTTTGGAAGTACTGGAAATCGAGCGAAAAACGATCAATCGCCTCTTTGAGCATGAACACATCTCCGCCAACGTTTTGAACACCTTCAAAACAGAACTCGACCTTCAGCAAGACGCGCTTGAGTACCCAGAACTCTACGCTGGACGTGGATACCGTGCTGGTGGCCGAGTTGATAGCCAAGAAACGTTCCTCGGACGTCTCGCTCGCCTTCGCGAATCTATTCAAAACTTCCCACTGCCTTTTATTCAAAGCTGGTTAATTGGCAACCAGAAAAACTTAATTATGAGCCGTTTATCACTTCTACAGGCTCGTATTGTAGCCAGTAGTGAAGCAATTCTTTACCTCGAACACGTAGCTGACCTCCTCGATAACGACAAACAAGCGTTGCGTATTATCGACAGTGTCAAAACTGAACACGAGCAGTTCCGTCTCAAAAACAGCTTCCAGATGCAAATTATTGAACGCAACTACTCCCGCCTCTTCCAAGAGTTTGAACGCCGTTTAGTAGAGACATTGGCTTGGAAGAAAGACACGGCAAATTCTACTTCTCATTAAGCTTTAATAGACCCACCTTGGCACCACACTGGATACTGTCTGGTCATGGTTTCGCATTCATTATATTTGATATGCTCACCCCGTCGCACCCTCCGGGTACTAGCCTGGTCGCCGTTTCGCTTCGCTCAAAGGACTCCCTGGGCGTCGGAACCCAATTGGCTTCTCTGCTACCAACATAGCCTCACAAAAAAAGACGCCGAAAGCGTCTTTTTTGTGAGCCGACGGTGGGATTCGAACCCACGACCTACGGTTTACGATACCGCCGCTCTACCACTGAGCTACGTCGGCACGGCTGGAGAACTGTATTGTATCATTCCTTCCCCGGTCTGCGGAGAGACTTTGCTTGAGGAAATTTGCATGAAATGCTTCCCAGAAAACCGTATCGGTCTGGTATAATGATGCTTCGTTCGTCTTTGCCGGATGGTGAAATGGCATCACAGCGGCCTTTGGAGCCGTTATTCTAGGTTCGAGTCCTAGTCCGGCAGCCACAAGAAAAGCAGCTTTGGCTGCTTTTTTAATGCTTCAAAATCCCGGGAAATAATCCGTCTTAATCGCCGCCTCGTTGACGCCATTTACACGCAAAACGTCTTTGTAGGCGTCGACCATTGCGTTCGGTCCCGATAAGTAATACAGCGGTCGCGTGATATCTTCCAAATGCCGTTGGAGCATTTCACCAGTAATGTATCCTGTTTCGCCTGACCATTTTTTCGGCACCTGCGATTCATCGGTGAGCACATACACCACAGAAAAACCAGGCAGTTTTTTCTTGGCAGCATCAAAGAGGTCTTTATACGCAATATCGTCAACGATTTTGTTAACGTAAAACAATGTCACCGCACGTTTCTGCTTCGTGTCGACCAAATACTGAATCATGCTGCGAAACGGCGTAATACCAATCCCGCCCGCAATAAACACCAGCGGTTGAGTCTCATCAGCGGGCAAAGTGAAATCGCCGGCTAACTGACCGGCCACAATCTCTTCACCCGGCTGCATAGCAGCCAGTTCGCGCTTATAGGAACTCGCCTGCTCTGGAATACGGACTCCAAGCAAAATTTCTTCTTCCGTCGGCGACGAAGCAATCGTAAAGTAACGGCGATTGCCGCGGTCATCTGGTGCATCATGCGCAAACGTCCACTCCATGTACTGCCCAGGCTGAAAACGCATCTTCCGACTCGACTGAAATACAAACTCAAAGGTCTGACGCGCCAACTGCCGTTTTTCCACCAACCGCAACAGCAAACGATACTTCGGACTCACCGCAAACGAAAATATATTTCCCATTATCAAGGCCAACTCAGGCGAGGCATACAACCGCCACCAGCCCAGTTGGGAACCAAAAATCGCGCCCACCAAAACGCCGTAGGCCACCCGATACTGCCAAGTTGGCGGCGTGGTCAGTGGTTCAGTCAGCATAAATGTGGCAAAGAAAGCAATCGGCCACGATGCGTAGAGTTCATATACCAAATCGGTGAGATTCGCTCCGCGCCAGAGTCCTAAGCCCAAAATTCCCATACTGGCCGCCAGGATAAAAGCTCCCACCATGCCAAATCGTCGAATTTTCCGCACAACGAGAATTCCCAAAATCAGGGTGAATGGAGCTAATACGGGCGTTGCTACCCACCAACTGGCAATGGGCAATCCTAAAATGCCCGCGATCACCAAGGCTATTGCGACCGGATTAAAGACGTGTTTTTTCTGCCAAGCTAGCAAGTATTTGCTGAGCATACTGATCGCTCCCACACCAACTAAAACCATGCCTTCTGAGAAGTTTTGCGGTGGCGTCACCACAAAAAACAGAATCAGCGAAGTAATAGCTGCCGACTCCACATTTGTGGGGACACTCAGAGCCCAAGCTGCCACTCGATTCACACTCACACAACTCACACCCAAAAGCACAATACTCGACAACAACGAAACAAATGAATAATCGAGAATCCCAACCGCACTAAAAAAGAACGCAATACCGGCCAAGACTACCAAGGCATACAGCACCACCCGATACATGGTGTACTCATTCAGAAATTCATCAATTTTTCGCCATGGAGCAATCATGCAGGAATCTCCCCTTTCTGCGTTTCGTGCGGACGCGATGAGGCAGTAAACAGCTCAACCGGAAAATCATCGCTCCGCTGCACTCTGTACCCATCGTACAAAATAAGATACTCAAAAGAAAATGCCTGTTCGAGAATGTCTGGAGAAACTAAATAGAGCGCGGTAGCCAAAGCATCGGCCTCGAGGGCTCGCGGGGCAACTACCCATGTTGCGGCAATATCTTCCGGAGATCGCTTGGTCTGCGCATCCATAATATGGTGATGAGTCCCCCACCGGCGCCGATTACCAGACGAAGCACACAAACTGCCTTCAGTGAGCTCCACCACTCCAATAACTTGCTGCTGCGCAAACGGGTTTTCTAATCCCACTCGCAACGGCACCTGCCGCGGATGGCGATACCGCATGTCACCGCTGGCATCAACACAGTACTGCGTGATTCCGGCGGCTTCGAGCAGTTCAGAAATTTGATCAACCAGATATCCTTTTCCGGCAGCGCCAAAGTCCAGCACCACCGGTTCGGAAACCTGTAACTGTCCGTCAGCATAGGTCACAGCTTGTTGCCATTTGGGAGCAATCTGTTCCGCAAACCCGCTCTTTTCAGCTAAAGAATACTCGGCATCATAGCCGGCCTGTTCCAGTAAACCGCCAATGAGCGGCGTAATACTGCCGTCACTCAAACGAAACAACTCGTCATACACGTGCAACAAAGGCTCGGCATCGACAGGCAAAGCATAGCTTCCGGCTGCTGCGGCGACTTCACTCACCCAAGAATCAGCGCGAAAACGGGAATACCGTTGATCGAATTGCTCGATACGCTGATGCACCGACTGCAAAAGCTCTTGTAGCGCCGATTCTTCTGTGTTTGTCCAAATATCAAGCGTCCACTGCGTGCCAATCGCTTCAAATGAGAATTGCCGACCAAGAAGCGAAGCCATGCCGATTAGGCACGTGCTTCTTGTTTAATCTTCTCAAGCGCATCGTTGAAGCCCTTCGGAGTTAAGGATGAACCCGCTACTTTCGAAACTTGAACCTCATCAAGAGACTTTCCAATTACTTGTTCCTCGTATCCTGACTCAAAATCATTTTGCATTTTGACAGAAATCGGGGCTGTTGCCTGTGGCACTACTTCTGAATCTACAATCACACCATTCTCTAATTGCACAGTTACTTCGATCTCTTCTGGGCCACCTGGAGAAGTATACTCACCCATCACGGTGTATTCTCCATCTTGATACTTCGAATCTGCTGCCATTTCGGGAGCATCAGCACCCATGTTCTGCTCAGCGGTACTCGGTTGGTTAGCCTCTACTGTTTCTACTTGCTCCATCTCGGTCGATGCAGCTGGCTTGAGCTGGTCATACGCCAAAACGCCAATAGCAGCTACCGCTAAAACGCCCAGGATAACAAATCCCATCGTCTTATTTCCTGATTGGTTGGGGGGAGTGATGTCTTCTGACATGCGCTTTCCTCTTTCTTCTTTCATTTGATTACGGAGTTCATAGTATAGGTAACATTTCACGGATATGAAACCACTTACTTTTCCGTTACCACCTCATGAATGATACTATCGGATAGCGCTTGCCAGGGAGGAAAGCCTCTCCTATAATCACCATTAGTATGACACAAAAATTCATTCGATTTTTCACTGCTCTCATCACCACTTTCGTTGTTCTCGGCGCATTTGCCAGCACGGCCTCGGCGCGCATGACCTACGGAAATGGCGAATACACCAATCTTTGTGGCTCCGGCACTTCGGCTACACACAATACATGTGGCGGTTACTGTAATACTTTTGATGGCTCCTGTTCGTATCCCAAAGCTTCCGTGGTCCGTTACATTTGTGACGGTCGCCAGACCGAGTGTCGCAGTAACGAATCTGATTTCAGCTTGCGTCAATCGGTGAGCGGTGTCGGATGTGGCAAAACTGTGCAAATCGATGTCTTCAATACGCAATGCCGCGATGGTAACGACTGGATCTGTGATGACAATGACCTCGTCGACTACATGGTCTGGTACTCCGGCGACTGTAGCAACGATCGTCCTAACCCAGGCAACGATGAAAACGACCAAACCTGTAGCGCCTACGAACCAGTAAATACGCAGTTCCGCAAATCAGGCGAAAACACCTGGATTAGCGGCGACGACATGTCGAGCAAAAACATCGCCATCGGTGACACAGTAGACGTCAACTGTTTTGCCAAAAATGGTGCTGACCTCTTGCCTGGCGCCAAAATCGAAATTACCAAACCAGATAACAGCACCGAAACCAAACACACCAGCGTTCTCCGCAACTATGAAGTCAAAGACTTTGGCTCGTATCGCTTCCGCTGCTACTCGACCACGATCGATGCCTGTAGCAACACCGACAGCTTCCGCGTTCGCCGTGAGCAAGCCGGTGAAGAGCACCGCAGCTCCTGCCAAGACTTGATCTTGCGCGAAGGCAACTTGGGCACTGTTCCGGCCACAGTGAAGTTCGAAGTGGAAGGCACCGACAACCTGGGTGACATCCAACGCTACCGCGTCTACTACGGCGACGGCACCAAAGAAGAAAACGAGTCCGGTGAATTCAGCCACACATACGAAAGCTCCGGCAACTTCACCGCCCGGGCCGATGTCAAAGACAGCAAAGGCAACTGGATTTCGAGCAACGCTTGTGAAAGCACCGTCTCGATCAAAGCTCGTTCTATCGAAAGCCATAAATCCAAATGTTCCGATTTGTTCATCTTGTCTGGTAACCGCGAGGAATCGCCCAGCACAGTACAGTTCAAAGTAACTGGCTACGACAACAAGGGTGCCATTCAAAAATACAAACTGGACTTCGGAAACGGCGTGGTCAAAGAATCCGATGGCGAAACCTTTGAACAGCTGTACAACCAGCCAGGCACCTACACCGTCAAAGGCTACATCCGCGACTCCCAAGGCAACTGGCAGGGCGGCGACGGTACGTGTACCTCTACGGTGTACATTGAAACCGAACCACTAACCAAGCAACCTGACACCGGCACCCCAACCGGCCTCACCATCTTCGGTATCACTAGTGGCATCATCGGCACGGTCGGCTTACTTCGCTACCGCGCGCTCCGCGCCTAGGCGTCAATACCGAAACGGAAAACAAAGGTACTGCCCACCTATGAAACCTGCCAAACCAGCTGCACGCTATCAACACTCTCGCATACAGTGGTTGCAGTCACCAATTCTCTGGCTGAGTATCGCTGCAGTTGGACTCCTCAGCGCACTCTTGTGGCTCTTACTCACGTTTGGTCCAGTTGTTGCAGTGGAAGCAAAGTACCAGTATCGACGCCTGTTCAGCACCGTATTTACGGGCGACGGATCACTGCGCTCACTGTTCATTCCCAACATCTCGGTTGATATCCGCGGCTTCAACGCCACAAACACCGAAAACGGCATTGTCATTCCAGCCATCTATTTGGACGAGCCGGTGATCTATAACGTCAATCCCAATGACTCGGAATCGTATCTCGCCGCTCTACGCCAAGGTATTGCGCACGCTTCCAGTACTGCATTTCCGGATACGGGTGGAATTGGCTACTACTTCGCCCACTCCTCTGCGCCAGAGTTTCGTTCGCAGTTCAACGCTGTTTTTTACCTGCTAGGAAAACTGGAACCAGGTGATGAAATATTTATCTGGCACCAGGGCGAACGGTTTGAGTACCAGGTGACACAATCAGTCGAGGTTGACCCGGAAGATACCTACTTTTTGCAACAAGAATACGCTACTGAAACCATTGTTCTCCAGACTTGTTGGCCACCAGGGACCACACTCCAGCGCAAACTGGTCTTCGCCGAGCGCGTCTACCAGTAGTTTTTTTGGGAATTCTCTGGTTTCTCAGTGCACAGAGCACGCGGAAAACCGCGAAAGACAGCCTATTTTTGCTTATTTATCAAGCAATTGTACAGAATGGCATTTTTGGCAATCAATCACGCCGAGTGCTATTAACGGAGTGTGAAGGTCACGGTCACCGTCTTGGTAACTTGCGTGCTTCCTGGCTCGACGACAGCGCCACCACCCAGGCCATCAGCGGCTTCCATTCGAGAAAACATTGGGTACACCCCACCAGAGCTGGCACCTTCAACGACTGTTTCAATTTTTCCGAGGCGGCGACCACTGCTGTCGGCTATACGCTGTGCTTTTTCGCGGGCGTTTTCGATAGCAGCCTGGAGCAAGGCATCTTCGGTGGACTCACGATCATCTAGGGAGAAACGCGGTCCATACACATTGGTAGCTCCGGTAGAAGCGAGGAGATCGGCTAATTCGGCGGCCCGGTCAACTTCGCGCAAGGTAACCTCGAGCGAGTTATTGGCTTGCCACACACTGCCATCTGAGCTTGGCTCAGCAACACCACTTGCACCAGGTTGGGCGGGTGCCATCATGGTGCGCGCTTCAAAAACGGGTGGCTCCATTTTGTAAATGCTCAGGTTTTGGGTCTGAATGTCTTCTTCAGCAATACCAAACGACTTCAGTTGCTCAATGATGCTACCCATTTCGGAGTTAACGGCTTCGACGGCGGTATTTTTGTCTGGATCGGTCTCATCAACGCCCACGGTAAAGTAAGCAATCTGATTTTGCTCTTGCTGCTCCGCAAAACCGCTCACCGTAATGCTGGGAGCTTGACGCACTGCCACTACTCCCCAGTTAAACCCACTGCCAATAAAGGAACCGAGACCAAAAGCAGCTAAGATCGCCACACCCAAGATAGCCCAGGCGAGCATTTGACGGGTTGAGGGGGAAGATTGGTTTTCCATGTGTCTATGGTATCACTGCTCCACTATGCGCTGCAATTGGGACAAAATGACCTCGATGGCGCGACTGTTTTTTCCGCCTTCCGGAACGATCAAGTCGGCATAGCGCTTGGACGGTTCCACAAACTGCTCGTGCATGGGTTTGGTATAGGTCAGATACTGTTCGATACCAAATTCAAATGTGCGGCCGCGCTCGGCAACATCGCGTAGCAACCGACGGGCAAAGCGGATATCCGAATCTGTATCGACGAAAATCTTCATGTCGAGAGCGTCTCGTAATTCTGGTTCGGCAAAAATGAGAATGCCCTCGATTATGATGATAGGCCGTGGCTGCACAACTGCGGTAGCTTCTGCGCGCGTATGCTGAGAGAAATCGTAGGTCGGCTGCTGAATCGCCTGGCCGGAGCGAAGCTGGTGAACATGGTTTACCAATAAATCTGTCTCCAGTGAACTGGGGTGGTCGTAGTTGGTTTTGACCCGCTCTTCCATGGGCATGTGCGACTGATCGCGGTAGTAGGCATCATGGGAAATATGAGAGATAGACTCTGAATCAATGTTTTTTAAGATATTCTGCGCAAGCGTAGTCTTGCCTGATCCACTACCGCCCGCGATTCCAAGAAAAAAAGGCACCGACATGCACGCAGTATAGACGAAAAATCCTAGCGAATACCAGTGACAGTCTGGTAGAGGGCTTGTAATAGTGGACGATACAGATGCATTTCTGATTCGCGGAGCGGATGCAAAATTGACTGCAGGCTGTTCTGTATTTCCGTATCTAACAAAATGAGTGTCGACCACACGGTAAAACGACCGCGAAAACTCTCATTTTTATACTGATCAATAAAAAAACTGGGCATACGAACTAGGGTACGAATGACGAATTGATTGATAATTTCCTGTGCAAAAACACCGTCGTGCAGCAGCTCACCGAGCTCTTCGACCATCTCGCGACGCAATGCCTCGCGTGGGGTTTCACCGGCTGCCACTGCCCCGCCTACCGCACCGTAAGAAAAATCTGACAGCCGCCCCTGTGCAATGGTTTGGGCAGTACTCGCCGTACGCCACGCTTCCCGTTTCTGACATGCTGAATCTTCACGCAACAGCGGTAAGCCGTACAGTTCTCCGTTTTGACCAACAAAAAGAGCGGTGACTCCATATGATGGTGAAATAGGTACCTCTGCCGACATAGCTCATTCTTTCTGGGCAGCTGATTGAGAAACGCCAGTATAAGTCAGGCTGGAAGGAAAGACAAGTTAGTTATGCTTGGCGAAAAAGGGGCACACTCTGGTGCAATGACTGCCAGTTTTCTGGCGCACGAGCCATCGACAGAACAAATACCCATATCCAAAAGTTACATCGCCGAGTAAAGTCCGAACATAAAACGGCAATGCGAGCGTATAACAAGTCAGCAATCCTGACCACGTGTGCGGATACCAGTGCCACCAGACTCCGGCATTCGAAATGGCAAAAAAGGCAAATGAAGCCAGAGGAAGCAACACTGCTTGGCGACGCCAATTACCGCGAGCAAAGTATCCAAACATGGGATACGCGGCAAAGGCGATATAGGTCCAGAGAAAACCACTATAAAAACCACCTACGAGCCAATCAAACGCAATGATAGTTGCAAAGTAGGCTACTGGTGCTCTCCCAAAAAAGCCGAAACTTCCGAGTGGAGAAACGTTCGCCGCGACGCGCGCCGCTCGCCAGACAAAAACGCCAGCTGCGACGAGAATTTGGTTACTGAAGTGGTTCAATTTTTTCATAGGTAAAACGTATCGTATCATTTGGTTGCAGTTGCGTCTGACTTACCCCAGCTTGGGCAAATTCGTCGTTGACATAAAACCCCCAGAAATACATTTCATCACTCGCCAGACCATTGATCGACTGCACAAATTTTCCGCCTGGGCCAAAGTCTTGGTACTCCACTTCCGCCTGCGAATTGAGGAGTTCCTCTGCTGTCATGGCTTCAGAGGCAGTAAAGGTGTATTCACGAGGCAAGTCAACGGGTGTGCCTTCAGCCTGGCTGGCCGTTGATGGAGTGCCGGTTGGTTCCCAGAGGGATTGGGTTCCAGCAATCTTCCACACGAGTAAACCGAGCAACAATACGCCCAGAGTGATGCCGAGAAACAACGTGCGCTGACGAGAGGTATGAAAGAATGGTGTCATGAGATGTAGTGTAGCATGGGCCATCACACCAAATGATCAACGGCATTGATACAAATCAGTTGAAAATCGGTATCGACCTTTATTTGGGTGAGAGAACATTCTTTGATTTCGTAGTCCAAGCCATTGGGAAATTTCTTACTCATGGGCGCAAGTTGCTCTTCAGTAAAAATATTGCGCAAAAAGTCGCTAATGATCCCGCCGTGCGAAACCAGCGCAATATGTTCTTCAGGAGCACCAATCTGCTCTGTAATTACGGATAAAAAACTCTCCCCAGCTTGTCGGGAAGACTGGCCTCCGAGCGGAACATAGTCGCGGTCGCGACTGGTTTGAATCCAGGTTTGCACAAAGTCGTCCCGTGTTTGATTGGGGCGATCTCCCCAGTTAATGCGCTCGCGCAGACGCTCGTCGGTGTGAATCGGTAAATTGAGTTTTTCGGCAATATACTGGGCTGTTTCTTGCGTTCGACGCAAAGGACTGGCAATGATTTTTTGGATTGGTTGGTCGGCTAAGTACTCGGCCGTACGGCGGGCTTGTTCGTGGCCGAGTTCATTCAAACTCGGATCGAGCGGTGAAAAAAGCTTGTCGCCATGGCGGATGAGGGTGAAGGTGGTCACGGTTGTATTTCCAGAAAATGTTTTTTTGCGATACAATAAGTATACACATGCGTATTCAGATTATTCCAGGCATACACGGTGCCCAACAAGCAACTGACATAGCCGTAATAATCGATGTACTCCGAGCGGCGTCTGTGGCGGCGTATCTTCTTGATGCTGGAGTAACTTCTATTCTTCCGGTTTCGACTGCTGAAGAGGCCTTTCAACTGAAAAATGATGATACTACGCTGCTGGTGGGTGAGAACAAAGGCATTATAATTCCTGGCTTTGACCTCGGAAATTCACCCAGCGAGATTCTCCGAAGAAATGATCTGGATGGGAAAACAGTCATTCACCGCAGCTCAACGGGCACACAAGGCTTAGTCAATGCCAAACAAGCGCAAGAAATACTCTTTGGCAGCTTTGTCATGGCGGGCGCTCTCGTTTCGTATTTACAACAATTTCCCGATCGAGAAATCACGATTGTCCCCATGGATGCCTATGACGACCATATGTTCGCCCTCTCTCTCTACTCGGCACTGCTGGGTGAAAAATCACTCTCATTTGCAAATATGAAAAACACAATTGCCCAATACGAGTGGATCCAAACCCATTTCTTAGATCCAAACAATGAAAAATTCCCGGAAGAGGATTTCCACCTGTGTCTGCAAGAAAGTATTTTTGACTTCTTCCCGGTGGTGAGAGACGGGCGTATTGTGAAGAGTGGTGAGAGATGAAAATAAACACTCCCAAAAACTACATCTGCCCAATCTGTCTAGGAAATCAAGGTATCGAAAGTGACGACACGCTCCTCAAACAAGCGGACTTAGTGTTTCGTGACGATCTTGTAAGCGTGTGGATAAATTCTTTTTGGATCAAGGGAAATGAAGGTCATGTGATTATTGTGCCAAACGAGCATTTTGAGAATATCTACTCTGCTCCTAGTCAAGTTGGTCACCGTCTCTTTGAAATTCAAAATTGATGAGCATCGCGATCAAAGAAGCCTATCACTGCGACGGCATTACTCTGCGCCAAAATAATGAACCCGCTGGCGATCAACATGCGCTGCATTACCACATGCACGTATTTCCGCGCTACGAAGGAGATGCGTTTAATCAAGAGCTCACGAAAAAAAGTTATTTGTCGGAACCGGATGTGAGAATGAAGTACGTAGACAAAATAAAAAACTATCTAGAAAACACTCATGTCTAATCTCCCCACCGGCCTCTACCAACACTACAAAGGCAAAAAGTACTTAGTCTTGGGCGTGGCCAAACACAGCGAAACGCTGGAAGATCTGGTAGTGTATGTCTCGCTCTACGAAAACGAAACCGCCAGCATGTGGGTGCGGCCGCTGGAAATGTTTCTGGAATCTGTAGAAGTGGATGGACAGACAGTGCCGAGATTTCGGAAGTTGGAAGAATGAACAGTATCTATTCGCCGGCCATTCTTCAACGCGTTGTCGATCACTGGCATATTGGATCAATCGAAGATGTCATGTACTTTGAACCGGCACACCGTCGCATATGGCGGCATTGGATTGAAACTCCACAAGGTACTTTTGAGTTGTACTCATATCCTGACACGGCGCAAGAAATCTACCCTGCCAAACTGGAGAGCTATCTGGAAAATCGACTCCCAAAACTCTCTCAGCGACGTCACGAAAAAAGAGTGTACAGTTTTGACCGAGTCCATGTGCTCATCCAACTGACACAAAAACACTCCATCTCACCCAAACAGGCCGCCAAAGATTTAGCGCTGCTGCACACCCAACGTATCGTAGATGCGTTTATTGTGTACGGATCGATTGTGCAGATCCAGCTAGAGAACCGCAGTATACTGAGCTCCTACGGCCACTGGAATCTGCAAACTTGGGGAAGTGAACCCAGGCACATACTGGCTCAGAGCTCAGACTCGACGGAAAAAATGGAAACTGCGATGCAAGCGCTCGCTCAAGAAAAGGCCCATATTGTCGACGCAGTCCAAAAAGACACCTGGGTGGAAATTTTCTTGAATACTGGTAAGAGCTTGAACTTCACTCCGTCTGAAACTTTTGCTGCTTTAGAAATTCACATTCCCTTTCGCCGTCGAGATGTAGTTATTTTTTCGGAGGAAAAAATCTTTTACTCGAAAGAGTTTTCAGGTGAGTAGAAGGTATTCGTTGCGCTACAATACCCCCATGCAAGAACTTTTCTTCGTTACTACCAATCAAGCGAAGTTTGACAGTTTAGCGCGACGCTTCCAACAACTGCCGATAGCACTGAAACAGCATTCCACTGAACTGAACGAACTGCAACTCATGACCGGTGAGGCAATCATTCGACACAAACTTCAGCAAGCAAAAAAACTCCTACCAGGAAAGGCGGTTCTCGTTGACGACCGCGGGTTTTCTATTCCCGCGCTCAATGGTTTTCCGGGGCCACTTGTTAAACCGGTACTACAAACACTGGGAATTGGCGGCATTTTGAAATTGATGGAAGATCAAACTGACCGTCGCGCCAGTTTTATTTCTACTCTCGGCTTATTCGACGGCCAACAAGATCACTACTTCATGGATGAAGAACCAGGGGTAATCGTCCACGAACCGCGTGGAGAAAATTTACGCGGCTGGACAGAACTTTTACTGATCTACTCTCCCGCTGAATTTCCTGGAAAAACCTTGGCAGAAATTTCCAACGAAGAGTGGCACCAACACATTGCCAGCCAAACAAAAAATGATTGCCGGCGGCAGTTGATGGAGTTCCTACAAAAATAACAGTATCAAATAATGACTCACAACAACTCCTTACCTAAAATACGCATTCCTTCTTGATACCAAAACCCAGCCGCTGAAATAAAACCGAGTACTGTTTCGTAGCTGGCCACTTTGAAACCATAAGGTAAAAACTGAATAAATTTTGGGAATAAAAGCGTTTTACTTATCCTATCTCCTAAAATGGCTTTTCTATCTTCTGGGTGACCATGACGGGATATTCGTGATCGGTCGCGACCATACTTGAAATGCTGTTTCATGAGTTTTGCGTCTGGATCTGCTTTATGAAAAACCACAGCACCCGGTACATTTATAGTCTTCTTTCCCTTAATTCTCCGCTTAAAATCATTGTCATTTCCGTTTTTAAATCGCGTATCTAGTAATCCAACATCCTCATACACGGTCCGCCTCACCACAAGTCCTGGATTGTGCACCGGCGGTTTAGGTCGACGAGAGAGGTTTGTAAAATGCGCTGAAGTCATTCTCTGTAAGAAACTCTGTCCCTCATCTCTCAACAAACGCGGAACCAAAACTTCTACTCCAGGATTTTCTTCAATAGCGATACGCAGTGCCTCAAAGAAACGACGATTCACTTGTACATCAGAATCTAAATTAACAATCCATTCACAGCTCGTTTGAGATATACCTATGTTTCTAGAGATTTGAATTCCCTTTTCCAGTATTTGTATATTCCGATGGTTGGAATAGTCATTAGCAAATTCATCCGTTATTTGCCGAACAGCATCACTCACGCCATTTTGAACAAACACATGCTCAGTAGAATCAAATTCACGCGCACTAGAAACACTCTTTGCATATTCCCTCACGGATAAGTCATTTGATACTGGCACCACAACTGAAAATTGGGATTCTACCTTTCTCATAAGTTGTGTATTATACAATAACGCTTACAAATCCGGATATGTTTTCATTTTGAACGCGTAACTACTGTGCTATACTCCCCACAATGCATACAAACAACTGCTACGCCCTTATTTGGTTTATGACCACCCGCGGAGGTGCTTGTTTGTAGTGCAATAGAACAAAAAGAAACAAGAATCCACCTCCCACCTGGGAGGTTTTTTTTTGGAGAAAGGAAATATGTTACACAAAGATACATTTTTGCATCAGCTATCAGACTTGGTAGCTATCCCCACAGTCACCGCTGACACGACTGCGAATCAACAGGCAATCGAATATATTCGCACGCTGCTCTCGCCGCAAGCAAACGTACGAGTCATTGAAAATGCTAAAGCAAAAATACTCATTGCCAGTAATTCAGACACACTGCAACCAGATATCGGATATCTCGTGCACGTTGATGTCGTAGCGGCATCTGAAAAAATGTTCACCATGACTCAGCAAGAAAACAAGATCTTTGGCCGTGGGGTGAGCGACATGAAGTTTTCAATTCCACTCGGCATTGCCCTCCTGAACGAATTGATCGAAAACAAGAGCCCGCTTCAATTCTCATTCGTTGTTACTACTGACGAAGAAATCGGCGGCCTTGACGGCGCGGCGCACCTGGCAGAAACCGCACAATGGCGACCAAAAGTACTGATTGTGCCTGATGGTGGTGACAATCTTCAGTTTGTTCATGCCTCCAAGGGTGTGGCGCAATTTGTGGTTGAGTCAACTGGAACATCAGCGCATGCTTCCAGACTCTGGGATGGGGAAAATGCCATCACTCCACTGGCTCATATTATAACTAAGTTAGAAAAACGCTACGCTGCCAATAACGCCACCGAAGGCTGGGTAACTACCGTGAACTTTGGAAAAATTTCTGGCGGCATTTCCACAAACCAAGTCTGTGACAGTGCTACCCTGCAGATTGATTTCCGCTATCCAGAAACCGACAGCTTCGAGCGCATAGTGGATGAACTCACAGAAATGTGTGAACCTTTCCAAAATCGGGTCACTTTCTCACCGCTGGCAACTGGTCTTCCAACTGCCACCGATCCGGAACTCCCGATCGTTAAAAAATTCCTGGCAGTACTGGAAACAACGCACCAGCAAAAGATACAAATCAAACCCACCCATGGCGGTTCGGATGCCAGACACTTTGCGGCATTTGACATACCAATTCTCATGATTAAACCCCACGGTGGAGATATTCATATGGAAAGCGAGTGGCTGGATGTAGAATCGACGATGGCGTTTTATGAGGGACTGCGGAGGTTTTTGCGGGATGTGGAGGAAGAAATGTATGCGTAATTCAAAAATAGTCAGAACAGATTTGTTGGAAGTTGCCCTACCACTCACAACACCATACAAAACAGGCTTTGGAACTCTTGCTGATCGCAATACACTGTTAGTCCGGCTTGAAACTGAGGATGGCCTTGATCTCTACGTAGATGAATCCTGGATCAATCGGCACACTATTCGGAGAATTAAGAGTCAACCGTAGCCCACAAATAAACCAGAGAAATATTCCCTTTTACGCTTTGCGAGCCACTACTACTCCCAGCTCCGCTGTGTAGCGCAGTGTATATCCTAATGGAGATCGTACGTTCTCGGTGGAAGCAGTACGCACGCTAAATCCGGCAGTGCGGAGGTGTTGTGCATTCCAGTCAGGTGAAAATTCTGACTTCTGATGCTCCCAGTTGTTTTTCAGTAAATCAATAAGCAGGACAGTTCCGTATGGCAAAAGAACTCTGTACATTTCTTGAATAAGAGCCGCATGCTCTTCTGAACTCAAATATCTCCAGGCCAAAAAAGAAGTTACGAGCCCAAAAGATTCCCTTGCGAATGGGAGAGGTGCTGACATCTCTGCCACAGTCTTTTGCGGCAGCGGATTGAGTCGTAGCATCTCACTGGAGAAATCAAGGCCAATAATTCTCGGGTGAGCAGAAGCAGGAAAATACGCTTTTGTATTAGCTCCCGTTCCGAGATCAACTATTCGTGAGTTGCGCGGCGTCACCTGCAATACTTGTGCAGAATGCCTGCAAATAAAGGATTCTATTACCGGAGCAATACTCCCAAGATGCTGGTGATCAACCCAGTTTGGTGCATCGCTATTCCACATTTTTCGAGCTGATTCGTGAGACATAGTTTTCAATTGTATCTTGGTTTTCGTTGACGGATAGGGGCAAAGAGGACTAAAAATCGGAACTTGTTGCCCAGCGCGAATATTCAGGAATCTGAGTTATCACCTTACGAAAAAAAACATCCTTCTGCCGATTATACTCACGCTGCGAAAAACAAAATTCCTTTTTTATCCGTTCGTATTCCTGCAGCAAAGATGCGTTCCCACGCAAAAAGTCATGCAAACGCCTATCGAGAAGTGCAGTGTATCCGCGCATGAGTATAATTTCGATGTCAAATCCGTCTTTGACATCATTGAACCGCGCATATTCTTCGTCTAGATTTCCCAAACCTTGAAATTGTTGCGCTAAAAACACAATAATTTCAAACCAATATTCTGGATCGGGAATCACCCCAATTTCGATGTCACCCTTGCCAGCAATCTCTAGTGCAGTCGATCCGCGGTGATAGATCTGCACCGGATACTCTTTCAGCAAGTCTTGTAATTTTTGCTCATACTCGGCGGCGAAGGTTTTTGCCTGCGCATCATACGGCACGATCTCAACCGGTTCTTCGGAAAACTTCAGCCAATAGCGATCAGGAAATTCTGGAAGGAGCTGCATACTCCTTAGAGTATAAGCCAAAAAAATACTATGATATACTCCCTTCAATGCAAACCAACAACATGCACCATCATTTCTGGTTTAACCGCCCTGGGAGGTGTTTGTTGGTGATGCCGTAAAAAGCAAGAAAAGAAACTACAAGAGCAACCTCCCGCAAGGGAGGTTTTTTTATGGAGAAAGGAAATACGGAGGAATACATATGTCTACAATCCAAGCCATCATTTTTGACATGGATGGCACTCTCTATGCATTTGATGACAACGAAGAGAGTGCATTTGCATCTTCTCAGTTTGGCCAGTGCATTCGAGCTAATATTTTGTCATTTTTACAAAAACAATGTGCACTTTCCGCAAACGATGCAGAAAAAAAGTATCTGGAGCTTCAAAAGCAATATGCTGGGCACATCAGTCTTGCCTGTGAAAAAGAGCTCGGCGTCTCACGAAACGAATACTTTGCTGCTACTTGGAATGTTCCCGCAGAACGGTTTCTGCAGTACAACGATTCCTTAGCACAGCTGCTCTCCGGGTTATCCGTACGCGCCGGCCTACTGACCGCTGCTCCTCAAGTTTGGACCGAAAAAGTATTGGATTTCCTTCAAATTCGATCCCTGTTTGGCGAGGCAATCTTTACTGGAGAATCTGACCTCCGTAAACCCAATCCTGCAGCTTTTCTCCAATTAGCACAGTATTGGAACCTGGAACCAAAAGCCATTTTAGCCATAGGTGACCAGGAGCAATCCGACATCCTCCCGGCAAAAGAAATTGGGATGAAAACTCTGCGAATTGCCAAACACGCGCAAACTCAAGCGGACTTTATTGCTCCTGATATTGTCAGTGCTCTCAATGTATTAAAAAAGAAAGGTATGGTATGAACAACGAAGCCATAGAACTCCTCAAGCAACTCATAGAAATACCCTCCTATGTTGATGATCAGCAGGGTATAAATGAAACAAAATTAGTGAATTACATTGAAGAATGGGTAGCAAACACGTTGACAGCAACTATTGAAAAACAACCACTTGGGAATGATCGATATAATCTCATCATCAAAAAAGGCAATCCAGATACTCTCTTTCTTGCACACACGGATACTGTAGCACCGAGTGACTCCAGTCAGCGCCAAGCAATTGAGAAAGGCGGTGAAATCTGGGGACGCGGTGCCTCAGATATGAAATCTGGTTTAGCTGCTTTGCTGTTAGCAGCTCGAAACAATCCTCAGGCTAATAACTTTTGGATCGTTCTGTATGCCGACGAGGAATATGACTTTCTGGGAATGAAGGGTTTCTTAAAAGAGTACCCTGATCTAAAACCACAAAGAATCATTTCTGCAGATGGATCAGATCTCCAAGTTGGCTATGCTTGTCGCGGATTAATTGAGTTACGCCTTCGCGTCTTTGGGAAGTCTGGACACGCTGCCAAAGGGAACGGAAGAAATGCAATTGATGCTACATTCAGATTAGTTGCTATTCTCAAGGAAATCTTAGATGCTCAAACTAGCGTTGAGTTAGGAAAAACGAGCTTAAACTTAGCTTATATTTTTGGTGGCCAGAAAAAGGCTGACTCGTTACAAAGAGAATTTTTGACAGAAGTTGGCCAAGCCGGAAATATCATTCCAGATATTTGTGAATGTGTGATTGATATCAGGCCGGCTAATCCGAAAGTAACGGCACAGTTTATACAAAAGCAACTGAGTGATATTGCATCAAAGAACAGGATTGAATTCGAAGTCATGCAAATCACACATGACTACTCTGCTTGGATAACACCCAAAACTGATATAGAAAAGATAGTTCCCACTACGAATAAAACGGCTTGGTCAGATCCTCAAGACACGGGCTACCTAGATTTACAAATGATGTGGCAACAATACGATCAGCCCTCAGCACTAATGTTCGGAGGCGGGCTTGGAAAAACCGGGCACAGCAACGTAGAACGAATTCCAATCAAAAATTATCAACGAACAGTTGAGTTTTTCTCAACGCTCATGGAGAAACTATGCAAATAAACAACAAACCAAAACTTATCATCGACACCGATCCAGGACACGATGACGCCCTAGCCATTTTGATGACACTCCTGTCAGATCAATTTGAGGTACTGGCTATCACCACCGTTGCTGGTAATGCCACGATTGAAAAGGTAACAAGAAACGCACAGGCAATTCTTGATTTGATTGGTTCTCCGGTTCCAATCTTTTCTGGTTTTGACGAACCATTGAAACGAAAACTTGTTACCGCAGTAGTACACGGTGAATCTGGGATGGCGGGATTTGATACCTCGAGTACTGATTGCAGACTTACCCAAAATGCACCTGAGAAAATGGTTGAGTTGGTTACTGCCAATCCAGAGGAAATAACAATTTTAGCACTTGGACCACTGAGTAATGTTGCTCGGGCAATACAACTCGATTCACAATTTTCAAGCAAAGTGAAACAACTGGTAATCATGGGCGGTGCGATAGATGTTCCTGGGAATAAAAACCGCGTTGCTGAGTTCAACTTTTTTGTTGATCCCGAGGCAGCTGATGACGTTTTTCAGGCCGAAGTTCAGAAAGTCCTGGTTCCACTTGACGTGTGTAATACAGTCATTCTTCAGGTCGATGATTTCCGAAAAGTACAGAATGAGAGACTCCAATCAATCTTGATTCCCATGATGGAACATTTTTTTGGCGGTTTAACTTCAGATGAAGGTACCACCGGAATTCTCGTATACGATGCTCTCGCTGCATACTACTTACTGAATCCACATGCTTTTACCTTAAAAGCAATGGATCTCGTAATTGAAACCCAAGGCGAACACACTTTTGGCATGAGCGTTGCTGAAAAACGACCACATAAAGTAGGAAAAACGAATGCTGATGTCGTGGTCCAGATCGATGACTCACAGTTTCGGCAGGATTTCTTTAACATACTCAGTAGGAAAACAATGACGTCACTTCCCGATGCAGCAGATTGAGTAGCATCATTTCCTTGAGAAAAAATGCGTTCTTCATACGCGGTGTAAGTGTTAACTGGGGATGGCGGAAATAGTGGTGCGAAATTGGAACTTTTTTGACCGATATAATACTTGTATGAGCAAACATCAACCAATTGGCACTTGTGCTGTACTTACCAATTCAAAGAATGAAATTCTGCTTGGAAAGAGAAAGAATAGCTATAAAGCAGGTTTCTACGGTTTGCCAGGTGGAAGAATTGAGTTGAATGAAAAAGTGACTAATGCTATCTCTCGTGAGGTAATGGAGGAAACCGGACTAACAGGCCTAGATTTCACATTTCTAGGTATCGTTCGTGAAAACCAAGATGCATATGATTTCGTACATTTTGTTTTTCAAGCAGAGGTTCATGATCAAGAAGTGACACTTTGTGAACCAGGAAAATGTGAGGGTTGGGAGTGGTTTGATCCAGCTCATTTACAAGAAGTTCTTCCTGGTCATGCAGCTGCAGTAAAGCTTTTTTTTGAAGGTGTGCAATTTATTGATTTAACGAAGTAACCAAGAGCGGAGAGCGGGGTCTGGAACCGGTTCGACGCTATAATAATCTCACACTAAATCCTCCAGGTTACTACACAAGACTTGTTAAGAAGTTTGATTTTTGTTGTCGTAAGAATAGCGCTTCTCTGAAAGATACTCTTGTGCATCAAGAATTTTTTCCCATAAAGAATGGTTATTTGGTACGACACTTTTTATGTCAGTAATAAAAACTATACTTTCAGGATATCTTTTTTGACTCGATTTCGCTATTTCATTCAAACGATTTAAGGCTCTTTCAGATACTTTGGTTTCAAAGACATGTTTTGTACCAGGCACTCTGAGTGACAGTCTATTTGCAATTGATGCTAGGTTATCTATAGGAATAGAACTCTGAATGTACCGGTAATTGTGTTCAGTCATGAAACGCAATAATGCTGCTGAAATTGTTTTTTGTAATCCTTGTCGTCGGAACTCTTCATCAGTTTCTCTATTGGTTAAGATTGTTTCTTCATCAATTTCAACATAAAAGAGTTTTGCTACAGGTTTTCCATCTATTTCTACCCAAATTGCATCGTATTTTTTACCATCCACAGAGAGTTGTCCAAATTTAGCTTCATTCATATCTTTAGTTGAGTGTATCTTAATTATAAGCTTGGGTCTTGGACTCCATTCCAGTTTTAGTCTCTGAGAAAAGATTTTGGTAAGAAATTGGAGCTTTATTATACACCACTCAGTAAGTCAGTGTCGTCAAAAGTACACTGATCAATTCCTACTTCTTGTAACAACTTGTAAGTTTGCATTTGGGTATCCATTTCCAGGAAGCCAATGTGGTAGTGAGTTATGTAGCCTTTTCTTTGGAGAGAATGCACTAAAGATTCAGTGATTTTTTCTTCTGGTAAGTTGCTTAAATGAGCAACTTGGGCACTGAAAATATCGAGGTAGTCACTTACTTTTCTTACGTAAAGCTCTTCACTCATCCAGGATTCATAATGACATTCATTAAAGTTTACACCGACAGAATACTGAGGAAAGGCTTTTGTGATGTATGGAACAATTGGCAACTCACTGGTAGTTATTTCAATATCTTTTGGTGCATATTTTTTCAGAAGCGTGTTTAGTGGATCGATAATATCTGGTGTAAAGGCTTTGATTTCTATTTCTAGTCGCCCAACTTGACTGAGTTCTTGTAGAACACTCTCTAGAGAAGTGTATTCTTGTTGGAGATCAAACATATAGTCATGGATAAGAAGGATTTCGCCACTCACGAGTTGGATATCCATTTCTACACCATCAGCCCCTTTACTGAATGCGGATTGGAATCCCACCAAAGTATTTTCTGGAAAATATTTACGATCACCTCGATGAGCGATAAGTAGTGGGGAATGCATACGGAAAGTATAGCAAAGTTCCCAGGTAACAAAGTCTATTCTCAAGAGCGGAGAGCGTAGAACAAAATTGGAACTTTTTACATCATATCTGTATGATTACCTAGTATGGCGCGACCACAGTACGAGCAGGAAGTTTCAATCAATCAACAAGAATCTCGAAAAGTGCAGGAAGTGCTTGAGACACTGTCTGATGCGGATAAAATCAGCATCGTTATCCAAAGTTTTATGGTGGGGGCTGGCTCCATCGATGCGCATACTATGTATGTGCAGTATCTTTGTACTACTTTCTCTTTGACGCCACGCGAAGGTGGGTTGTTGTTACGGAAATGTTTCAGTACTTTGAACGATGAGAATAAGCGCAAAATAATTCAAGCTGCCTATCATCGCCATCTTGATCTAATGAAAAAAGCAGTGAGCACGGAAAAGAGAACATCGCAAAGACTATGGGGTTCGGTGGGTAATTTCGAGGCGACAATACAGTCTACGAGTGAAAACCTCCCCACGATTTTGGGGAATAATGCCTTTGATGATATAACGCCGGAAGAGGCGAATATTTTTCAAAATCTTCCAAAAGACTTTTCTCCGAACATGAATTCTGTGCTTATCCAGCATTTACGAAAAATTTGTGATGACCGCGGGTATTATAATGATCGCGAGTGGCGAAAGGCATTAGAGTCTGGGTAGCAAGGAGGACGGGATTCTCACCAGATCTGGTAGCCCCGCTATTTTAGCTTATATTTGAGGGTGTTGCGAGGCTCCTGTTTCACAACTTACGAGCCAACTCAATATCACGTTCAGCAAATCCTAAACTCTTATAAACTTCAATGGCATGAGTGTTATTACTAGCAACTTTCAGGCGTATTGAACTACAACCAGCTTTATCAAAAAAAACACTTATGCGCAGTAGTAATTGTTTCCCAATACCTTGATTACGATATTTTTCATCAACAATCAATAATCCTATCCAGCCATCTTTTCCTTGTTGATGAGTGAGGTTGTGCATCACTTCATCCTCATGGCTATTAATGATACCTTGAATGAAGCCAACTATCTCACCATGTTCACTTTCAGCTATGAAAACTACCCCGTTCATATCGGTAGTATCTTTTATTGCTTGATCAATATAATCTTTTGCTGTTTGCAGTGAATCAAATGATTTGAGTTCCTGATGAGTATCAATTTCAACAAAAAAATCTTGTAACTTACTCATGAGCTGGACGACTTTAGGTGTATCTTCGAGCTGATATTGGCGTATTTCAAACCTCATAATTTGTTGCAAAATTTATTTGTTTTTAATTATAGCTCGATTCTAAATGTCTCGAACATATGCAATATTTGACAGACTGAATTGCTGCCAATATAATTCACCTCAATCCGCAATCAATGAGAGTCGCGCCTCATAATCTTGAATGACAAAATTCAAGAGCGGAATCTCGCAAAATCGAGATCGGCTGGCATCCGTAACTTCCAGACTTGTGTCACTCATAAGAGCAACTGAGCAAGTTACAAAGTGTGTGTTGGTAACAACATACTGAATAAGGGTGGTACCGCGTTTTGCATCATATTGAGAATGCCCCTTTGTCTACAAAATATTTGTAGGTGAAGGGGCGTTTTTGTGTTTCCTCACCTACAGAAAGGAAAGGTATGAAAGAAATACCTCAACAATTTCCTCCACAAGGCGAGGAAGAAAAGTCTATAAATCTGGTTGGTAAGGATGTTCCTGCCGATGCTTCTTATTGGGGAAAAGTTGGTCGTCCAGACAACTTTGCTATCATTTATCTTTGGCAAGATAAGGTGATCTATGCCAATGGGTGGACAAAAAAAGTATATAAAGTAGAGCAGAATGATGGTTCGATGCAAAATCGTTAACTCAAAATGAACCTGAGAGCATTTTGTTCCACTGCTGTTTGTAAATCATCTGGGGCAAGAGCAATCGTTTTGTCATGCACGCCCGCATTGATAAACACCTGTTCTTGCTCCAGAAGTCTTTTATCGAAAATGACTAGGTATTCAGTATCGTATCCAAATGGTGCTAGGGCTCCAATTTCGATTCCGAGTATATCGATAACTTCTTCAGGTCGTGCTAATTTACTCCTCTTGAAATCTAGCTTGGAACATATATCAGTAAAAGGAATTTGCTCATCTCCTTGCCAAACAATGAGCCAGTATTCAAACTGACGTTTCGTTGTATAGAGTTTAGTAAGAAGTGTTTTTACTCCTTGTTCAGGTTTATGATTACAAATTTCAGCCGCCTGTTCCATAGTAAAAACTGGCTCATGTTCAATCAATTTGTATGGAATATCAGATTTTTCAAGGATTTGGAGAATATTTTCGAAAATACTCATAGTTTTCTTACTAGGCTGTTAAATTGACATTTGTTGTTTTCAGCGTTTTTTAGCAAGCAATACCGATCTTAATTGACTAAAAGGACGGGTCTGTCAGAACTTTTCGATTGTTGCGGAGGTGGTGGGTCTGGAACCCGTGCGTCGTTATAACTGTCCCATTCAAGAATTGAGCTTCCAGGGTAATTTTAGCAAAAACGGGACAAATGGGACACTATAAAAAGGGAATGTCTTGTTTTTAAAATGATGTATTTTGATACATTATTTTTTAACGCCGATATACAATCCACGGTTTTTCATTAAACCGTTTTTGAGGTACTTTGCCTTAAAACCAATATCTTTCATCAGTTGTAAGGTATCTTCAATTTCAAAGAGTCCCATTTCGTGACGGTCAATGACGTGTTGAACCTCTTGATTTTTCTCAGCGATAAGGTAGTTTAAGTCCATAATAGAAACACCATTAATAATCTTGGGAACACAAGCACGAACAATCTTGGTGTCTTCTGATTCATATGTTTTTACGCTTGGAACTCCCACGGTATACGTTTCTTTCGTGAACCAAGGTTCAAAAATTACCAAACCACCAACTTTCAAATGTTTGAAGAAACCCTGTAAAGTCTTTTTTAGTTTTACTTGAGTTTTTACGTATGCAATAGAGCTGTAAAGGCTAATAATTACGTCAAATTCTTGTTCAAAGTTAAGCTGGCTCATATCTGCTTGGCGGATATCAAGGCTTGGGAAATGAGAACGAGCAACATTCAACATGCCTTCATTAATATCAGTAGCAACAACGTCAAAATCTTTGTTTAAGAGAGCAGCGTGTTTACCTGTTCCACAACCTGCTTCCAGAAGAGCTGTTCCTGTTGACTTGCAATGTTTAGCAATTAATTCTTTTATTTTTTCTGATTCAGCCTCGTAATTTTTGAAAGAGTAAATGAGGTTGTAATACTTTGCTAAATCTCTATAAATTGCTTGTTGTTTCATGATTTGTATTTTACCATCATCCAATAAAAACCCGTAGGGAATATCGTTACTATTTATGATATATTTTCTCTTATGAATAAAACTTTTTATTTAATTCGCCACGGGGATAAAGTTAAAACTATTGGTGACCCTCCTCTGTCGGAAAAAGGTGTCGCTCAGGCTATAGCTACGGCTGAATATATGTCTAACCACCCGCTACAACAAATAATTGCAAGTCCTATCTTAAGAACACAACAAACCGCAAAATATTTGGCAGATAAAACGGGGTTTCGTATAGAAACGGAGCCGTTGCTACGAGAGCGCGTAAATTGGGGAGATGACCCAGAACAGTCATTTGAAGATTTCTTGGCGATGTGGGAAAAAGCTAGTTTAGAACGTGACTGGACCCCACCAGTAGGTGATTCATCTCGTAATGCGGGAAAACGTATTCAGCAAGTAATTGAAACACATGATGGTACTCAAGAGCACATTGCACTAATAACACATGGTGGAGTAATCACTGACTTTGTTTTAAATGTTTTTGATAGCAAAACACTAGATGAAGCTCTTCCAGACTTTTCAAAAACAAAAGACAGCAATGTTTTCGAGTGTTCACTAACTATTATTGAATATAACTCAACAAACAGTAATTATGCGTTGAAACTTCTAGCAGGCACTGACCACTTAACTCATCTTTAATGAATTCAAAATTTCTGCGTTGAATGAAGATAGAAATTCTTCAAGGTCTGTATATACTGCCTTTGATAAGAGTTTCACAACCCAATTAGCTTTCATAGGTGAGATAGTGACAATCGGTACGTTGTTTTGGTGAGCCATCCACATCTCTACAGCTGAGCCCATGCTTGCTTCTGGTAAATAAGAAAGGAAATATGTCTAAAGATCAAGAAAAGAAGGGTAACTGGTTCATTCGCCATAAGTTCCTTACTGGCATACTGGTAGTGATTATTCTCGTAGTTGTAGTCAGTGCCTCTGGTGGAGACAGTGCAAGTAACACCTCTAACAATGGGAATTCAGGTGCCCAACAAGAACAGCAAGATAAAGAGGTTGTTACTGCAAAGATCGGAGAAACAGTCCAAAGTGGAGACCTCGCCTTTACTGTCAACGGTGTTAAGGAATACCAAAGTCTTGGCAACTCCTTTACATCAAAGGATGCTCAGGGAGTATTTAAGGTAGTGTCACTCAAGATTGAGAATGTCGGTAAAGAGACAAAGACTATCGACAGCTCGATGATCAAGCTCACAGATAGCGAAGGACGCACCTTCGAGCGATCAATAGACGGGCAAACAGCCAAGGGTCTCTCTCAAGGACAAGTCGATCTCTTCCTCCAGCAAGTCCAACCAGGACTGAGTGTGAACGGCGAAATCGTCTTCGACGTACCAGAAACTGCAGAGGGTCTCATGATAGAACTGCGTGGTGGACTCTTCGCAACTCCAGCAGAAGTTGAACTCTCAGAGTAAACACCAACTTACTCTCAAAAATACACCTCTACTCGGGGTGTGTTTTTGTGCTTCTTTTGGGTTTTTGGCAACTATGGTAGAGTGATTGCTAATAATGGAAAGCACTACTCAAGAAAGACCAGCTTCAACATTTGTGGCGAAGATCATTGAGGAAGAACAAGAGAAAGCCAAAACACTCTTGTCATCTGTTTTTGATAACTACCGCCACCCTATTTTTCAGGCCATTGAAACAATTCAAAGTCTTAAGCCGAGTATTTTTCAAGCTGTGGAGATGGCACAACAAACTTTTAGAGCAATTGACCAAGCATTGGAAACGTATCGAAACTGGATAAAAATAATGCGGGAGGCGTATGACAAACTCGTAAACTTTTTCAAATCAATACGTTGGCCAGAATTTTTCAAAAATATTTGGCAACATGTACAAAACTTCGTTGTTTCATTTCTTTTGGCTGAATACCATCAGCTTCATCGTGCTAGAGACGGTACAGAATCAGATGTAATGGCACTAAGTCACCTATATCCCAAAGAATTCCGGCTTTTTTGTCGGATGAATGACCTAAGCCGAAACAAATCAGCTCGGATCGAGTTTGCTACTCATTTCTTAGAAGCACTCGATCAAGCAGATAAACGGTCTCCTTTAGATGAAGATAATTTATTGGTTTCACTGAAAAAGTTCTTTTTTAGACTTGGACTTATCCTGCGAGATTTGATCCGAAAAGCTTGCCATGAGTTGCAAAAAAAATTTGCCAGAGAAAAAAAATGCAGAAGAATGTATTGTTTACTATCAAGACAAAAAATATTTACTCATCCCCTCACTCTCAGCTTTGACGAATATTTCAGTAGCAACTTTGCGCAGATATGCATCGAAAGGGAAATTTGGTGCAGTCAAACTACCTTATGTTTCTGCTCGATCTGGGCACAAAAACGAAGCGTGGCATTTTCCATACTCGCCCGAGCTTATCTCCAAGCTAAAAACTCATTCAGTCAAAAATAAACGTCAGAGGGACAAACTCTTCACTCGAAAACAAGTTGCATCTGTTTTGGGCATACATGTTGACACTTTAAGAAACTGGGAAAGAAAAGGTTTGGTGAATACCCTGAGAGAATCTGGCACTGTTTGGTATCACCAATCGCAAATGCCTCAACTCCTTGAGATTTTGAAACAAAATAATTCCCCACGTCACCGAATGTTTATGGCTCAACGCTAAATCTTCACACCCTGTGAGCGCGTTCTCCTTTATGAAAGGAGACGCGATGCAAACACCACCCGTCATACACTACATACCAATTTCGGAGCTTAACCCCGCTCCATATAATCCCAGAACTTGGGATGAGGAAGCTCTTAAGCAACTTTGCGAGAGTATAAACAAGTTTGGTTTCCTTGATCCTGTTATTGCCAATAACCATGAAGAACGCAAAAACGTGGTCATTGGCGGACACATGCGTTTGGCAGCAGCCAAAAAACTTGGCATGGAACAAGTGCCGGTCTTATTTGTTTCCATTGCCGATGTTGAACGAGAAAAAGAACTCAACCTTCGTTTAAACCGTAATACCGGACAATGGGATTTTGAGCTCTTAAAGCAATTTGATATCGAGATGCTCTTGGATGTTGGTTTCAATGATTCGGATCTCTCTGCTGTCTGGGACGATGTTTTGACCATTGAAGACGATCATTTTAATGAAGCAAAAACGTTACAAGAAATTACTATACCTACTACTAAGTCTGGTGACCTTTACAAATTAGGAGACCACTATTTGTTATGCGGTGACTCTCGAGAAGTAGAAAGCGTAAAACGATTGCTCAGAAAAAAACAAGCCTCGATGATCTACCTAGATCCTCCATATAACATCTCGCTGGACTACAACAAAGGAATCAGTACTAAGGGTAAGTATGGCGGTAACTTCCAACAGGACAATAAAAGCTCTGCAGAGTACCAAAATTTCTTGCAAGAGATCTTAATCAATGCACTTAGCGTGGCTTCACCAGATTGCCACGTTTTTACATGGTGCGACCAAAATTGGATCGGTCTTGTGCAGTCAACTTATCAGGATCTTAATCTCGATCTGAAGCGAGTCTGTCTGTGGGTCAAAAACAACCACAACATGACTCCACAGGTGGCCTTCAACAAAGCGTACGAACCATGTGTGTATGCCACCCGTGGCAAACCATACTTAGCACCAATTAACAATCTCAACGAAGTTCTCAACAAGGAAGTTGCCACAGGAAATCGGACATTGGATGACATCCTCGATTTACTTGATCTTTGGTTGGTGAAACGACTTCCTGGTCAAGACTATGAACACCCCACTTCCAAGCCACCAACTCTGCATGAAAAACCACTTCGAAGGTGCACCAAACCTGGGGATATAGTCGTAGATCTATTTGGCGGCTCAGGTTCAACCTTGATTGCTTGCGA
This sequence comes from Candidatus Woesebacteria bacterium, assembly GCA_021208605.1. Lineage (GTDB taxonomy): Bacteria > Patescibacteriota > Microgenomatia > UBA1400 > UBA1396 > JAJOJK01. Next base: position 18,972 of record JAJOJK010000017.1, on the reverse strand, counting down.
ACAACTTAAGCGACGAGCGTTCTTGTGCGAAGTTGATCCTATATTTTGCGATCTCATTATCAAGCGATTTACAGAACTTACTGGCAAGGAGGTAGAACTATGTCAATAAATATTGGAGACCTGTTTGTACTTGGGGAACATCGGTTGATTTGTGGAGATGCCACAAATGCTCAGATAGTCAAAAAACTCGTTGGCCAACTACTGATCGATGTCGTTCTCACGGATGTACCTTACGGGGTGGGATATGTGGAAAATAAGCAAGATTTTACGCAGTCGGTAGCTAAACAAAAAATCATAGCTAACGACCAGCCCCAAACCAACACTCAGTACCAACAGTTCATGCAGGACTGGATTCATGTTGTTAAACAATTCCTAGCCAGCAAAAATGCCTTCTATGTCTTCAACAGTGACAAGATGCTCTTTGCACTAGAGGATGCATTTACAGATGAAGACATAAAGTTTGCTCAGCTGTTAATTTGGATCAAAAACAGTGCGGTAGTAGGCCGACTAGATTACCTTCCCCAACACGAACTTATTGCCTATGGCTGGCACGGCAGACACAAGTTCGTGAAGTCCAAAGACAAGAGCGTTTTGTTTTACCCCAAGCCTAACAAATCAGTACTCCATCCCACTATGAAGCCAATTGGACTGCTACGGAGACTCATTCTTAACAGTAGTAACCGTGGCGAAGTTGTCTATGACTGTTTTGGCGGATCGGGATCTACGCTCATTGCCTGTGAACAAACAAAACGGAAGTGCTTCATGGTTGAACTCGATCCTGAGTATTGCCAAACCATTATTAATCGTTGGGAAAAACTTACTGGCGAGAAAGCGAGGCAGATATGAGCAAGCCAGAAGAATTAAAGAAATTACTCATCGAACAGCTCAAGAAAACACCGATTGTTCAGATGGCTTGCGAGAAAACAGGAGTTGCCCGTTCAACCTATTATCGCTGGAAAAAGCAAAACAAAACATTTGCCAAAGAAGCGGAAGAAGCCATTGTGGCTGGCGAGCTATTTATCAACGACATGGCCGAAGCTCAACTACTCTCCGCTATTCGAGATAAAAACCTGACAGCCATTATATTTTGGCTCAAACATCACCACCATCGTTATGCCACACGAGTCGAAGTAACAGCTCAGCTTAAACGAGCCCCAGAAGAACTCACGCCAGAACAAGAGGCTGTCGTTCTGAAGGCTCTGGGTATGGCTACGCTTATTCCGCCAATCATTGTGGGAGAGAATACTGAGCCAGAAATAGAAAGTACCACAGAAAAGGAGTCAACATGACCGAACCACTCAATCAACAAGAGTTACAAATGATCAAAGAAAATCGTGATGTCCGGGTGACTTTAGCAGAGAAAAGTCACTACTGGTTTTTCTCACTCTATCTCGGCGAGTACGTCCAATATCCCTTTGCACCCTTTCATAAAGAGATGTTCTCCATTACCGAAGATGAGAAAACTCGGATCAGTGCCGTTGTAGCTTTTCGAGGATCGGCCAAAACCACGATAATGACCACTTCGTTTCCTATTTGGGCAATTACGGGAAAGTTGCAGAAAAAATTCATTCTCATTTTAAGTCAAACACAACAACAAGCTCGTTTACACCTTACCAATATTAAGCGCGAGCTAGAAAGCAATGAACTGCTCAAGGAAGATATTGGACCATTTGAGGAGTTCTCAGATGAGTGGGCAGCCAACTCAATTGTACTCAAAAACTATGGAGCCAGAATTGTTGCTGCATCAACTGAGCAATCTATTCGTGGCATTAAGCATGGTCGCTATCGCCCTGACCTTGTGATCTGCGATGATGTTGAAGATTTAAGTTCTGCCAAAACCAGAGAGGGTCGAGATCGCACTTTCAATTGGCTAACGGGTGAGGTGCTTCCTATCGGAGATGACAGCACCAAGATTGTCATTGTTGGTAATTTGCTTCATGAGGATTGTTTGCTCATGCGACTCAAACAGCATTTTGAGAATGGCAAAATGAATGGCCGATTCTTAGCTGTACCGTTGCTTTCAGAAGATAATCAAATTGCTTGGACTGGACGATTTGCGAATATGGAGGCAATCGATACTTTAAGAAAAACCATTGGCAACGAAGCTTCTTGGTACCGTGAATACTTGCTCCGCATCATTGCCGATGCAGATCGAGTGATTCAGCGAGAGTGGATTAAGTACTATGATGGCTTGCCTCCGTTAAGTGGGAGCGGTAATAGTTATAGCTACGCTGCAATCGGCGTTGATTTAGCAATCAGCCAAAAGGAGTCGGCTGATTACACCGCCATGGTGGGAGCTTTGGTCTTTGGACATGAAGACAAGCAAAAAATCTATATCATGCCCAACCCGATCAACCAGCGACTAGATTTCCCAAGCACCGTTGAGACAGTGAAAGTAGCTTGTAAAGGTATGTGTGCTGGGAAAAAAGCCAAGGTGTTTATTGAAAGCGTTGGATACCAGGATGCTCTCGCTCAGTGGCTCGATCATGAAGATGTAGATGTTGAAGGTGTAAAAATAGGTTCAACTGATAAGCGAACCAGACTCGCCCTGACCTCACATCTGATTCGTAACGGCAATATTTTGTTTCCCAAGGAAGGCTGTGAGGATCTCATCGAACAAATGGTCGGACTAGGCATTGAAAAACATGATGATCTTGCAGACGCTTTCTCCATTCTGATCAACCAGATTATGAAAACAAATAAACATATGCCTCGCATTTGGTTTATTAGTGGAGATGAGCTTTTCGGTGGTGCAAGAAGAAGAGGTGGATTAACCCGTGATCTAAGGAATGACCCCTATGGCTGGTAATACTGCGGCTAGACTTACCCAAGAATCGCGGTATCTTGTGTCCTTGATGAGAGAAACAATACCAGATCATAAACTCGAAATGGCAATTGATATCCTCGATCAATGTGCACTCGCGCTCAGGTTTTACGCCGCCACGAAGCAGGGTAAATATCTTAACGAGCTTGTTTGGGCGGTACGAAGGCTGAGTTTGTTACTTGAAAAGAAAGGAGACGGAAATGAGTGATACTAGATACTGTCTCTACGCTCGTAAGTCCAGCGAATCTGACGAACGACAAACCATGTCCATTGACTCGCAAATTAAAGAAATGCATGAACTCGCACAGCGAGAAAAGCTCAACATTGTTGAAGTTCGCCAAGAAAGCCACTCCGCAAAAAAATCTGGCAACCGACCTGTATTCGTACAGCTACTCAGTGATATAGATAAAGGTTTGTTCACTGGAATCCTAACTTGGGCACCTGATAGATTGAGTCGTAACGCTGGAGACCTTGGATCACTAGTAGATCTGATGGATCAGGGCAAGTTACATGAAATCAAAACCTACTCACAAAGCTTCGGAAATAACCCAAACGAGAAGTTCCTCCTCATGATCCTCTGTTCACAAGCTAAACTTGAGAACGATAACCGTGGTATCAACGTAAAGCGTGGATTAAAAGCTAAGTGTCAAATGGGCATTCGCCCTGGCACAGCTCCACTTGGTTATTTAAACGTGATCAATAATAATCGCATCAGCGAAGTGGTTCCAGATCCGGAAAGAGCTTGGGTGGTGAAAGCCATGTTTGAGCGAGTCGCCAAATTTGGACATAGCGGTCGCACCATTCGTAACTGGCTAAAAGAGATCGGTTTCAAAACCAGAAACGGAAAACTACCTGCTCTGAGTCGAATATACTCCACTCTTAATAATCCTTTTTACTACGGGGAGTTTCAATATGGCGATGAGTGGTATAAGGGAAAACACGAACCACTCGTCTCCAAAGAAATCTGGGAAAAGGTGCAAAAACAGCTTACCGTACCACCCAAAAAATGGCATAAAAACAAGTTTCCATTTAAGACGCTGTGCATCTGCGGATCGTGCGGTGGTGGAGTTACTGCTGAAGAACGCTATAAAAAACTCAAATATGGTGGGTTCAACAAACATATTTACTACCATTGTGGACGGTCTGTTGATTACGACTGTGACGAGCCATACATTACTGAGGAAGATTTGATTAAACAGCTTCTGGCTCATATCAATGCTGGAAATGTCTCCATCAATAAAGGTAAAATCGCTAAAAAGCTGAAAGCAGATATTGAGAGATTTCACAAATTACGCTCAGAAGTGTTGCGTCAAGAGTATTTATCTGGAAATCTTGGAGAGATTGAAAATTCTGCTGTCAAGACAAATGATGATGAAATGGCGATCGACTATTTGAAGCACATTCTCAAAACCGGAAGCTCGGATGATCGGCGTGAAGCACTAGGCATGATTAGAGCAAAGTTCATCTTAAGAAATAAGGAGCTGAAAGTAGCGTAGATATTGTTCCGGCAAGTACTACGCAATATCTTTCATCGATGTAATCGAGTACTCAATTGCCTCGACAGCCCATCGGATTGCTGGGCGATTTTCTTCTTTTTCGTACGGTTCATTGAATCCTAGGCACACTTTACAGTGAGGACAGTAGACCCAATCTTTTTGAACGGCCAACGCATCTGCCTCAATAATTCTATCTAAGTAACTTCTTTTCAATGGACCAGGACCATCTTTTTGGTAATGAAAGAGGAACTTGTGACAATTTTTGCAGGTGACTTTAAGTACTCGGCTCCAACCACCTCGATTATCTCGGTATTTGTCTGAAATAAATGTATTCATAAGGACAATTATAGTGGATTGGCTGATATTTTTCTGTCCTTATAACTAGGGATTTACATCCCTTACAGGCTGTTAAACCGAAAAATGTTCAAATCAAGAAAATTTAGCAAGCCCCATCAACCCATTCATGGGTATTAGACGGGTCTATCAGAACTTTTCGATTGTTGCGGAAGGGACAGGATTCGAACCTGCGAAGCCCGGAGGCTCTGGTTTTCAAGACCAGTGCATTTGACCGCTCTGCCACCCTTCCAGTTAGGAAGCTATTGTACCATTTTTGTGCATTTTTTCTGAGAAGATGCCAAGATGTCACTTCTCACTAATGCGACGCACCGTGTGCTCGATTTCCTCTGGCCACCAATCTGCATTGGCTGCGGTCGTGTGGGCACACAACTCTGCCGCATTTGTGGTAATCATCTTACTTTCTGGGACAACAGCCGAACTGGCTTAGAATCACTGCAGCTCTCCCCTTCACTGCGCCGAGTCTATTCCGCCGTAGAGTACATCGACGACGCGCAAAAAATAGTCAAAGCCGTGAAGTTTTCTGGTTACTGGACCTACACCACACTCATGGCTCAACTGATTGTTCTCCAGTGCGGCCACCGTCTCCGGCAAGAAAAAATCGACGTACTTGTGCCCGTGCCGATTCACCCACGTCGCCGCCGCGAACGCGGTTTCAACCAAACCGAAAAACTGGCGCATGAGCTCGGAAAACTCCTCAATATTCCCGTCGACACAAAAAGCCTCTACCGCGCCGTCTACCGCAAAAAACAATCCCAACAAAACCAGACTTCCCGCCAATCACTGCATCACGATTTTGCGGTGCGGGGAACTCAACTCATCAATAAAAACATCTGTCTAGTCGACGACGTCTTCACCACCGGAGCCACCCTCAGCGCCTGCACCCGCGCCCTGGCACAAACACCACACAAATCAATCATCGCCGTAGTCTTCGCCAAACCCAGGTAAGCGGCTATCTTAAAAAATCAGAAAATTTATTATTTCTATTATATTGAGCTTTAGCTTTTTCCCAATTAGCAAAACCTTCAACCTCATCCGGTACAAGATAGTCAGCTAACATTTTGGTTACTAATGATAGCCACCCAAAAAACTCAGAAACCTTATTAGCATCTTCCACACGCAAATCCTGCATCCAATTTCCAATGATAGACAGCAGCATCGAAACATCCCGTCCCTCTATAACCTGTTTCACCTCTTCTCGAGATTTCACTTGGTCCGAAAACAATTCTTTAATACTCTCCGATCCTCTCAAATACATCCTCTTCCTCTCTCAATTTTCCAAAAAACAAGTATACCGAACTACGTAAAAAACTCAAGTAACAACAAGGGAAATGTGGGAAAACACGAATGAACACATTTTTTAACGTATTTGGCCCAATTATCCGCAGCCCAATACATTAACTTTTTTTACCCACTTTTCCTGATTATCCGCAGCGAAGCGAGGACCATGAAGGAAAAGTGGGTAAAAAAAGTGGAGATGTCGGGGAATGACCCCGAGTCCGAAACTGATAGCCAACATGCTCTACGTGTGTAGTCTCACTTTTGCTCGAACGAGGGCTGGAAAATGGACGAACCAGACACCTCGCGCCAACCATGAATCTTTACTTGAAAATGGCGGTTGAACCATTAGCAAGTGCATACTGACTGGGTTGTTGCTTCTTGCCCGACATCAGTAAGATCGAAACAAGAAACACCAGGTTCTTAAGCGAACGCTGGAGCCACGGAGTTACCGAACACGAAGTTGGCGACTTTAGTCATGGCCTTAGAAATAGAATTGCCAGTTAATTAGGCTTTATCCGTTACGCGAATAAAACGACACGCTCATGTTCACGATCATATCCCGTCAAAGCTCTACATCCCCAAATGTGATGCAGTTCTTGTGGAACTGTAATGATTATTATACCAAATTTTTAATGAATTATCTCAAGACCATACTTTTGAGCTATACTCGCCAACTTATCAAAGCGAACATCATATTCTTGAGGAATATTCTCAAAAAAATGTTTTCGTTGATCTATCCAAGTCCATGCTTTCCCTAAATGAGCGTGAACTTCTCCCTCATCTGTCGTATTTTCCCCAAAACGCACTTGGACTCTCGTGCTTGAGTTTAAAGGGTTTGCCACAATCACGTCTGATGTCGCTCTTCCTATCTGCTGCTTCGGTAAAAATCCTGCAAGTTCCCTGTCAAGCTCAGCAGCAATTTTCATCATCATTTTCCATTGTTCAAGAATTGTGTTCGCATTGAGTATGTAGTCTTCAGCAGACGCAGGCGTCCACAATGTAATAAATGTTCCGTCTTGACGACTAAATGCCGCCCAGACATTTGTTTCCAATCCTCTCTTAATTGAGGAATACGGACTTTCCAACTTATGTGTTTTTTTGAGCAAAAATCTCGAACCGTTTCTAGTATTCTGAAAATATCTGGATCATATGCGGGATGTCCAACTCGTACATGCAACTTAAAACCTACTGGATATCTCGGATACTCATCATGAGAAAAAAACACGCGTTCATCTTCTTTTGATGAAAGAAGAAGAATATCTTCCACAACTTTTCGCGCTTCTCCTTCAGATGCACCGCTAAAAAAAGGTATTAAAAAGCGCAGAATGACATTTTCGAGAATATGGGCATCTTGCTCGGAGAAAGTATCGGCTATTTTTTGGGGAAACGGTAAGTTGTCTTTATTTTTTTTCAGCCATTCTTTGAGTGCACTGTTTTTCCATGGCTTTCTATTCTTGAGTTCAGAAAAAAATGCTCTGTGTCTATGCGAAATTTCTGGATAGACTTCGGAGGACATTTGCACTAGCGCTGTAACTTCTTCGTCCTCAGCTTGATTCGTAAACAAACGCAATTTATATCGAGCATATTCCGGAAAAGCAACAGTCCACTGGAGTTCGGTCATTATAAGTTCAGAAATTTCTGAAACCACCCAAACAGCACGCCAAAAACTTTCATCTGATTCATCAAGACTAGCAAATTCTTCAGGTGAAATAAATTCATACGGATTTTTACGAAAGTCTGACAAAAAATACCCTTGTTGCGTTGCAAGAGGATCTTGCTGAGCAAGCTGTCGCCGATCTGCCACCCTATATGCTTCTTCCCATTGCCTGGCTTTTTCTACCGCGTTTTGCAGAGTATTTTGAGATCTGAGATCACTGAAGATTGCAGTAATTTCAGGCAAAAAAACAAGAGGGACTTTCTTCTCAATACAAGCAAGCAAAGACTCAGCATTTCTGGAGAATGAGGCAATAGTTCTCAAATCAATAGAGTCCAACTGTTCAAAAGTTGGGTGAAGCATTTTTTGCTTCCAATGACTACTAGAAGCTTCAGAATTCTGAAAAAACAATTGTGCTAGGTTTTCTCATAAATTTCGTCGAGGCATACTACAAATGTAACACATTTGCTTGCGATTCATCTCAAGCATACAGTACACTAAACACGTGACTTTCCGTCTACCCGCACCACTGCAAAAACTCCATGACTGGGCCTGCCGATACGAAGGAGTTTTGCTCCTCATTACACTCATTTTGTTGTTGCGCCTCCCGAACTTTTCCGAACCCTACTGGTATGGCGATGAAGCAATCTACCTCACTATCGGCACTGCCATGCGACATGGTTCTGTTCTTTACCAGGAAATAATTGATCACAAAACTCCTCTGATTTATTACTTTGCTATGGTGCCTGGACAGATTTGGTTCCGCATGCTCAACTTTGTCTGGATGAGTGCAGCGACGACCTTTTTCTACTGGCTGAGTAAAAAGCTCTTTCCTGTCTGGCTCGCTTTTGCCAGCAGCGTCGCGTTCGTGCTGTTTACGACACTGCCATGGCTGGAAGGCCATATCCCCAATGGCGAACTCTTTGTCATGGGATTCATTCTGGCAGCGTTGTGGATACTCAGCAAAACCAAGGCCTTCGCTCTGCTGATCTCCTCCGACGCACGAGAAAAAAAGAATCACCGTAAAACCTGGCTCTGGACAGTTGACGAGCGCAAAAAGATATTTGTAGCGGGTGTTTTGAGTGGCTTAGCACTCCTTACCAAAGTACCGGCTTTGTTGGATGCCGGCGCCTTAGGCAGTATTTTCTTCTTTATTGTTGTGGCCTACATCACGCCCAAAACCTGGAAAACGGTCACACTCTGGTTTATCCAGGCAGGAAGTATTTTTGTCGGTGGAGTCTTTCTCCCTCTAGTACTCTCGATGGTGTACTTTTGGCTCCGGGGCGCAATTGCGGACTACCTCCAGTTCGGCCTCCTGTACAACCTGCACTACAGCGGCAACTGGACGCTTCCCTTTACGCAAGAGTGGCTGGTGGCGGCTTTTTCTCTGCCTGGAAAAGCGCTCGTTTTAGGAGTCGTGTTGCTCATCAGTATTGCCTGGGCTCGTTGGAAACCGCAGCAATCCGAAGCAGCCTGGATCTATTTCTGGACCTTCGCGGCGTTGTTTGCCGCAACTCTGTCAAACCGTCCGTATCCGCACTACTTGCTACAAACGATTCTGCCGGCAGCATTTGCGCTGGGAATTCTGTTGCGGAAACACTCTCACTGGATCGCTCGAGTCATGATGGTTGATGCCATTGGGGCTATCATTGTGGTGCTCATTTTGCTCGATTTCGGTCTCTACAATACTGGCGAATATTACTGGCGCTACATCAAAATGGGCAGCGGACAAATTTCTCCGCAGGAGTATCGCCATGAATTTGACTGGCTCGTCTCACAAAATGAAGAAATCGTACCGATAATTGTAGAAAATACACAGCCATCGGACCGCATTTTCCTCTGGGGCACAAATGCCATGCTGTATGCCCAAGCTCAACGCGCACCAGCCACTCGTTTTACAGTGGCATTCCACGTACACGACTTAGACGTCTATGAACAAACCATGGAAGAGGTCCGTACTGCTGAACCGAAATTCATCGTGGTCATGAAGAGTGAATCAGAACTTCCTGGCTTATCAGAGTATTTACATCAATATTACTTGGTCAGCGCTGAAACCAACGATATGATTCTCTACCGACGCACCACACTCAGCAGTTTAGACTTGCTACAATAGGGTATGCCAAAAATACTGTCGTTCCATGAGCACCACTCAAAGTTGGTCTTGGTGTTATTAGCGCAAATGGGAATCATTGCGGTCTTTACAGCGTTGCTCTATGCCTTCGGCCCACAGTACATTCCGCTCTGGTACTCACTCGTGGAATCAACAGAACAACTGGCTTCTCGAGAATTTGTAGCTGTAATACCTGCACTAGCGTTGGCCATTGTCGTTGTCACTCTGTGGTATGGTCGCCGGACAAAACTCGAACATGAAGAGTATTTGGCGGCGATTTCACTCTGGAGTGGAAATCTCCTTCTCGGATTTTTGATTATCGCCTTGTTACGAATTATGAAAGTAGTCATCTAATGACTTGGGTACGCGCGCTGTCATGGCTGCTCGCTTTTGTCTTTGCTACCGGGGCCGGTCCACTCGTGATTGCCGCCTATAAAAAAATGGGTTGGGTCGAAGATCCAAACCAACTCACGCATGAAAAAACCACACATGAAAAACCTGTACCGCGCGGTGGCGGATTGGTTGTTGCCGCGGGCATTCTCGCGGTGGTCATTTTGTTTGTACCACTCACAACGCCGATGATCGGTGTCTTACTCGGCGCGCTGGTGCTCCTCATCAGCGGAACGCTCGATGACCGCTACGACATCAACCCGTACATTCGGTATGTGCTGAATATCCTTGCCGCCGTTATAGTCATTGCCAGCGGCGTGGGAATTTCTTTTGTTACCAATCCCTTTGGCGGCGGTGTTATTAACTTGGATACCTGGCAAACCACCTTGGTAGTGTTTAATTACCAACTCACTGTCTCGTGGATAGCGGATGGCTTCGCCTTGCTCTGGATTGTGTGGAACATGAATGCAGTCAACTGGGCTAAAGGGCTGGACGGGCAACTGCCCGGATTCGTCAGTATTGCTGCACTCTTTATCGCTCTTTTGAGCCTGCGCTTTGAGGCTGATATGACGCAGGGCATAGTCACTTTGCTGGCATTAGCCGTAAGTGGCGCCTATGCTGGCTTACTCATTTGGAACTTCTATCCGCAAAAAATGATGCCCGGGTATGCAGGCGGTTCGCTGGCTGGATATTTCTTGGCTATTTTAGCCATACTTTCTGGCGCTAAGATCGCTACTGTCTTGTTGCTGTTGGCTTTACCGATGACCGATGCGGTTTATACCGTTATTCGCCGTCTCGCGGCTGGGAAGTCGCCTTTCTGGGGCGACCGTGGCCACTTACACCACCGTATGCTTGACGCCGGAATGAGTAAACGCACTATATCGGTGTTTTACATGGCCACAACTACTCTTTTTGGACTGCTGGCTTTGCAATTATCAAGCACGTCCAAGTTGTACGCCCTGCTCGCAGCGGGTATACTATCATTAGCCTTAATATTATGGTTCAAACGCTCTATTACCTCCTCAAAACTGGCCGACCGCGTCAGTGGATAAAAAACTTCGCTGTCTTTGCCGCGCTTATCTTTTCTGGTTTTTTCTTTTATGACTTTCCCCTCTACATCTGGCGAGTAACGCTCACTTTTGGCATTTTCTGTCTCCTGTCATCATCGGTATACATAATTAACGACATTGTAGATCGCGAGTCCGATCGACAGCATCCATTTAAGAAAAAACGCCCAATTGCTTCTGGAAAACTCCCCGTATCGATAGCGAAAGGAGCGGCTGCTTTAGGCATTGCCACCACGGTGCTCCTGTCGTTCTTACTCTCCCCGTTCCTGGCTCTCTTGGCGATGGCCTACTTTGTCCTCCAGTTCTCGTACAGCTTTTATCTCAAGCATATTGCCATCTTGGATGTTTTAACTATTGCCGCGGGCTTTATGATCCGCATTTATGCCGGTGCCGTCGTCGTGAATCTGCACATGAGCGTGTGGTTCTTGCTAACTGTGATCTCGGCGTCTCTCTTTATTGCCGTCGCGAAGCGACAAAGCGAACGGACGTTGTTAACCGGTCAACAAGGCGAAATGAAAACTTTCTCGACGCGCAAATCACTAGAAAAATACTCGACTCGTTTACTCGATATCTATACCGGCATGTTTGCCAACGCGACCTGGCTGACCTATGCGTTATTCGCTTTCCAACACCAAATTGAAATCGATCGTGCGGCTTTCCCATCACTGTTAGCCGTCTTGCCCAGAGCGTTTACGGCCGAAAAATGGCTTATGCTCACGGTGCCATTAGTCATTTATATTGTGATGCGCTACCTCCAACTCGTCTACGAAGATAATCAAGGTGAGTCACCAGAGCGCGTTATTTTGCGCGACAAACCATTGCTGGGTGCAGCAGTCATCTACGGAATTGTGGTGATGATTGTTATTTACTTGCTCTAAGTTGACGAATATATTTCCACAACCAAAAGCTTCCTAAACCAAGAAACGCTCCCGACCAGGTGACAATACGCATTTGCGTTTGTACAAGCGGTGAGTACTCCCAGCCCGCAAACATGAGTGGAATATAGCGGAAAGTGGAGCTCACTGACAATCCCAGCAATGTGGCGCGCCACCATTGAGCCCGAGTAAAAGGTACAAAAGAAAGAACCCAAATAAAGTACCAGGGATGAAACTGCTGCGAACGCGCGGTCATCAGTGGAACCAACAACAGGCCAGCCGCTATATCGGCTTGATATCGGCGCGCGAATCGCAGGAGCTGATCGGATCGTTTTGCCCCTACGAATAACGATACAATTCTCTGATCCCATCCATTGGGAAGCAACCACCACACCAAAAACGGAACCAACACTATGGTGGCCAGTTTAATCCAGATAGACAGACCAAAGAGCACAATGGACAGCGCTACTTTCCACCAAACGTGTTTCGACTTCTGACAACAAAGCCAGTTCATCGCTACCAAAACCGGCCACATCATCCAGACGTCGTTATGGCCCATCAACACGGTTTCAATCAGCAATAACGGATGAAACGCCACCAAACTCCACCGCCACCAAGCTGAGCGCGGAAAATGCTGACGAGCAATACTCCAGATACTCCCCAAATAGAGGACCAACCCTACAATCATCCACAGTTTCATGCCAAAGTACGCCAGGAGGAACTTGCCGCCACTGAGCACATAGGGAAGCAATGATAAAAGGGTCCAACCCCAGCCGTAAGGCGCCGCAGTATGCGTATTGTGCATAAATCGTGTCCAGGGATCATGGGCAAAATCCAGAGCTACAGCAACATGTGGATTTGCCTGATACTGTACGACCATTTTGGCGTTAAACAAGTAGTTAAAAATATCGTGGGACAAAGCGTTCTGTCCCAACCATAAGAACCCAATACTTCCGGCCAAAGCGAGCAGTGCCCACCGGGGAATAATTCGTTCCGGGCCACGGCGACTCGACTGCACTGTGAACGCGTACGCTGTCCACCAAACTCCGAGCAAAACAATATACTGCCACGTTACCGCGGCCACATTCCGAGCCTGCGACCACATCCACGTTTGCCACTCTACGAAAGGCCCCCAAGCAAACAAGGTGAGATTCGGATCAACCCAATGATATGACCACACCGCGGTCACCAACGCCACTAACCACCAAATAAGGAGCAGCCAGCGTTGTTTCCAGGTTTCGTTCATTCTGAGTAGCGTCTTTGTACGTCGTTCCAGCGAATTTTGACAATGTCACGCAGCATGAGAAGTGAGTCTTTCACCGGGCTGACACGATCGGTCTCGTGGTGGTGCCATACAACTGGCACCTCGGCAATTGAGTACCCAAAGCGACGAGCCAGGAGCAATAACTCGACATCAAAAGCCCCCGTAAAGGCATCTTGGCGTCCTTTATTGGCGTACACTTGCAGACGAGGGAACAAGTCCTCGGCTGCCTTGCCTGAAAATAGCTTGAAGCCACACTGAGTGTCGTAGATACCTGGGACAGCAATGAGTTGCACCAAAAGATTAAACCCCTTGCCCATCAGATGGCGATGTAGCGGCTCATCTTGGCGTCGGGCGCCTTGGACCGCTCGGGAACCAATGACAACCTCATAGCCATCTTCAATGAACGGAATAAATTTCTCTACTTCACTGATCGGTGTCGACTGATCAAAGTCTGAAAAGATACGATAATCACCAGTAGCAGCCAGCATTCCCGCAGAAACGGTTGGACCTTTTCCCCCGTGTGTGTTTTCAACTACTTTGACGTTTGATTTCCCCTTGGCAAAGTCTTTCAACAAGGAGACTGTTTTGTCAGTGGAACCATCGTCAGTTAAAACCAGCTCCCAGTCATAGGACTGTTTTTCGAGGTAAGCGACCACGTCTTGCAAAACGCCTCGACCAAAGTTTTTTTCCTCGTTGTAGGAAGGGATAATCACCGAAAGTTTTTGTATTGGCATACGATTACTCTATCATGACCACGGAGTACTCGGGAAGTCAGAGTGCTGCGTTGGTGTCTGACGCTCCTTCTTCTTTTCTTTCAATAAAGTACAGACGTGGTCCCTCCGGGATATCCACCGTTGTGTACTCCCCTTTGGGATAAATAACCACTTCATATACGGGTGATCCTAGGACTTCATTTGCTTGACGTGGATTCTCGGCCACAATCACCAGCATTTCCGCTGAGCCGGTATCTTCCAAGGCCACAGGCGGATGATCGGACGCTAACAAGAAATAGCGATAGCTCAGACCGCGGTAATCACGTATATCAGACAAATGTGTGAGAGCATACTCGGTATCCTCTGGAATGCGCTCCAGGATAAGCTCTGCAGTAGATTTATAGTCATCCACGGTCCAGCCGAGGGGCCGTAGATAGTTTAAGGTTGTTGGCAGCGTTCCGAGCCACAGTATATATGCCAACATTCCCACAGCCAACACTTTGCCGACAAAGCCCAAACGACGAGCCAGCTCGACCAAAACAACGCCCGTAAACAAGTAAGAAGCTGGAAGCAAATACGTAATGTAGTGATGGAACACAACGCCTTTGTACCAGGCTAAACCAATAACACTCGTCACCATGGTGAGCGCCACTAACACAAAACCAGCCTGCCAACGCGACTTCCACCAGCGAATCAGGGCCGATACGCCCGCCACCACATACACCACTAACAAACTTGAGTTGATAGTGCGGAACCAAGGGCTCCAGTCTTTGCCGCCCCAGATTTCAAAAAAGGCATGCATCGCACGACCGTGTTGCTCGCGAAACACTCGGCTGAGTGACTGCAGTACCGAGGGACTGGCCGTGTTGGGATCGCCGTTAAAGAAATCGGCAAACCCTTTGCTAATTTGGTGATTAAAACGAAAATCAAATGCCACCAGTGGCAACCAAGAAACCAAGACAGCGCCGATACCGGCACCAGTCCAAAGAGCAATCTGCTTCTGCCGCTGACTGTCTTTTGCTCGCCAGGTGCGCCATACGTCAGCCAACCAAAACAAACCAGCTGGAGCCAAACTCAGCAATGCCACATAGTGCAGCTGAATAATCATGGCCCAAGCAATTGCGACAACAACCCACCAAAAAGCGGAACTCTTCCAGGCTTTCCAGGTGGCATAGAGCAAAAGCAGCATAACCAGTGGAGCTGGATTCGGATTCCAAGAGAACCGGGTATACTCAATAGCGACCGGCGACACCGCAAAAGCCAGTGCTGCCAACGCAGCTGGCACAACCCCAACTAATCGGCGCCCGACCCAGTACAAAACGGGAATAGTCACAATACCAATCACCGCTACCGCGAGAGTGGGACCAATTGGATCATTGCCGGCTAAAGCTAGCCAAGGAGCCATAAAATAGTAATACAACGGCCCCAAAAACATACTGCCCACACTAGTGGAAGGCCCTACCAGGGCAATGTCGCCATGCAAAATCCCGTAGGCTGTGATGACATCGCGGCCTTGGTCAGCTAAAAACTGCATGGTGACACGGATATCGATTAAGCGGTATGTAGCGCCCAAAAAAGTCGCTACACTGACAGTGACCCAAGCCCACTGTTCCGCACTCGTCAGGCGTTGCCACCAGGTGCGGTATCGTTGCCACCATTGCTGCATCATATGTCTACTTCTTTCTCCAAATCACTAAGCTATAAATTGAGAAGTTCCAGACCATGCCGATCAACACTCCAGCTGCGAGATAGAGGTTGTCACTGGCAATCGGTACACCGAACACTGTCAGCAGTGTGAAGATGCCAAACAAGCGCAGTGATGCCTGCATCACAATGTACTGAATAACGATTGAACCCATGGATCCGATATTGAACTGAACGAACTTGTTCAGGTGTTGGAATACGCCATGGATCTGTCGATCTTGAAAAGTCCAGAAATTATTCAGAATATAGTTCGAGAGAATTGCCAACTCCGCCGAAAGGATCACGGCCAGAGCTTGATCAGACAGAACTGCTTCGAGCAAACCGTGCTGGGCGGGAATTCCTAATGCGGTGGAAAGCGTTGTCCATAAACTGGCGAACTTAAAGAGATTAAAGAACACCGTGTTCACCACGAAACCAAGTCCACCAACCATGACAAACTTCACCAAACGCATGGCAAAGATTTCTTGCAGACGGGTGGTCACAATGTAGCGCAGCGTATTGATGATGTACTCGGTGCCCAGTTTCGACTCGCCCACTTCTCGGTCGACAAAGTGAAACGGGACTTCAGAAATAGTAAAACCAGCCCGAATTGCCTTGAGTAAAAAACCAATCTGGAAGGTGTAACCAGTAAACCGTGCTGATTCTTCAAGCTCGCGATGCACTTTTTGGTAGACTTTCTTGCGAATAGCGCGATACCCACCGGTCCAGTCTTTTACGGCGCGGGACCACATAATCAAGGATATGGTGTTGTTTCCGGCCACGCTCAGGAACTTACGATGCCATCCCCAGTTGGAGGGGATAGAACCACCAGGAATGTATCGCGAACCAAGTACCATGTCGGCACCGGCATCGAGCGCAGCTAAAAACTCCGGAATTTTCTTGGGATCGTGCGAGAGATCGGCATCCATCTCAAACACCACATCAGCCTTGAGTTTCCCAAAGGCGTGGGCCATACCTTTGAGATACGCGCCGCCTAAACCACTCTTCTGCTTATTGATGAGCAGATGAAGATACGGGTATTTCTTTTGCAATCCTTCGACAGCTTCCGCAGTTCCATCTGGAGAGGAGTCGTCAACCACAAGGACTTCCAATTCCCACTCCGTAATTTTTTTGCGGACTTTATCAATGAGTGGTAAAAGCTTGGTAATATTCGGCTTCTCGTTATACGTGGGTATAATGATGATCGCTTTTTCCCCAGAACTCATGATGTGCTCACTTTCTGTCAGCGTTGGCGCGCTCTGCTTCAATATCGGCTTCAACCATTTTACGGACTAATTCATCAAACGAAGTTCGTGGCTTCCAACCAAGTTTTTCTTGGGCTTTGGTGGAATCACCAATTAAGAGGTCCACTTCGGCAGGACGCATAAAGCGCTCGTCGATCTCGACAATGGATTGCCAGTCGGCAATGCCAGCTGCTTCACAGGCTTTCTGTAAGAACTCGCGCACCGAGTGCGTTTCGCCGGTAGAGATAACGTAGTCATCTGGTTGGTCCTGCTGCAGCATGAGCCACATGGCTTCGACGTAGTCACCCGCAAATCCCCAGTCGCGCTTGGCATCGAGATTACCGAGATACACCTTGTCCTGCAAACCGAGAGATATTCGGGCTACAGCGTGCGAAATCTTGCGAGTCACAAACTCCAAACCGCGGCGCGGTGATTCGTGGTTAAACAAGATTCCAGATACAGCAAATATGTCGTAAGACTCACGGTAGTTTACCGTTATCCAGTGACCATACACTTTAGCCACACCATATGGTGAGCGTGGGTAAAACGGGGTATTTTCACTTTGCGGGACTTCACGCACTCGACCAAACATTTCCGAAGAAGAAGCTTGATACACTTTGGCATTCGGACACGCCAAACGAACCGCCTCAAGAACTCGGGTCACACCAATAGCAGTCACTTCACCGGTTAAAACGGGTTGATCCCAGCTGGTTTTCACAAATGATTGCGCAGCCAAATTATACACTTCGTCAGGCATGACATCGCGCAGCGCTTGGGTGATGGAGTGCTGGTCCATGAGGTCGCCAGAAAGTAAATGTAAATTTGGGTGCTCAATAATTGACTCAATACGAGCGAAATTCTGTGTACTGGTACGACGAGTTAAACCGTAGACTTCGTAGCCTTTTTCCAATAAAAATTCAGCCAAATAGGAACCATCTTGACCCGTAATTCCCGTTATAAATGCTTTTTTCATGCTTCTTTCTCCATTTTTTGTCGTTCAAATGCTAGTACATCGCGGAGGGTTTCCTCCAGTGGGATACTTGGCTGCCATCCCAGGGCATGCAGTTTGCGAGCGTCGGCAACGAAGATCGGAATATCTGCCGGCCGCATGCGACTTTCATCTGGCTGTACCAGTATGTCAGCTTCCGAAAGTTTGCGCAACGTATCGAGGATGGTCTGAATTTTCACCCCCTGACCCGAACCTAAGTTATATACCTCACCACGAACACCTTCAAGCATCAATCGCTCATAGGCCCGTACCGCATCGCGCACATCGGTGAAATCACGCACGGCTTCGAGGTTACCAACGCGCAATGCGTCTTGCTGTCCGGCCTCAATGGCAGCAATCTGTTTGGCAAACGCGGGTACCACAAAGTCCTCAGCTTGCCTGGGACCAATCTGGTTAAACGGTCGCACACGCACCACATCAAGGTCGTAGGTTAAGTGATACATCTGAGCCAAGTGCTCTTGTGTTAATTTCGAAACGGCGTACGGATTATTGGGCGCAAAAGGATAGTCTTCGGAAATATGTTCGGGATCGAGATCTACCGCTGCCGGACCGTAACATGTGGCCGAGCCAATGCTCAGAAAACGTGCCCCCGGTGCATGCTGACGGACCGCTTCCAACATCACATACTGAATGTGCGTATTGGTATCCATGACAAACTGCGTTTTGGAAAAACTGTCACCTACAAACGAAAGTGAAGCTAAATGAATCACCCAGTCTGGTTTGATTTTCTGGACCATAGCAAATACGTGGTCTGAATCCGTTAAGTCACCGGCAAAAATATGATCGGCTGGCAGGTGGGCCGAGAGCCATTCCGACTCCGCATATGTGGTAGCAAAAATGTCGGTGTACCCGGCGGACTGCAAATACTCCACCAGATGCGATCCAACAAAACCGTCGGCGCCTGTCACTAAAACAGAGGGCTTAGACATGTGCGACATCTCCTGTCCCCATACCGATGTACTGCCAACCCGCTGCGGTCAAGCGTTCTCCATCAAACTGATTTCGGCC
>JAJOJK010000009.1 GCA_021208605.1 Candidatus Woesebacteria bacterium | reverse complement strand
TCAAAAATCGGCAATAAAACGGCTGACCTCCATTATAGAGATGTCTGCTGCACAGGTACGATCCGCTTTCAAAACGATTTCGACAGCGATTGAACTGGAAACCGAGCGCTATCAGAATACAAAGCGGTTTCTGAATACATCGGTGGAAATGGAGACCGATCTTAGTGTGATCGAACAGCTTTTTCGTGGCTATTAACGCCACAATCGAGTTAACGGCTACGCTGACAAAATCTATCTTTCTGTCACTGAATACCGTAGTCGAACTCTCTTCGATACTGACGAAACAGGTAGCGCGTTCCATTTCTTCCACAATAGAATTGAGTGCGGAACTTTTCAAAATACCCCGAAAAATATTGAGTTCTGTGGTGGAACTGACTTCAAACTTGCAGCGCGGCGTCACTAAAACGCTGTCCTCGACTATCGAACTCACTTCACAGCTCATTCGTTCTACGTTCCGGTCTCTGGAGACCGCAGTGGAAATGATGACTACGCTGGCGCGTTCGCCACGGAAGTCCCTCTCTGCGACTATTGAACTCACTTCTCAGCTTACGCGATCCATTGTCAAGACGATTGCCGCTTCGATCACGTTGGTGACGGATCAGTATCGGAATACTCGGAAGCAGCTTGAAACCGAGATGGAGTTGGATGCGGATCTCTATGTTCTGGGCAGTTTGTTTGTTTCCATTCAGACTGTCGTGGTCATGGGAACGGCGTTAACCCGGCACACCTTCCGTTCCATCACAAGCGATGTCGAATTGGGAACATCTCTGCGCAAACACGCTTTGCGTGTCTTTGCTGCAACGTTGGAACTAACCTCCACACTGACGAAATCTATTTCCCGCTCCATTGGGGCAGTGATTGAGTTTGTAACAGGTCAATCACGAAATACTTTCAAGACACTGACTCCCATTGTGGAAGTGGATTCCAGACTGACAAAGCATCGAACCTACTCAATACAGTCTGCAATCGAACTCTCCACCATACTTACAAAGCACACCTCTCGCACCCTGAATGTAGCAATTGAATTGGTTGCTTCTCGGATACGGAATATCCGTAAGACCTTGAGCAACATCCTGGTTCTTAGTGCGGAAACGAACGTGGTTCAGACCGATTTTATTGGCTTGGTCGTTCGATATGTGGACGGGAATAACTATGTTCGATCATACCTCGCAGGAAACAATGTGGTCATGGAAAAAGTGGTTGGCGGTGTAACCACCATATTGACGAACCAATCGGTCTCCCTTGTGCCTGACGCAAAGATCAGTTTGCAGGCACGTGGCACCAAGTTCATCGTGACCTACAACGGAAGCAAGGTCGGGCCTACCCGAACGATCTCCGAGGCCATCCTGCAAGGTGGCACCAAACACGGCGTATTCGCCAGTGTCGTAAACCCCGCTTACACCATTGACAACCTCATCATCACGGATTAAGGCCCCTGATGGCAAATCAAATTGAGTTTAGTCAATCTGGCATCGACCAGCTTAATAAATCTCTGGATCGCATGGTCGATGCGTTGAATCGCGTCGAAAAAGCGGTCAAGGACCTGGACAAGCGAAAGAATGTTTTCTCGCAGCTTTTCGGCACCCGAAAGAATTTCGATGAGCTGGTAAGCTCTCTGAATTCGATTGAGAAAGAGGCCGCAGAGCGTTTCAACAGCCTCACCAAAGCGCTCAGTGGATTATCCACTTCCTTAAAAGACCTTCCTACTCCTGGGCGAACGAAAGAACTCTTTAACAACATTAACGATGTAGTGAATCGTCTTGGAGAAATGCAAGGCATTCCAAACATCGAGAATTCTGCGCTGAAACAAGTATCGTCGGCCTTTGGGGCGATCACTCGCGGACTGAACTCGATCTCCGATCTGAAGGTCACCGATAAACAGATCAACAACTTTCTGGACGTTTTCGACAAAACCACTAAAGCGCTCACCCAGCTAAAGTCGGTACAGAACGCTTTGCCCGGTATTGGTAGTCTGGAAATTGTCGCCAAGATTTTTGACCTGCTTGGTGGCGGATTCTCTGCACTGGAACGTTCGGCCAAGAAGATCGGCAAGGGGGATGTCAAGAAGATTGCCGTTACGGTGGGGACGCTGAACGGCTTGCTGAGACTGGTATCCACACTCACTACTGTGGTTCCTGGTGGTCAGGCATTGGCCGAATTGTCCACCGTGTTTGATAAACTCGGTACAGGTTTCTCTGGCCTGGCGCGTGCATCCCGGCAAATCAATGGCGCAGTCGTGAAAACGCTGGCGGCCAATTTTGCCAAACTTATTCTATTTTTCCGAACCCTTTCCGTCGTTCTAAATATTATCCCTGGTGGCCGCCAGTTGGAAGCCTTTGCCACGTCACTTGACCGTCTGGGGAATGGTCTACGAACGCTGGCGAAGCTCGGTCGTGATTTCCGACTTGACAATGCCGTTTTTGGCGTCATCCAGCGCTTTATTTCTATCCTGAAACCCTTTGTGCTATCCCTTCGAACTGTGGCAGGGAAGGAAGTCCCTGACATCGGGCGTATTTTTGACGGTATCGTGACTGCCGCCGAACG
>JAJOJK010000012.1 GCA_021208605.1 Candidatus Woesebacteria bacterium | reverse complement strand
AAAAATTACTAAGTCAGGACAAAAAAATCCCAAAAAAAATAAATCTTCCACGAAATAAGTGATTAAGTCTATCAAAATTTGAAACTCCAACTTGGTATGTAGTTGATATCAAAATAAGCGTAAAAGCAATAAGACTAGATATTGAACCTGATACAACATTAATTCCCTGTTGTAAAGTGATCCTATGTACCATAAAGAAATTATAACACTCAGCGAGTTACATTGATAGATTTTATATGAATAGCATAGAATTTTGTATTATTTGGGGAAATTATCTAGTCGTGTCACATAAAATGTAAGTATTCTATTAGGGTTATGGTTTTATATTATGTAGAATACCGAACAATGAACGAAACCATTCTTGACCTTGCTGGGTTTGGCGGTAGGATTCTTTGTTGCTCGTAGCGTATATAATAAAGAGTTTATGACTGTGCGTGTAGTATCAATGGTTCGAATCTTTATTTAACTCAAAAAATCTCATGAATAGCAAAAAAGACGTACGGAAAACAATCTTAGTTTTTTTAGTAGCTTTTACTCTGACAATTACCATTCTTGGCATTGTCTTCAGCTTTTTCTCTCCGTGAAAAATCTTTATCTCGGTCGCATAACGTACGGGCGAGTAATTAAGTAATTGCGAATGCAATGTTGTGTGTACTTTTCGTAATAAATTTTCCTAGTCATTCCCCTCCATACTCGCTACAATGCCTCTATGTCGGCAAAAAATTCAAAAATTATCTGGACGCACCATGCTCGTCAACGCCTCAAGGATCGCGGCCTGTCTGAACCCACGGTCGAACAAGCCATTCGCCACGCCGACTCCGAACGCCCCGGTAAAAAAGCCGGCACGCGGGAGTTTTCCGCTGAGTTCGACGGTCATACTATCACCGCCGTGGTCGCACCAAATGATCAAAACGAGTTGGTGATTGTCTCCTGCTGGGTCGATCCCCCGTTCGAGGGCACCAAAGCCTGGCGCAAAAAGCAGCGCTGGTACACATATCGCACCCTGCCATGGTGGCAGAAAATTATTTGGGTGATGTTAAAACAATTAGGGATTTGGGATTTTTAGGTAAAAAAGGCGTCACGGGTGAGGTGACGCCTTGCGGTGCAGCCCAGGTTCTAGCGGTTCACAAATAGCATAGACACCGTCTTTGCCAGGATTTGCTGGCAGGTCGGTGCTTTTTGCTTTTTAGGCTGAACAGGCTGCTGTTGGGTTTGTTTCTGATTCATCAGATTCCTCCAATATAAAAAAAACGCCCCGCCCTATGCGAGACTGACAAAGGAGTTACGTACTCCTCTCTCAGTCTCGCACAGGTATATCCGAAAAGAGATAAATCTTGGCACCTGACTTCAGGGCCGATCGTCAAAAACCCTCGCGGTGAGGGGTGACAGCCAGCGGTCTGTGCCAGGTGCCAAGATGACTCTTTTCCGAAATTTTTTCCTTGTTAACGATCAGAAAGGGTAATTATACCCCTCTACAAGCGTATTGCAAGCATTTCTTATAGGATATCAAAGAAAGAGTTATCCAGAGGTGACAAGAATATCGGCGACGATGCCTTGGTGGTCACTGATACCGGTGTGCAGAGAAATATGCTCAACTCGGTATCCAGAGGTCGTAAACACACCATCCACCATATACGGCAGCGGACCAGCCCGGTGCAGTTCCGGGTCAAGTGAACTCGTTGCCTCTGGAGGAATGTTGTCGGTGTACGTATCGGCGAGAAGTTGGAAAGTTTCTTTTCCGCGGGGCGCATTGAAATCGCCCACCAAAATGAGGGCTTCATACTTTTTGAGATGCTGGAGCATGTTTCGCGCCGCGGCAAGTTGCTCTTCCGTGACCGAACCATTTGGTGTCCAGGTGAGATGCGTATTAGCGATGCGGTATTTTTTGCCTTCCTGTTCTACCTCCACCACCTGCACCGTGCGGCGCCCGGAGTTTGGTTTTTGTACTTGCATGACAGGAATAGTATTTTCAGGACCAGAATAGGTAAATACTTCAGTTTTTAAAAACGGCAGTCGCGAAAAAATGGCGTTGCCCCAAAGTCCACGGACCTCCAGGAATCCGACCTCGAACTGGAAATCGCCATTGCCGGCAAAGGTGGAGTGCGGCATCTGGAGGTGCTCGCGAAACCACTCCAGATCAGCTTCGTAGGCTTCCTGCATGCAGACCACATCTGGTTGCTGTTCTTCGACAAAGCGCGCGACTCGTTCCAGATTTTTTCCACCTTCAATATTGATCGTAGCTACGCGGAGTGACATCTTCGCCAGTATACATGGCTTGGCGGCAGATTTGCATTGTCAGGCAAAGCTTCGTACACTGCAGACATATGGCGAAAGTACTGGCAGTTTTTGCCCATCCAGACGACGAATCATTTGGCCCTGGCGGCACACTGGCGCTGTGGGCGCAGGCAAATGCGGAAATTCACCTGGTGTGTGTGACTCGTGGGGAAGTTGGTTGCAATACTACTGATGAACCAACTGCTGAGGTGCGCGAGCGTGAGCTACGGGCAGCGGCGGATATTCTTGGTATTTCCTCTGTCGAGTTTTTAAACTTTGTTGATGGTGACTTAAGTAATCGTTCCATGATTGCCCTGGCCGACATTTTAGGGAAAAAGATAGAGTCGTTTGAACCAGATACCGTTCTCACATTTGGCTTGAATGGTGTTTCCGGCCACTTAGATCATATGGCCGTGGCCAGCGCCACCACGCAAGCATTCAAGCGCACCGCCAAAGAGGGCGAGATCTACTACTACGTTTTGCCAAAGCGCTACACCGATGCGGTGGGAGACTACTTTGTGTACTTCCCCGACGGCTACGAAGAGGATCAAATCGATGTTGAGATCGACGTTTCTCTGGCCTGGGAGGAACGCATGCAAGCCATGCACTGCCACAAAAGTCAGCTTGATGACATTTTAGAAATTACGAAAAATCCGGCGTTTCAAGAGAAGAAAGAGCACTTTATTGTGCGGACGCTGGCTGATCTTCGACCTCCAGCTTCTGGAACCAACCACGACGATACAGCAGCGCAATAACGGCGTAGACGGCCATGTCGATCCAGGTGTCGTCAATGGATTCGTTGGCAGGATCGTCTGATTTCATGAGCAGATTTTTCAGGCGACTGACCTTTTCGGCTTCACGGAACGCAATGCCCAACTCTTCAATTTCCAGAATATTTCCCTTGCCGTAGTCGCGGTGCTTTTTGAGGAACGTTTCCAGGAGTTCTTGGAGCACCACTTCAAAAGCGGCGTCGAGGGTTTTTGGTTCTGGTTGCGTATTTTGTGCCATAGTGTGTCGAGTGTAGCATATCTGGATTACTCCGCGCGGGAGCGTTTGAGGACATGAACTCGCAGATTTTCAGTACACTCAATAGTTTCCACTTCTCTGCTCTCGCCAAACATGGAGAGCTCATGAAAACTGGTTTCGGTGTGAACGTACTCGCTAAACTCTGAGACCACCAACATGGTATCAGCAGCTTGCGGTGTGGTTTCCAGGTTTTGCAGATTACAGCCGTTCGTGGCCAGCATATACCGCCAATCTGGACCGTTGTGGAATGGCAAGATGCCGGACTCGATACTGGCAAAGACCGGTGTATTTCCTACTGCTTGGCAGGCTTGTTGGGAACAACTCGCCATTTCATTGACCGTGCGCGGTGCGCGGTCAAAGTGCGGGACAAATGTGCTTGGCCAGAGCCAGCTCACCGTGAATGCTGTCACGAGGATAATTCTGCTCCAGTTTGGCAGCGTCAAAACCGTGAGGAAGAACAGCGTGGCAATACCAAAAATATAGTGCGCATGAACGCCAATCGGCAGCCACATGGTGAGCGCGACCGAGAACCACAGCAGGCTCGAAATAAACAGGAAGATCTTCTGCATTTCGGTGCGTGGTCGGCGCCACTTCCAGAGGGCGTAGAGACAGGTAATGAAAAAGATGCCAATAATTATGGCCTGACGGATTTCGCTTTCGATGCCGAGTGTGTGCAGGAACAGGTCGTGGAGCTTTTCGGTGGTGGTGAAGGTGTGCGCGGTGCCGTCCGGCACCGCGCCCGCACTCAGCCACTTCCCTACGGCGCGGGTCAAGAAAAAATTGTGCCGCAGTTCAAACGCCACAGTGGGCAGATGCATGATGAGTGTGCCAATAGCCATGGCGAGAATCGGCTTCCAACTCTGCCAGCGGTCAATGATGAGAATGCTGACTCCAAAGGCCACAAACACCGGAATGAGTGAGTAGGAAAAAGCGAGGCTGAGACCAGTTCCAACGGCGAGACCTATAATCCATAAGGTCGATCCTTCGCTTATAAGAACGTTACTTGGTTTTCGGCTTTGCCAATACCCCACGATCGTCAGCACCAAAAATGGCGCCAAAAACGACGGATTCCACACAAATCGATTCTGCGCGATGCTGGTTGGATGCAGGGTTATCAGCCAAGCAAACGCGAGCAGCAACCATGGCCACCACGGGTGTCGGCGAAGTGCCCACATACCTGCGGCAAAAAATGCCACATACGTCAGCACCAATGTGTAGACCGAGGCGTAGTACGAAAAGCCACTTAGAACATAGACCGGCATCAGCCAGAAAAAGTATATTGCGCTTTGGTTAAAAGGCAGAGCGCTATTTTGTGGTCCGAGGAGTGGCGGTTTCCAGGTTTGGCGCCAATCAAGCAGGACGAGAAAGTCGCGGCCCATGTCGTTGAGGAAAAAGAGTCCATCGTGGAGGGCGAACAATCGGGTAAAAAGAAAGGTTGCGATCACCAAAATAGTCGCGCCCAACAAAATTATTGATCGGTATTTATTTGCGTTTAAAGAGGCGATCCAGTTCATCTAAAGATAACTCTACCATGACGGGGCGACCGTGTGGACAGGTGTATTGTGTGGTGGTGTTTTCCAGGCGTTCGATGAGCTTTTTTCGCTCTTCGAGAGTGAGCAATTCACCGGCTTTGATGGCGGTGCGACAGGCTAAGTACGCCAAGAGACGATGCTGATTGGGGTGAATGGATTTCCCGAGAGGACCCTGTTCGAGGTCATCCAACACTTGTCGCAACAAAACGGCCACATCGCGGTCGGCATAGAGTTCGGGTACGGCAGAAACGATCCACTTTCGTTCGTGAAAGTGCTCAATGGCAAAGCCGAACTGCTGCAGATTTTCTAGATGAGTTTCTAACAGTGATTGGTCATCGATCGAGAGATTCAGCGTGATCGGTGTTTCGAGTGTCACTGATTTTTTGGCTGCTAAGTCGGCTTTCCACCCTGCCACGAACTGTTCGTACAAAATGCGTTCGTGGGCGGCGTGTTGGTCGATCATCATGACGCCATTTTCGGTAGGCATGATCAAATAGAGGTTATGAATTTGCAGAATATCTTCATTGTGTTGGGGCGGTCGCACTTGCCAGGCATCGACGACATTTTTGAGTGTTTTCCCTTCCACCGTTTGCGGACTGCTGTCGGCCACGCTCCAATTTTCGCCGTGTTTGTAGGCAATGTCGTGTTGCGTAAAGGTGGTGGTGATGACCTGATGCAGTTCTTCAAACCAGGCTTCACTGAGTAACAAGCGGACAGTTTCTTTGCGCGGGTGGACGTTGGGATCAACGAGGTCAGCATTGGTCTCAATAAACAAAACAAATGACGGATGCAGGTGTGGTTCCAAAAGTGTGGAGAAAGTTTGGCGAATGCTTTCTGCGAGTTGTGGATACTTTACCGGTCGCCGATTGATGGCCACGTACTGGTGGTGCTTATTTCTGCGCGCCAGTTGCGGCTTACCGATGTAGCCATGAATAGTGAGGTGGTCGGATTCCCAATAGAGTGGCAGGAGATGGGGTTGGCTGTCTTCGCCGAGGAGATGCGCGATTCTTTCTTCTATGGTTTGTGTATTTGGAAGGAGCAAAAGGAGTTTGTTGTCGGCGCGCAGCTCAAAGCGCACATTAGTATGCGCAAGCGCATGATGCAGGAGAGACCTTTGGATATTTTTGAGAATGGTTCGTGGTTTGAAGGTGCTCTGCTTGCGGCCCGGAACATCTTGGAACAGGTGCTGCACGGTAATCTGGGTGCCGGGAGCGCAGCCCACTGGTTGATCGGAGACTATTTTTTGCTTTTGTATCTGAATTTCGTGCCCTTTGTCTGATTCGGGTGGACGACTGCGAAGAGTAACATCGGCTACGGCGGCAATGCTCGACAGCGCCTCGCCGCGAAAGCCAAAGCTGCTGATCTGGAGGAGATCATGGGGGTCGCGGATTTTGCTGGTGGTGTGGTGGAGCCAGCTCAAGCGGAGATCTTCTGGCGTCATGCCATGACCGTTGTCGATGACGGTAATGCTGGTCAGGCCAGCATTTTCTATGTGGACGGTTATTTCTGTAGCCTGCGCATCAAGCGCGTTTTCGATGAGCTCTTTGATCACATTACTCGGCTCTTGCACCACTTCACCGGCGGCGACTTTGGCGATGAGCTGATCGGAGAGTTTGGTAATGGTATTCATTTGGTTACGTCCTTAAAAAAGTAGATATGACCCTCTTTTTAGAGGTCCTTTTGCCATTCTGCCAAAATGTTGAGCGCTTCGAGCGGTGTGAGTTGGCCAATATTTAAGCGTGATAGTTTTGCGGTAAGTGTGTCGCTTTGAAGCGCATTTTCAGAACTGCTGCCGGCGTGCTCTGCTCCGCTACGATCCGACTCCAGCTCCTGCAGACGTTTTTCGGCTTTTTGCGTGACCTCCTCTGGTAAACCAGCTAATTTGGCGACAGCCACACCAAAACTGTGGTCGGCTCCGCCTGGCAAAACACGGTGCAAAAAGACAGGCTCATCTTCGTGTTCATCCACCGCTACTTGGAAGTTATGAATATTGGCATGCTGTTTGGCGAGCTCTTGGAGTTCGTGATAGTGCGTGGCAAACAAGGTTTTTGCTTGGAAATCGGGTTGGGTAGCAATGTACTCGGCCACAGACTGGGCAATGCTGATGCCATCATAGGTACTCGTGCCGCGGCCAATTTCGTCCATGATGATCAAACTGTGCGGGGTGGCGTTGCGCAGAATATAGGCGGTTTCGACCATCTCGACCATGAAGGTGGAGAGTCCGGCAGTGATAATGTCGGACGCGCCACTGCGGACAAAAATCTTGTCGACCAGACTAATACTTGCTTGCTCAGCAGGCACATGACTGCCGATGTGTGCCAGCAAAGTAATCAAGGCCACTTGGCGAATGTAGACAGATTTTCCGGCCATGTTGGGACCAGTCAAGATATGGAGCTGGTGATCGGGATCGAGCTGGGTGTCGTTCGGGACAAAGGGCGTGTCGTTCAGCAACGTTTCGACCACTGGATGCCTGCCGGCGCTGATAGAGATAGCATCCGATTCACGGCACTCGGTCAGGGTTGGCGCAACGTAGCGGTGTTGGAGTGCAACTTCTGCGAGTGCAGCCAAGCAGTCAAGTTCGGCAATGACTTGGCTGAGAGTTTGCAGCGCATCGGTGTGCTCAAGTACCTGTGTAACGAGGCCAAGGTAAATCTCGTGCTCAATGAGCTTGCTCTTCTCTTCCGCGGCAAACAACGCGACTTCTTTTTCTTTGAGTTCGGCGGTGAAAAATCGTTCTGAGTTGACGAGGGTTTGTTTGCGTTCGTAGTGCTCGGGAATTTTGGTGAGGTGACTTTTGCTGACCTCAATATAAAAGCCAAAAACTTTGTTGCTGCGAATTTTGAGATTGGTAATGCCAGTCTGTTCACGTTCGGTTTTTTCGAGGGCGAGCATCCAGTCTTGGGAGTGCTCGACTTGGGCGCGGAGCTCATCGAGCTCCGCGCTGACTCCAGCGCGAATAATCCCGCCCTGCCTCGGATCAAACCCGGGTTCATCCAGGAGCGTGTTGGCAATCGTGTTGTTGAGTGTTTGTAAGTCAGTCGTAAACGCGGGCAAAAACCGCGACCAGTCGTAGCTAGAAAGCGTATCTAACACCTTTTTCACCTCAAGCGATTGGGCGAGTGACTGTTGCAGTCGTCCCATATCACGGGCGTTGCCAATGCCGACTGAGAGCCGAGAGAGCAACCGCTCAATATCGCCTACCTCCGACAAAACCGACTGCAGTTTGGTGAGGTGTTTGGGATGTTCAGCAAAAAAGGTGACGACGTTTTGGCGAGTTTCGATATCAGTTTTGCGCCGGAGTGGATGAATGAGCCACTGGCGCAGTAAGCGTCCGCCCATTGAGGTTTGGGTGTGATCGAGATGGTGCAAGAGTGAGCCGCGTTTTTGATTGTCGCGCAGTGTGGTGAGGAGTTCGAGGTTGGTAATAGTAGCGCGGTCGAGGGAGACCCAGTTTTGTGGTTGGTGCAAGACAATACCGCGAATGTGTTTGACTGGATCTTGCTGCGTATACTCCAAGTAGCCCAATAAAGTAGCTACGACCTCTTGCGCTAGCGGCTTATTTTCCAGGTCAAATCCTTTGAGGGATTTCACCGAGAAATGTTGGCGAATGTGCTTGGCGGCAGTATCTGCATACTGCTTCCAAGCCGAGTACGGCGACACATTGAGGTCCGGCGCGATGCGTTGGAGTGTTTCCAGGAATTTGGGGTTGTTGTAAAGTTCATCAGGCAAAACACATTCTTTTGGTTGGTACATGGTGAAGATGTCAGACAAGTAGGTTTCCGGTGTCTGACACTTCTCTTGCGCCGTAATGAGTTGGCCGGTGGTGATATCCGCTAAGGCAAATGCGATTTGGGTTTCTGTTTCTGAGACTTGCCGCTGGGTGAGCGTCATGACGTAACTATTTTGTTTGGTTTCCAAACTTCCCTCTTCAAGGAGGGTTCCGGGTGTGACAATGCGCACCACTTTTCGTTCTACCAGTCCTGGACCTTTGGTGACTTCTCCCACTTGTTCGGCGATAGCGACTTTATGTCCGGCGGAGACGAGTTTGTAGAGATACGAATCGAGCGCATGATACGGAACGCCGGCCATTGGAATATCGCCACCCTTGCTCTGGGATTTTCTAGTCAGTGTGATGTCGAGAATGGCGGCGCCGATTTTGGCGTCTTCGTCAAAAAGTTCATAAAAAATCACCAAGGCGAAAAAGGACTAAGCAATCAGTGTATTTTTCCTTAAGATCAGCGAATTGCTGCATCAGTGGTGTGACGTACTCGGGCATAGCGTGGAGTCATTGTAGCAGTTCTCTTTTGTCAGGGTTGGACCCTCTGTTCGATCTATATTCCCTCAAGGTACAATACAGCATGGCTTTGAAAACGAAAACAGGGTTGGACCCTATTCATTCTCCTGTTGGCCTTTTAGTAATCGACAAGCCACGCGGCATGAGCTCCCATACCGTAGTACAAAATGTGCGTCGGCTGTACGGTTTGAGAAAAGTTGGTCATGCTGGCACGTTGGATCCGGAAGCCACTGGCGTTATGGTGGTTGCTCTCGGAAGCGCTACTCGTTTACTGGAGTACTATTTGGATCAAGGAAAAACCTATCTGGCTGACTTAGAACTGGGAAAGGTGTCCACTACCGGGGATGAAGAAGGCGAAATAAGTACTACCTTTACTCCGAATAAAGAAAATTCTTGGCCAGCACAAGACGCCATTGCTGCAGTCTTGCAAACACAGTTTACTGGTGAAATTACGCAGATTCCGCCGGCCTACTCGGCCCTGAAGCAAGGCGGTGAGCCGCTTTATAAAAAAGCCCGCCGCGGTGAAGTGTTTGAGATTCCGGAGCGCACCATTCAGATTTACAAAGCTGATATTCAGCACTACGCCCCACCACTTTTACGCATTGAAGTAGCATGTTCCAAAGGGACGTACATTCGCACATTGGCCGAAGATATTGGTACGGCTCTCGAAACTGGTGCTTACTTGACGGCATTGCGACGTATAGTGAGTGGTCAGTTCTCGCTCCAACAAGCACACACGTTTGAGCAACTCGAAAACATGACTCCAACCGAGCGGCAGCAGGCACTGCTTCCTTTGGGGTATGGATTACAAGACATGCCGTCGGTACAGCTTTCTCACGATCAACTGATCGAAATCCAGAATGGTCGTGATATCTCCTTGCCCGCGGATGAGACGAAAACCGCATTTACTTCAGCCAGTACCGGCAAGCAAGAATTGCTAACGTGGAGTAATCCGCAGAAAACAGAACTCGTAGCCATTTTAGAGCAGCGCGAGAACGGACTGTGGAAGCCGCGCAAGGTTTTTGTAGGCGCTTAATTTTTTATTTATTCAGCGGACTCGTCTACTCAGCTGACTCGTCAGCTTGCGGTTGCGCCGTATTACGGACAACGTAAATAGCTCCGCTCTTATCATCCGAAATGTAGAGATGGCCGTTCTGGTCGAACTCGACGTCGACTGGTCGACCGAAGGCGGTGCGGTCTTGCAAGAAACCAGTCAGGAAATCCTGCTCACTTGTCACAGAAGTGTTATCCTCACCAACCTCTAAACGCACAATTTTGTAGCCAACCGGCACCGTGCGATTCCAGGAGCCGTGGTAGGCCACCAAGAGATCACCCTGCCACTCTTCTGGGAACTGTTCGGACTGAATGAAGGTCAGGCCCAGTGGCGCGGAGTGCGCCTGAATTTTGAAGACTGGAGCGATTGTATCGGCGCAGTACTCTGGTGAGCGTTGGCCGAATTGTTCGTCGTACACCTGGTTACCGTAGCAGACTGGCCAGCCGTAGTTGCCGTTGGCTTGGAGGACATTGATTTCATCTGGTGGGAGGTTGTCACCCAAGAAGTCGCGACCCATTTCGGTGACCCAGATGTCGTTGGTTTGCGGGTGCTGCGTCATGAAGACGGCGTTGCGCAGGCCGGTGGCGTAGACTACTGGAGAGTTGCCGTCGAGATCGGTTTTGACGACCGCGGCGAGCCATTCACTGTCTTCGAAACACGTATCGCAACTGGAGCCGAGCGAGATGAAAACTTCTCCATTCTCGGTGACGACCAAGGAGCGCGTGGTATGCCGGCCTCCGGCCGGCATGTCCAAAATCTTCCGCCCATTCGTCAGCGTTAGTTCTGCTGCATTCCAGTCGTAGCGCATGAGCGCAGTTTCTTCGGTAACTAACAGCGTTTGCCCGTCAGGCGATAATGCCAGTCCGTGCGGAACGTCTAAGCCTGAAACCAAGGTTTTGGCAGCGCCGAAATCCGTGTCGCTCCCGATTTCTGCGGGCAACGGCATGGCTTTCACTTCTCCACTTCCCTTGTCAGAAAAAAGTAAGATATTTTCTGGTGATACCAATAAGTCGCGTGGCTGGCTTAAGCCGGTTTGCGCTACCTGGATGGTAAATCCTTCGGGAAGTGTGATGGGCGAGTTTTGGACGTTTTCGGTGGTAGTGCCGTCGGGAACAGGAACGGTATTTCCGTCTGCGTTCGAAGATGACGAGTTTCCAGATTGCCGAATCAGCTCAGCGAAATTTTCATCGGGCTGACTCAGAGCTGGCCGAATATCACCAATGCGTTGAAAGCCCCAGTAGCCTACCAGGCCGAGCACAGATACCATTACCAGCGTGCCCACAACCATCCAGACCGCATACTCCCCGCGGCGGACAGCGGGTGTTTTTCGTTTGGTGGGATGGCGATGGGGCAAGTCGTCTCCTTTGGTTGTTTGTGTGATTTTGGTTATGTCGATGGAGTGAATTCGAGTGCAACGGAGTTGATACAGAAGCGTTTTCCGGTGGGTGGCGGTCCGTCGTCGAAAACGTGGCCAAGGTGGGCGCCACAGGTATGACAACGGACTTCGGTTCGGGTCATGCCATGACTGGTATCAATCATGAGCTCGATGGAGTCTTCAGCAATGGGTTGCCAAAAACTGGGCCAGCCGCTGCCGGAATGGTATTTGGTGCCAGAAACAAACAGCGGCGTCTTGCAGACCACGCAGGCATAGGTGCCCTCGGCGTCTAAGTCGGTGTACTCGCCAGACCCAGGTGGCTCGGTGTCGCCGCGCACGCAGATGGCGTACTGCTCCGGTGTGAGCTGATCCTGAAGTTCGGTTGGCGAGTATCCGGCTTTCATGGGCGTGACTCCGGGTGTTTTTTGCGGAATGTATCGAGTTTCGGCGAAATCACCATGCGGCAGTACGCTTTCTCTGGATTTTTGCTGAAGTAGTCTTGGTGATGTTCTTCGGCGGGATAAAAGGTTATGAGTGGTTTGATTTCGGTGACGACGGGCTTGTCGAATTTTTCCGATGCATCGATAGCTGCTTTCACTTTTTCGGCCGTATTTTTCTGTTCTGCTGAAGTGGTCAAAATAATCGATCGGTACTGCGGACCAATATCAGCGCCTTGGCGATTGCGGGTGGTCGGGTTATGGATTTCAAAAAAGATCTCAACCAGTTCTTGATACGAAATTACTTCCGGGTCAAAGGTGACCTCCACGACCTCGGCATGACCAGTTAGGCCCGTGCACACGGCTGTGTAGGAAGGATTGGGGACGGTGCCACCAGCATAGCCAGAAATGACATCAACTACTCCCGGAACGGTTTCGAGGAGTGCTTCGGTGCACCAGAAACATCCGCCGCCAAAGTAGGCTGTTTCGCGCATGTTTTTTATTCTACGTGATTTTCGGCGAGATTGAAAATGCCTTGCCACCACGCCCAGAGGTATGGGCTGGCTAAGAAAATGGCATACAAGAAAAAGAGTCCGTTGCCAAAAGCGCTAAACAGAGCGCCAGCCATAATTGGGGAGATGCTCTGCCCGACTGCCAGCAACGAAGCGTCCAGGCCCATGATGGCGCCTTGGCGCTTTTCAGACACGCTGTTGGTGATGATGGCCTGGAACGTGGGTTGGCCGATCGAGAGACCGAGGTTAATGAAGAAGGCGTTGATCATGAAAATGACCAAGTCCACTGGAATACCGCGCCAGGAAATGTCGGTGGGCAGGAAAGGAATCGTTGCCAGTCCAGCCGAAAGAATGCCGATACCAAGCAAAAGTGAGCGTAAGTTCCCAATTTTTTTGGAAAGTGGTGCCGAGATAAAAATCTGATTCACAATTGAAAAGACGCCAATCAAGCTCAAGACAATTCCTAGTCCGCGAGCGTCGAGATTATAGGCTCGTTCCAAGAACAAAATAATGATGGTGGTGTATGAGGCGAAGACTAAGGCGTAAATAATGCGCAGGTTGAGCAGCGTGTGTACCAAGCGATTGTGGCGGAATTTTTCCAGTTGCTTGAAAATGTTGATTTCTTGCCAGACGTCGAGCTCGAGTTCTTTTTCCCGTTTTTCTTCAGGGAGGGATTCGGGAAGTTGCCACGCAATCAGTCCTAATGTCAGAAGTGAAATGAGGAAGGCGGCAATAACGCTACCCATATATCCGAGCGAAGTGGAACTGGTGAAGCCGCCTAAAGCCGGTCCAATCAGAAAGCCAAAGCCAAAAATGCCACCCATCAAGGCGAAGGTTTTCCCCTTCTCTTCTTTACTGGTGACGTCCGAAATCCAAGCCTGCGCCACAGAAATATTTCCGCCAGTGATGCCGTCGGTAACACGCGAGAACGCGATCACCACAAGCGGTAAAGAAATTCCGGCTATTCGGTAGTCAGGGAGCAACAATCCAATGCCAAAAATGACCCAACTGAGCAAGGTGCCGAATTGGCTTACAAACAGAATCGGACGGCGGCCAAAGCGGTCACTGAGTGATCCAAGAACCGGCGATCCTAAGAACTGAAAAAACGCATATGAGGACAGCAGCGCCCCATACAAAATGCTGACATACTGGGGTTCTGCGTATTGTGCAACGAGTCCAGGCAAAATTGGAATCAATAGTGTGAAACCAATAATATTTACAAACGTGAGCGCCAGGATCGGGAAGTATTTTTTGATATTCATAGGAGAAAATCTATTATACGCTCAATAGGTATGGGAGGAAACTGGGGAGACACCCCTAGGCATA
>JAJOJK010000010.1 GCA_021208605.1 Candidatus Woesebacteria bacterium | reverse complement strand
CTTTAGCAAGCAAGTCTTCAACAGTTGCTTGGTTTAGCCCATTGGCCACATAAAATTCGTAAGCAAGGTTGATTGCTTTGCGTAGTGGCATATTATCAGCGTCATCGAAACTTAGGGCTTCTCCCAGAAATTTTTTGCCAACTCTTTTGTCCAAGAACATTGTGCTCTGGCCAATTTATCACCCATATTTCTTGCATTTAATACGTCGACCAAATCATGGAAACTTTCGTGGGACATAATTGATACAGCTACCTGATCAGGTTTTGCTCTCTGTAAAACAACTTGTTCAGGAAGTTGTGAAGAGTTAACCTGAGTAAGCCTTTTTTCTGTAGCATCATACATTGGATCGTTGACATCTATGTTATAGGAAGCTACGCATGGTAACTGCACTTGTTTATTAAGTGCCCTCCGATAGTATTTATCATCAATAGACAATTTAATGATCGTTCTCATAAAGATATTGAAGAGACAGCAAAACATGAACTCGAAGAAGAAACGGGCATCAAAACGCAAAACGTTGAATACTTTGGAATGTTCGCAGGTTTTGTAACCAAAGCTACAGAAAAAATATACTGTTACTTCGTTGACAATGCTGAGTTTAATTCTCAACAAAATTTAGATGAAAATGAGGAAATTGAAGTAGTTGAATATACGTTTGATGAAGTTGAAAAACTTATTCAAAATAATCAAATCAACGCAGCCATAACCGTAGCCGCTTGGGATTTAGCAAAAAGAAAATATTCCCATAGATTTTCTTCTTGGAAGTAAGCATTATTTACCAATAAAAAAATCACTTTTCCTTCACCAATTAAGTGAATCTTCTAAAAATGTGTCTACTTAATTGATGTCCGTTGTTTTACTTTGTCTGTTCATAACTTTCTCGTATCAATGCTACCGCTTCATCCAGTTGATCTAGACTACTCAACTCATATCTCGTATACCCAGCCCCATGGTGACCAATGGCGCGCATATCCCGTACTTTTGCTGGATCTGATGCGTCAAGAGAAGTA
Source organism: Candidatus Woesebacteria bacterium (assembly GCA_021208605.1). Lineage (GTDB taxonomy): Bacteria > Patescibacteriota > Microgenomatia > UBA1400 > UBA1396 > JAJOJK01. Next base: position 14,745 of record JAJOJK010000010.1, on the reverse strand, counting down.
ATATGCTCAACCACCATTGCAACATCAACCAGGATGCGATCTGAACGAAAATTAAGATAGACAAAGTTTTTATTTGTTCGGTACGCAATGTACATCTTACGTGCCAACTCTTCGATCATACCTTCAGAATCAAAAGCAAGAATTCTTTCTTGCAACTCATTGAACAGCTCCTTCACTTTCTCTGATTTACCTTCAAGCTGATCTTCTACACTGTAGGAGTCGTAGTTGACTTTGGTTACTTTTTTACCGTTTTCAACCTTCTTGGCCTGGCTACTCGCAACGAGCTTGAGTTCAAAAAGATCAGGATATTGGTTGTATGACCACATTTCGATATTCTCAGCCATACGATTGATAGCGTACTCATCAAACTTGGAGTAAGAAGCAGCAATAAGGATGAGTCGAGGAGAGCCTGTGTCTACCTCAACATCTTGCGCAATTTTTTTCTGTACGAGTAGTTGAAATTCCGCAATATGGTCAACTAACCAATCAAGATAAAACAGGCCTTGATTGATAATGGCACTGTTTTCTCCCCATTTGTATTCGATAATCACGGGAGAGTTGTTCTCGTCCAAACCAAGTGAATCGATTCTGCCGCCGTGGTTTGTTGAGTATTCTGAAGCTAAGAAGCGAATTCCAAATAACTCTTCAAGATTGGTCTCTACGAAATGTTGCAGTTCTTTCTCGTTGGCAAAGTCTTTGCGGAGTAATTTTTGCGCTTTTTGGTTGGAGGTTTTGAATAATGGCATATTTCCTCTATCACTATCATGGATTTATTGTTCGGCATACTATAGAAAATTATACTCTATTTATGAGCGTATTTTTCCCAACCCTCCGCACCGCCATCTGCACCGCATTCGCTGACAAAGCATCAGACATCTGCCCAGAATCGATCATCTCCAGAGCCTCATCAAAACTCACCAAGCGCTGTTCCACGATGGACTCGCCTTGCTCCGTGCCTTCGGCGTGCAGCTGAACGGTATTCACCTGCGCTAGAAACACACTTACTTTTTCGGTATTAAAACTATTTAAAGGGTAGAACTCACCTAAAAGCACCAAATCTTCCTCAGCCACAAATATACCGGTTTCTTCTTTGAGTTCCCGCTGCGCTGCCAGAGTCAAAGATTCGCCGGCATCAATACCGCCACCAGGCACTTCCCAAGAATAGGCATCGATCACATAGCGATACTCTCGATTGAGAACAATTTTCTGATCGGCGGTGATCACTACCACACCCACACCATTCTTACGAGCTGCCCAGGCATACGTGCCTTTTGTACCGTCTGGAAATACCACTTCATCTTGGTAAAACTCTAACCATTGATCCGAGTAAATTGAGTTGCGACGAAGAAGCCTAAACATGCTTGGAGTATAGCAATGTTTCCAAAATACAACAGAAATTTCATTCTCATGCCTTCACATTTGAAACCGTATGAAAAAGTATGATAGGATCCTCTCATCAGTAAACAGGGAAGGAGCTCCATGACCATGGGCCAAACTACTGCAGAATATTTCACCCCTCATGCACAAATACCTCCTGTGAGTGAATACGATCGCCTCAACCTTCTTGAGCCAATTGACCTAATCCGCACGATCGATCTTCACGAACCAGCAATCGAAGACATGACCTGGCAAGAACTGCTCACCCTCCAACCCATAATTCAAGTGCTCGCCAGAAAACACCAAGCAAGTGAAATAGCCGACCCCTCTCTTGCTGAACGAGCAGCGAGAACCATCACTGCCTTCCAAGAAAATATCATGGCGCAACGAATCGTTGAGTGCGACGATTGTACCGTCGATACAGAAATGGCGATGCTCTCTACCAAGCCAGCTGTCCACGCTGTTATTCGGGAAAGTAATGAAGATTTTCGATCCACTTTAGCCAAAGCAGTAAAAGGAAAACGATCCTCTCTTCAAAAGCCCATAAGATGATGTATACTACACCACTATGGAAAATCGAGAGACCCTTCATCTTTTAGTGGTGGATGACAACTTTGACGAAGTTGAAATTTTTGAGGAATTTCTTCGCTTCTTACTCGATTCACTGGGAATTACAGTAGTTGTCACGCTCATAGATAATTACCGTGAAGCACTAGCGGCTATCCAAAACCGAACTATTCATCCGCAAACGACTGCTGTGCTCTTTGATGGACAACTCGGTCACTCCGATCACGGTTATACTGATGGAGAAACATTGATCACTCAGTTCAATGCGATTCCTGAATATGCTCATATTCACCGCATCGGCATCTCAAATACTTCCGGGAAACCGTCCGGAGCAGATGCTTATTACACAAAAAATGAGCTGGTGAACCCTGATAAAATAAAATCATTCTACAAATTTATTCAGCAACCACGTCAGACCCGGTAACAATACTTTTTCAGACTTCGCTCTTAAATTCTCGGAAACATTTGCTTTTCCTGTTTTGTATGGTTTAGTCTTCTTATGCCAAAAGAAAACTCTGATCCACTAGTAGCAATTCAAAACCTTACGGCGAGAGCAGAACAGAATAGAGAAGGTTTTAATGCCATACAAGGACCTGTGTCGAGAATTCTCGATGGCGCGCTTGAGGAAGTGAGAACAAAGACCAGCTCCTTGATTACTGCACGAGACATGCGAGAAAGATATCCGCAAAAAAGTGCAGATATAGCAGCAACAATTACAAAACGTGCTACAGACTCTAGAAGCATTATTGAAGGAATACAGCAAAGCGTCACTCTTATTCTTAGGAATAGTGAAAGTTACAAAGCAAATAACCTTCGACAGGCTACAGAAAATACGCCCTCTCTTGAGGCTCAAAAACTTGAAGCAATAAATAATGAATTTGATCGAATCCTGGCCGATCTTGTTCTAGCGCTACAAAACTATCAACGCATTATTGAAGAAGAAAAGATCGAATTTCCGGTTGATACTGAGGAAAAAGAGTAGAATACCCTTTTTATTTTTGCCTCTCCATGAGAAATATGGTAGGTTAAGTACATAAAAATTTTCTGGCACAGCTCTAGAAAAGTCAGAAAATGTATTTCTCGTTATGTCCCAGTCCGCTATCCAAACCATCGCCACTGAATTTCGCCCGCCTATTACGCTGCAGCGACAGCCACAAGTGTATAGTTTGCTCGGCGAGACCTTAGAAGACCAGGCGAAGACAATAGCAAAAGAAGTTATTGCTCCAGAAGTTTTTTCGGAAGTCTGGCCAGAAAAGCGCGAGATTTATGAGTACATTGCCTTGTTCCTGCGCCACTCAACGTTTACCGCACCGGTCAACGGAGAAATCGGGAAGGGGAGAAACCTCGCCAAACGAGCCTATCTGGCTCCGACCGGATTTCGCACCACCAATCAAGACGGCGAAGAACTGCCTGACTTTTTCTACTTCGCCGAACAGTATCGCTGGGATACATTTTTCCACAATCAACTCTTTACGCTCATTGGCATGAATGAGATGGCTATCGACCAACTGCTCAACTTGGTCGACGTCTTTTACATGTTCAGCCGCATCCCCAATGCCTTGACTACCGAGTTTCTCTCCCATCCCCAGCCACCCATCGAAGCACTCTCCGCGCGTGATCTCCTGGAGAATGGCGCATCTGCAGGCGAGTGGTATGACACCGTCATGAACGTGGTAGAAGCCGAACTCTATACCGAGTGGTGGGACTACCGGAGTGGTCGGGTGTATCCGCGTCAAAACCAGGATTTTATGGACCGCTTTGGACCGTATTTGTCACGCTATGTTTCCATTCACATGCACCCGCTAATTGTGGGTTGCCAAGATGGGAAAGACCACAACTGGATTTCCGCCTACTACGGCGAAAACTACATTCCTGTCCAACTCAACTGTCTGCTCTGGGCCAATGTGCGCGAGCTTGCTCGCTACTATCGAGAATATCGCCCTAACCCAGGAAAAGCAGAACTTTATGAAACTATCCAGCAAGAACTCGCCCAGCAGATGCAACAACTGTTCTGGGTAAACAACGGTCGATGGCGCGGTTTTCGCAACTATTCTCTCGGGACAACTCTAATTCACGAAGGCCCAATTCTGTATGGCGACTTAGCTGCTGAGATCTTCCCGCTGTACGTCGGCTTGGCGACTCGTGAGCAGGCAGAAATCACTCTGGCCAACCTCAAAGAGCACTACGAAGGCGACATCGGTCTCGCCGCGACGAGCCCCAGCCTCCGAGAAGATGGCTCTATTCCGCGCGCTCCCGAAGGATTCGTCTATCAGTGGGAGTACAATGCCTGGCCGCCGCTCATGATTCTCGCTGTCGAAGCCCTCGAAAAATACTCGCAATCACCCGACGATGACTTTGCCACCTACGCTAGCTCGCTGCGCCTCCGTTGGATCCAAGCCATTGAGCACGAATTCTTGGCCACAAAAAACTCCGACGCCTTCCACGGTGAACCAGCCATGCACGAAAAGTATCCCTATTCCACACACATCGAAGTGAAACCTGGGTTTTATGGAAACCTGCGCGGATTTGGCTGGACAGTGGCCTCGTATCTGCAATTTGTCCACCAGGAAGCACAGCGTGATTTCGCACCTTCCCAGGAATAGGGCTGTTCAGGATTGGCAAACACGACTCCATTTGCTACAGTAAATACATACCGTGAGGTATACAAAACATATTGACCCAGCTCGGTTGCAGTAGCAACGGGGCTTTTTTTGGGTCGAAAGGAGGAGGTGCCATGAGTACCATCGTCCAAACGAAAAACATTGTTCTCTCGGCAGAAAGAGAGCAGAAAATTCAAACCCTGCTGGCCAAACTTTTCCGCCGCCACACTCGTCTCCAACGAGTCACTGTCTCCCTCGAACTCGACGAAAATAAATGGTACAAAGTGCTGCTCACCGCCCACTGGCCGGGGAAGCAATTTGCGGTCGCTGGAAAACAACCGCAGCTGCATGCCGCAGTAGTCGATAGCGTCAAGCGCTTAAACCGAGTGCTGCGCAAAAATAAAGAAAAGGTTCTGCAGCGAGCCAGAAAGTAGAGAAGCGCTAAACTGCGGCTTCGCGTGGCTGGCAGGCAGCAAATGCTGCCCGCCAGCCCCACCATCCGTGTTACCATAAACAGACCCTATGGACCGCGTCTTTCCACCATCTTCCAGTGAGCAGCGACCACCCCGTCGCTTGAATTTTTTTCGCGTAAGTCGGCAAATAATCTTGGGTATTGTCATGTTCGCCATTGGCTTTGGTCTGCGATCGCTTATTCTGAGAAGCGAAAATACGATCCAGCTCTTGTCACCGCTCACGTCGCTCCATGTGGAACAACAAAGAGAGAATCCCTATGAAAAGTACCGCTTTTCCGCACTCCGCGATCTCCAACTGACCCCGCAAGCAATCACGCTCCACGAAATTCTCGACAGCTCCACCACGCACACTTCCTATCTGACCTCATGGACAGTGCCCAACTTAGAAACCGGCCAGCACCAAAAAGTATCGGCCCAGATCAACATCCCCCAGGGTGAAGGACCCTTTCCAGTTATCATCATGTTACGCGGCTACGCTGACCGAGAAATATACTCCACTGGGCTTGGCACTCGTAATGCCGCCGCTGCCTTTGCCAGCAACGGCTACATCACCATTGCTCCCGACTTTCTCGGCTATGGGCAAAGTGACAGCGAGTCCACCGACACGCTCATCGCGCGCTTTTCTCGACCTATAACCGTCCTCCAGCTCCTCGCCAATCTCCAAAACCTCAGCTTGAAACTGGACGCCACAGGCAGCAGCGCCGCCACGACCGACCTCACGCTTTCTCCTACGGAAGCGACCGCACTGTTTGATACAACTGACATCGGTATCTGGGCCCACAGCAACGGCGGCCAAATTGCGCTTTCTATCTTAGAGATCACCAGTCGAACCATTCCTACCACACTCTGGGCGCCAGTCTCCAAACCCTTTCCATACTCAGTCTTGTACTTCACCGATGAGCTCCCTGATAATGGCGCCTACCTACGCCAACAGATTGCGTACTTTGAGTACGAACTGGGCAATGATCCAGAAGAGTTTTCCATCCTCCATGAACCAGCCCGAATCCTAGCTCCCATGCAGATCCATCAGGGTGATGCGGATGACGCCGTTCCACTCGAGTGGTCAGAAGAACTGCTGAGTACACTGGAAGAAGCCACTGTGGCCGCTGAGCTCTACAGCTATCCAGGCACCGACCACAACATGGTGCCAAACTGGGAAACAGCCGTACAACGCGACTTACAATTTTTCCGCCAGCACTTACAATAGGCTTCACGGACTCTGTCCACTCACTCTACAAACACACGGAAAGTACACTCCATGCTCGATCCTCGCTACACGCAACTCGCTGAAATATTGGTACACAAATGTGTCGAAACCAGGCCTGGCGATCATGTCTGGATTCGCAGTATTTCCACAGAGTCACTCCCTTTAGCCAGAGAAGTCTACAAACAGATTGTCTTGGCTGGAGCACATCCTATTTACGATATTTCCGACGACGCCGTGAGCGCCTTCTTTTATAAACACGCCACCGCCGAACAGCTCAATCACAAACCAGACGTAATGGAATTTGTCGCCACACTCGCTGACAAAACTATCACCATTGTCGGCGAACCCAACAAACGCGAACTCGCCAATACTGATCCCAAAAAGATAGTGGAACGCTCCCGCCTCATTCGTCCAGTAAAAGACGTAATCATGGCTAAACCGTGGGTTTTAACATATGTACCCACGCACGGCATGGCCCAAGACGCCCAAATGAGTTACGACGAGTTTGAGGATTTCTACTTCACGGCCACCAACCGTAACTGGCAAGAAGTGCAAGATCGCATGCAATCATACGCAAAATTCTTGACTGATGCCAAAGACCTCCATATCGTGGGCGAGAAAACGGATCTCCACATGTCCGTCCAGGGTCGTACCTGGATCTATGACGACTGGAAGGCCAACATGCCGGGTGGAGAAGTCTTTACCTCTCCTGTGGCCAATACAGTGGAAGGGGAGATCTTCTTCAGCTTCCCACTCTTACGCCAAGGAAAAATCATTCGCGATATTCACCTGTTCTTCGAGAACGGAAAAGTCGTCAAAGCCACGGCCAGCGAGGGCCAAGACGCCTTAGAGCATCTGCTCGATACTGATGAAGACGCCCGCCGTCTGGGAGAAGTGGCCATCGGCGGCAATCCAGGCATCACGAGCTACATGTACAACATGCTGTTCGACGAAAAAATGGCGGGCACTATTCACTGTGCGCTGGGCCAAGGCTTTGAAGAGTGTGGCGGAGAAACGCAATCAGCGCTGCATATGGACATCGTAAAAGACATGACGACACCAGGATCAACAATTACCGTCGACGGTAAGCTGTTCATGAAAGACGGGAAAATCGTCCTCGACCAGAAATAGATTCTAACGCTGCGTAAACCAAACAAGCGCCAAGACGCCCAGTGCTATTAAGCCGGCAATCAAGGTGCGGAGTAAATCTTGACCCAAGTAGGCTTCATTGAAAGCACTATCGAGAGTTCGCTGGACTTTCTTGGCCTCTTTCTTTGCCTTGGCTGCTGATGGTTGCCAATCAACCGTAGCTGACGAACTCTCCTGAGCAAAATTCGTCTGTTTCTTCTGCTGTTTTTGTCGAATTGCCATATGCCTCCTGTGTCGTGAACGGTGGATTCCTACTACCGATTCAGCGCGATTACCGCTATTATAGATGTCTATGCTCTTCAGCACACCCCGTGTTCTGAATCAGCTCCTGGAAAGAAGAGAGTTCACCACAAGGAGAGATCTCATTTTACGATAAAGGAAAATATGCCAAAGAAAACTTTTTTCTTACTCTTAACTGTCATTTACTTGATCACGGCAGGTGTTTCGTTTGCCGGCTTTTATGCTGTTTTGCCGCAGGGAACTACAACCACCACTGGTGGTGGACCAAGCCGTTTCGCGCAGCTGATCTCACCATTAGTACCTGGAGCTGGTCAAGGTGCCGTCGATGTTTCTGAAGACGCGCCACGAACAGAAGAGTGTCCGCTCAACGGTAAAATGTACACCGTTGCAGAACGTGAAGCCTGGGAAAAACGCACGCCTTTGGCTGTCATGATTGAAAACCACACGGAAGCTCGCCCCCAATCAGGTCTCTCCAGTTCTGACGTAGTGTACGAAACAGTCGCTGAAGGTGGTATCACTCGGTTTATGGCCATGGTTTACTGTGGCGCCCAGGCTCAAGACGTTATCTTAGCTCCAATTCGTTCGGCCCGTACGTACTTCATTGACTGGGCTTCTACCTACCAAGAACCTCTCTACGTTCACGTAGGTGGCGCTAACTTGCCTGGACCTTCTGACGCTCTTGGCCAACTCGAAGAGTACGGCTGGGTCGGTACCAATGACTTGAACCAATTCTCCATTGGGTTCCCCACATTCGCCCGCAACTACAATCGTGTTGAGCTAGCCAGTGGCAAAACCCTCGCTACCGAACATACCATGGAAACCTCTTCGGAGCGTCTCTGGGACTACTCTGAAGAAAATCGCGGCATCACCACTTGGGAAGGTGCTGATGAATTTGAACCATGGACTTTTAAAGAAGATGCCGAAGAATTTGGCAGTGTCACCAGCATTGCTCATGACTTCTGGGATGGATACAAAGACTTCCACGTCGAGTGGACCTTTAATCCTGAGGCCAACACCTACGCTCGCGTTATGGGTGGTGAACCCCACACCGATCTCAACACGGGTGAGCAAATCGAGGCCAAAAATGTCATCGTCATGTTCACTACCGAACGTGGTCCGATCAACGAAAACAAACACATGCTTTACGACACCACCGGATCTGGTGACGCTCTCATCTTCATGGATGGTGAAGCGGTCGAAGCAACCTGGACCAAACCATCACGCACTGGCGCGCTCAGCTTTAGTGTTCGCGGCCAAGACGTTGAACTCAACCGCGGCTTGACCTGGATTGCTGTCGTCAGTGATGACACCGAAGTTGAATATTAGAAATATGTTTTTCGGAGGAGGGAAGACGCCCTCCTCCGAAAATTTCCTTTTCATTGAGTACGTTTCGTACGCTATACTGTAAGTACTACTATGGCCAAACTTGTTGACTTCATGATCAGCCGGGTACGCGTGAAGATGATTCACCTCTTCTTCCGCAATCCAAATGAGATTTACTATGTTCGCGAAATTACGCGTGAAATCAACGAAGAAATCAATGCCGTTCGCCGTGAACTTGAGCGCATGACCGACGCTGGCATGCTCAAAAACGAAAAACGCGGCAATCGCCTGTACTACTACCTCAACAAAAGCTACGACTTTTATCCAGAGCTTCTGCGCCTCGCTGCCAAATCGAGCGGTCTCGGGAAAGAAATCAAGAAGGCCCGTAAGACAATCGGAAATCCACGCTTTGTTACTTTTTCAACCAAGTTTGCTCAGTTACAAAAACCGCGCCCACGATGAGGTCGATATCTTGCTGGTTGGTGATGTCAAAATGCAAACCCTCACACCACTGATTCAAAAAGAAGAAAAACGGCGCGGACACGAAATCAACTATACCACCATGACACTTGAGGAGTTTGAGTTCCGCAAGACGCGTCGTGACCCATTTGTCAACGAAATTTTAAGCGGTGGAGTCATCATGATTATAGGAGACGAAGACGCGCTGGTTGCCAGAAAAGCCGACGTGTAGGAGAATCAGCTCCATGCGCATCTTTCGTTCACTGACTTCGCTGCCCAAACTCTACTGGCATTTCTTTGGATCCCTTCTCCTCATTTTGCTCGCTGGCTGGATTGCCTGGCCAAATGTGTTCACACTCAATCTTTCTGGATTGCAGAGCTGGCTTCCTCAAGTCCCTCAATACCTCACGGTGCAAAAATCTCAGATCAACCTGACGCCAATCGGCATTCCTTTCCGCACTGATGTTCCGCTGCAGTACGGCCTCGATATCCAAGGCGGAACGCAAGTCACTTTGGAAGTGGACATGTCCAGCATTCCCGAAGCCGATCGAGAAACTGCCCTCACCAGCGCGGTAGAAGTCATCCGCCGCCGGGTCGATCTCTATGGTGTTGCCGAAACCAATATCCGCACGGCCGTGTTTCAAGACCAGTACCGCATCGTAGTCGAGCTCCCTGGCATTGACCAACCAGAAACTGCCTTGCAGCTCATTGGACAAACCGCACAACTACAGTTTCAAGAATTCCAGTATGAGGAAAGTACCTCGTCAGCAGATCTTGAATCAGAAGAGGCTACACCCTCAGTCACAGGACAATTTGTGGCCACCGGACTGGGCGGTGATCAGCTCTCCCGGGCTACCGTGCAGTTTAGTCCACAAACGGGAGAACCTGTCGTTAACTTGGAGTTTTCGGCAGAAGGAGCGGACTTGTTTGCTGAGATCACCGAGCGTAACTTGAATCAGCCTCTGGCCATTGCTCTTGATGACCAAATTATTACCGCTCCCATCGTGAACCAAGCTATTTATGGCGGCCAAGCCCAAATTTCTGGCCAATTCAGCGTGGAAGAGGCCGAAACCTTGGCCACGCAACTCAACGCTGGAGCACTTCCAGTTCCTATCGAGATTGTCGAACAAACCACTATTGGACCCACTCTCGGCCAAACGTCTTTAGAGAAAAGTGTTTTTGCCGGCATGGTAGGTTTAGTATTGGTCGCTTTCTTCATGATTTTTTTATATGGCTGGTCTGGATTCTTGGCCGTTATTGGCCTCTTGGCCTATGGAATCATCACGTTAGCACTCTATAAACTGATTCCTGTCACGCTCACTTTGCCAGGTGTCGCCGGACTTATGCTTTCTATTGGTATGGCAGTCGACGCGAACATTTTGACCTTTGAACGCATGAAAGAAGAGCTCCGGGCCAATAAGCCTTGGAACCGCGTTATCAAAGACGGTTTCGGCCGTTCATGGGACAGCATCAAAGACGCCAACTTGGCCACACTTTCGATTTGTTTTATTCTCTTCAATCCGTTTGAATGGGGATTCTTACACACGAGCGGCCCAGTGCGCGGCTTTGCGTTGACCTTAGCTCTCGGAATTGGCGTGGGACTTTTCACTGGCGTTTTCTTCTCACGTATTCTCTTGCAACTTTTCCTGGCTCCACCAAAACAGACAGAGAGGAACGCATGAACTGGATGAAGTGGCGCCGCCTGTATTACGGCATTTCCGTCTCCTTTTTGGTGCTGGCGATTATTCCCCTAACTCTCGGTAAACTGCAGCCAGCCATTGAGTTCACGGGAGGCAGCCGGTTAGTAGTTTCTAGCCAAGCACAGAACTTCACCACGGCTTTGGAAACCGCGCTCGAAGAAAAAAACATCGAAGCTGAACCCATCAAACCGCGCTCAAACAACGAATACGAACTCCTCACCCAAACGATCGACTTTGAAACCAAAAATCAGCTCCTGGCAGCAGTCGAGGAAAGTACTCAGGACAAAGTAACCGAAATTCGCTTCCAAACTATTGGACCTTCACTGGGCAAAGAACTGATCCAAAAAACTATCTTTGCCATTGTCTTAGGTGTAATTACTATCTTGGCTTACCTATGGTGGCAGTTCAAAGATTGGCGCTTTGGACTTGCAGGCATTGCGGCCATGCTCCACGACACCACCATCTTGGTGGGTGCCTTTGCGTGGTTCGGCTGGTTTTTTGGCGTGCGGGTTGATGTCTTATTTGTCACTGCCGTGCTCACCACATTGTCATTCTCAGTTCACGATACCATTGTGGTGTTTGACCAAGTCCGCGAACTCCAACGCAAAAAAAGAATTATCGATGTGGCCGAACGTGCTAACTTGGCACTCAGCCAAACCCTGACACGCTCAATCAACAACTCGATGACCATTTTATTCATGTTGGCCGCACTCATTTTGCTCGGCGGCGAGTCTCTCCACTGGTTCAGTACAGCCCTCTTTATTGGTACGCTTACCGGCACGTACTCCAGTACCTTCACAGCGTTACCGTTGTATGTAGATTTAGCCAAAAAGAAGTAAAAAATATTGATCTGATATATTTAGTTGTTGTAGTTTTGGGTTCTTTTGGGTATAATTGCGTCCTATATGTCTATTAGCCGACGTACTACCGAACAAACTTCCCCTGAAAATCGAGGAGGCTGTTGGTCTCCCAGAACTTGGTTGCTGCTTCTTGCCGCTGCTGCGGGTGGTGGGGCCTTAGTGGCATATGTTGATCACGTAAACACTACGAACCCAAACTTCTTCCCGCCAGAAAGAAATCAGGATACAAGAACTACCGTCGATGCCACACCATCCGTAAACGAAGCATTAAGTACCTGGATGTCTGCTGCTGCATCAGAAAATTCAGAAACCAATTTTTACCTCAATCCCGACGAAGATGAAACTCATAGCTTATCTGCAGAAGACGCTGGTAACCCAATTACTAACCTTGATACCTTAATTGACCAATACAACCGTCTAGTCGAACTCTATGAAGAAGATCCAGAACAACTCTACGAAATGGTACCAATGGCTCGCTTCTACTTTGGCGATGTCGTTGATGGGGATCTCCTGAATTGGCCTGCTAAACTTTCTCCAGAAGAAGCCATGAGCCAAAACTTTGACACCATCTTTTCTTCTCGTGAGGGAAGAGCTGCTTTGGAAAGCGCCCAAACTTTTTTTGAAAATTCGTTGAGTCGCGAAACCATAGATGGAGAAGAAACGTTTGTTTTCAATCAGTATCCAGGCAACATCGACTTCACTTCTTTGTGGATTGAAAATAATGATGAAGATGGGTATGTTCGTGCACTCTACAAGAGCTCTGATGACTCTACCGATAACTTTGAGGCCACTCAATTAGCACTCTATGCCCAATACATGGGATACGCACAACAGTATTCTGAAACCCACGATTTGGACTGGACAGCCGAACAAGTAACCCAATTCGGTTTCCGCATTGGACAAAACTATATGTATGGTGGGTTTGATGAATTGGGAAATCACCCCAATCAAATTGTGTATTACCTCAATAATGGAATTCCAACATCTACTGGAAGCGCTGTTCTTCGTGAAGCACAAGTACGTCAGCTGATTTCTCTCCCAGATCCAAACGGCGGAGAAAGAGAAGATCAACCCGAAAACTGGGACAGTTGTCCTACCATCGTTACGAATGAACAAGATCAAACTTTAGCCTATCCAACTATGGATGGTACTGATGGTTCCTTTATGGTCAGCAATACGCTTCCAAATCCGGAGATATTGGTCGATCGTAGTGGAAATCCTTTCACAGTCGATGGTTTGATTGCCTACTTCTTAGGTGATAACAGTGTCGCAAATACTCGCGTCTGGTATCTGCAAAGCCCAGAAGGCACCGATGATGTTAATTCCGCCTATGAACTGCAAAATTTAACTGATGAAAACCAGGATATCCGTGTTCTGTATGGACAATGCGCCCCCGTGCAATTTGTTCCCGCTACAGCTACTCCAGCTCCAGTGGAAGTACAGCCAACTCCGGCGCCAGAACAACCAGGACCTCAGAATACTCCTGAACCAGAAGAAACTCCACGACCTCGTAGTGAAAAAGCTCCTAACGAGGGTAGAGAAGAACCAGACGAAATTCCAACACAAGTAGCACCTCCACCAGAGGCTACGCCTCCAGGATTCTAAGCAAAGAAAATAGGGCAGGAACACATGAAAAATATTTTTTCACAATTCAAAAAATATTCCGTGCGTACTTTCGCGAGTATCGCCCTGGGATTATCTGCGCTTGTCGGCGCCGCTGGTGTGGGATACCTTCATTTCCAAACGCTGGCCGCGACAGAAGTGCCTGGTTTCACCGTATACCTGCGTCACAACAGCGTGTCTGCTCCAACAGTTGAGCACATTGACTCAGTTGAAGTTGGTGACACTATTCACGTTTACTTGACAGTCACGAACCAGAATCCTGCCAATACTATTGATGATCTCCAATACTACGCTCCTTTTGCTCACGATGGCGTCTTTGCCTGGATTGAACCCGATGACCTCGGCCAATACCTGAGTAGCAATACTGCCACTTACACCTTAGACAATAATGAAGGTGTCCGATACAAAACTAACAGCACCAAAACTGCTACCAACGAAAGCGGTGATTGGGCCTATAACACGATAGCCGATAATAGCTATAACGAGAGCAAAGTGTTCTCTGATAGCGACAATGCGGCTCGTGGTTTCCACTGGATGAATGTCCAAGGTGGTGAAACTAGCACTGGCGATGTCTACCAATACACCGTCAAATATGAACTCGAAGTAATCGACCGTAACCAGGCTGAGTTCAACACGCATTCTACTGATGAACCAACCTTCCAAGTCCGTCGTCAAGGCGAAACCGAGTGGAAGACCTCCCTCGATGGTTTCAACGCCGGCGATATCTTGGAATTCAAAGTCTATGTCCACAACAATCGCCGTGGTACGAAAGCTTTGAACACTACTGTTGGCGTTACCAACTGGACCGAAAGTGAAGTTCGTAACGTTACCTTAACTGGTTTTGTTGACGCCGATAACGCGCAACGTGTGACTGGTAACGTTCAGATTACTGACGACATGGACTTCAGCCTCGACTACATTGAAGGCTCCACTCGGTTCCAAGGCTGGCCAAACCTGAATGTTGATCCCTTTGACCCAAATCAAGCCCAGGCTGACGGTATCGTTACTCCAGATGGTATTGTACTTGGTGACACCGGTGAAGTTGAAGGCTGTTGGGACTTCCGTGTAGTTGTCTACTTCCAGGCACAAATCGAAGTCGAGCCAACCCCGACTCCGACTCCTACACCGACGCCAACCCCTACGCCGACGCCAACTCCTACGCCGACG
>JAJOJK010000004.1 GCA_021208605.1 Candidatus Woesebacteria bacterium | reverse complement strand
TATCCATATGAAAATATTTTAAAATAATTCGCATTTCTAAACCACTGCACGGTGTCTTTGCTGTGGTCAGCTTTTTTGTGTTGCTGTTAGCCGTTTTGCAGCAAGTGACTCCGTTGACGCTCAAAGTCATTGTCGATGAAATCACGCAACAACTGCAAACCGGCGATGGCAGTTTGCAACGCTTGAGTTTTTGGCTCGGCATTATTTTTGTGATCAATGTGCTGTCGATTATTTTGAATGCCGTTAACCAACGCATTGGCGACTACTTAGCCTCTCGTTTGGGAAAATATTTGACTGAGTACTACTACCGCAAGATTTTCACCCTTCCGCAAAAATATTTTGATTCTGAGCTGTCCGGGAAAATGGTGAATCAGCTCACTCGCGGAATTGTGTCTATTCAAGAATTTATCGGTGCCGCCAGTAATTTTATTTTACCGGCGTTTCTGCAAAGCTTCTTTACGATTGGCGTTTTGTTCTATTTTGCTCCCTGGATCGGCGCTTTGGCGGCGGCCATTTTCCCGATTTACGTAGCCGTGAGCCGCTACTCCACGAAGAAGTGGGGCGAGCGCCAAGTTTTGAAGAATGAACTGGAAGACGAAGGTCGCGGGCGTATTCAAGAAGTGATTGGCAATATTAAGTTGGTGAAAACATTTAACACGCAGCCGATGGAGTGGAAGTTCGTTTCGGAAATTTACCGCAAACACATTGCTATTTATGATCGCCAGTCGACAGTGTATCACATCTTGAACTTTATCCGCGAGTTCGCTTTTGAGATTACACTGATTAGTATTTTCATCTTGGTGTTCCGCGGGACGTTTGCTGGAGTGTATACGCTTGGTGAGTTAGTTTTGATTTTACAGTTGCTCAACCAGTTGCGCCGACCACTGTACTCAATGAGTTTTGTTTTGGAAAGAATTCAGCGCGCCGAAGCTGACTCCAAAGCATTTTTTGAAGTTATTGAGCTGGAGTCGAGTGAAGCGTTTGCGCCAAAAGTGTCGGCAAGCAAAGTGAAGCATCCATCATTGCAGTTTCAGGATGTCACTTTCCAATACGAAAGTGGTGATCCGGTTTTAAAAAATGTGAATCTAGAACTCAATAAAAAAGAAACCATTGCCTTGGTTGGACACTCTGGTGCCGGGAAAACAACACTCATCAATCTCATTTTGAAACTCTACGATCCAACTTCTGGAGAAATACTCTTATCCGACAAAAAATATGCCGACATGACCCACCAAGAAGTGCGCTCCTATCTCTCTTTGGTTTTCCAGGACAATGAGCTCTTTTCCTCCACGGTGCGCGAGAATGTGGCCTACGGCATGGAAAAAGCCAAAGAAAAAGACATCGTTTCCGCGCTCAAAAAGGCGAATGCCTACGACTTTGTCATGAAACTGCCCAGTGGCCTCGACGCTAAAATAGGTGAGCGCGGGGTAAAACTCTCCGGCGGGCAAAAGCAACGCCTGCAGATCGCCCGCGCGATCATGCACGATGCACCAATTTTGATTTTGGATGAAGCGACCAGCAGTCTCGACTCCAAGTCGGAGAAGCTGGTGCAAGATGCGCTGGAAAACCTCATGAAAGATCGTTTAGTGATCATCATTGCGCACCGTTTCTCCACAATTCAAAACGTCGATCGAATCTTGGTGATTGATGAAGGTTCCATTGTTGATTCCGGCACTCCACAAGAACTGGCGCAGCGCAAGGGTGTGTACTCTGAGTTGCTGCGGTATCAGGTGGAAGGCAATAAGAAATTGCTGTCGAAGTATGAGCTTGTTTAGTATTATAGGCCTAAAGGTTTGACCTTGCTACAACTTCGCCCGCCGCCCAATTTCTTCCTCAACCAAATGGCGAGGCTTTCCGTATTTCAGGCGAGAAAGTTCCCGTAGTGTCTCAGCCAGTTTTTCGTTCATGCGCGCTTCCTGCACCGACATGTCTTTGTAGAGCGACATCGAGAACGGCGGAATTGGTTCGTTGTTCACAATTGATTTGACGTAGACGTGGTATTTTTCGATGTTGGTCAAGTCGGTTTCGTTAAAAGTGGGTGTGAACTCATTCTGCAAGAAATTCGCGTCTGGCACACCAACACGGAATGAAACCATGGTACCGACGTTACCAAAGACGGCATTTTTCACGTCTTCCTGAATCTGCGAGATAAACTGGTTGGCCACGATTAAGTTAAGACGATATTTACGAGCCTCAGAGAGAATCACGGCGAAGTCTTCGGTGGCGTAGTTTTGGAACTCGTCAACGTACAAAAAGAAATCTTTACGCAGTTTGGGATCCATATCCTGGCGTGACATAGCGGCCGTCAAAATTTTTGGCACCAGAATGAGACCTAAGAATTTAGCATCTTCTTCACCGAGGCGACCTTTGGAAAGGTTTACCAACAGAATTTTCTGCTCGTCCATGATCTTGCGCAAATCGAAAGCCGATTTTGATTGGCCAATAATGTTACGCATCGTTTTGTTGGTCACGAAGCGACCGAATTTGGACACAATATAGTCCAGCACTTCTGATTTGTGGAAGTCGGAAGTTTGCGCCATTTGGTCAGTCCAGTAGCGACGCACCACGGGGTCTTCCACCATGGGCAGAATTTCTTCCACGTAGGATTGGTCCGTTAAAGCGCGCACCAACTCGATAAACGAAGTACCCGGAACCGACATAATCGTCAGCATGGCGTTCCGCACCGCGTGTTCAAAACGAGGTCCGATAATACCGGTGCGATTCGGATCGTACAGTTTATACATCAAAGAAATAACGGATTGCGCCATGAAGTGTTTTTGGTCTTCGGTTTCGGCTTCCATGATGTTTAGGCCCATTGGGTACTCAATATCAGACGGATTAAAGTAGACCACATCCTCGGCACGCTCTGGCGGCATGAGTTGCAGGATGTCTTCCACGAACTCACCGTGGGGGTCAATAGCACAGACGCCGTAGCCAGCTTCGATGTCCTGCAAAATCATTTCCTTGAGGAATTCAGATTTACCGGTACCGGTTTTACCAATAATGTACATGTGGCGGCGGCGGTCGTTCAGGCCCATGAAAATCTTACGTTCCGCACCCATGTAGACAGCTTTCCCGAGGTAGAGACCTTCATTGGGGATCAAGTTAGAAGCCGGCGCGCTCTTGGCGTTAAGCCACTCAATATGATGCGTCTCCACCGTTTTGTTGGGGAAGTGGAGGACCGTGGCCAACTCTTCGGTATTTAAAATGAATGTGCCTTGGCCAAAGAGCGGGAAGTAGCGGTACAAGAAATCCATCATGAATGCCTGTTTAAACCACACCTTCGTTTTCTTAAAGCTGTTGTGCTGGGAAGTAAACTGCGAGAACGTACTGACAATGTTGTTGAGATGAGATTTGGCGCGATACTCGTCGGGAGCCGAGACCACAACACGAAGAGCCACTCGGAAACCGAGCTTTTCTGTTTTCGTAGTGACGGCGTCCAGGGCTTTGTGATCAACGGTGCGAACTTTTTTGCCTTCGCTGTTAGTTTCTGATTCCTTGGTTTTTTCCACGAAGCGCTGCGCTTTGTCGCGCCATTTGTCTTTGGCTGGTTCGATCAAGAACTGGAGCATAACTCCTTCGCCTTCTTGAATTTTTGAGAAGGCGGAGGTGAGTAAGTTGAGCGGATCGGACGGCAAGTCCTTGAATGTTTTGATAGGGTAGTTTGTGCCGCTATCGAGTTTCAGAGCCGCGTAGGCCGTTTTTCCGCCTTCACTGAAGATGTTCGGCTCGTCGATAGGTTTGATTTTGACGCCAGGATAGGTGGCATGAATCTGTTTTTGTACCAAGTCACAGAGTTCTGCCGGGCACAATACATTAAAGGTAATACTTTCTTTGACTCCGATAATTTCAAACGACAAGTGTGGTGGCGGTGAGAACAAGCCTTTGAACCAGGATTCGTCAGCAATAGAATGCAAGGCGTTGAACAATTGCTCGGCGGCCTCGATTTTCACCTCGTTGTCTTTGGGTAAAAGCACTTGCATCATCACCATTTCGAGTGAGTTTTGCTCGCGCCCGCGATACTTAAACCACTGCAAAATAAGATAGAAAATCAAGAAAAATCCGGCCACAAAAACAAAAGTGAACAAGGCTACAAAAAAAAGTTCACTCGTCAACGATAATAAATCCACGGACTGCTCGGCAGGCATAGGGTCATTATACGATACCAACGCGGAGTTGTAAGGAAGACAACACGAACGGCAAAAATACGGTGAGTGGTGCTGGTAATCAGCGGCGACTTAGTCTTCTCGGTACACTACCAAGAAGTCTTTCAACTTACGAATTTGGCGGACACACCATTCGTAGAGCCAGCGAATGCTGGTTTGTGTCCCCTTATGGCGGCCCTTTTTCATGCCCTTTTCGGTCAGTGGCAAAACTACGATAGGTTTGGAAACCGTTTTTGGTGCGGTGGTGGGCATCGTGTCAGCGGATACGACCGTTTCTTCCGGAGCGTTCACTTTTTTATCTCGAATACGTTCCACGACTTTTTCGACTTCAGGTTCCAGTTCTTTCGGCGGCTCAACCTCAACTGGACCAGTAGAAATGTTTTCGGTGGTTTGCGTGAGCGCTTCTGAAGAAGCAAAGTTTGCCGAGGACTCAGTGATCGGCGTGGTGACTCCAGGAGCGACTTCTTTTTGCCGTCGAGAAGTTGGCTGTACTGGTTGGCCGGTGGTTGGGTCTATGGGAAGTGCAGTCTGATCACCCGTGGTGTTTGGTTGTTGCGCAGGGGTCGGGGCAGTGGGATTCGCAGACGGCAAAGAGGTTGGTGTGGAAGTCTGATCTGGCATGGTGTGTCCATTGTAGCAGGGTTTTGTGAGCGGGTTGTGAAAAGGAAATGGATTGGAACCTCAGTTATCAGGACGTTTTAAAAATCCAGCCCCTTGACTGCCAATTGTCCAGAATCATAGGGATGCTTCACTTTCTCGATGGAACTGACTAGATCTGCGGCATCGAGAAGTTCTGGTATGGCGTTGCGACCAGTAAGGACGACATGTGTTTTTCCGCGGTTCTGGAGTAAGGGTTGGACCTTTTCCCAATTCAACAAGCCGTCGGATAAGGCATTACACACTTCGTCGAGAATCAATAATTCGGGTGGGACAGATTGCTGCAGAAGGTCGTGGGCTTTGGTGATAGCCGCCAGAGCAGCTTGGAGGTGTTGCTCTGGGGTGTCGTCGTCGATTACGGTGCCACTTTTTCCCACAGAAGCGACCTTGATCGATTTTTTCTTATTGCCAACAGTGTCGGCGGTTTCGGGCAGGTAAAATCCTTTTCCTAAAATATGCAGCGAAAAACGCTCCTGTGCTTGCGGTACCAAAAGTTCGGGAAGGGAAAACTCACTAATATTCCAGGAAAGTTCTTTGTAAAAAGCGATCCAATCGACATTCCAACCGTGAGCGAGACCGCGTATGGCCACGCCGAGAGCGGCTGAGGTTTTGCCTTTGCCGTCACCGGTAAAGACGTAGACGAGGCCAGAATTTTGAGTTGATGGCGTCATGTGTTTGCAACCTCTACTCCAATATCTGCGGCTAATTCAGATTCGATTTTGGCAGTTGAGCGAGGAACAGGGAGTCCAGCTTGTGTGAAGAATTTTTCTACTGCGGGTAATGAGATTCCCAACAGGGCGCTTATTGAACCCTCGACCGTGCTCGTCGCCGGCGGTTCCCGCCGGCGCACAATCTTCTGCACCGCCTGAATCGAAAATCCACCCGCCTTGGTAAGTGGCGTGGCAATCTCTAAATAGTCTTCAATCTCTTTGTCGGTGAGTTCAGGAACCGTGACAAGAACGGTGGAAACCTCTGTCTGTACACCGGTGTTTGGGGACCAAAAGGCGGTAGCGCAGACTTCCGTATGTGTCGCGCCAGAGAAGAGCTGCATGTATTCGCGCGCTTGCGAGAGCGAAGTTGGCTTGTGATAGGGGACATCATCTAAGTAGACCACTAAGTCGCCACCGACTATATAGGTATTGTCCGTAGTTTCGAGTTGGTCGGCGAGGGTGAAGAGTTTGCCAGTAGCGATGGTGGATACATAGGAATCGTGGTCTGGAAAATCGGCAGGTTTTACCGCGTACTCATCAAAATCACTGGGCATAATTTCGGCTTCGATACCCGCCAAGGCAATCAAGTGCTGGCGATTAACAGACTGGGAACCGAGAATGATGCGTGGGTGAGACATGGTCCACCAGTATACCGAGTTATCGGGATTCCGAAAAGTAGCTGTCTGAATATAAAAAAGCGAATTATTGTGTGATTTCGCTCACAAAAAGTTCATCACCACTGTATTTCCCGGTGACCGTAACTTCTTGGCCAATATAACTGCTCAAGTCGACATCAAAACTCTGCAGAGTAACTGGGCCCGTACTGGTCTGCAAAATGTAGGCGTTTGGTTGCTGCGAGAGGGTGCCTGTTAAAGTGGCGAAGCCAGATTTTTCGGAGAGTTCATCTGCCGACTCGGTACTATTCTCAGGAGTAGATCCCAGAGGGAGACAAGCAGTAGTGGCAACAGCGAAAAAGAGCACCATCAAGGCAGCAAATCCCGTTCGGCGAGAGTGAGATAAAAAGTTGGAAATTTTTGACTTTTTCATAGTGTTGTCAGTATGAACTATGGAAGTCTATCTTGCCAAGTACCTCTAATCACGCTACTGTAAATGCAGTATGTTTTCCGGGAAATGGACCCAGCTACTAGCTTTGGGAGTTTTAGGTGCTTTTGTTTTAGGACCCCTACAGTGGTGGCACCAAGTTCGCTCGGCGAATATGACCAGTGTTTCGGTCCGTTTATCCACGCCGCGATTGTCTTTCCGCGGCGAGCTGGATGGCACCAATAGTGTCGGCAGCTCCTTGGTGAACTTAGAAACGAATCCCGCTAACGTAGCCGCCAATGTTACTTCCACCAGTTCCGCTAACTTATTTGAAGGTGATACTGTTTTGATTGGCGCCAATCAATATCAAGTGGCTAGTGTGAGTGGCTCAGGTTCTTTTACGATCACGAATGTTTCTTCAACCAACATGGATGTTTTACAAACCGGTGATGCCGATGACGCCGACCAAGTAGTTGCCAGCCGAGCCGCGGATTTGACCGTTGGTTTTAACACGGTCTCCGCCATTACCGACGGTGAGTTCCGCGTGCTTGTGCCAGCCGCAACCGCCAACTATAACGACTCGATTCCTGACCCGGATGGATGGGATTACGGAACGACGGTGGACCCGAACGTTTCCGTTACGTGCCCAAATAATGTCACTGGGTATTCTTTTGATTCTAACGCTGCAAATGCCGGTTCAATTGTTCGTGACGGAATTACGTATCACTCTTTTAGCTGCTCGTACACTGGCTCAGGAGGCAATAACACCGACTTCACGTTGGCCACCAATCCAATTACGATCAGCAGTCTTATCAATCCATCACCGGCTTCTGACCACTCCGAAGGCTACGCCGACACGTACAAAATTATCGTTGAACATCTCGATACTTCTGACAATGTAGTCGATGCCACGGTAGTCGATGTAGCGGTGATTGAGTCGGTGCGCGTGACTGCTAGCGTGCCGCCGCAGATTACCTTCCGCATTTTGGGACTCGGTTCTGGTGGCAGCTACTGTGGTGTAACCACTTCCGTCGATACGACTTCCACGCTTGTTCCGATGGGCGAGTTATTGATTGATACCTTCAAATACGCTGCGCAAGAACTCGTAGTTTCTACGAATGCTGATAATGGGTATACCGTCACCGCCATTGCCGATAACCAGCTCCATCGCGTGGGCGAGACCTGCGCGGGTGATGCCGACGAATCAACTGGAGGGTGTATTCAAGACTCCGAAGGTGACACAACCACCATGACTCACACTACGCCGGACCTCTGGACAAGCACCGCCACCAAAGGTTTTGGTTTCTCTCTGGAAAGTAACACCGTGGGCGGTTCCGATATGGAGTTCGAGCACAATACTTCGGCTGGCGGGTGTGATGGTACCGGTGGTGGCTGTTGGCGACAGTTCGCTGATGCTGAGGACTCCCAGACGCCACAAGATATTTTTTCCAGTGCGACCGTTGTCGATAGCGACAGTGCTTACGTCTGTTACAAAGCGATTGTTTCCGCTACCCAGCAAGCTGGTTCCGATTACTCAACCGCCGTAACCTATCGTGCCACGGCTACCTTCTAGAAAGAACATGACTATGACCACTGCCCACATCACCACCCAGCTCCGCCGAACGCTTTTGACGCTGATTTTTAGTGGGTTGATCGGATGTGGTTTTTCTTTCCAAGCGAGTCAGGTTCAGGCACAAGAAACCTCCGAAGTATCCGAAACAGATCCTCTTACCGCGCCGACTCCAGTTTCTCAACAAGCCTCGCCAACAGTAGTTAATATCGATGAAATCACACGAGGCGAAGTGGGGCTGACGGCAATTCCGCCTCGGTTAGGCGATGATGGCAGTTTGGAAGTTCAGCCTGGGCAGCTTATCCAAGTTGAAGTTCGGGTGCGCAATACTTCCAATCAAGTGCAGACCATTCAAACTGTGGCCGAAGACTTTATTATTGGCGAAAACGGTCGCACACCGATTCCCATTGAAGGCCAGCGCGATTCTCGCTGGAGTCTGGCCAGTTGGCTGGAGATTCCAAACAATACGACCGTACTGCCTCCGGGTGTTTCCCAGAGTGTGCCAGTTTTAATTCGGGTGCCGGACACTGCCTTGCCAGGTGGTCGCTACGCCATGATTATGCACCAGCCAATTACCGGTGGGGATTTTACACTCCCCAATGGCGAAACTGGCGGACAAGCGGCGGTCAATCAACGAGTTGGCACGCTCGTCTACGTGCGTGTCGCGGGTGCGGTCAAAGAAGAGGCCCATATCCGTAATATCTCGATTCCGAGTTTTTCTGAGTTTGGTCCCGTGCCGATAGCCTTTGAGATTGAAAATCTGTCTGACATTCACATTCGTCCGAGTTCGCAGATTCGGATTACCAACATGTTTGGTCAAGAAATTGATGAAATTCAGGTGGAGTCGCAAAATGTATTTCCGTACACGCTGCGTGAGTTTCGCACGGAGTGGGACCGCGTGTGGGGATTTGGTCGCTACACCGCTCACTTTATGACCGTGTATGGTTCACAAGGTGAGACCATTACTGCCAGTTTTCACTTCTGGGTTGTGCCGTACAAGTTGTTACTCACCATTGTTGTACTCTTGTTAGCTCTGTTGGGAATTATTATCTCGGTGCGTCGCCATCTGCAGCATCGTAACGACGCTACCACACAACACGTGGCGCTGCTGGAAGACCGAATTCGCCAACTAGAGAATGAACTTCAAGAGCATGAATGACGTGGCTAAAAGCATATCACCGTATTTTTCTCCGCCTCTCGTTATGGCTTATTTGTTTGTTATCGGCCAGCTCTGTCTTCGCGCAGCAGGGAGTTTTACCCGGTGAGGTGGTGCAGACCAATCCGAAAGATCGACCCGTAGAAGTCACCGCCAGCGTGCCACCGCAAGGGGCGCCGCCAGCACCCATTCTTGTTCGTCCCGAAAATAATGACATCTATCGCACGGGAAAAATTTTGTTCCAGTGGAAGGGTGTCGATCACGTTAGTGCGATTGATCGGTATGAGTTGTACCTCAATGGACAGTTGAAGTTTGGTCCGATTCACATTACCAATCAAGAAACCGACGACTACATTCTCACCTACAACGCGACTGAAAACCTCTACAGCCTCCAACTCAAACAAGAAGCCGCGTTAGCCGACGGAGTCTACACTTGGAAGATTCGAGTCATCGATACCAATGACCGTGGAACTGACTCCACCACCTGGACCTTCACCATTGATTCCACGCCGCCGCCCATCATCGTGACCGAAATCGACAAAGATCCCTACGCTATTTCGGCCAGCGATCCATCCACGTTTCCCACGGAACCAATTTCAGTGCGAGACCGGAGTCCAGTTATTCGCGGTAACAGCGAGACCGGCTCCGAGTTAGAAGTTGTGGTGCGGTATCCAGACGGCACGATTTGGCACATGTACACCACCGAGGTGCTTTCCGGTGGCGGATTTGTTATCAACTTTAGCAATGTTCCCCTGGACACAGTCATGCATCTCACCATTACGGCAATTGATCCGGCCACGAATACAACCGTACTCGATGCCATTGATTTGATCTATCGTTCACCAGAAATCGTCATACCTCTTCCCGATATTTTCCCGTTTCCGTTGACCATTCGCGTGCGTATTCCCGGTCAAATCATTGAGATTCCCGATATAGATCTGCCCGATATCCCTGGCTTACCGCAACCGGAACCAGCAGAACCCACAACGACCCCATCACCACGGCCAGAAGAGAAACCAGTTACTCCAACAGAGCAAGTCTTTACCCGACCAGTGCAGCCACTGGGAATGCTATTCGTGGGTATTTGGCTCGGTTTGGGCTGGTATGTACTCGCGTTGTATTGGATAACGGGAAATCGCTGGACGTGGTTTTTTTCTTATCTGAAACGTCTTTTCCAGATGTGGATATTTGTCGGTACGCGCGCGACAGATTGGCAACTCTGGCGACAAGACCAGGCTGAGCCAGTACCGTTTTTAGCCTATACGCTTGGCTCTTTGAGTACCGACACCCACCACTTCCGCCAGACTGGTTGCAGCGCGGTGAATGGACACTGGCGAGAGCAGTGGCCAGAAGATCATTTGTTACACTTTCAGAGTTATTCGAAGCGGTTTGTGTACTCTGTTGAGCGTCTGCAGCACCGAGCTGTCGATTCAGTGGAAGTTCCTGTGGGTTGGCTGAGTGTCGATGGTGAGGATTGGATGCTGACACAGAAAACGGCTTCTCCGCGTCAGGCAGCTGAGGATGCGGTGGCCCTGCCTGCTGCAGCGCAGGTTATTGTTTTGTTGCAAGCGGTGCGATCCGACCTTGTCGCGCGCTGGATGATTTTCTTGCCACAAGTTGGCTTAGTCATAGCGACTATTTCTGTCTTTTGGTTGGCGTATGCGTTGCCAACTTGGTGGAGTTTCCTGTTGCTCGCCGTTGTCTTGTGGGTGGTTTTGCGAGATGCTATGGTGCAGATGTACAAGAAAATGATGGTGTATGCTCGATAAAAATTCGCTTTTCGTGATGCTGTTTGGTGTTGTTATTTTGAGTGGGCTTTTGATTTTTTGGTGGTTTGAGGTGTTTCCCGATGGAAACAGGTCCGAGGAAATCTCGACTGCCCCGCAAACCCGCACCTTTCAGACCGCTCAGCTTGGTGAGCAGCAGTTGGAAGTCGTGCTGTCGGAAACGGCCAGAGAGCACCAACAGGGACTGAGTCGTCAGCCCAGCATTGGATCTGATGGCATGCTGTTTGTTTTTTCACAGCCGCAGCAGCCAGTTTTTGGATGAATGAAATGCGATTTGCGCTCGACTTTATTTGGATTGCGAATGGTCGAGTGGTTGATCTCCATGAAAATGTGCCGTATCCCGAACCTCATGATTCAGAAATCCGTACAGTGCAGCCAAGTGTGCCGGTCGATTTTGTGTTAGAAGTACCGGCTGGATTTATTCAACGTTTCGGTATTACAATGGGTACACCCTTTGCGTTGACTGGAAAGCCAGTAGACAAAACGTGGGAGAGTAGTAAACTACTACAAGAGTAGTAATAAACGAAAAATACTGAGGAGAAACTATGTCAGACGTACTCTACATTTCTGGAGCCGAGCAATTTGAAGCCGAGGTGCTGTCCTCGGAACAGCCGGTTTTGGTTGATTTTTATGCCGAGTGGTGTGGTCCTTGTAAGCTAGCCGCCCCTATCATGGATACGTTAGCTGTTGAATACCAAGGCAAGGCTGCAGTGGCCAAAATTGATGTTGATGATCCTCAAAATCGTGACATTGCCATGAAGTATGGTGTCATGAGCATTCCGACAGTGTTCACTATTAAAGACGGTGAAATTGTCGACAAAAACATTGGTTTCATCGGTGAAGATGGCTATCGTCAAATGATCGAAAAAGGACTGGGCGAGTAACCCAGACACTCTCAAGAAAAGGGGAACCTATGCGAAATGTGATTGTGATCGGATCCGGACCGGCGGGCTACTCCGCGGCGATATATTTGTCGCGGGCGCGCTTGGAGCCGCTCTTGTTCTCAGGCACTGAAATCGGCGGACAACTCATGTATACCACCGAAGTAGAAAATTTCCCGGGATTCCCTGAAGGTGTGCAGGGACCAGAACTGATGGTCAATATGCGCGAGCAAGCCAAGCGTTTTGGCACCGAAATTATTGACAAATCTGTTGCTCGTGTCGAGAAAACGGAGCAGGGTTTTGCGGTTACCGTTGGTGAAGGTGCTGCCGCGGAAGTTCACGAAGCGAAGGCGGTCCTGGTGACTACCGGCGCGAAATCTCGCATGCTCGGCTTGCCAAATGAAGATGAGGTCCTCGGCCGCGGCTTGAGCACTTGCGCCGTGTGTGACGCCGCTTTTTTCCGTGATCAAGTAGTCTACGTGGTCGGTGGTGGTGACAGTGCCATGGAAGACGCCTTGGCTTTGACCAAGTTTGCCTCTGAGGTACATCTCGTGCACCGTCGGGATTCTTTCCGGGCCTCACAAATTATGCAAGAACGCGTTCTCAACCACGACAAAGTAACCGTGCACTGGAATACGCAGGTCACCGAAATTCAGACGAACGAACATGGTATGGTGGCTGGCCTTACGTTGGAAAACCTCGAGACAAAGACTACAGAGTCAGTCGCTGCTGGTGGTGTATTTTATGCTATTGGCCATATTCCGACGACTGATTTCGTGCAAGATCTGGTGGCTCTCAATGACGAAAAGTATATCGTGACGGCCTTAGGGCTGGACCAGTCGAGTATCGATTTGGCTGGTGAGCGGCTAGAAAATGGTCGTCTCCGGTATTTGACCCAAACTACCACGGAAGGCATTTTTGCCGCTGGTGACTGTGTTGACTTCCGCTATCGCCAGGCAGCCACGGCCGCCGGTATGGGGGTGATGGGCGCTCTCGACGTCGAGCGGTGGCTCGAAAATGTTGCAGAGTAAGTGACACTGCGCCAAAAGATTGCTACTATAGACGTATGCCTGAAGTGTACAACCCGCAGATGGGTGCGAATCAGCAGAATACTTCTCCCCAACAAGCTCCGGCTCCAGCGACGGTTCCTCCTGGAGATGCTTCCGCTGCTGCTCCATCACCATCAGCATCAGCAGCTTCTGCTCCAGGGAATGCGGCATATGGCGCACCAGAAATGAATTCCGAATCATCAATGAGTCCCGAACAACAAGAGTTTTACTTGCCCAACCAGCCGGAGCCAGAGTACTTGTTTGTCGAGTGGTTGGCTGACTCACGTATTTCTCAGAAGCGTTCGAAAGAATATTATTCTTCTTTGGCGGTGATTGTTTTGCTGCTTTCTCTCATTCTCTTTTTTGCGAATCAGGTTTTGTTGATTTTTGTATTGGTCTCGTTTTTATTTGTGACTTATGTTTTGGCCAGTGTTAAGCCGGAAACGGTGCGAAATGCCTTGACGACCTATGGGGTGCGTTACCGAGATCGTTTGTTCTACTGGGAGCAACTCGGTCGTTTTTGGATTTCTGAGCACCGTGGTCAAGTTCAACTGCATATTGAAGCCCCGGCACCGATGCTTTCGAACCAGATTATTTTATTACCCTCCAACGCAGCCAGTCCCACACCAGTCACGATGGAAGACATGGTGAGCATTATTGGTCGATATTTGCCGTATGAAGAGCCGACACCGACGCAGATTGATCGGTGGGTGAATTGGATTGAGGAGAAGTTTCCTCTTGAGTGAGGGAGACACCCCTAGGCCTATAACAGTGTGTTTAGCCGCTGTTTAGTGGGTTATAGGTTTTTCCGTCAAAACATATACCAGGAACACTCAGTGTTATAGGCCTAGGGGTGTCTCCTTACCTAGAAAAATTTTTGTAGTATAATACAACCTTATCGCGCGCTCGTAGCTCAGTTGGATAGAGCGTCAGTTTGCGGAACTGAAGGCCGCAGGTTCGAATCCTGCCGGGCGCACAATACAAAAACAGACGGCAAAGTCCGTCTGTTTTTGTATATGAAAGCCTGGCAGGATTTACTTGTACTCACGGAAGCGTAAGGCGGTAAGCCGTAGCTGGAGTGAGTAAATCCTGCGGGGAAGTGCTCCATAGTAAGAGTGGTGATTCTAGAACAGTCGAACGAAAACTCATGAGCGAAGCCGTGAATCCTGCCAGAGGAAACGCTTTATAGTAAGTAAAATCTTTTACATCACAAATGATCATCCTCATCATGATCAGCTTCTTCTTTTGTCCCGTGTTTCACACCTGGCCTATGGTGGGGTGGAGAGTACAGCGTAGAGAGTTGAAGAGGTTCAGAGTCAGAAGTGTTAATTACGTTGTGTTCAGTTCCGGCTGGGACCACGAGGGCGCTGCCATCACCAACTTCCTTTTTCTCGCCATTCAAAATCGCCACGCCTGTTCCCTTTTCAATTCGCAAAAATTGATCGGTAAAGTCATGGGTCTCTAGACCAATTTCTCCCTGGGGAGGGATCGACATTACTACCAGTTGGAGGTGTTGACTCGTGAAAAGCACTTGGCGGTAGAGAGTGTTCTCTAGAGTTAATTGTTCGATGTTATCAATGAATCCCGGCATGTGTCCTTTCTTTTTAACAGCGTAACAAACTTACCGCGACATCTCCAGCAGCATGTTAGGATACACACATGACATTTACACTTCCTGACATCGACACAATTCGCACCACCGGTTTTCGTCCGACAGCAGTGGCGTGTTTTGTTCATGACCGTAAAGTGCTCCTCGTGTTTCACGAAGCGTATCGGCTCTGGCAGTTGCCGCAGGGCGGTGTGGATAACGGTGAGTTACCCCGCGCCACGATTGTGCGCGAGTCAGCTGAGGAACTCGGTGAGACGTTTGCCGAGAGCATTCCCGAAGAAAAAGAACTCACTTTTGTTGGACGTGATCGCGTCGAGTTTTTGCCGTCGAAATATAATGTGCGCGATCTCAAGCTCGATAGTGGTGAGCCAGTTCTCATGAAAGGCAAAGAGTATCTCTTTTTTGCGGTTCCGGTCGAATCGTCAGAAATAAAGCTTGCAGAATCCGAGTTTAGCCAGTACGAATGGCACTCATACGAATCAGCGCAGGAAAGAATTGAAGAAATTTATCAACCTGGCAAGCAGCGCATTACGCGTCGAGCGGTGCAGTTTTTGCGGGATGAAAAAATTATCGATTAAATTACGAGCGTTTGTGCTCAATCAATCACTACAAAATTAGCGAATAATCGTTCCGTACTGCCCTGAAATCCACCCCGTCTGACCAGGTGCGTACTCAATTTCATACCAGCCATTGAGCGTGCTTTTGTACGGATGGTTGGTGCCAACATCCACACGCGCCACTTCCTCACCCGCCGACGAGGCTTCACTGCGAACGCGCAGCCAGCCGGTACCGGTCTCGGTGATGGTGACGTAGGGTTTCTCTGGCAAAGTGGTTTGCGAGCGGGTGCGAGCCGAAGACGGAGCTGGAGTGGAAGTTTCATCCGCATCGGGAGTGATACCTGGAGGAGTAGTGCTAGCAGTGGTATCGGTATCGGTTTCGTCCGAGGAGTCAGCGGAGGCATCTGGAGTTGGTGTTGGGTCGGGAATAATGTTTTGTGCAGTATCGGTTTCCAGGCGAGAGAAGATATGGAGTCGATAGCCTGGTTGCACTTGAACCGGCAAAGTCTTGCGGACATGGCCGACGGCGTTGATCGTCAAAGAATACTCGCCAGGTTCAATTTCGTCGAGGATGACCGGCGAGAGTCCGTAGGTAGTGTCATTGAGCAGTACACTGGCGCCCTCAGGAACCGTAATCACCGAAAGTTCCGCGCGTGTGTTGGTGGGGAGTGGTTCGAGTTCGAGAATATCGCCGGTGCCGGTGGGCATGTCGCCGGCAAAACTCCACAGAGCAGAAGTGATTGAACCGGGGTACAGTCGGATTTGGGTTTCGTAGGCCTGCTTGTCGCTCAGTTCTGGCTCGATGCGCAGTGTGTACACGCCTGGCTTCAAACCCTCTTGTTGGATGGGTGATTGGCCCAGGTGGAGGTCGTCGAGAAAGATTTGCGCCGAGCCGCCGTCAGTCACCTGTACTTGAAGTCCAGAAATAGACTTCTGCCAAGGGAGAGAAACGGAACAGCCAGAAAAAACAAATGCACTCACCACGATTGCCGTGAGAGCCATACCAAGTCGTCGCAAAGAAGAGAGCATACTCCTATTCTATCTTGATCGGGGAAATTCTCAACCAGGGTAGAGCGAAAACAAGCGAAATGTGCTAAGGTTGGCGTGTATGCAGTTAGTCCGCACAGTGAAGGCACTCTGGTATCACGGGGGATGTGCTCTGTTGAGCTTTCTGGTGATGAGTGTTTCTGTGCTCTCATTGGCTCCTTCTATTCAGGCTCAAGCCGTTACCGATCCCTTCACGACTTCTATGAATGTTTTGTACCAGGTGGCCGATTCTGGCCAGACAACAGTGCGCTATGAAATTCGCCTAAAGAATAATTTGTCGACCGTCTACGCCCGTGAGTATGCCCTACAGATTAACTCGCTGGACGTTAGTGGTGTACGTGTGCGCAGTAGTGACGATACGCCGCTGCCGGTCGATACGGTGCAGTCAGGACAACAGACCTCAATCACAGTCAAATTTCCAGAAGACGTTCGCGTACTTGGTCGCGACCAGGAACAGATGTTTACGATTGAGTACATAAGTGAAGACACGGCGGCGGTGTATGGCCAAGTTCTCGAAGTGACGATCCCCAAGCTTGCCGAGCCAGATAAATATTCGCAGTACAACGTGATTGTGATGGTGCCAGAAAAATTCGGTCAGCCATCAATTGTGGAGCCGAATCAGTACACTATTGATACCACGAGTGGTTCTCAGATTTTGCGTTTTACGAATGTCGGAAAAAACACTGGTATCTCGGTGTTGTTTGGCGAGCAGCAAACCTATGGCTTTGATGTGTCGTATCACGTGGAGAATAGCTCGCAGAATGTTGGCATCGTGCAGGTGGCGTTGATTCCTGATACGTCCTACCAGCGCGTGCGCTATGACAGCATTACGCCGGAACCAGAAACAGTCCACCGCGATATTGATGGCAACTGGATTGCCGAGTTTCGCGTGGCCGGTGAGGCCGAACAAGATATTCGCGCGGCGGGTACCGTGACTGTGTACACGCATCCAAAAGTGCCGGTACCGGTAGAGAATCCCTTCCGTCAACCTGAATCGTGGCTCAAAACAGAGACATCTCCATATTTACAGGCAAAATCGTTTTGGCAGGTAGAAAATCCCTTGATTCAACAAGTGGCGCAAGAAAATCCTACGCCGCGCGAAGTCTACAAATACGTGGTCGACACGCTCGATTACAACTACCGTCGTCTGGAGCAGCCCGACGCTACCCAGCGCTATGGCGCAGTGGCCGCTCTGCAAGATCCGAGCA
>JAJOJK010000005.1 GCA_021208605.1 Candidatus Woesebacteria bacterium | reverse complement strand
GGCGAATGCGTTGGGCTTCTCCACCGGCCAAGGTATTGGCCTCGCGGTGCAGCGTTAAGTAGCCTAAGCCGACCGAGACCAAGAAGCGCAAGCGCGAGGTGATTTCGTTGGCAATCGGTTCAATGATAGTGCGTTCGTTGTCGGTGAGGTGAGCGGAGTTTTTCTCAAGGAGAGCCGCCATCCACTCGTGCGAGTCAGCAATACTCATCTCGGTGACGTCAGCAATGGAGAGTTTGTCGACGGTGACCGATAAGCTTTGTGGCCGCAAGCGTTTGCCGTGACAGACGGGACACTCGCGTTTGCGCATGAAGCGTTCAATTTCTTTGCGGACAAAGTCCGAGTTAGAGTCTTGGTAGCGTTTCTCGAGCTGGGTGACAAAACCGTCAAACGACTCCTCAATTTGCGTCAGGTTGCCAAACCGGTTCTCGCCGTACACGGTGTAGACGGTGTCGCTGCCGTAGAGCAGTTCGTCGCGGAGTTTGGCGGGGAGTTCATTCCAGGGGGTTCGCCAGTCAGCATCGTGCGTTTGCAAAATAGTGCGAATCAGTCGGGAGAACCAGGTATCGTTTTCCAGCTGACGAGCAAACGGAATTACCGCGCCCTCTGGCAACGTGAGTGAAGGGGCCAAAATTTGGTCTACTTCAATCGCCATGACCGTACCCAAACCATTACACTCCGGACACGCGCCATGCGGCGTGTTGAACGAGAACATGCGGGGTTCAATTTCTGGTACTGGTTCGCCGGTGCTGGGGTAAATGCGTTTTTCGGTGAAGGGCAAGTCTTCGAGTTCTCGGGGCTGCTCGGGGAAGTCGAGTCCGGCGTCGTGCACGAAGCTGACGGTGACCCAGCCGTCCGAGAGTTTGAGCGCTTCTTCGATGTCACCATTCAAGCGCGTGCGTAGTTGGCGGCGCGCTTTTTCGTCTTTTAGTTGCGTGGAGTCGATGACCAGGCGGTCGACGACCGCTTCAATGGTGTGTTTGTTGTTTTTGAACAGTGAGATATCGTCTTGCAGGTTGTACATGTCGCCATCGATGCGGAGGTAGGTGTAGCCTTTTTTGAGCAAGTTGCTGAACAGTCCTTGGAACTCACCTTTACGGTCTTTGACGACTGGAGTCAGAATATAGAATCGAACTGGTTTGCCTTCGGTAGCCAGGCGCTGTTCGAGAGTGCCAAAGAGTTCTTCGACAATCTGGTCTAAAGAGTAGGGCATGACTTCTTCACCAGTGTTCGGGTCGTGCGGGCGACCAGCGCGGGCAAAGAGCAAGCGCAGGTAGTCATAAATCTCGGTGACGGTTCCCACGGTCGAGCGAGGATTGTGGGAAGTGGTTTTTTGGTCAATAGAAATAGCTGGTGAAAGTCCCGTAATATGCTCGACTTCGGGTTTTTGCATCATGCCCAAAAACTGCCGCGCGTAGGCCGACAATGACTCGACATAGCGACGTTGGCCTTCAGCATACAATGTGTCGAAAGCAAAAGAACTTTTTCCGCTGCCCGACAGACCAGTGACCACCACCAACTTGTCTTTTGGCAGCGATACAGTAATATTTTTGAGGTTATGTTGGCGGGCGCCAGTAACGGTAATTTGATCAGCCATGAAAGGTCTATTGTACTGAACTTTCGGGTATATTTCTACTCTGTATTTGCGAAGTTTCAGAACTCGGTACGAGCATTGTTAGCGGGGACTTTGGATACCGGGTAGGATTGCGAGTGAAGTACCAGGACGAAACATTCCGAAGAGATCCCAAATGGGTTTTCCATATGTGTCGGTGAAGAGTTTATTCAGTTGCAAGAATTGATTCGGGTCAGAAAAACTGTTGAGGACAGTATAGTGGTTGATTCCGGTGCCCGGAAAGGCTTCCGCCAAAAAGACATCTAAGTAGAGATCAGTAGTAGCTACAATACTGGAGCTTGGTTGATTCCCAACAAGCATTTGGTAGGGCATAACATTCCAGGTTGGATCGTGAGCATGCAGTTGACTATGCTGAATATACTCGAGATACGCACGCATGTTGCCATTTGTTTCAGCCTCAATGGCTGCTTCCAAAGAGGTTATACCTTGGGCTGAGAATACATCTGGGTTTGTTTGGAACAAGTGAAGGTATTGCGTGTACACCATGGCTTGATAGAACTCTTCGGTGTAGGTCAGGCGGAGTGAATCTGATGGCTGTTGTACTAAGTTGCTTTTCAGAGCCGGCAAAAAGCCGACAACCGCACCTGCGCTATCTCGGATTGCTAGGGTGGTGCCCCAACTATAGGTGCGATCTACATCAAGTACAGTATCAATTTCTGATCCTACCAATGCATACCGCTGAAAGGACCAGGGCGTAAAGTCTTTCATGCCAAAAGACGACGCTGCATTCACAGCGGGCAGCTGTGGGACAAGAGAGGTATCGATTTGCGAAATGTCTACCACTCGCACCGGCTGGGTGAGTTGTGTGAGGTGAGGCGATTGAACGATCAGATCAGCTGCGAGATATAAACCATCCTCATCTTCTTCAAATAACTCTGGAATGAGGCGCGGATTTGGTGCAGCAACAGAAGAAAGCGGCAAAGATTCTTGTTCTGGAGCGATTGGTGTTTCGTAGCCGATGGGATATATAGGAGGCATGTCCGTGGCATTTACGCTGGGAAGAGTGACTGGGGTAGGTGAAATAGGTGTTTCTTCTACATGGTCACCACAGGCTACTAGCGAGGTCCCTAAAGTTGTGCACAGTATGGCAATGCAGAGTAATTGCCAAGCGCGCATGGAGCGAGAGACTTCTGATGTTTCTGGATTTATATAGCCCATAATATGAAGAGGAGTATTGTAGCAAAAAAACAGAATGATTAGTCATTCTGTTTTCCCAATATTATTCGTTAGAAGTAATATTCATTTCAGTTTGAGGGGTTACCGTCATGGTTGTAAATATATCATCGAGATACTCAATTCTTACCTGGAGAATCTCTGATGGGTGCATCGTATCATATATAGCTACGTAGCCCTCTTGAATGTTTGATTGTTCCGGTACAAAAGAATAGTAGTGAGCACGCGATAGACCCAATTCATATCGCAACGGAGTTGTCTGTGCCGCAAACTGAGAAACTCGGAATATTACGCCCTGATTATTTGTGATTGCTGTACTAAGTATGCTTGATATATTTTCACCATTTGCATTACTACTACGAACAAATTCATGGTCTGCACTCGGCATTGTTAGGAATTGATCTTGTAGGGGAAAGGCTAGCCCGTAGGGTTCTTGTCGAAAATCTAATTCGAATGTTTGCCCCGGTGTTCCATGGAAAATATTCATCATACTATGAATAACTGTTCTATTTTTTAAGCCTTCCAGAAAATCACCAGGTTCTTGTGGCAATACACCTTGTGTCCATGAAAATTTTAATGGAATGAGTCCCGTAACAAGTTGGATCTCTCTTAACTGTTCATTACTCAGATGCAATATCGCCTCACCTTGAGTACTTCGATTGCTAGTAAGCAGTGAAGGTTCATCCCAGTCTCTTGCAGCTACGTAGACTGCATACTGGAAAGCGTAGTCTGCTACTAAGTATTGAAAGTATTGGATGTATTCTCCGTTAGAGAAACGATACAGTTCAGAGTATATCTGATCGGTGGTTACTTCTGTCGGAGTATAAAACTCCTGAACATCCAGTGTTTCTCCATTCGGCAGAGTAATAAATGGCGCTACTGAAAGGCGATAGCCATTTTCTGTTGGTATAAGTCTTTCTCGTCCTGCCAGTAACTCTACGAGATACATGTTTTCGGCACCGCATGGAATAATGTCATATTCACCTCGAGTATATGGGTGGGAAATTATTTCGGGGACTGGAATTGAGTTAGTCTGTTCAAAATTAATCCAGCGAGAGTTTTCAAGAGGTGGAAGAGTCGAAAGGGGTTCATAATTTGTTGGAAGTGGAAGAGAAGCTTCTTGATTATCTGGAGTTTGGATAGGGGCTAATCCGGCAGCGAGTAGGGTAAGATTGTAAAGAGTGTATGGATTATCTATGGAGTCGTCACCAGGTGTATCCATCGTTACAATGAGATCATCAACAGTAAGGTGTTGTCGAATTGTCGCAATATCTTTATTTCGATGGCGTGTGCAGCCGCCAGATATTTCTGTGCCAAGCAAGTGTTGCCATTCATCAGGAGTTCCATGAACTTCCTGAGCGGTATTAATTTTTGTTTCTTCATTGATGTAATAACTCGTTGCTATTGTAATAATTCCATATGCATTTCTATCAAATCCTAAACGTTCTGACTCATCAATTCCCCATTGTTCACCTAGAAAGGTATCGACGGTTCGAATACTGGGAACAGTATTAGCCCCACCGCGCCCGGTTCCATTGGGGAAAATTCCAATGACCTGATCACTGTTTTCAGCGAACAGATAGGTTAAATTATCACGTGTGACAACGACAAGTCGTGCATACACCGGTGTTTCGTCTAAGACTCCGTCTCCGTCAGAGTCAATAAATACTCGATTATTGGGCACGATATATTCACCCTCCTCAATTTGAGTTTCGTTATCATACGGACGGAAAACAATTTCACCAGAATATACGGAACCTTCTTCTATAAGGCCATCATGATTTGGATCAAGATTTTCTAGGTTATGAACAGGTTGAATTACTTCTACAGTTTCAGATGGATTAGATAGTTTATCGAGATTATTGAGCGCCTGAGTTGTCTAATCGCTATTAATCAATTGATCAATTGTATTTATTATAGTGATTGGCCGAAGAGTGTTAGTTGTTGGAGTAGGCCTATCATTTGTAGGTGTAATAGGAGGAAATGAATCTTGGGTCTCTGTAGGAGTAGCAATTGTTGGGACGTAATTAACTGTTGGGCTTGCTTGAGTATTTTCTTGTGTGGAAGGAAATGAATTATTTTCTACTGTGGAAGGAATGTTTAGTGTATTATTCGAATTTTGTACTGAGCTTTCTTGAGTGCTGGAAGGAGATAAAAATGGCTCGTCTTCAAATGGTTCGGGAATAGAAGTTTCGTCAGGATTATTGTATGCAGATGTTTGGTGAAACTGGTCCACCGTGGGCAAGACGCCTAAAAGTAGTAGAATCACGAATGAACGGGCGAAATTTGAGATTTTTCGTTCTTTAGTTTCTGTATATGTTCTTTTTGGGGACATAGTTACCAGCTCAATGAATAGCAATTTTGTATAGTATATCCGTATAGAAGAATAAAAGCTAATATGTTATCTAGCGGCAATTACTCCACCAAATCCCACTCTTTCAGTTTTTCGGCGTCGCCACTTTGGATTTTGAAGAGACTGGCGTAAAGACCATCTTGTTCGAGTAACTCGGTATGCGTACCTTGTTCCAAGACGGTGTGGTCTTTCAAGACAATGATTTTATCGGCACGTTGGATGGTGGAGAGACGGTGAGCAATAACAATAGCGGTGCGATTTTTCAACACTTCAGCTAAAGCTTTTTGGATGTACATTTCCGACTCGGAGTCGAGTGCGCTGGTCGCTTCGTCCAAGATAATAATTTGTGGATCGGCGAGAATCGTGCGGGCCAAAGAGAGACGTTGTCGTTGTCCGCCCGAGAGCTTCACTCCGCGATCGCCAATTTCAGTATCGAGGCCAGCTGGAAGTTTTTGAATAAACTCTTTGGCATAGGCCAGTTCGCATGCTTGCCACATTTCGTCTTCGGTGGCGTTTGGTTTGGCGTAGCGAAGGTTTTCACGAATGGAGGCAGCAAAAAGATACGGATCTTGACCAACTAATCCGAGGTAGGAACGGAGCTCGGTTTGCTTGAGATCGCGCAGATCGACACCATCAAGCGTGATGCGGCCGCTATCTGGATCAAAGAAACGCAAAACCAGTTGGGCCACCGTTGTTTTTCCGGAACCAGAAGGACCTACTAGTGCGGTAGTTTTGCCAGCGGCAAACTCCATTGTGACATCCTGGAAAACCGTTTGCGGGCCTTGTGAGGTATCCACTTTGGTCGGTTTTTCGTCTTCGTCGTAGTCAGTTTCAGGCAGCGGAGCGGAATTTTTATAGGTGAAGTCCACGTGCTCGAATGCAATGGCGCCATGCACTTTTTTGAGGTGTTTCGGTTTTTTGGGATCAACGACGTCTGGCTCCACCGAAATAATGCGGAAGAAATCTTTCGCTCCAATGCCAGCGCGTTTCACTTCCCAGAAAATCCAGTTCAGCTGCCAGAGGGGTTGGCGAATCATTTGGATTAAGCCGACTAATAACACCAGCGTACCGACAGTGATCTCGCCTTGCCAGGTCATCCAGACGATATAGGCGTACATGGCCCAGTTCCAGACTTCTAAAAAGACGTCACCAATAAAGGCTTGGTCGGTGTGGTGTTCCATTTCTTGGCGCAAACCGATGTATTTCGCAAAAAAAGTTTGCAGCTTTTTGCGTTCAAATTGTTCCGCGCGGAAAGATTTAATGAGCGCCATGGCGCTTAGCACTTCCCAAAAGTGACTGTACTGGTGGTCATAGAGTTTATACTCTTGTTTTTCCAGGACACTATTTTTCTGGAAGCGCCAACGGTTAATCAGGATATACGGCACAAAGGCAAAGACGATCGAAGCCGTGATAGTCCACTCATAGTAAGTCACAATTGCCAGGGAGACGACCGCTGTCGTAAAGCTCGGCAAAAAGTGCATACCCGAGTTATTGACGATGTTGACGATTCGGTTCACACCACGATCGAGTTTACTCATCATTTTTCCGCTCGATTGATCATTGAAGAATCCCATCGACAAAAGCATCAAATGGTCGAAGCCAACTTGCTTCAAGTGACTTTCAAAACGCACCACAAAAATATTGGTCAAATGCCAAGTAACGCGGTTGAGAGCGGAAGTAACGAGTTTTGTGCCTAAGTAGGCGGCCAGTAAAACAAGAAGCAGCGTTGGAAAATTGCCGCCAATGCCGGCAATCAGTGTATCGGTAATTTGTTTGGTGATGAATGGTTCCACCTGATTCAGACCGGCCATGAAGGCGATCATTACTGCAATAGCCAATATTCGCTTCCAGTATGGCTTGGCATACGGAAGAATATGCATGAACATAGGTTCCTGTTAACGGTGGTTTTTATAAACGAATCTTGGAAAACCAAGAAATCAGAGACAAAAAAAGAGCGGATGGGTGAAGGGAGAGCAAAAAGAACTGTTGTAGCGGGGTCTGGAATCGAACCAGATCTGCGAGATTATGAGCCTCACGTGCAACCGTACACTACCCCGCTTCGGGTGTGTCTGCTTTTTTCATTTCCTCGAGAGAGGAGAGAGCAGCTCGCACGAATATTTAATAATACCAGAAACGCCGAAATTATCAAGGTTCGGTCACGGTCTCGCTCAAAAATTCCTCGAAGAGACGGGGAGAATGCATCATCCGTTGATAGAGTCCGAGTCGATTCACGAAGCAAAAGACTTTGGCAGATTCGTAGTAGGTGCGAATACAACTGGGCAATATGCGATCAATAATCGGTACAAAAATCCGACCGAGACGAGAGGCTGGGCGCACGCGTTTGAAGCGAATATTCACTGGAGGAAGGCGTTCTTCGCGAATTTCTGGCACCGGCGTTTCTTCCCACCGCAGTCCATGCCAGGTTCCTCGGCTCACGTACTCCGTGGCTTTTAAGCAGGGGACAAACCCTAAATCATGGGCATTACTAAACCAAGTATTGAGTTCTTGGGCGGAAAATGGCGCATCAAAGCCAATGCCTTTCCGGTACGAAACAATAAAAGTGGGTTTCTCAGAGCTTGTAATTAAGGGGAGGAGATGCTCATTTCCTTTTACGAGATGATGATTTTCGATTAAGTAATAATCCAAGTACGGTTCAATCTCGACAAAATTGTACCCAAACATGACGTCACTGGTATGCCAGAAAGGGTCGTAGAGATTCACGCCAAATTCTTTCCCAGCTGATCGGGCAATACTAGAGAGCGACTGGATGACTTGTGTGAGCTTGCTCGTACGGAAGCGGAGATAGTCCCGCACTTGTTTGTACCCGCGTTTGGTGCGCAGGGGCAAGTCGTACCCGAACTCCTCATGGAACGCCTTTTGACAGTGCTCGCAGCTACAGCCGCAAAATGAGAGCATATCGTCGCGGAAGTACCAAGCTGGCAAGCCAAAGAAGATGTTGTCCACAAAAATGGCGTCAAAGTCTTCCTGTGCGGCCTTGGTGACGCGATCGGTTAAAATTTGCACTGCTTCTGGATTGTTCGGACAGGTCATGGCCCGACCGCGACTATATGGTAGCAATTGGCCA
Source organism: Candidatus Woesebacteria bacterium (assembly GCA_021208605.1). GTDB lineage: Bacteria > Patescibacteriota > Microgenomatia > UBA1400 > UBA1396 > JAJOJK01. Next base: position 108,220 of record JAJOJK010000005.1, on the reverse strand, counting down.
TCGGCATCGCGGCAAAAGGGACTCTTTTTTCCTTCCGTCGGAAACTCCGATACGATCAGATTTGTGCCCTGGATGTAGGCGTAGGTGCGGATATTATTTTTTTGGAACAGTGGCAATCGATCGACAATGTAGTCGTAGTCTTCTTGCTCGGTCTGGTCAGAAAATCCCCAAGAATAGGTCACCCACATATCGGTGGCCCCAACTTTTTCTCGGGCGGTTTTTAGCCACTGGTCGTCATACATTTCCAAAAAACTCGCTGTATCGACAAGAGGTGCATCATATTTAGTGTTGAGCAGCCGAAGAGTTCCGGGTCCGCCCCAAGCATAGAGTCCAACACGTGGGAGTTTCATCTGGACATCGTAGCATTTACAATACACATAATGAAAGTTGCCTTAGTTCACGATTATCTACGCGAGTACGGTGGTGCCGAAAGAGTTTTAGAAACCCTGCACGAAATGTTTCCGGATGCGCCCGTGTACGTGGCTTTTTACGATGCCGACCGACTTGGTCCGCAAGCCCAGCGATTTGCCGATTGGGATATTCGCGAAACAGTGCTAACTAGATTTCCGTTCTACAAACGCTTGGCGTCACCATATCGAGTGTTTTCTGCCTGGGCTTTTCAGCAGCTCGATTTATCTGAGTATGACGTTGTTATCTCCTCAACCAATATGTACATGGCGAAAGCCGTGCGCACACGGTCAGATGCCAAACATATCAGCTACGTGCACACGCCACCGCGTTCACTGTACGGGCACAGCACAATGTCGGACTGGAAAAAGAATCCGCTCGTGCGAGTCGGTGGTGAGCTCATTAACTTTTGGATGCGCTATGTTGATTTCCAAACGGCGCAAAATCCCGATATTTTGATCGCGAACAGTACGACAACCCAGCAACGCATTTCCAAGTACTATCGTCGCGATTCGGTGGTGATTTATCCGCCGATTCAGTTAGTAGACCGGAAGTTACCTGTGTTGCCAAAAAAGGAGCGGACACACTTGTTGTATGTGAACCGTTTGGGATTTAGCAAGCATCCGGAAATTTCGGTACAGGTGGCAAATCATTTAGGGCTTCCTCTCCAAGTGGTTGGCACCGGCGCCATGGAAAATGACTTGCATGAAATGGCCGGACCAACAGTCAACTTGCTGGGAAGTGTTGATGACGAAACGTTAGTTGATCTGTATCAGCATGCGGAAATGGTTCTGTACCCGGTTGAAGATGAAGACTTTGGCATGATCCCGATTGAGGCCATGGCGGCTGGCACTCCTGTTATCGCCCATTTTTCTGGTGAACCGCGATTTACGGTGCAGGATGGGGTGAATGGCGTGCATGTACGGAATTTTGCGGTGCAAGAGTGGATTGAAACAGTACGAGAAGCCCGAGAGAAGAAGTGGTCATACAAAAAAATACAACAGACAGCAGACCAGTATTCGTTGGCATCTTTTGTTTCCGCTGTTGAAAAGCTTATTCATTCCTCTCACTAAATTTGACTTTTTTCGTTTTTCGTTGAAAATACCTTCACTATGGCAAATAAAAGTTTTGAGTCGAAATTACAAATCGGCGATGTGTATCAAAATATGGTTAGAATCAGTGTTTCTGGACAGATGAGATCTCAACGCAGAAATATCGAAAGTGATTCTCCGCTATCGGTACAAGCGAATCAGCGTTGGATTCTCTCTGGTTGGGTGTATGAGCAGGACAATCAAGTGCAAGCTGCGACGGGGCAAGAAGAAGATGATCTTCCTTCTATTGAAATAAATGCTCCTTTAGTGAATCGTCTGGCGTGGGTTATTTTGTCTTTAAACACCATAGTCTTTGAGGACGAAATAGAGGCGAAAAGTTCAGAAAAAACTATTATCCGTGTAAAGCCCACCACGCTACAAACTGGTTTCACTCGTATCGAAGATTAAAGCAAATTCCCGAACCCTGTCTGTGGTTCCTCTGGCTGGATTTCTGCTGGTGCTTCGTTTGGTTGGATGACTTGATTGGGGTTAGTTTCTGTTTCTACCGGAGCTTCTGCTGGCGATTCCAAGGGTCCAGCCTCTGGTGTTTGTGGAATCAATCGCACGTACACTACGCTATTAGCGCCCATAAACAGTTCGGTACTTACGGTATTTTCCACCGCTTCCAGCGGAGTTTGCCGCGTTTGGCCGCTGGTATCGGTTACTTCAAAGGTGTAAGAGCCTGGTTTCATGTTATCGAAAGTGACCGGCACATTTTCCACGTGACTGCCGTACTGATCGAAGTTAGCGACCAGCATCTCAAGAGTATTTTCATTGCGAGTTGCGACCGCTTTTACCCAAGTTCCTTTACCGAGAAGCTGAACACGCTCCCCGCCAATACGATTCATTAAGCGCAAAGCTAAGTAGCGTGGTTTGATATTGTTGCCAAAATCGCGGTGCGTGAGGAGTCCCCAACGTCCCCAGCGTTCTTGGCCTTTGGGATCTTTGCCGTCTTCAATTTCAAAGACGAAGGCGCGATCAATATTGCCCACCATTTCGATACTCGTTGCGGCGGTGTGGGCGGCGCCATAGGAAGTGTCATAGCCAACGTGGACTTCACTGTCATGACCGTACTCGGTGACATGGAACTCCAAATTAGCCATGGCTGGATACGTGGCGCGAAGTTCGGTGGCCTCAGCAAAGTCTTTACGGAAACGTTCAACATCATGGTTGTAACGATGCCAGGAGAAGAAGTCCAAACGTAAGTTGTTGTTTTGGGCGTGTTCTACGAGACCGGTAAACCAGTTGCGGTAGAAGGCCGTGATGGCAGGACCACCGAATTGGTACGGGCGAGCATTTTGCACTTGGGCGCGACCGCGATCAGCATAGGTATATAAAGTGAGGTAGTTATTCTCGCCATAAGTTTTCCAGCCGCCAAAGAGATCTGGTTCGTTCCAGACTTCATAGATGACATCATTGATGCCTTTTTCGACTGAGTAGTGATGAATGGTAGCGCGAACTAAGTCTTGCCAGTGTTCCCAGCGTTTCGGTTTACCGGTAATTGTGCCGTCGTCAGACAGAGGAATTGGCATGTAGGAAAGGGCGATATAGGGCTTAGCACCGGTTGCGGTGATGCCGTCGACCACGCGATCGAGCTTGGTGAAGTCGTACGTGAGTTGCTCGCCGTTGAGTTGAACCACATCATAGAAAGAGTAAATGTGGTCAATACGAATGTATTCCGGATCGAGAGCGGCGACTTTCCCTTGAATGGGCTCGAGTGTCCAGTCGCTCATTTCGCCACCTTGGGCTAAGTTGTTCCACGGTTTGGTCATTGGTCCGTACGAAACAGTCGGATCAATTTGCAAATTCGCTTCTTCTCCGCTGGCACCAGCCAAGAACTCGCGGACGACATCCAGTTGAGTAGCGCCGACGATACCAGCGATGGCAACAACCAAGACTGGAATCAATTGCAGAATTAAGCGGATTTTGGAACTTCGTTTTCTTCGGGGTGACATTTCGATTCAGCATACCTTGGAAAGGATTGTCTCTGCAAGCAGAAAAATATGAGGTACCTACGAACCGGAGTCGATTTCGTCACAGTATTAGCAGTTGTAAATGCTGGTTGCCAAAAATAGCAGTGTTGCTAAAATAGTGCTAATACCGTACAGTACACAGTACAGCGAGGTATTTATGGTTGATTTAACAGGACGACAAATTCAAATCTTACGTGCCGTAGTCGAGAAGTACATGGAAACGGCCGAGCCGGTCGGGTCAGAAACCATTGATAAAAAATTCAATTTCGGTATCTCTCCCGCTACCATTCGTAACGAAATGGTCTACTTGGCCAAGCATGGCTATTTGCGTAAACCGCACTCTTCAGCCGGACGTATTCCCACTGCCATGGCCATCAAGTTTTACGTGCGGGAACTCATGCGCGAGAAAGACTTGAGTGTGGCCGACGAAGTTTCGGTCAAAGAGCGCATGTGGCAAAATCGCGATCAGGTGGACGATTTGTTCACCGAAGCCGCCCGAGTGATTGCCGAGCGAGCCAACTGTATTGGCTTCATTATGTCGTACGACACAGAGCACGCGTACCATTCTGGCTATGCCCATGTGTTGGCATTTCCGGAGTTTGAGAATATTGATGTCGCGCGCACAGTTTTGTCGTTAATTGAAGAAGAGCGAGCAATGAAGGAAATCTTCGATTTTGCTCGCGGTGATGAACCAGTGCACATTATTTTAGGAGAAGATTTGGGGAATCAATACCTGGAATCAGTCGGGTTTGTCTTTACGGACATTGCCGTAGGACCAGGCCAATACCATATGAGTGTCATCGGTCCGACTCGTATTGATTACTCATACGTTATTCCGATGATGAAGTATTTCCGTGAACTGCTTCATGAAATGATGGGATAACTTTTTAGCGAAAAGAGTAGGGAAAGTACAGGGAGAACGTTCATGTCGTCGCCACAAAAACAAAATCATACCCAACAGCCAAATGATGCTGGTTTTTCAGAAGAATTCGCTCAGTTGCAGCAGTTGGTAGTTGAAAAAGAAGAAGCCCACAAGCGGGCGCTCGCCGATTACCAAAATCTGCTGCGTCGGAGCACTGAAGAGAAAAAAGCCTTAGTGGCTTCGGCCAATCAAAATATTGTGGCGGATTTATTGCCCACACTTGACCATTTGGAGATGGCCATGCAGCACTATCCAGACGGATCACTGCAGATGATCGTAAATGACTTGAAAAAAACCCTCGAAAACTACGGACTCCAAAAAATGGAAGTAGTCGGGAAACCATTTGATGCCAACACGATGGAAGCGGTTGATACCGCCGATGGAGAGAGCGGTCACGTGGTCAGAGAGCAGCGTTCTGGATATACCTTACACGGCACTGTGCTGCGCCACGCCGAAGTCGTAGTCGGGAAATAAAAAAACAAGACGCAAAAAAACAAACGAAAAGAATATAAGGAGAAAATATGGGAAAAATAATCGGAATTGACCTCGGAACTACCAACTCAGCCATTGCTGTCATGCAAGGTGGAAAAGCCACGATTGTACCTACTGCTGAAGGGCGCAACACTTTTCCATCGATCGTAGAGCCAGAAAAAGGTTTGGTGGGTGATGCTGCCAAGCGTCAAATGATTCTGAACCCGAAGAAGACAATTCAGTCTGTGAAACGTTTAATGGGTCGTCGTTTTGATGACGCCGAGGTGAAGAAGACCGAAGAGCACGTCGCTTTTGATATTACCAAAGGCAAAGACGACATGGCCATGGTTAAGGCGGACAAAGAATATACGCCGCAAGAAATTTCTGCCAAGATTTTGCAAAAAGCCAAAGCTGACGCTGAGGCATTCTTGGGTGAAACCGTTGATCGCGCGGTTATTACGGTGCCGGCCTATTTCGATGACTCGCAACGTCAGGCGACCAAGCAAGCTGGTGAAATTGCCGGTTTGAAGGTTGAGCGTATTGTTAACGAGCCCACTGCCGCGTCTCTGGCTTATGGTCTCGACAAAAAATCAAACGAACTCATTGCCGTCTATGACCTCGGTGGTGGTACGTTTGATATCTCCATTTTGGAAATCGGTGATGGTGTGTTTGAAGTGAAGTCCACCAACGGTGACACGTTCCTCGGTGGAAACGACTTTGATGGCCGCATCATTGACTGGGTGGTTGCCGAGTTCAAAAAGGAAAACGCGGTTGACTTGTCCAAAGACAAACAAGCCCTACAACGCATTCGTGATGCCGCCGAAAAAGCCAAGATTGAGCTCTCGGCCGCCCAAGAAACCGAAATTAACCAGCCCTTTATTACGCAAGGCGAAGAAGGTCCGCTGCATTTGACCATGAAGTTGACGCGTGCCAAGTTGGAAGAGTTGGTCGGTGACCTGATTGAGAAATCGTTTGGTCCGGTCAAGCAGGCTTTGAAAGATGCTGGCGTCTCCGCCTCTGACGTGAATGAAGTGGTCTTGGTTGGTGGTATGACTCGTATGCCGAAGATTCAAGAGGAAGTCGAGAAATTCTTTGGCAAAAAGCCAAACAAGAGCGTGAATCCAGATGAAGTGGTGGCGCTCGGTGCGGCGATTCAAGCCGGTGTTATCGGTGGTGAAGTTGACGATATTGTTTTGCTCGATGTAACTCCGCTCACGCTCGGTCTGGAAACGCTCGGTGGTGTGCGTACACCACTGATTCAGCGCAATACGACCGTGCCGACTAGTAAGTCACAAGTGTTTTCCACCGCGGCGGATAATCAGACTCAAGTCGAGATCCACGTTCTGCAAGGCGAGCGCGAAATGGCTGCCGACAACAAGTCTCTCGGTCGATTCATTCTGGACGGAATTCCACCAGCTCCGCGCGGTGTGCCACAGGTGGAAGTGACCTTCGATATTGACTCCAATGGTATTTTGCACGTTTCCGCCAAGGACAAGAACTCTGGCAAAGAACAAAAGATTACCATTCAGAACGCCACCAACTTGTCTGAAGACGAAGTCGAGAAAATGAAACAAGACGCCGAAGCCCACGCCGAGGAAGACAAGCGCAAGCGCGAACTCGTCGAAGCTCGAAACCAGGCTCAGTCTGTTGCCAGCCAAATCAAGAAGCAGCTCGAAGACTATGGTGACAAGCTCGAAGAGGCCGACAAGAAGAAGATCTCCGAGCAGGTTGAGAAACTCGAGCAACTTTCTCAAGACGAAAGCGCTGACAAAGAAACACTCGACAAGGCCGTTTCCGAAACTTTCGAAGCCGCCCAAAAAATTGGTGAGGTCATGCAACAAGCTGGAGCTACTCCAGATGGTGCTGAAGCCAAAGAAGCCAAGGGTGCCAAGAAGGAAAAAGACGCCAAAGCCGACGCCGAAGAAGGCGAAGTGGTTGAGGACGAAGAGTAAGCAAAGAGTAGACAACAATAAGGAAAAAGGATTCACCTTCTCGGACTTCGCGGTCCGGGAAGGAAACTCCTTTTAGATATCGACCATGGCAACCAAACGCGATTACTACGAAATCCTCGGTGTGGAAAAGACCGCAACCGCCGATGAACTCAAAAAGGCCTACCGCAAGATGGCTATGAAGTTTCATCCGGATCGCAACAAAGAAAAAGACGCCGAAGAAAAATTCAAAGAGATTAACGAAGCCTACGAAGTGCTCAGCGACGAGCAAAAGCGCAAGACCTACGATCAGTTTGGTCATGCGGCCTTTGAAGGCGCGGCCGGCATGGGTGGAAATCCTTTCGGTGGCGGTTTTCGCCAAGGTCCGTTTACCTATACCTACTCAACTGGGGGTAACCCATTTGAAGGGTTTGAAGACTTTTCTGATCCATTTGATATTTTTGAGCAGTTTTTTGGTGGCGGGTTTGCCGGTGGTCAAGCTCGTCCACGCAAGCCGCGTTACACCTTGCGAGTGGATTTTATGGACGCGGTAAAAGGCGCCGAGAAAAAAGTCACGATTGATGGCAAAGAACACACCATCAAGATTCCGGCCGGTGCAAATGACGGCACTCGTATTCGTTACGAAGAATTTGACATCACGCTTGATGTCTTGCCGCATGCCAAATTCAAACGTGATGGATACGACATCTTTGTCGATCACGAAATCGATTTCCCAACGGCGGCTCTCGGTGGCCAAACTGAAGTCGAGACGCTGGAAGACAGTCTCAAAATGAAGATTCGCCCAGGGACACAGTCGCATACGTTGATTCGTTTGCAGGGAGAAGGAGTGCAGCACGTCCGCGGCAGTGGCAAAGGCGATCTCTACGTACGTATCATTGTGACGGTAGCCGAAAAAGGTGTCTCGCAAGCAAAAGAAACTGCTTGAAGAATTCCGCAAAGTCTCGTAAAGTAGAGACATGCGCAAATCATTTTTCACCCTTTTTTCTGGTTTTTTGAGTGCGATTTTTGTCGCTCTGGCAGTGCTGAGTCCGGTGCCGGTATTTGCGCAAGAGAATGGGGATGTTCCAAGTGATTCTGCTACTGCAGCCGGTACTATTTTGCCAGTGGAAGACACCGCCACGCTCGACCGTTCACCCAAATTTTTTGCCGATTCTACTGTTCAACTAAACGAAGTCTATTACGGGCCAGTCTTTGTGGCTGGCGGACAAGTGAGTCTGGACGGCGAAGTCTACGGTGATCTCGTTGTCGCTGGTGGCACAGTTCGCATCGATGGCGTAGTCCATGAAGATATTTACGCCGCTGGTGGCACTGTTGTTGTTGGCGGACAAGTGGAAGGGAATGTCATTGCCGCTGGTGGTGAAGTGACCTTTACCGAGAGTTCAGAAGTACAAGAGTCTGTTATTTTGGCCGGCGAGCGAGTGGTTCTGGCGGGCGCAATTTTGCATGATGCCTGGCTAGGAGCCAGCGAAGTGCACGTCGATGGGGCCGTGCAAGGTGACGTCCAAACAGAAGCTGAGACACTTTCTTTAGGTGAGGCGGCTTTTGTCGGTGGCATGTTGCAGGGCAAGGTGAGTGAGCCGGTAGCCAAGTCCGACTCGAGTGAAGTGGCTGGCAGCGAAGACGTTCAAGTTCGTGAGGTCAAGCAAAAAGAAGATCCCAACTTTGGTTCTTGGTTGATGGGACTCGTTATCAATGTCGTCAGCTTTAGCATCGTGATGGGAGTTTTGGTGGCGGTGTTTGGGCCACAAATTGCCGCTGTCACCCAAAAATACGCCGATACTCGCGTAAGCAGTTTTGGGTGGGGAACCCTAACGCTGGCGGCATTGAGTATTGGTGCTCTGTTCCTGTTGATTACTGTAGTTGGTTGGAAGGCAACGGTGTTGTCGTTGACGGCCTTTGTAGCTGCCGTTTCGCTCGGTTGGGTGATTGTGGCCGCTGAAGTTGGGCAGCGCTTATTAGTGGGTCAAGCCCGCTGGATGCAGTTTGTTTTGGGTGGTGCTCTTTTAGGCCTGGTAACCAGCATTCCTTTCTTTGGTCCGATTCTCGTTTTTGTAGCCAGTATCTATGGCGTGGGAGTGGTCGTGCGCGGAGTACGCCACGAATAAACCCCGGCTGCAGAGTTTCTCGAGTGCTGGTATAATACAGTTTGCCTCATGAGAAAGAGGTGGGCATGCCCACCTTTTTTTATACGTGGGATACTGAACAAGCAAAGAAGTATATAAAGGAATCATATGACCAGCAGCATGATCCGCAGTGGTTTCATGGCTCTTCTTGAGCAAGTAGCTAAGGAGCGCAATATTAGTGTTGATAAAGTTGTCGAGTCGATTGAAGCGGCAATTGAAGCGGCGCTTCGTAAGGACCGTCCTGATCTGTTTTCTGAGGAAGAGGATGAAGAAAGCAACATCCGCTTCGAGGTGCAACTGGATCGTAATGAAGGCTCGGCTCGTATTTTCCGTATTGAAGAGGAAGGTGAACCGGTCGACGTCACTCCAGCGGGATTTGGTCGTATTGCTTCCCAAACTGCGAAGAACGTTATTTTCCAAAAAGTGCGTGAAGCCGAGCGCGACGCCCTCATTGATGACTTCACTGAACGTGTAGGCACTTTGGTGCAGGGTACAGTTATCCGTTACGACGGTCGCAACGCAATTGTTGATCTTGGTCGTGGCCAGGGTATTATGCCGCCAGAAGAGCAGATGCACGGCGAGTTCTATCGCCCGAACCTGCGTATCACTGTTTTAGTCAAGGAAATTGAAGAAAATGAGCGTGGTCGTCAGATTATTGTCTCTCGTGCCGACGAACAGTTGGTGATCAAACTCTTTGAGCGCGAAGTGCCTGAAATGGCCTCTGGCGCCGTTGAAGTCAAAGGAATTTCCCGCGAAGCCGGTATCCGTACCAAATTGGCGGTCTTCTCTGATCGTCCAGGCGTGGACCCAGTTGGTTCCTGTGTGGGACAACGTGGTGTGCGTGTCCAAGAAGTCATTCGTGAAGTGAATAACGAAAAAATTGACATCATTCAGTATTCAGAAGACCAACGTCAATACTTGGCCGCTGCTTTGGCTCCGGCTGAGTCACTTGCCATTGAAGTCGACGCCAAAAACATGACGGCTACCGTCACAGCTCCTGACGATCAACTCTCGTTGGCGATTGGTCGCGGTGGTCAAAACGTTCGTCTAGCTGCCAAGTTGACTGATTACACTATCAGCATCCACTCGGCCTCTGGTGAAGAACAAGCTTCTGCCACAGGTGACGAAGAATACGAAATTGATCAAATCGACGGTATTACTACCGAAACTCGTGAGTACATGATCGAGAATCGTGTGACTACCCTCGAAGACCTGCAACACAAATGGGAAACCTTCAGCGCGAATGAGCGTCTCTCCGACGAGCAACGCGAACTGCTGGACCGTGTTCGTCAAGAATACGCCGAGCAGATGGCTGCTGAGGAAGTTCCCGCAGACATTCAATAAACACAACGAAAGCGTATCTTTTTTATGGCACAGCACACTCGCCCACCAGTCGTAGCAATTCTCGGTCACGTTGACCACGGGAAGACTTCGCTGTTGGACTACATTCGCCAAGCTCACGTGGCTGCGGGTGAAGCCGGTGGTATCACTCAACATATTGGTGCCTACCAAGCCGAGTACAATGGCCAACCGATTACGTTTATCGATACTCCCGGTCACGCCGCTTTTTCTGAGATGCGTTCTCGTGGGGCGGCAGCGACCGACATCGCCATTTTGGTGGTGGCGGCTGATGACGGCGTCAAACCGCAAACTATCGAGTCGATCAAGTATATCCGAAACGCTGGTGTGCCAATGATTGTGGCCATCAACAAAATTGATCTTCCTGATGCTTCGCCGGAAACGGTAAAAGCTCAGCTGACTGAGCAAGAAATCTACGTGACTGGTTACGGTGGTGACACTGAAGTCGTTGAGATTTCGGCGAAAGAAGGTCTCGGAATCGACAACCTGCTGGAAACCATCCTGACTCTCGGTGAAATTTTGGAACTGCAAGCTGATCCCGATGCCCCGTTTAAGGGCGTCGTTATCGAGTCCAGCCGCGACAAATTCCGCGGTAGCTTGGCCACTGTTTTAGTCAAGCAGGGTACTCTCCATGGCCGCGATCCTTTGTATACTGATGCTGTTGATGGCTCAGTCCGCACTATGGAAGACGCCACGGGCACCAAATTTGAAGCAGTGGGACCAAGTCAAGCTGTCGAAATTACGGGCTTTAACGAAGTGCCAGCAGTGGGTTCGATTGTGACTGTTGAACCGCAAGAGGCGGTGCAAAAGGATATGGGTCCAGCCACGCTTGATCTGTCTCAGTTTTTGGAATCAGACGAGCAAAAGCTGCGCGTTATCGTGAAAGCGGACGTTGCTGGCTCTCTAGAGGCCGTTTTGGGGAGTCTGCCAGACAAGAATCTTGAGGTCGTCGCTGACGGTATTGGTGATATTTCGGAATCTGACATTCAGTTAGCCGAAACGAGTGGTGCCCGGATCATTGGTTTCAACGTGAAAGCTAGCGGCAGCATGAAGAAACTCGCCCAACGTTTAGGCGTAAAAGTGGCTACTTATCGTATTATTTATGAACTTATCGAAGAAGTAGAAAAAGCGATTTCCCGCATGCTCGCACCTGATCAACTCGAAGAAGTGACTGGTGAAGCCCAAGTTCTCAAAATCTTTGAGATGCGTGGCGAGGTGATCTTAGGCTGTAAGATTGTCTCCGGTATCATGCGTAAAAATGACTTAGTTCGTTTGAAGCGTGAAGATACAGCTGTATATGAAGGAAAAATCACCTCCATTAAGCAAGGGAAAACCGATCTCGATTCGATTGAAGAAGACCAGGAATGTGGCATTGTGGTCGCTACCAAGTCGAGTGAGGCCCCCGCTGAAGGCGACCTTCTTGTAGCCTATAAAATTATTTCTGAGTAATTACACCTTCCGTTTTTGCCTATTTTCGGGTAAAATACGTCTATTATGGCAGGAAATGGTATGACCGATTTAACCGCACTTTCAACCGCTTTGCAGAAGGCGAAAAATGTGGTGTGTTTTATTCACCCCCAAGCAACGTATGATGCCGTAGCTGCCGCGACTGCATTTTCGCTGGCTTTGGAAAAAACTGGCCGTCAGGTAGTGGTGGCTTGTGAAGCTCCCATGCGCCCTGAATACACCGAACTGAACGCGCTCAATGAAGTGCAGCAAGAAGTCGGGAATCGTGATTTGGTTATTTCTTTTGACTACTCCGAAGAGCAGGTCGACAAAGTGAACTACAACGTTGATGAAACCAGCAAGCGTTTTGAACTGATTATTTCTCCGCAAAAGGGTGGTCAAACCCTTGATCCGAAAAGTGTGCAGTTCCGTCAGGCTGGCTTATCGGCTGATATTGTAGTTCTGTTTGGCTTCCACTCCTTCGACGAACTTGGTCAGTACTACAAAGACGAACAGTACACGATTGATAGCGCCTTTACAGTGGCTCTCACTCAAGGAAAAATCTCTCCGTTTGCGAAACTGCACGCCACGCTGCAGTCTGATGGCTTAAGCTATTCCGAATGGGTGTACTACGCCTTACGTCAATTACAAGTCAATGAACTGGACGCCGCTGCTTCAACCAATATTTTGTCTGGTATTGAGTACGCTACCAATCGTCTGCAAGAAGTTCGTAACCCACGCACCTTCGAAACAGTGGCGCACTTGATGCGTAGTGGTGCACAACGTATGCCCAATAATCCAGCTTTAGACCATTTAGGCACTCCAATTCGTGATAACGCGAATGGGAACGCCTTTGCCGAGCAAAACTCTGTGCCCCAATCTGGCGGCTGGCAAGCTCCGCAGATGATGGGACCAAACGGGTTAAACAACTCGTAACATTTACTTTTTTGCATACAAAAAAAGAGAGGATCGAAGAGATCCTCTCTTTTTGTTTCTATGGAGAAAAGCCTACTTCTTCTTGGAGCTTTTTTCCTCTTTTTAGCATCTTTCTCTGTCTTATCAGAGTCAGCGCCAGTGAGCTTCTCTTTTTTGGCTTGTTTGGCGGCCTTAATTTCGTCCCAGACTTTTTGTTTGATCTCGTTCATGAACTTGCTGTCTGATTCGAGCAGGTTACGAGTATTGTCACGGCCCTGGGCGATCGTGTCTCCTTTGTATTTGTAGAAGCTACCGGCTTTCTCAATGATGCCCATGTCGGTAGCGACATCGAGCACACCGCCAGCTTGGGAGATGCCAGAATCGGCCATCATGTCGAACTCGGCCGTACGGAATGGCGGAGCGACCTTATTTTTCACAATACGCGCGCGGTGACGAGTACCAGCGACTTCGTCGCCTTCCTGGATGTTACCGATTTTGCGCATGTCGATACGAACCGAGGCATAGAACTTAAGTGCTTGTCCGCCAGAAGTGGTTTCTGGATTTCCGAACATGACACCAATCTTCAAACGCAGCTGGTTGGTAAAGATGACTACGGTATTGGACTTGTTAATGACCGCGGCCAATTTACGCATCGCTTTGGACATCAGACGGGCGTGTGTACCAACGCTGTGGTCTTCCATTTCGCCTTCAATTTCTGATTTCGGTACCAAGGCCGCTACGGAGTCAATGACGATCACATCCAGCCCACCAGAGCGAATGAGGGTCTCGGCGATTTCGAGTGCTTGCTCACCGTAGTCAGGTTGAGCAATTAAGAGGTCTTCTAAATTGACACCAATGGCTGCGGCGCGTTCTGGATCAAGAGCGTGTTCGGCATCAATAAAAGCTGCATTTCCGCCATTTTTCTGAGCTTCGGCAATGACGTGCAAACACACAGTGGTTTTACCGGAAGCTTCCGGACCATAAATTTCAATAATACGACCACGCGGGACACCGCCAACTCCCAGCGCCAAGTCGAGTGGAAGACACTGCGTAGAGATAGCGGGAATGGAGTACATATTCTCCATTTTTTGGCCAAGGTGCATGATTGCACCGTCACCGAAATTTTTATGAATTTGTTTTAACGCAATATCGACAGCATCTTTGCGTTGCTTTTGTTGGGCATTATCTTGTGCCATGGTGCCTACTTTCCATCTTGTTCATGTGTTTTTATACATTGAAAAACCAACAAAAATCTTACGATTTTTTCGATTGGCGGGCAGAAAATTTAGGAAACTTCTTCTTGGCTTCCGAAACCGTAGTGGAGATTTCTTCTTTGGCAGCCGAGAATTCTTCGACCAACGCTTTGACTTCGGGTGTTTCCATTACCGTGTCAATTTGTGGTTGAAATTCCTCTTTCAAGTGGTCGAGAATTTTACGTCCTTTTTCCGTGCTGAAGAGCAGTGTACCCAGTGTTCCCCCGACGACACCTAAAAAGAACCCCGTCGCAAAGCCGTTCGACTTTTCGGTTTCTTGTGGTGCTGGTGCGGTGTTTTTAGCTTTTTTTGTCATGGTGTTTCTCACTGATAAAGGTGGCAAATGTGTCGAGCAAGCGGAAGCCAGTCTTTAGACCGCTGACCATTCCGCCCATTTGTTGAAGCGGTGCAAACGTTGCCGTGACGGTGGTCTCGATAACTTCAGTCATTTGGTTAAAGTGACGCAGTGAACGCTTCACCTCTTGTAGCACTAAAATGACCTGTACACCCACAATCACCAGCACGAGGGCGAGGATAGCGGCAACAACAGTGAGGATAATAGCAAGTGGATCCATAGGCACAGTATAGACATGTACCGAAGAAAACTGCAAGAGGAGCGTGGGCTATGATTTTTTTGCAAATAGTGAAGATGCAGCAGTTGAGATCTGAAATTCATTCCACTCTGGAGATTTTCCCCTGGTACGCGTTTTCGCTTTCTGGTCTTTGTTTTCCCAAGGAATTTTTGTACATATTTCTTTCTGTTTACTCTACCGTCACAAACAAAATTTCTTCAGAGCGCCGCCCACGGCTGTCCTCAGCGGTGACCACGATGGCTCGCTCACCAGGTGGCAAAGCCAAGTCATAGCCAAAATTTCCATTGATATCAACCGCGACTATTTCGGTGTTGATGGTTACCGTGTTGTCGGCCGAAGTGGTACCACTAACCCGCACTGGCGAAGTGAGGATTTCTTGGGCTTGCGGTGCGGTAACGGTGAGCGATGGTGGCTGGCTCAAAGAAATCCACTGCCAAGTGGCGTAGAGACTGCCAAAGAGCAGACCCACAGCCAAAACCAACGCCGATAAAAATCGAGGCGTGAAGATGTACTGTTTCCAGTTGCGATTTTTTTTGAGGCGTTTTGGAGTATTGGTTATGGGAGTTGAGGCGGTGGACTCGACATCTCGTCGATATAAAGCGAGAGCGGTTTCCTCGTTCAATCCCATTTCCTGGGCCAAAAGGAGCACATAGCCACGGACCAGCGGGCCAGCCGGTAACTGGTTATAGGAGTCGGCTTCGAGCGCTTCGATAACTTGTATGGGGATGGATGTGCGACGCGAAATACCGCTCGTGGTGAGCTGCTTTTTTTCGCGGTAGGACCGCAAGACTTGTCCGAGCGTTTTCATGGTGATTTAGCCAGCTTGCTCTTTTTCTGACCAGTAGGCCTCCACCGCTTTCTTATTCACTTCTCGCGGTTGTGAGGCTTTTTGTTCGCCAACCATGCCAAATTGTTCCAGTTGGTCCAGGATGCGAGCAGCGCGGTTGTAGCCAATTGAGAGTCGGCGTTGCAAGTACGAAGCCGAGCCTTTGCCATCTTCGTAGACAATTTTGACGGCCTCGTCGAACATGTCGTCCAGCTCTTCGCCGCCTGGTGCCATCGCTGTGCCAGCAGCAGCGTTTTCAAATTTCTCGATGACTTCAGGTTGGTATTCTGGCTGTTCGTATTGCTTGCGCAGGTAGTCGATAAGTTTTTGATTTCGTCGTCGGAAACGTAGGTGCCTTGAATACGGCGCGGTTTTGATTCGTCTGGTGGCACGTAGAGCATGTCACCGCGACCGAGGAGTTTCTCAGCGCCGGTGGTGTCTAAGACCACGCGGGAGTCAGTACTAGAGGATACGTTAAAGGCAATGCGGGTGGGGACGTTCGCTTTAATCAAACCAGTAATGACGTCCACAGAAGGGCGCTGTGTGGCCAAAACCAAATGGATTCCGACCGCACGAGCCATTTGCGCGATACGCACAATACATTCTTCGACTTCCGCAGGTGCAAAGAGCATCAAGTCGGCCAACTCGTCGATGACGATGACAATGTACGGCATAGCTTGGAAGCCAGACATCTCATTAAAGCCGGCAATATTGCGGACGCCGACTTCAGCAAAGACTTTGTAGCGTTTGTCCATTTCGGCAGTGGCCCAACGCAGAGCGGCGACCACTTTCTTTGGATCGGTAATGACTGGAGTCAATAAGTGTGGGATGTCATTGTAGAGCGTCAGTTCGACTCGTTTTGGGTCGACCATAATAAACTTCACTTCTTCGGGAGAAGCGCGGAAGAGAATCGAGGTAATAAACGAGTTCACACAGACCGACTTACCAGAACCGGTAGCACCAGCCACCAAAACGTGCGGCATTTTGCTGATATCGGCCAGAACTGGCTCACCGGCCACGTTCAGACCCATCGCCACGGCGAGTTTTGATTTCTCGTTTTGCATGGTTTTGGAGGTCAGCATGGTGCGGAGCGAAACAAACTCAAGTGAGCGATTTGGAATCTCGATACCAACCAATGAACGACCGGGAATTGGGGCTTCGATACGAATCTGGCCCGTTGGCGCGGCCAAGGCAAGAGCTAAGTCATTTGCTAAAGAAGTAATCTTGGTGAGCTTGGTACCGGTACTAATCTGGATAGCGTACTGCGTAACCGCCGGACCACAGTTGACCTCCATGACGCGAGCTTTGACGCCGAAAGATTCCAGCGTGTCTTCAATGGTCTGAGCGTTTTTATTGATGTCGCCTCGGTCAGCGGCTTTTCCACGTTTGTTACTGAGTAAGGTGAGCGGTGGATACTCCCAGACCGTGGTGCCCGGCTCGTTCGCCAACGGTGCTTGAGAGGCAGCATCAGCCTCAACATCGACAGTGGGTTGCTTGGCTTGGTTTACCACAAAGGACTCTGATTGGGCTGGTTGAGAATCGGAAGACTCTTCTTTTGCGGTCGCAGCTTTTTTTCCGCCCAGAGAGAAGCCTTTGATCGTAAAGCCGCTATCATCTTTGGCTTTGTCGTTGGATTCATCTTTCCCGGCTTTTTTATCATCTTTGGCTGCTTTCGCGCTGTCGTCAATCTCAACAATAGAAGTAAGGTAGGCAAAAATTTCTCGCAGGGAAGTGTCAGTGAAGATCATGAATCCTGCCATTCCTACCAAGGCAAAAACGAAGCGCGTTCCCAAGGGATGAATGAGATCAGCAAAATTAGAGAAGAGGGCCAGACCTGCTTCGCCGGTAGTAAAAATGGTCATAAATGATAAGAAAAAGAGAAATGAACCCAGCAAGACTTGTGGTTTGGCGAAAGACCACTTAGCACCGGTGAGCACCATTCCTCCGGAAATGAATACGAAAGGAAGGAGTAAACTTGCGGCGCCAAACTGAGAACGCAATACATCATTCACGGCTTGCAATGATTCTCCTTGGCCAGAAAAAGAAACGACAATCAAGCCAGCAACAGCAAAAAAGACCAAACTTCCTAAAGAATAAATGGTTTCGAGTCGCAGTTTGAGCTTGAATGGTGATTTTTTTCTTCCCCGACGGGCCATAGATTCCTACTTTATCACTTTCACTGAGGGGTTTACAATACTTACGCCAGGCACACAGTGTCTCGGTTTTTGTTGCCACAGAAAAAAAGTAAAAAATTACAGAGGAAGTTGTATGCATCGTACAAAGATTGTATCCACTATTGGTCCCGTTTCGGATAGCGAAGAAGTGATGGCCGCCTTAATGAAGGCTGGCGCAGACGTGTTTCGTTTCAACATGAAGCATGGTGATGTTGCCTGGCATGAAGAACGCATCAAGCGTGCTCAAAAGGTTGCCGATGAACTCGGTCGCGCCATTGGTATTCTCATCGACTTGCAAGGTCCAGAGATCCGTATCGAGACTTTAGATAAAGAGCCCATGCAGCTCGAAAAAGACGAAGAAGTTATTTTGGCCACCGACTTTGTCGAAGGCAAGAAAACCATTCGCGTAGCCGATGAAGGCGTGATTAACGCCTTATCCGTAGGCGACGAAGTCTTGATCGACGACGGTTTCATGGAGTTCGACGTCATCGGTGAAGCAGAATCTGGTCTGCGCATGCGTGCCCGCGCCAACTACACCGTGACACACCGCAAAGGCATGAACCTGCCAGGTATCAAGCTCGATCTTGCATCCCTGATTGATGATGACCTGAAAAAGCTTGATATGGCTTCTCGAGAGCATGTCGACTTTGTGGCTTTGTCCTTCGTTCGCGATGCAGAAGATATCCGCATTTTGCGAGAAGAAATGAAGCGTCGCAGCATTGATGCTCACGTGGTTGCCAAGGTGGAAAATGCCGCGGCTTTGGAGAACATCGATGAAATTATTGAGAGCTCTGACTCGATCATGATCGCTCGTGGTGACCTCGGTATTGAAGTTCCGTATGAGGAGCTCGCCTACTGGCAGAAAAAACTGATCTACAAGTGTCGTCGCGCCGAGAAGCCAGTAATTACAGCCACCCAGATGTTGCAGTCAATGGTTGACTCACCTCGTCCCACCCGTGCTGAAGTGACTGACGTTGCTAATGCCGTTTTCGATGGCTCCGACGCTGTCATGCTTTCTGGCGAAACCGCACAAGGAAAGTATCCCGCTGGTGCTGTTGCTGCTATGCGCCGCATTGTCGAGTTCAACGAAGACAAAGTTATTTTGCCTCCGCTGAGCGATCTCGGTACTTTGGATCAAACCGAAGCTATTACGCATGCCGCCATGAACTTGGTGTCGCAAAACACGGATTATGACATTGCCGGCATTGTGGTCTTCACCGAGACCGGAAACACGGCACGCGCTTTGTCTCGTTTCCGTCCAGGCGTTCCACTGATCGCTTTGACGCAAGATGAAAAAGTTCGCGATGAGCTCATGCTCGCCTACGGAGTCAGTCCTATTTTGACTGAGTTCCCAGAAGGTGACATTATCTCCGTCGATCCCGTTATCGAGCACCTCAAAGAGCAGGGAGTCGTCAAAACTGGTCAACGTTTGCTCTTCGTGCATGGTCACCGCTGGAGCGAACCAGGTTTAACCAACACCTTAGCTTTGAAAGAAGTGAAGTAACAACCGTTTCCAGGAAGACTGGAGCGCAGGAGGGCGCGGGGCGAAAGAATTTCGCCCCGCGCCCTTCCTCTTTTTCCCACAAATTTTTTCCCAAAATCTAAAAAATCTTACTCTTCTGTCGGCGCTGGCAATAACCCATTTTCCATGGCGCGATTGGGTTCCATCCAGGTTTCGACTACCAGTACGCCCACCTGTTCTCGTCGTACCAGTATGCCGCCCTGGCTGGTTTCGGCATACCAAGGAGCAAAGTGGAAGCGGGCAGCGGTATCGGAGGCCGCTGGTTCCAGAATAACGTACCAAACGGGATCATCGGCGCTGCGAGAGGTTCGAGCCACCGGGAGATTATGTTTTCGGGCATACCAGTGGAGGACATAATCATACTGTTCGGTCATCCCATTTGGCGTGTAGACCCGCATATTGGTGGGTGAAATCGCATCGCTTTCGCTCCAGGTGTACACTCGTTCAATAGCGCGCTCAATGGTAGCTAAGCCAGCGTTATTTTCGATAAAGAGGATTCGTCCGGCCAGAGTATGCCAGATACCGTAGAGGAGTAATCCGGTGAGGCCAGCTGCCACGAGTGGTGGTTTCAGTGATGAGCGGGTGAATACAATTTCTGGCAGAAAATCTTTGAGGTGTGTGAGTCCATACACCACGAGTGGGATCAGGAAAATAAAGTGAGGCGTTAAATAGTACGCAAAAAAGTTGCCGTAGTTTCCGCGCCAAATCAAAAAGAATGCATATGGAATGAGGGCAAACAGCGTGACAATTTTCCATTTGTAGTCGGTTTGTTTTTTAGATTTCAGCAGGAGATACATGGCGCCCACCACACATGCCAAGATCAACAGTCCTGGAACGGTGCCCCAGGGAATATTACTGAGCAAAAGATTTCGGGTGGCACTAAACAGTTGGAGCGGACGAGTTTGAGCCAATATTTTCCAGCTGACGAGTTTTTCTGTGTCGGCGAGACCTTGGAGGAGTGATCGGGTCATGATCCAGTTATTGCGGAGTTCAAAAGCAAGCTGCGGAATACCGGTTACACCGACGCTGAGACCACTGACCACAAAATCTCGCCAGTCAACTTTTTGTCGTATCCAAGGAATTGCTAGGAACATCGGAAGAATGAAAAACACCGCATACGCAAACTCGGCTTGCAAGGTGCACGCGAGTAAGAAAAAACCGGCTGCCAAAGCAAGCCGCGAATTCCGAGCGGCGAAAAACGCCGCCAGCGCACCAGCCATGAGTGGTATGGCCAGCAGAGGGTTCCAAATTTGCAGACTGCCCTCAATGCTCCCAGGAGCGAGGGCCAAAAAGTACGCCGTGACAATCGCTTGTTTTTTGTGTGCAAACAGTTGGTGCGCCAAGTGCCAAAATAGCGGTAAAGCAAGACAGGCCAAGAAAATGTACCAAAGTCCAATGCCATAGGGATTCCCACCGCTAAGCCAGTATCCAGGCACGCCCACGTAGTACCAGAGAGGACCTAAAAAAAAGCCATGCAGGCCACTCGTGGGTCCGACTAACGTTAAGTTGCCCGCAGCAATTTCGCGAAGTTTCCAAGCGTCTCTGCCTTGGTCCCAAATGAAGAACAGCGTGTTATGAAAATTCCAAAAACGAATGCTTGCGGTCAAGAAGAGATACAAAAGGAATGGTTTGTGAGCGAAAAACCAATTGAGCAGGCGCTGTTTCATATACTGTAGTGTAGCGGCTTTAGCGGTAGAGCACCCACACAGTTTTACCGTTGAGATCCTCTACAGAGTCCACGCGATTCGCCTCTTCTGGGACGAGTTCCGGCGGAGCCGCGTGCAGTCCATCCGCATGTTTTTGTCCAGTAAAGAAACTCCATTCCTGGAACTCCAAGAGCTCACGTTGGTCTTTTTCGGCGGTTTGGCTGACTTCTTGTGTGAGGAGCGGGTCAACTTGTTCATAAAAGAGCACGTACATGCTTGGCCGCCCGAGAGATCGGGACACAAAGAGCTTTTCGTTTTGCTGCTGGTGGGTGCGGATTTTCTGAATCATTTCTTCGTAACCGTACTGCCACTCGTGAGCGTATTCATGTGGATACTGGTACCACAAGTGAAAGGCGAGCACCGCGGTGCTCACAAAACACACTCCCAGTACCCCAACAGTAAAACCTATCTGGCGAGAGTGTTGCCAAACAGGCTGGGCTTTCAGCCAGGGCCAGTTGGCACTCTGGTTGTGCAACCACTGCACAAGCGCGTGGATTCCCCATCCAGAGAAAATAGCCAGCCAAATCGCTACTGGGAAAGCTCGCAAACCATGGGGCGTGGCGAGTGTGACCATGGCGGCAATTGGCGTGGCCAGTGTGAGCGCGGCCAGGAGAACAAAGCGCGATTTTCTCGTTATCCAAGCTGCGCCAATACCAGTCAATACTGTGAGTATTTCCCACGGGTACAAAAGGCCGAAAAACTGTGAGCTGTGGCGGGGATTGGAATCACCACTGCCGAATAAAAAGCTGGGTGAAAAATGACTTAGGTAGTTGGTGGTCAGCTGCCGACCCCAGAAAATGTAGCGGTGGTAGATGATTCGAGACCACCAAGTATTCCCCGCGAGCTCGCGGAAATGGTTAGATGTCTCTACGGGTTCCAAACTCGAAAAAACGGAAGTCTCTGCAATGCGCTGCTGAACAATGGGAGAACCACTTTCGAGCAAAATCGGTGTGGTGAGTAGAAGTGCGAGACCGGCAATACTCATGAAGAGCCAGATAACTTGAGTCGCCCACCGTTTTTGTGGTGGCAGCTGCCACCAGTGCCACATCACAAGGAGAGCCGCGAACAACGGCGCCAAAGCACGGGCGCCATGGTAGGTATACATACTGAGCGCGAGAAACAGTGTGGCCGGTATCGTCCAGGCGTAAAGAGTGAGGAGCTTTCTTCGTTTCGAGTTTTTGGCAAATTCCGGTAAAAATGCTAAGCCGCGATGCAGCCAGTAACTGCCAGCGATTAAGAAAAAGGTGGCTAAGTTCACTTCAAAACCAATGCGACCAAGCCACCATCCCCACGGTTGTATCGCCCAAAAAAGTGCGCTCCACAATCCGATAGACCGTTTCCCAGAGAGATCTTTGGCCCACCAATACACGAAGAGTGTTAGCAAGGTGCTCGCAAGTACCGCAGGCAAGCGGACCGACCAAGTATTGAGGCCGAAAGCAGCAATGACTGGTACCAGCGCATAAAAATACCCACTCGGTTTAAAGTCGCCGAACGAAGGAAAAGCCACGATAGGGAAGATATTTCCCTGATGATCCGCGCCGGTTTTCAGAATGGAGTAGGCGTCGTAGCCCAAAGCAACCTCTTCCCAGTAGGGAGACGGCGGCGTGTGGGTGTTTCCAACGAGGCGCAAGATGAGGGCGAGAACAACAATGCCGATCAGCAGGATGTGGGACCAAGAAGAAAAGGGTTTCCAGGTCCAGAATTTAGCGCGTTTCGTAGACATAAAAGGCCACACTTTCATCGCTGCGATAGATAGTTTGAACTGGTTCCAAACCCTCGAGTGGGGTGTCTCCTGGGGCGATTACGACATCATACTGATTGGTATCGAGTATGGAAACCGTACCAAACTGGACGCTTCCCGGGATACGAAATTCTCGATACGTATGAAAAGGCACTTGGTTATAGAAGGCAAAGAAAATTTCTGGCTCGCCATAAGCCGAGGTAAATTTCGTTCGCTTGTTATCAGCAATATACGAATGCGTGAGCAAAACAGCCTCTTCATAGCCTTCCATCCACGCCGCAGCAGACTGGGCGCGATACTCGGTGCGATACACCTGCCAGAAAGAAGCCCACTCGATAATCGAGAGCAGGAGAATCCCACTGAGAATACTGACAAACAGCTGAGGTTTAAATTCTCGCTGCAGTTCGCGTGCACCAGAAACCATTAAGACAATGAAAGCAGGTAACGCCAACAGCGCTCGATTCGGATGCGGTGTTTCGACACCGATAGCCGCCGGCAGTAAACCAATAATCAAGAAAAGAATCCACAGCCAGACTGGAGTGGTCAACATAACCGGGGATTTTTTATGTGGAAACAGTTTGTGCAAGGCTTGTTGCCAACTCTTTTGTTTAGGATGAGCCCACTTTTCAACTGGCCGAGCGAGCCCGAAGGTCACGCCGAGTACCAACAAGAGGAGGTGAGACCACAGAAAGACGCCACGAGCTCCGGTGCTATGACGCAAAGAATCGGTGGCTCCTTGAGCCAGAAAATCTACCGAGAAATACTGCGCGAAATTACTTAAGAACATGCCCATGGCGGGTACAAACTCATTTTGGGCGAAAACCGTGGTTTGGCTGGCGCGCGCCAGTCCGGTGCCGTTCAAAACTGTTAAGACAAACGGGAGCAGTAGTACTCCAGTGCTCAGAGCGGCGATGCCTACCGTTCGCCACTGCTGACGCCAATAAGTCCAACGAGTAACCAGCTCATATCCGCCAATGGTAGCCAGCAACAGCGGAACAACCAATTTAGTGGAGTGATAGACGTAGATACTCGCTACCGTATTGATCACGATTATCGCCCACCAAAAGAGACGAGTTTTTTGAGAATTTTGGGCATTTCGCACTTCGAGCCACCCAGCGAGAATCGCCAGTACAAACAACAGCGCGAGACCAGACTCAAACGCCACGCGCGAAAACAAAATATGCCAAGGAGCGATCACCATCAGCCATCCCGCCAGAATGGCATACCACTTGTGGTTGGTGAGTTGCCACACAATCCACATCATCAGGGCAATGCTAGCAATACCCGCCAGAGCATACGGCAAACGGACGACCCAGACATGCAGACCCATACTGGCCGTAAAAATGCCGGTAATGTACATGGCGAGGGGCGCCTTGTAGTCACCAAAAGACTGAAAGACAATCGGGAGACGGTCAAAATGTTCGTCCATCCCCGTGGTCACTACCATTTGGCCAATGTAGCCAAGGGCGGCTTCGTCCCAAGTCAGGCCCACGGGCAGGCTTCCGAGTTGCCACAGCCGCGTAAATGCTGCTAAAAAAAGTATGAATCCAACCACCACCGCATACACCCAGTGGTCTTTGGCTATGTGGAGTTTCTTTTTTTTTATGGAGTCGAAACCAAGAGAACATACGTTCCTCATTGTGGCACAGGTCGAGAGAAAAATAAATGGAAGGTCGAGTCCGGGCGAAAAAATTGGACAAAAAAACGGCCAACTACTGCGCCATGCGCAAAACAGCCCGATCGCTGCGCTCCCAGAGGCGAGCCACCTGGCGACGTTTCCGCCGTACTTCCGAGAATTGTTGCAGCGCTCGCCACAGGCCACGTACCACCGCTCCCCCTGTCTTCCAGTTGGTGATCGTGAGGTGATACGGTAACCAGAGAACATGTTGCAGGAGCATGTTGCGATCCGTAATATTTTTCCAAACAATCAGAAACTGATTTTTCCAGGACATGATCTCCATATTTTTTCGGCCAAAGACCGATGTATTCGTGGTTTCGTGTTGATGAAGCACTTTGGCTTGCGGGAGAAACTTGATTTTCCAACCGTGTTTCACGGCGCGGTAGCTGAGGTCACGGTCTTCTTCATAGGCCGGGTAAAAGAGGGTGTCCATGCCGCCAATCTCGAGGAATTTAGCCCGGTCAAAGGCCATGCTGCCGCCAGAAGTCCAGAGTGTGGTGGAGTTGTTTTGGTTGGAATCATACCAGTGTACGAGCAAACCTCGCCGGAAGCCACCAGTACCGCGGCCAGAGATGGAAGCGTCTTTTTCCCGGGTGGCAACTTCGGCACAACCCACAGCAAAGAGTTCTGGATCGTGGACGAACGGTTCTAAAATTCGTTCTCGAATGTCCTGGGAAAGTGGTGAAACATCATTATTGATGAGAAATACAAACGGATGTTTGGCTGCCTGCACACCAGTGTTTACAGCGGCGGCAAAGCGAGCGTTTTTTTTGTGTTTTTCGTATTTGATCTTTATTTTTTTCTCAGGCGAAAATGACTTTACCCAGTGAGCGGTGTCATCAGTGGAGGCGTCATCAACAATGACAATTTCGTCACCATCACGCAACATTGCGACCACATCAGGTAAGTGTTTCTGGAGCAAATGACGACCGTTAAAAGTGGGAATGACCACCGACAAGGCGGGATCAGAGCCAGGATGTTTCATACTTCTATTGTGCGGGGAAACTGGCAGGTGTCAACCACCTCAGGAAAGTGGGAACTTGTGTGCTACATGCTCAGCATCTGGTCAATCGTGTGGTGGAAGCGCTCCAGAGAAAACTGTTCTGCTTTGGTGCGGGCGCGTTGCGCCCAGGTGGCGCGCTCATCCGTTTTGAGACCCATGAGTTCGTGTGTGTACGACAACAGTTCATCATCAGTAGAAAAACGGAAGCCGTTTTCGCCGTGGTCAACGGTTTCTTTGAGACCACCTTTGTCAGTCACGACTGGCAGAGTTCCGCGGGCCATGGCTTCGATAGTCGACATGCCAAAGTGTTCCACTTTTTGCGGATGGGTTGTTTCGTCAACTCCGTAGCCGGCTGCATGCCAAAAGAATCGGCTTTTGGCGTAGAGATCGCTGAGTTCAGTGTGAGAAATGTCGTGGTGGAAGAAAATTGGAAAGCCTTGGGCAGCCTTTTTTAGTCGGGTTACAAATGCGGTGTGTACCGAATCCGGTTCCACTGCACCAACCAGATGGAGTTGCCAGTTGCGTTTGTCCCAGCCGAGTTCCTTGCAGCCGCGCTTGAAAGTCTCAACTAAAACATCTTGGCGTTTAGCATGCACGTCAGTATGCTCAGGATCGTAAAAGCGGCCCACGGCGAGGATTTGGCGCTGCTTGCGCATATCAGGCGAAAACGGAATCTGGGCAGTATCCACATAGGGATAGTGAATGACGTCGACGGCCGTGTTCCAGTGAGACTCGATCACTTCCTTGGTAAATTCGGAATTGGTGTTAATCACATTCCAAGAATTCAACTTTTTCCGCGGCCACAAACCACGATGCTGATTGGTAAACGGAATCTGGACATGCAAGATACTTTTTTTCGCTCCTGAGAGGAAAATACTTCCGTCCGTAGCATAGAGAAAAACATCGAATTGGCGTGTCAAACTCCAAATCTGCCAGGATTTGAGCGTGCGGTCAGCAAGAGTGGAAGGTTGCCACTGCACTCGAGACAAATCCAGGTCAAAAAACGATTCATACTGCGCTTGAGCGGCTTCAATATTCTCTGTGGAAGTAGGGATAAAAATAGTGACTTCGTGTTGTCGGCTTAAAAACTCAGCCGTCGCCAAGACGTGTTTTTCACCGCCGCCATAGTGCTTGGGAAGATAGGGAGAAAAAATGCCCACACGCATGAAATTTACTCCTTACTGTTGATTCCACTGCTTTTGAATTTCGAGTTCGATGCGATCGTAGCGTTTTTCGAGTGATGGTTTTTGTTGGAGTTCCCACAGGCGGACGTATACCAAGAAACGATTCATGGTTTGGACCATCGCCTCAATCACGCCTTCATGACCATCTTTCCACGCCATTTTGAAAACCAGGCGATTGATGATGTCAAAAATGACGATTTTGAAAAGGCGAAGTGGTGTGATTCTGGGGTGATTCACTTCCAGCATGAGCTGAGCTTCAACGTCTGTCCAATCAATCGATTTTTTCAGACCGTCATACAGTGAGCGGTGGGTTAAGTGAACCAGTGGTTCATCAATTTGTCCGATTCGGCCGGTAATTTCGGCGTGTTCATGGACTTCGCCGACCCATGTGCGCAGCTTTTCTTTTTTGACCAGACGCAGAAGTTCGTCATTATTCCAACCGCCATGTTGCATCCAGCGACCCATGTGAATGTTGTTGCGGTGAATGGTGTAGGCATCAAAGTCAGTGCGCGGGACACGATTCTGGATGGTGCGAGCTAACGCAGGTGTCACCCGTTCATCGGCGTCAATGTAGAGAATCCAGGCTGTGGTGACGAGTTCGGCAGCTTCGTTGCGCCACTCAGAGAAATTTGTGCCGTGAGCTTGCTCGACGCGCGCGCCAGCACGTTGGGCCACGCCGCGAGTACGGTCTTTAGAACCCGTATCCAGCACTAGTATTTCATCTGCCCAGCGCAGCGTTTCAATGCAGTTCACAATCATGCCCTCTTCATTGCGCGCGATGATGACCGCCGTAATGGAGTGCGGAGAGTTAGGAGTGGTGGAGTTCAGAGTTGATGCCATAGTTGTTTTTGAGTACGTCGAGTATAGCGCGTTTTATGACTGGATCTCCACTGCGGTACTGTCGCCACATGTGTTTGAGCAGAAACAGTTTCGTGCGCCAGGGTGCGTAGCGAAATCCGAACAGGTAGCGATTGCGAGTTTGGTAATACACGTGGAGTGGCGAACCACTGCCCGAAGAGCCAGCATTCTTATGCCAGATAACCGCTTGCGGTTGGTAGCGAACCTTGTAGCCATGCTTTTGCAGGCGGCAAGATAGGTCGACATCTTCAAAATATAAGAAATATTTGTCGTCGAAAGCGCCGTGCTTTTGCAGGGCTTCGGTGCGGAGGGCGAGGCAGCAGCCAGTGGCAAACGGAGTTCCTTCTGGACGGTTGTACTGGCCGCGGTCGACTTCGTCGACCGCCCGGTGAAACGCCACCACTTCCGTCCAATCAATGACGCCGCCACCATACCAAAACACGCGGCCAATGTGGTCGTCTTCATATCCAGCGTGAAACTCATTGCCAGGATTAAAGTAGATCTTGGGAACGGCCGCGCCAATTTTGGCGTTGCTGCGCACCGTGGCGATGAGCGTTTCTAAAGCAGACTTTTCTACAATCGTGTCATCGTTTAAGAGAATCACCACGTCGCTTTGCAAGTTTTCCATAGCCCACGCGATACCGTGGTTGTTGGCCCCGGTGAAACCGGTGTTTTCTTCTAAACGCAGGAGAGTAATGTTGCCATTGTAGTCTGCCACCACGTCACTCACCGGTTGTGTGGAAGCGTTGTCGACAATAATCGGGTGCAGTTCAGCGGCATTCGTCGTATTGCCGAGCGAAAGGAGACACTCGCGCACGTTGTCGGCGTTGTTGTAGTGCACAATAACCACGCCGATACGTTTGGTATCGATCGGCATGTCGGTGCCGCGAGACGTTTGTTGGCTTACCGACTCAGCCATCGGCGACCTTTCCAGTACCAGCGCAGAATTCCTGATGAGGCGTTTACTTTATTGGTCAGTTCCCAGTAGCGCGCTTCGCGCGCCATCTCCGCAAGCAGCCCAGAAATTTTCACTTGTTTCTTGGCAGAAGAAAATTCTTTCTTTTCCCACAGATACGCCGATTCCAAAACCGCTGTCAAACCTTGCAAGACTGACAAATAGTAGCCGTGGGCGCCGTCGTTTTGACCATCCCACTGGAAATAGCGCCGTAAGAACTCCGAAAAGAAGTTTTTGAGCGGGTCAGGAGTTGTTTTTTTGTTTTCGTGTTGATTGGTAGCGACAATACGTCCGTATCTCTGGGCACGATCGATGAATTGATCTACTGTTTGGTAGTTTTCGTGAACGATGGCGAGCTTTTCTGATTCTGGCAGTCTCTCCGCTGTTCCGCTAATTTGAGGGGTAGAGTGAATTTCATTGCTCCATACGACTAAATTAGGCTTAAACAGGCGTAAAACGTAGTCAGGCCACCAGCCGGTCTTGACCCATTTCCCAAAAATAATGTTCTTTCTCGGGAGGAAATAGGCGTCGGTTTTGGGGTCGAGGATGAGTGTCTCGCGAATTTCTGTGGCCAGGCTCGGCGGAATGGTTTCATCGGAGTCCAGAATGAGGACCCAGTCACCGGTAGCTTTGCCAATTGCGGCATTACGGGCGGGTTCGACGTAGCCAACGTCGGGATGGTAAAACACTTTGGCACGGAAATTTTTGGCGATCTCGACAGTGCGATCATCACTGTGCATATCCATGACAATGATTTCGTCGGCAATGCTTTTGACACTATTGAGACACGCTTTCAGCGTGGCAGCAGAGTTCTTGGTATTGACGACTACCGAGAGAGTCGGAGCTTGAGTGGCCATAGTCCCAGCGATTCCATTTCTTTTTTCAGGCGTTTCCAGCCAATGAGTAAGAACACTATAGCAAATACACTTCCGGTTATGACAATACCGACTGCCATGTGCGCGAGTGATTGCATCCAGAGTGGCATGGTGATCCAGCCAAAGGCGGTCATGATAGTAGTAGCCAAGAGTTGTCGCCACATGTTTCCGAAGAATGAAAATGGCACGACTTGTTGCACCATCCACACGGTGACGACCGAGCTAAATCCAATCAGTGCCGAAGCCAAGGCGACACCAGTGTATCCGAAGTAGTAGATGCCGAGCGGCGTCAGGATCCAGGTGAGCACGGTCCACATGACCATGAGAATGAGCGTCTTATTAACATGTCCAATCGCGTTGAGTGTGTTGGTGAGTGGCGTCGAAACGCTTCCCCAGGCAATGTTGACCGCAAAGAGTGCCAGCGCAATTAAGGCCGGCTGCCATTTGTTGTACTCCGGAATCAGTGTGACGAGCGGGTAGAAAAAGAGCGCCATGCCGGCCAAGAGCGGGAAGTTCACTAACGAGATAAAGAAAATAGTTTTCTCGATGGCTTTGCGCAGCAAGTTTTTATCATGCTGGAGACGGGCAAAGGTTGGGAATGTAATTGCGGTGATGTTATTAACGGTGAACTGCTGCGGCATATTGGTATTTCGTTTGGCCCAGCCAATATAACCGAGAGCAGCCGGATCGAGCCAAGCGCCGACCACCACAATTGTGATCAAGTCGTCTTTTACGCGGGCGAGGAGATCATTGAGCTGGAAGCGGAAACCAAAGGACATGAGTTCTTTAAGACTTTTTCGCCAGATACCGATGCCAAATGGCCAGCGCTGCAGTGAGTACATGACCGCAATGCCCGCTACGTCGCGTGCGAGGATTCCCCAAATGAAGCTTTGCACGCCGAACCCGCGCCACGCCATAAGCGTCACGATGCCGTAAAAGATCATGTTTTCGACGATGGAGGGAATCGCCAGTAAATCGAAACGCAGCTGACGCGATAACAATACCGAAGGAATCGTTTTAAACGTAATCACAAAGAAGGATGCAGCCACGATATAGAGCAGCCACAATGCTTCTCCAGAAAGATTTTGCACGGTGGTCCAGTATGGCGTGAGTGCTACGACCACCACAAAAATAAGTATCGCTAGAATCTGCTGTACAGTGAAGGTAGTGCGTAAATCTTCTTTGGTTGGTTCTTCTTTTTTCTGGATGAGCGCCGAGGCTAAGCCGATGTCTGATAAGAACGTAAACAGCGAGAGGACGGCCGTGACCAGGTAGTAAATACCAAAATCATCTGGTGAAAGAAATGCTGCCAACAAGAAGTTTGCGACCAGCACGATGCCATACACTGCCACACTGCGGCCCATGTAGCTGAGAACCCCAGCGATAGAGCGTTTTTTTATTTCGGCTGTATCACTTTCCTCATGTGAAGTGGTGAGCTCTTCAAGATTATCGCTTTCGTCGGTGGAGATAATATTTTTTACTTCCTCTGGGGAAAGAGATGGTTTTTGTTTTTTACGAGGCATGGTTGGCTTTCGAAGATGATTCTTTTTTCCACGGTAGGGCGAGAGCGAACCAGAGAATCCAGGCTATTGCGCTCACGAGAGCCGTGTATTGTCGCACAGGTGTCATGGTAAAGACGGCACCGGCTGATGATACCGGTTCAGCACTGGTAAATTGGCGACGGCCGTCGGCAAGGAGTTCGGCGTTTACTTCTTGGTCGTTGACGTAGTAGCGCCATCCTGGGAAATCGGCAATATTCCAGGTGACGACCGAGTCTGCTGGTGCTTCACCGAGCCAAAGTACTTTTTGTGGCCAAGAAAGTTCCAGTTTTTGATTCTCTGAGTCGACTGTGTCGATAACGATACGTTGATTTTCGCTGACTGGCGGCAGCGAGCGGTCGAAAGTCTCTGGAATGTAATCAGGCAAAATGTCGCTCATGTTGCTGCGGATTGTGGATGTGTCGGTGTAGTAAAAATCTTCGGCTCGTTCTAAAAATGACTCTGGACGGTGGAAGTTCCAGGTCGTGAGAACGATTAAACCAAGGAAAGTCCAGCCAATAAACCAGCGTACTGGGGTTATGCGAAGTTGGCTGACAGCAATACCACCCAAAATGCTGGAAAAAACAATCGCTACGCCCAAAAATCGCCATGGGAATTGAATGTAATTCAGGAGTGGAACAGTATCCCAGATTGGTTTGGAGTGTGTTAAGGTCATGAAAAGAGCCACGGCCAAGAGTGCCGCGCTCAAAGCAAAGACGTATTGGCGAGGCGAAAACGCTGCAGTGACAATCTCGACTGAGCGTTGCAGTGTGTTGGGATGTTTTTTGTGCCAGTTCTTCCATGCCTTTTTGAGTGATCGAAGCAAGAACGCGCCACCAAGAAGTCCCAGAATCACGGCTATGGTGCCGATGTGGAAACTGATGCCGTCATCTGGACCATAGCCAGAACCGCCGTATCCCCAGCGGGGAACAAGTAGCTGGCGAATGTAGAGAAAGTGGTGATGATACTCAAAATATCCAGAGAGAATGCTGTCTATAATGGTGTACTGTTTTTCCAGAAACGCCGGAAGAATATAAAACAGACTCATCAAGGCCCCAAGTACTCCGCTGGCTATAAACCAGAGATTCTCTTTCCAAGCCGGACGGTGTTCAATCCACTGCCAGCCCACGGTGAGCAATCCCAACAAAGGAATAGCAAAGAAGGCGGTGAGGTTGTGCGAAAGAATGATGGCGGCGGTAGAAACCGCCGTGATGGCAATGCCGCGACGGGGGTGTTTGCGTATTTCTAATCCACCGTAGATTAACCAGGGTAAAAATCCGATCGCCCAGACTTCATTGACGGCCCCGCGCACAAACAGGTCAACCGCCCGGTAAGGAGCGGTGAAGTACAGTGTCGCGGCGATCAGGCCGGCGGTGTGACTGTAGCGGCGCATGAGCAAGTACATGCCAGCGAAGGCGATAACGCCACTCAAGAAGAAAATGAGTTTCATAGCCAAGAGCGGCGAGGTTCCTAAGAATACAAAGGCACTGGCCACATAAAACGGCAGTGGTCCATAAAACAGGAAGAGCGGCATGCCGTAGCCGTAGCCAAAGTTTTGAGTCCAGTGGACTGGAAAATGCCCGGCTGCCAGCGCTCGATGCATCTCAACAATGCGCGCTACGTGCGTGTAATCATGGATGCGGAAGAACTCGCCAGCGAAAAAAGCCCAAGAAAAGGCAATGACTATTAGAAAAGCGACAACAAAAGTGATCCACTGTTTGGCGGTACGCATAGGGTTCATTCTACACGAGTTTTTCGGGTGGGAAGAGGGGTGGCTGGGAAAATTGTAATTTTGTTGACTGTCGAGTAAAATATTGGGATATGAGAAACAGATCACATGAACAACGCACCGGAGTAAGAGTACTTCTTGGTGTGATAGTTGCATCTGGGCTTATAGGAGCTGCCCATTTTCTGCGCGGAGATGCTGGCGGAGATGAATCGAGTACTCGCTCAGCTCCTATAACGCAAAGTGGTGAAGATATAGTTGACGAAAATGAATCCGCATTATCTCGGTTGATGAAAAATGGGAATGGAGATACTTCTTCAGAGGAGTCTTCGCTCGGTGCCTTGATGGGCAGAGCAGCCGGGAGTGAACCAAGCGCTGAAGAGGCTGAAGAAGTTTCCTCCAATTCAGCGGTGTATGAGTTCAGTCTGGCGGAAACTTTTCCGAGTGGAAGTGGCAGTATTGAAGTTGTTGAAGAAAGCTCTTCTGGTCGAGGCGGTGGACTGGTGGCCCGATTGAATTTTTATAACTTAGACTCGAATCCTACCCTTGCTCTGACAGCAGTGTATCCTGATGGACATATGCAGTTTGAGGCGAGTACTCGCCTTGGCGATGAAGATGATATTGAAATCCGGATTTCTAAAGTCAGAGATGACGATCAGAATCGAGATCGCTATGTACTGATTATTTTCCAAGGTGGAGGTATTATGTTTACCCGGGATTTACGGCGCTCCTTTGCTCCTGCGAATCTGACATTTTCTGTAATTGAGTAAATGCGGATTTACCCTACTAAATTCGTTCTGTAATCTGACCTTATAGAATATTGGCCTATTCCTTATTTGGCCGCAATTCGTATACCTGCAATGCCGGCGCTCCATATGGGCGGGGGTAGCTCGCTTCGAGGTGGAGATTGTGCATGACTTCTTCTGGCAATGCGTTGCGATGTTCGTTGAGTACGAGCCAGGTGGTGTGGTCTTCGGCGGCTTCCCAAGCCCAATCAGGGATTGTTTTCACTGGGTACTGCGCCAAGCCCTCGATTCGCACGGATTCAATTTCTGGTATGCGGTCAAAGTAGAGCAAAAGGCCGTCTGGCAGGGAACCAAAAGAACCTTCAGTAATAACGGTGACATAGTTGCCATCGTGTACTTCTTGGACGACTAAGTCGCGTGTTTCGGCCAGGCCGTGTCCAGAGGACCACTCGGTGAGGTACTGCTCGCGGTCGTGCAAGACAAAGGGAATTTGATTGGGTTCGTAGTAGGAAAAGAACAGGAACCGCAACGAGCCGATGACATAAAAACCAATCAGGACGAAAAAGATAACCGTCATTTCCCACGATTCTTTTTTTCGGATCATCTCCCAGGCTTCGTGGACCATGAAAGCGGCGCTCAGAGTTATAAATGGTGCTACGGGAAGAAAATATCGGGGATGCAGCGTTTTCCCGAGAATCAGGAGTGGCGCTGCAAAGGTGAGCGCGGTCAGCCAGAGGAGCCAGTGCATTTTTCGGTATTTTGAAACCACTAACGCAATCAGGGTCAGGGTGATGAGTTCTGGGCGCAAATAGGTGCTGATCCAGGGAGTGACGCGAACAATGTTGTTCCACACAGTGACGCCACCCGCTGCCAAAACTTCACTTACAGAATAGGTAAAGTCGCTGCTGCGGCCAAAAAAGGGAGCCAAAAGACGGGCTGATGCGGAGCAAGAAGAATGTTGCCAAACCGAGTGCTCCAGCGGCGCCAAACCACAGTGTGCGCGTAAAGAGCCATTGGGGTGTTATTCCCTGCCAGCGGAAATCATCGAGCCAGAAAGGGGCGAGATAGGCCAGAAGCACGAATACCGGTGTGAAAAAGAGAGCGGGCGTTTTGGTCCACAGTCCGAGGCCCAGGCCGAGACCAGCGAGTACGGTAAAGAGGACCCGTTCGCGCCAGAGTTTTTTTTGCGTTTTGGGGAGGAGCGTGGTTTGTTGTAACCCGAGTAGACCCCAGAAGCTCAGAGAGAGCCCGAGCGTGAGGAGTCCGTCCATGAGGCCAATGCGGTGGTGAAACGTCCAAAAGGGAGCGGTAAAGACAATGATTCCGGCCGCAAAGCGCGTCAGTGATTTCCCTTGAAGCTGGCGGACAATGGCGTCGAGAACCCAGAGCTGTACCAAACCAACTAAAACACTGACAAAGCGGGCAATCCAAACAGCATCAATCGATTGCGGAAACAAAGAAAGTGCTCCGCTCACCAGCCAGATAAACAAGGGTGGTTTTCCATCATTTAAAGCGAAAAAGAGATATCGCTGCGGTTCGTGTTGGATGAGTTGCGCCCAGCGAATGTAGATCGCTTCGTCGGCAAAAACAGGCAGGGCATGGAGCGCGAAGACATGTGTAGCAATAAAGGCCAGGCTAATCAGTACCACGAGTACCGGTGAAAACCAGCGCGACTGGCGAAATGAGCGCCACCGAGTTTGCAGGGGTGAGAGGAAAGAGGTAGCAGCGTTCATGGGGCTATTGTATCAATGTCTGGAGGGAGCGGAAAGACAAGTATGGTGCGCAGTCCATGTGGCGGATTATGGCAACGGGTCACGGTTCCGTGCACCGTATGCCGCATATGCCAGTCGACAAAGGCTAGCCCCAGACCTTGTCCGAGCGGTTTGGTGGTGTAGGCAGGTTTGGAGATGACGGGCAGGAGTTCAGGAGCGACTCCTGGACCGTTATCTTCTACGACAAGTTGGAGTGATTTTGGTCGACGTGAAAGATTTACCCGAATATTTTTGTTTCTCTGCGGGCTGTTTGCTAGCGCGTCAATACTATTGCGCAGAATGTTTACGACTATTTGTTGCGTAATGTTGGGATGTCCGTAAGCCAAAACATTTTTTGGGATGTACGTGGTGAAGGAAATCTTTTTTTGTTTGTATTCCTGTGTGAAGAGGGCGCATGTTTCGGAAAGGGTTGAAGACAGGTGAAAGCGCGTGGGACGTATCTGGCTACTACGAAAGAGTTGTTGGCTGGTTTGGATGGTGTTGTAGAGATACGTGAAGGCCGTGTGGAGATGAATGACTTGGTCCAGTGTGAGAGAGCTTTGCAGCTCCTCGGCGATGCAGAACAGAGCGGCGGTGACGTTTCCGAGGTTATGAAGGGTGACTTTTGTCAACCATTCGGTGCTCCATTCAGGTTGGCGCGCCCGATGCAGCGTATGCAGAATGTACTGTTTGGTGGAGGCAGGAATGCTTCCCGAATGGCCGGAAGAAGGAAGTTCGATGGATGTATGGTCTGGAACGATCATTCCAGGAGAGCATTATACCATAATGGTTTACTTATAGGGCTTTTATTTGACTTTCATTTGACTTGCTCTGTGTCAGCAAGTGTGTAGGGACCGTTTTGGATTCGTTTGAGATTCCAGACTATTCCTGGCAAAGAAAGTTTCTGTGTCAGATCATGAGCGAGTTGTCGAATGTAGGTGCCATGGGAGCAGTGCACTCGGAAAAAAGTGCGGGGCAGCGAGTCAGTCTGGTGAGTGGTGTTGAGTACTTTCCAAGTTTCTGCGATCTCTTGTTGGCGCCAGTCGCCAGAAACGAGCGTAAGGCGGTGCGAGAATTCCTCACTGATGGTTGCCAAAGGGAGCGTATCGGTATGGATGAGTGCAAAGGACGAGAGTGAAATAGTGCGAGTTTTTTTTTGGGATTGGTTCGCCGCGGCGAGCAAAGTCAAATGAAGATTGTCCTTGCCAGCGCCGCGCGGAAAACGCGTGCACTTGCTGCTCTTGTTCGCCCAGAAACTTGGGGAGGAGCGTCTGTAGTTGCTTGGCTAAGTGGTTGGTGGGAGGTAGCTTGTGCCAGCTAGCAGGCGAAGCAGTGAGTAGACCCAGACTGTCATCAGTATCGGTGGTAAGTCCCCAGAGGATGGAAAATTCATATACCTTGGGCCATTTTGAGTAGACTGATTTTTGGAAACGATCCTCACCCGTTAAAACGACCAGTACGCCTTCGGCCATGGGGTCGAGGGTGCCGGTATGAGTGGCTTTTTCCTGCCGCTGCGCGCCAATATCCGCTGCTAAGCGGTGCGAAGAAGAACCGAGTGGTTGGTAGACAGGAATAATCATCGGTGGCTGTATTGTACCGGGTGCAACGGTATACTACTGACTACACATGGCTGCCTATACCGAATCACTGAATCGTTTGAATCCTGAACAACGTCTCGCTGTGGAGACTACGGAGGGGCCTGTATTTGTTTTGGCCGGGCCCGGTACTGGAAAAACACAAATACTTTCCACCCGTATTGCCCATATTTTGGCTACTCTCGATGTCAAACCGCATAATATTTTGGCCCTGACGTTCACGCAGGCGGCCGCTAAAAATATGCAGCAGCGTTTAGTCGACATGATTGGCGCCGATGGCTACGGAGTAAAGTGCACCACGTTTCATAGCTTTTGTACCGAAGTGATTGAGTCGCACCAGGAACTGTTTCCGCTTTCGCCGCAGCGCCAAGAGCCGATTGCGGAAGTCGACAAGATCTCAATAGTCGAGCAAATTTTACTGGAAAATGATTTTGAGCATATCAAGTCGGCCAAGAATCCGTTGTATTTTGTGCGCGATTGCTTGCACTTGATTTCTAACTACAAACGAGAAGGTCACTCGCCATTGAGTATTCGCGAACTTGCCGAAGAGGAAGAGACCTATTTAGAGAACAATGCCGATGAATTGACGAAAACCGAGCTTCGCTCGCGCACAAAAACCGTGCAGAAAAATCGTGAGTTGGCACAAGTCTATGCAGAGTATGAGCGCCAACTTCGCGAGCGCCACACCTATGATTTTGAAGACATGATTTTGTGGGTGCGCGATGCTTTCCGTAATGATCCTGATGTTTTAGCTGAGTATCAAGAGACCTATCAGTATTTTTTAGTCGACGAGTGGCAAGACACCAACGAGGCCCAGTTGCAGCTCTTGGAGTTATTGGCCAGCCACTGGGGACAGCAGGCGAATGTCTTTGCTGTGGGAGATCCGAATCAGTCAATCTACCGTTTCCAAGGTGCTTCCTTGGCGAACACATTTCACTTTTTAGATTTGTATCCTAATGCGACGGTGGTGGCTTTGCGCACCGGGTATCGCGGTCGACAATCGATCTATGATGCGGCCGCTACAGCCATTGCCCACAACTCGGCCGATGAAAGTCCGGGACAGGCGGAGTTAATGCAGACACTCTCGGCACCTTTGCAGAGCGCTCATCAAGAGAGTCCAGGTGAGGTTTGGTTTCATGAAGCTCCCAACACGTTGGCTGAGTGTTTTTGGGTTGCGCAAGCCATTCGGGAACGACATGACGCCGGAGTGCCATTGTCCGAAATTGCGGTGTTGGTGCGGAAGCACAGTCATATGGCTTTGCTCGAATCAGTACTCGCTCGCGCAAATATTCGGACGCAAATTACTCGTGGCGAAGATGTTTTACAGTTTCCGCTGATTCAGAAAATTTTGGTTTTACTGCGTTTTTTGAGCGCTGTGCGCACCCAAGACGAAACAGAACTCTTTGTTCCTTTGCTGCAGCAACCTTGGTGGGACCTCGATCCGACCGATGCATTACAACTCATTCGCGCCGGATCAAAATCGAAAGACCACAATCGCAGTGTCTGGGACTTCTGGGGTGACGAGGCCGCTGTAGCGGCTTTGCCGTTGGTTCAGCCAGAAAAAGTATCTACTCTGCGAAAGCAGCTGATTGCCTGGCAGGATCTCGAGGCGAAAGTACCGCTGCCAGAATTTGTGGAAACCGTGTTGCGTGAGGCAGGAATATATGCGCACAGTTGGCAAGGTGACATCGCCCTGACAGATATCAATATCGTGGCCAGTTTTCTGCGCGAAGTGCAGAGTTGGTACCGGTTACACACCAAGACGAATTTGGCTGAGTTTTTAGATCGTTTGGAACGCATGCAAGCGCACGGACTCGGAATTCCGGCAGATGATCTCAATGTGAAAACCGAAGCTGTTCCGATTGTGACCGCACACCAAGCCAAAGGGCAGGAATGGGACACTGTGTTCGTATTACATGTCCAGGATGGTTATTGGGGCAACATTCGTTCACCGCAAAATATTCAGCCCCTTCCGGGGACTATTCCGTATGCCGACAGCACCAAAGATGAGAAAAATGCCGACGAGCGTAGATTGTTTTATGTTGCTTTGAGCCGGGCAAAACGGCGCGTGATCGTGTCATGGAGCCAAAGTACGGTCCAGGGTGGCAGAGTGAAAGAACTGCAACCTTCGCAGTTTGTAGTGGAAATTCGGGAGACGCCGCACGCGGATCAGCCAGCATTGTCAGCCGAGGCAATTCAATCTACGTTGCAAAACTATTTGGAGACCGCCTCGAGCGAGTACGCGTGGACGCACATTGATCGTGAGTGGTTAGCGTCTTTGGTGGATTCGTTTGCGATGTCGGTTTCGGCGTTGAATGAGTACTTGGCCTGTCCGGTGGGGTTTTTGTACAAGCGATTGATTCGGATTCCCAGTTTGCCGACTCGTCCTCTGGTGCTCGGCACAGCCGTGCACGCGGCGATGGAGCGTCTCTACCGCGACCTCAATTTGACAGGGACAGTCCCCGATTTGGCAGAGATTTTGCCTCGCATTGACGCGGTGGTGAATCCGATGCCACTTTCATTGACTGAAGTGGCCGAGATATCGGCGCAAGCGAAGACTATTCTTTCTGATTACTACCATGAGCACAAAGAGAGTTTTACACCCAGTTTATTAGTGGAAAAAAATATGGGTCGACAACCACCGATTGCCTTTGAGGGTTTGCAATTGGTCGGAAAAATCGATCGTGTTGATATGCTTGACGCCGCTGCGCAAACGGTCTGTGTGATTGACTACAAAACAGGTACGCCCAAGTCTCGTAACCACATTCTCGGGAAAACAAAGAATTCCGAGGGTGATTTATACCGCCAGTTGTTATTCTATAAGCTGTTGGGCGATCTCGATTCCAGCTTTGCATACACTATTCGTGAAGGTGAGTTCGTATTTTTGGAAAAAAATCCCACCGGGCGATACAAATCAGAACGCATTCAACTTGCTGATGAAGATCTAGATGAACTCAAAGATCTCTTGCGCCAGGTGCGGGATGAGTTACAGTCGCTCCACTTTTTAGAACGAGAGCCTTGTGGACAGTGTGAGATCTGCGAGATGCTTGGTTTGCAAAAAGATGTTTTGGCTGAGCAAGTCGCTGAGCAGCAGCTCACGTTCCCGCAAGATTCTGAGTAGTTTGCGGACTAGAGATCGTCGGGACCATATCCAACGACCGCACCGAGTTTTTCGCTTTCGCGAAAGGCTTCCATAAGTTCATCGAGCGTAATGTCTCGACCTTCGTTATCTGCTTTTTCCTGTGCCGCGCAGATCGGGCAAAAGTCATCAAGTGGTGAATCTTTCGTTGTATCCGTAGGCACAGGTTCGGGAGAAGAATGGTTTTGCATACCGGTACTGTAGCGTCAAAGTGTACAAAAAAAGTACATTATTGCCACTGAGGCAGTGCGAAGTAGAGCCAACTCCACAGTTCGCGATCAACTGGTAATCCGGTCCAGTGCGGATAAAACAAGACAAAATTTAGCGCGATAATACCAATGATTCCAATGGCGATACCGTTTCCATAGAATTTTTGGCGCAAGAACTGCAGTTGATAGGCGAGCAACAAACACAGGAACGGAATTGAAGGCAAGTAATGATAAAAGAACATAATGCGCGGTGAAATTACCCACGGCAACCAAAAGACAGCGTAGGCAGCAACGACAAAGAGAAGCCGGTATGTGTCGCTCGATTGAAGCCACAGTTTCTTGAGCCGCGTCTGCCACTTTTTTTGCTGTGTCATAGCCGATTTCCAGACCACTTTCATGGTGGAAAGTGCATACATACCGACGTCAGCGAGGGTCCAAATGACCGCTACCACTCCAAACCAAGCAAGAGTTGGGTTTTCTTGTAGGTAAATGTCCGCCAGAACGGTAGAGGTGCTGTCTGTGAAGGCATAGACCGGACGGAGATTGAGTACCCACTGCAGAGGAGTAGATTGGTACGGATGTGTTGCTTCCAAATTTGTTTGATACCACCAAATTTGTTGGTGGAGTTCCCACCAGTGAGTGAGATCTTTCCCTTGCAAAAACATTTGGCCATAACTCAAGAAATAGACTGTTGGTATGAGTAATAGCAAGGATGCCCACAGTTGGACAAAAACCCGACTGGGAAGAGTTCGGTTTTGCAGAAAATCAGATTTGAAGCGCGCGGCAGTATCAAAAGCAAAAAGCCCGAGCAAGAAAATACCTGACCACTTCGAAGCAAACGCTAAACCAGTACTCAAACCAACCAGCACGGACAAAAGCAACGTAGGCGATTTTCGCCATCGCCAGTACAGACCAACACTCAAGAGAATGAAGAAAGTCACATGTATATCGTTCATTGCAATGCGCGACATGCTCAGGGCCAGGCCGCTTAATGCCAATAAACCAGTACTTGCCAGGCTAGTGGTTTCATCAAAGCCCAGTTCGCGCGCCACAAAATAGAGTACACCTACCGTTGCGGTTCCAAATACGACGGAACTGAAACGCCAGCCAAAACTGTTTTCGCCAAATACGAGCATGCTCAAGCTTTGCGTGAGTTTGGCAAACGGAGGGTGAAGCCAGTCCACGGCGGTGTCTTTTTCTGGCGCGGGGTTCCACCATTCATATGCTCGGGCGTCATTGCGGGCCACCAGTTTTGAAGTGACGGCGTGGTAGACCTCATCAAAGTAGTATGTGGATGGAGTGGAAATTCGCCACATGCGCGTCACTAAGGCAAACGCTACAATACTGACAAATACGAAAGCCATAAGTGAACTGGAAAAAAACAAACGCATCATTGAGCCATTATACGACGTTTTTGCGTGATGCTTTGCGTCAATCATGGTTTTCGGGGTTGGCGGTAGTTCTAGCCTCGTGGGGTGGTTTTTTCACGCTCCTGTGGCGAGATATTTTTTATTGGACAAAAGAGGGCATTACTGCTGGTTGGATTGGGGTCTGGGCGGATTGGTCCGTTCATGTGACCTACGCCAGTGTTTTTGCGTTTCGGCCTTGGTCGATGTGGTTGTCCTCACACCCGTTGTTTGTGGGTAAAAAATTTACCTATCCATTTTTAGCAGACGCAATTTCTGGCTGGTTGATGGGTGCTGGTTGGGATATTGTTTCGGCATTTATAGTGCCCACTATTCTCACCACATTGCTTTTGTTGGGAGTGATGTACGCTTTCTTTTGGCTCTTTTGGAAATCTGCCACTCGCGCCGTACTTGGGGTGACCATCTTTCTGACAAGCGGTGGATTAGGATTCCTTTGGTTTTTCGCTGATTTGTGGGAATCGCCCACTTGGCAAACGCTCCTTCATCCTCCGCGTGAATACACACACATTGGCGATATTACTCTCGAATGGATCAATGTGGTGTCTGGACAATTGGTGCCACAGCGCGCGTTGTTGCTCGGCATGGTGGTGGCGTTGAGTGTCTATCTTTTTCTCTGGTCAAAACGAAAAGCAGCCACTGTTTCTGTGCCGGCGATTATTGGACTCGGAGTAGTAAGTAGTGCTTTGCTGTTTGTGCATGTCCACAGTTTTATTGTGCTGGTTGTGACGTGTGCGGTATGGTTTGCCATGGAGCCGCGTCGCTGGAAGTTCTGGGTGCCTTTTGCGGTGGCGGCTGGTGTGATGAGTGTGCCGATATTTTGGTGGCTGTATGGCGGTGAAGTTGGTGGGAGTTTCTTTACCTGGATGCCTGGTTGGTTAGCGAATCCACGAGCCAAAGGAGAAAACTGGTTCTGGTTTTGGCTGCTGAACTGGGGACTGTTTTTGCCTCTGGCAGCAATCGGCACGGTCTGGGGTAAGTTATGGAAGAATCCCTTTGTGGTTGCCGGTTGGCTCACGTTTGGTTTGACGAATTTAATTTTATTTCAGCCGTATGACTGGGATAACTCAAAAATACTGACATGGACGTACCTGTTTCTCACAATTGCCGTCGTAGAAGCCTTGAGTCGAACCTGGAGCGCACGGAGAATACTTGGACCGGCAGGAGCGATCATCGTATTCATGGTAATCACGTCTTCTGGATGGCTCGATCTCTGGCGCATTACCGGTACCGAGAAAAATTCTCACCTCATGTGGAGCGTGGCGGACTTACAGTTGGCAGCCCATTTTCGGCAGATTTCTGAGCCGGGTGACGTGGTGCTGACCGCCGATAAACACAACCACTGGGTACCGGCTCTGACCGGGCGCCAAATTTTGCTTGGCTATCGCGGTTGGATGTGGACGTATGGAATTGACTATCGTCAGCGAGAAACCGATATGTTTGCCATGTTTGCTGGTGAGGAAAACGCACGTGAATTACTCGAGCAGTACAGTATTGATTATGTGGTGATTGGGTTGCCAGAGATCCATGATTTCAAGGCGAATGAGGACTATTTCCGTCAGCAATTTGGTGATCCTGTATTGAGCAACGCGTCATACCGCGTGTATGCGGTTCACAATTGAGCAAATTTTTCTGGATCTAAGCTCGTTCCACCAACTAAAACTCCCTGAATAGCATCCTCTTGTAAGTACACGAGTGAGTTCTCTGGCGTAACGCTGCCCCCGTAAAGTACCGGTACGTTACCAAACGATTCTTTCAGTGCGGCAATGTTTTCCAGAGTGGTTTCAATGGGATCTTCTTGTCCGCCAAAGGTGCTGATGGCATGCACCGGTTCGTAGGCCACGATCACTTGCTCGCGTTGGGAGGCGGTAAGTTGAGCTGCCTGCTCACCGAATTGATCGCGATCGACACAGACAATCGGAGTGATGCCAGCATCGAGTGCCGAGGTCACTTTTTTGGCGACATCAGCTGAGGTTTCGTTCTGGTAGCGGCGGCGCTCGGAGTGGCCAAGAATGGCGTACTTCACTCCAAGATCGAGCAGATTATGTGCGGAAATCTCGCCGGTATAGGCTCCAGCGCCGAAGGCACTGAGGTCCTGTACGCCGAGCGCAAAGTACTGCTCTTGGTCCTGGAGAGCCAGCAAAGCCGAGTACGGTGGACAGACAACATAGGTGTAGGCATCTTTTGGTTCTTGCTGCACGAAAGTTTCAGCCCAGTGTTTGGCTTCGGTCACGGACTTGTTTGATTTCCAGTTGGCAACGATGAGTTTGTGGGAGAGTTTCATATGTATGCATCATACAACATCATCTTCTCAGCGGAAAAAGGCGTTTGTATGGTATACTATACGTTCTGTTCGGTTTGAAGTTTGCCAGGTGGCAAGCGATGCGATTCTCTCCGTGAGTACAAAAGAAAAGGAAATATGTCTTATTCTCGTGGAGGGAGACGCCGCTTTGGTCGTCGTTCGAGCTCCAAAAAAAATACTACTGGCCGTGAGGGCCGTTTAAAGCGCTATACCAACTCGGCGCAAGCCGTTGTGGCTGAATTACCAGAGGTGAAAATTGAACATCAGTTTACTGATTTTGCGCTCGATGACCGTCTGCAAAAAAATATTGCTCAGCGTGGCTACGAAGAGCCGACTCCTATTCAGGATCAGGCTATTCCAGAATTGCTCGCTGGGAAAGATGTGGTCGGTATTGCCAACACCGGAACCGGTAAAACAGCCGCGTTTCTGTTGCCGTTTATCGACAAAGTGTTGCAAGATTCTGATCAAGGCGTACTGATTTTGGCACCAACTCGTGAACTCGCACTGCAAATTCGTGATGAGTTTGTGGAGTTTGCCAAAGATTTACCGATTGGTGTTTCTGTCTGTATTGGCGGAACCAGTATGGATCGCCAAATCAAACAGCTGGCGCAAAACCCACATTTTGTGATTGCCACACCAGGTCGCTTGATCGACTTACTCAAGCGCCGTCACTTTGATCCAGAAATGTTTACCAATATTGTGCTCGATGAAGTTGACCGCATGCTCGACATTGGTTTCCGTCAGGACATTTTGTTTTTGATTTCTAAGTTGCCACGCAAACGTCATGCAGCATTTTTCAGTGCTACGAGTGACTCGGCTACCG
This sequence comes from Candidatus Woesebacteria bacterium, assembly GCA_021208605.1. Taxonomy (GTDB): domain Bacteria; phylum Patescibacteriota; class Microgenomatia; order UBA1400; family UBA1396; genus JAJOJK01. The sequence goes on along the minus strand of JAJOJK010000005.1, from coordinate 63,942 downwards.
ACGAAATCATGCGCAAGCTGATGGATAAGCCAGTCAAGATCAGCGTCAAGCAGGCTGAGACCAGTCACCATGTGGAGCAGAAAGCGTTGCCGGTCAAAATTGGCCAGGACAAAGTCGAGATGCTGCACGACATTCTCATTCAAGGGGATGTTGAAAAAGCGATCATTTTTGGTCGCACCAAGCATGGTATCAACAAGCTGGAACGCAAGCTCAAAGAACGCGGATTCAAAGTTATCGCTATCCACGGAAACAAAAGCCAAGGTGCTCGCCAACGGGCCCTGCGTACGTTTAAAGATGGACACGTCCAAGCTTTACTCGCTACTGATGTGGCTGCTCGCGGTATCGATATTGATGACGTTTCCCACGTGATTAACTATGACGAACCACAGTCCTACGCTGACTACGTGCACCGCATTGGTCGCACTGGTCGTGCCGGCAAAGTGGGCACCGCAATTACCTTTGTAGAATAAAGAAAAAACGTCTGGCAGCACAATTGCTGTCTTTCGTTTGTGCGTTTTTTTTGCTAGGGTGTGAATCTATGTCCCAATCAGAGCCAACGTACTTGAGTGTACTCAACGAGGAACAACGCCAAGCAGTTTTGCACGGCGATGGTCCGGCAATGGTGTTGGCCGGGGCCGGTTCTGGGAAAACACGCGTCTTAACCACACGAGTGGCGTACCTGATTGACCAAAAAAACATCCAGCCAGAAGAAATTGTCTTACTGACTTTTACCAACAAAGCCGCCAAAGAGATGGAAGAGCGCGTGCGTGTGCTGACGGGCTACAGTTTGCCCTATGCCGGCACGTTCCACCGTTTGTGCGCGCGCTTGCTGCGACGCCATGCGGAGCTGGTCGGTCTATCGCAAAGTTACGTTATTTATGACAGTGATGATCAGCTGTCTCTCATTAAACTCATTGCCAAAGAACTGAATCTTGATTCCAAAAAGTATCACCCCCGAGCGCTGGTGAAGAGCATTTCTGAGTCGAAGCAGCAACTCATCACTCCCGAAGAGTACGAGCAGTTTGCTCGCGGACCGTTTCAGACTACGGTAGCGCGCGTGTATCGTATCTACGAGAAAAAACTGATCGAGGCGGGAGCCGTTGATTTTGACAACATGCTCAGCAAAGTTGTGGAGTTGTTTCGCAAAAACGAGCACATTCGTAAACAGTATCAGCAGCAGTGGAAGCACGTTTTAATTGATGAGTACCAGGATACCAACCACGCCCAGTATGTGCTCACCAAGCTGATTGCGTTTCCGCAAAACAACCTTTATGTGGTCGGTGACGCCAGTCAGGCTATTTATGGGTGGCGAGGTGCAGATTACCGCAACTTACTGAAACTCCGCCAAGACTTTGCCAATGTGGAAGAATACCGCCTGGAGCGTAACTATCGCTCCACGCCGAGCATTTTGGAAGCGGCTTCAAATGTGATTCGTAACAACACTATGCACCCGGTTTTGGAGTTATGGACCGATAGTGTCGACACGCACAAACTGCGTGTTTTACAGGCCAACGATGGTACCGAAGAAGCGCACTTAGTCGCCAATATCATCGCCCGCGAACACCCCGATGAGCTGAGTGACGTGGCTATTTTGTATCGTACCAACGCCCAGAGTCGTGAGTTTGAAGAAGCATTGCTGCGAAAGGGAATTCCCTACAAACTTGTGGGTGGCGTGGCCTTCTACTCGCGCAAAGAAATCAAAGATATTCTGGCGTACTTGCAACTGGTTTACCAGCCGAACGATGTGATTAGCGAAAACCGGGTCCTCAAGCTCGGCAAGCGCCGCTACGCCAATTTTACCGAGTGGCGCGACACCGTGCGCAATCTCGAAACCGGCGAAGTGACCGGCACCACGCAAGATTTGCTCGAGGGCATCCTGAAATCCAGCAACTACATGGACAAGCTCGACGAAAAAGATCCTACCGATCTGACTCGTATTGAAAATATTCAAGAGTTGCATTCGGTAGCGGCCCAGTTCCCGGAGTTGCCACTCTTTTTAGAGCAGGTAGCTTTGGTCGGTGGCGAGCGAGAAGAGCGCTCCAGCATGGGCGAGGGGCCAGCGGTAACGCTCATGTCGTTGCACGCCGCGAAGGGGCTCGAGTTTCCGTATGTCTTTTTGGTGGGACTCGAAGAGGGCTTGTTCCCGCACAGTCGGTCTTTGCAAGATCGCGAGCAGATGGAAGAAGAGCGCCGCTTGTGTTACGTCGGCATTACCCGCGCGAAGAGCCGATTGGTGTTGTCCTACGCCCAGCGAAGACTGCTGTATGGAAATTACTCCCAACAGATGCCGGCTCGTTTCTTGCGCGAGATTCCGGCGCATGCGTTTGAAGATGGAGCTTCCCCGTTTGGGCAGAATGCACGCTTGCGCTCCGAGAACTCTCATTCCGAGACCCCACTCGACGATCCCATGCTCGACGCTATTCTCGACGGCAGCATGGATATTGATGAGTGGTTGGGACGGTAGTTTTCTTAATTGTATTGTTATGTTTCGCCCTATAAACTGAGTGCATGCGTATCGGGGATTTATTATCACGATTTGGTCATGAGAGTGAACAATCAGTATTACAAGTACGAGAATTGCGTCTGTCAGATATAAAAACAGCATCCAGCTTTTCATCTTTGGAAGTGCAAGAGGCTTTTTTATGTATCTACATGGCAAAAGCCTTGAGGAATCCTGGCTGGATTCTGAGGACATGGCGTCAAGATGAAGATCGTCCACCTGTTCTAGGAGTAGGACTGGGTACTGTTCAAGCATTTCGTGAGTTAAGTGAACTTTCAGATGGTCTTGCCCTGCAAGCAGCAGATAATTTTTTGAGTGGTAGATCTCGTTTACCAGACTTTCTCGGAGTAAATCATTTGATTGCACGAACTTTAGAACTTTTGAGTACAGATTTTCCCAATATGGCGTTTTATAGAAGTGGCGAAATTCAGCCCCAAACATTAGAACCACAGCTTGAAGGCATTGACTGGGCTACTGGTCTTGCTGAAGATTCGTTTTACTACTATGATCAAGGATTTAAAGGTGGACCGCGAGAAAATCCTGGCTTTGCCAGACTTCTCTTCAGTGATGTCGTGAAACACTATTTAGCCGGAGAACTCCACCATTTCGAAACAGAAGAGACCTGGGATAGAGGCGTTTTGGCATTGCATTTTCTTGAAAGTGCTGTTCCGTCAGCAAGCATATATCATTTACCATCTGAAACAGAGCAAAGACAATCTCTCATCGACGAGTTTAAAAAAAATAGCCTTACCATGCCTCAGCCTTCTAATACAGGATAGAAACAGAGTCTCCTTTCTCCTTCCCGAGAAGTTTGCTACCATACGTACAGCTTATGATTATCCGTCCTATCACCTTGGAAGAAAAAGAACGCTTTAATGCCGTGGCTGCGCACCCGCTGCAGTCGTGGGAGTGGGGTGAGTTTCGCCAAGCTACTGGGCAATCTTTAGAACGCCTGGGAATTTTTGGTGATAACGGTGCTTTGGAACAGGCTTTGTCAGTGACGTTCCACAAGATTCCAGTCTTAGGTGGTACCGCTGGTTACATGCCAAAGGGTCCTCGACCTACCCCAGAAATGCTGCACGCACTGTCGGAAGTTGGTCGTCGTCAGGGATGCGTGTTTATAAAACTGGAACCCAATGTGCAGGCTCCCGTGGAAGCAGAACAGCCGTTTGCTGATTTGGAAGAAATGCTGAGCAATAACAGCGCTCAACCTGGCCGTTCATTGTTTACTCGTTACACGTTTGTCAAAGATCTCAGCGCCGACGAAGAAACGATGTTGGCCGGTTTCAAGAGTAAAACTCGCTACAATATTCGTCTCGCCGAACGAAAAGGCGTGGAAGTAGTCGAAGACACCACACAAGCTGGTTTGGAAGAGTACATTCGCCTCTTGGAAGAGACAACGGCTCGTCAGGGTTTTTATGCCCATGGATCTGATTATTTCCGCACTATGTGGAAAGTGCTTTGCGAAAGCGGTATGCTCCGCATTCTCAAGGCGACATACGAAGGCAAAACCCTAAGTGCTTGGATTCTGTTTCTTTTCAACGGCGTAGGGTACTATCCCTATGGCGCCAGTTCTCGTGAGCATCGTGAAGTCATGGCGAATAATTTGATGATGTGGGAAGCGCTTAAGCTCGCCAAACGCGAAGGGTGTACTTCATTTGATATGTGGGGATCACTCGGACCAAATCCCGATAGCAATCACAAATGGTATGGTTTCCACAAATTCAAGGAAGGGTATGACGTCGAGCTTGTCCAGTCTCTCCCGACACATGATTTGGTTATCAATTCACCGATCTATAGTCTCTTCACACTAGGTGATAGTCTGCGCTGGAAATGGCTCCGTTTCCGCGTCGCAATTGGAAAATAACGTATGACACACTGGTTTCGGCGCATAGTAGCATCGGTGGTACAAGGTACATTGGTTTCTGTTTTTATTGGGACTAGTGTCTTGCTTTTTTTATTGGCCTTTCTGACGGGATGGATTGTACAGCGATCTGTAGTACTCCATGATGCGTTTCTTGAGACAGCGGGTCGATCACCACTCACCATCGCCGCGGAAGCGGGAACTGGTTGGTGGCAGACGATACGTCAGGAAGAGACAGAGCCATTTCGCCTCTTGCTTCTGGGTATAGATGAGGTGGCGGGCAGTGGACGGTCCGCTATTTTGACCGACACGCTCATGATGATTACCTACCAACCGGCAGAGAACACCGTTTCTACGCTCAGCATTCCCCGCGATGTGTACCACCCAGAGTATGCCACCAAAGTAAATGCGCTCTATTTTTACGGCACAGAACGCAATCCCGCTGCTCCCGAGAAGTTCACGTCCCAAGTGCTCACGGAGATGACGGGTGTAGACTTTGATGGAGTTGTGGTCGTTTCACTAGAAGATGTGCAAGACCTCATTGATCTGGTGGGTGGGGTGACAGTAGATGTGCCGCACACATTTACGGACGATCGGTTCCCGCGCAGTGGGGTCGATGTTTCGGTGGAGACTGATCCGGCAGTACTCTATGAAACGATTACCTTTGAGGCTGGTGAGCAAACTATGGATGGGGAAACGGCGCTCAAGTACATTCGTACTCGCAAAAGCGCCGATCCTGAAGAGGGCACTGACGAGGCCCGTACTCGCCGCCAGCGCCAAGTGTTATCAGCGCTGTTTGCCAAAATGACCGATCCCCACTTTATTGCCAATCCGTATACCGCTGGTCGTCTCTACCGCTGGTACGCGGATCGCTACCAAGATGTGGTGTCGCTCTACGACGGAGGAGTTCTAGCCGGATATTTGTGGAAAACGCAGCAGATTCCGGAGTTTGCTTCTGTGGAGTTGCCCGTAACGGCGTCGTCAGTCGCTACTGACAGCGCCACCTTATTTGTGCATCCGCCTACCGAGAAGTACGGTCAATGGGTGTACGAACCAGTTGATCCAACCTGGCAGCAGTTGCAGCAGTTTGTACGTCAAAACAATTTATAATTTTTTCACTTTACTTGAGGGTTTGCGAGAACGCGTCGAGTCGCCATTGTGGCCGGCGGTCAATTTTTTCGAAGTCGAGCTGGTAGCCGTAGTACTTATGGAAGTACGCGGCCAGAGCGATCATGGCGCCGTTATCCTGACAAAGGCGCAGCGAGTACGGCCAGAACAGTTCGGCCTGGTGATCTTGCAGAAGTATTTGTAACTCTGCCCGCAGGACTTGGTTTGCCGCAACTCCCCCTCCCAGAAAGACGTGTTTTACTGGCTCGGAGGCGAGAACTTTTTTACCTTTTGTAAGAGTGTTTGCAGAGCAGCGCGTTGGAAGCTCGCGGCAACATCTTGCATTTCCACGGGGGTAAGTTCTTTTTGGCCGTTGTTCGTGAGCTCACGGACCAGGCGCAGGGTTGCCGTTTTAATGCCGGAGTAGCTGACGTTGTAGTCCCCAGACTGGCGCATAGCGATAGGGAGATCGTATTGGTTCGGATTGCCCTGTTCGGCTAAGCCAGCCAGTTTGCCGCCACCCGGAAAGCCAAGGCCGAGCATGCGCGCAACTTTGTCATAGGCCTCTCCGAGAGCGTCGTCCACGGTTTCACCGATGATTTCGTATTTGCCCCAAGCGCGAATGAGAACCATTTCGGTGTGTCCGCCAGAGGCAAGAATACCGAGAGCAGGAAACGTGACCGTGTCTGGATCGGGACCGCCGTTACCGGTATTGTCGGTAGCCAGGGCTGAGAGCAAATGGCCTTCCATGTGGTGAATTGGTTCGAGTGGCTTCTTCCATTCTGCGGCCAGACGTTGAGCTTGCTCAACGCCTACCTCGAGTGATGGGGCGAGTCCCGGACCAATGGTTACCGCAATATGGTCTATTTCGGCAGGGGTAACACCAGCGGTGTGGAGAGCGTTGTCCAAAACAATGGGGAAGTTTTTCTCGTGTTCTCGTTTCGCTAAGATGGGAACGACGCCGCCGTATTCTTTGTGCGTGTCATCCTGAGACGAAATGATGTTGGCCAAAACTTGACGATCACGCAAAACGGCAATGGAGGTGTCGTCGCAAGAAGTATCGATACCAAGGAAAATCATGCCACGGCCTCACTTTCCGGATACGAAGTGGTGATGCGGAGGGTGCGCTCGTTTTCGGCAGAGGAAGAAAAATCGACATGGACGCAGACGGCCTTCAGTTTCCAGCGTTGGAAGAACTCGGTCTCTAGAGCCGCCCACTCGATGGCAACGATGCCTGATTGGGACAAGGCTCGGGCAAGTCCCAGAGAATCCAGTTCGTCAGGATTCTCCAACCGCCAGGCATCGACATGCAAAAAGGGAAGTGCCTCACGCTGCGCTGTGAATGTGTATTCGTGGACGAAAGCATAAGATGGCGATTTGATGAGGTCGGGAATGCGTAAGCCGGCCGCGATGCCTTTGGTAAAGTGAGTTTTCCCGCTCCCCATTTCGCCAGTGAGGGCAAAAATAATTGGTGAGCGCCCCCAGAAACTTTTGAGTTTCGTGCTGATTTGTACGCCAAGGTCCTGAGTTTCCTTTGCAGAGAAAGTGTGGTGGAGTTCCGTAGTGGAAAATTGAATGCCACCTTGGCGCAAAACAAGTGGCGTTTCGCCGCGGGCATCAACAATAGTGGTGGGAAGCGTCGGCGGGAGAACCCCAGCATCGAGAATAATGGCCACCAGGTTTTTTTGTTCGTCGGTCAGCTCAGCGAGGAGCTCGTCAATGCTGTAGGGCTGCTTGCCATCGGAAGGGTTGGCTGAGGTTGCGGTTACTGGGCGACCAAACTGTTTTACCACTTCCAAGATGACCGGGTAGTCTGGGATACGTACTCCAATACTTCCGTCGGCATTGGCCACGCCAGGAGCAACGGTTTCGGGGAGGGAGTCAGAAATCACAGTGAGCGGACCAGGCAAGTGTTCGGTGTAGAGACGGCGAGCGGTGTCGGTCAGCGTGACGAATGACTCGGCCATGGTTTGGTCCGCCATAACAATGGAGAAGGGCTTGTTTTGGCGATTGCCTTTGTAGGCGCGTAGGCGCTCGATTGCTTCAAGACGAGTTGCATCGGCGGCAATGCCGTACGATGTTTCGGTAGGGTAGATCACTAACTGGCCCTGTTCGAGCGCGGCTACGGCTCGTTCGACCGCGCCCATCAGTGGTGTCGATGACAAATCAATTCGTTGCATAGGACTCACGTATTGTAGCAGGCGAAAATAAGAAAAACTGGTATACTATCCGAGTTATGAAGCGTTTACTCCATGTCATTTGTGACTACCAACCCGCCTCACAAGAATTCGGAGAAATCCTGGAGCGTTTGTACACGCAGAACTGGGATCTCGATCTCCACATTATTCCTACCTCGATTCCTTCTTTTGACACTGTCGCTACTGGCTTCATGGTGTATCAATTTGCTCTGGGACAAAATCCTCCAGGAACTGTGATGTACGTCAACACGGCGCCTCGCAAAGAGCAAAAAGCGGCCATGCAAAATAACGCTGGTGAAAAACTCGTCTACGCCAAACTGAAAAATGGTATCGAAATTGTGGCCGTGAACTCAGCTTACACGCTTTCTTTAGTCAAACCATTCATTGAAAAACTGCACATTATTCAAGTAGAAAACGAAGGTTCTCAGTTCCGCTCGCGTGATTTCTTCCCGAAAGCCGTGTCCGATATTTTGCACGAAAAACACGAAGAACGTTTGCTCGAAGAAGTTGACCCCACCACTTTGCCTGACATGCCAGAAGGCATTGCCATGTGGATTGACGGTTTTGGCAACATCAAGACCAGCATTCGCAAGTCGCAACGCGGTTTCAACGAAGGCGAAAAAGTGCACATCAAGATTAACGGCATCCGCCGCGCTGCTTTAGTCACTGGTGGTAGCTTCTCCGTGGATGAAGGCGAACTGGCCTACTCCGTTGGGAGTTCCGGACATGACGATCCCTTCATGGAGATCTTCCTGCGTGGTGGCTCAGCCCACAGCTTATTCGGCAACCCGACATCAGGCGCAAAAGTAATTGTCGAAGAGTAGAAGCGAGGTTCATGGACCTCAAAGCGACGCTGCACCGTGTACAAGAGCTCAGTGCTCAAGATATTGCGTCGTATTTTGTTGCGTATCATCCCCAAATTGCTGACATTCCTGATCCCTGGGCAGAGCGCGTCGTTTCTTGGCTAGAAGAGTACGTGAATCGGCCGGGTGCGAAAGCGCTCAGGCCTCTGTTGGTGGCCGTTGGTGCTGCGATGAGTCAGGACATTTCTTTTGATGCGGCTGTGCAGCAACCCGCTGTCCGCCAGCTTATGATGGCTGTGGAACTCAATCACAAACGCATTCTCATGGCCGATGACGTGGCAGATCAAGACGAACTCCGCCACGGTGGTCCAGCTATGCACATCTTTATTGCGCAAAAACTGCGCGAGTTTCCGCAGTACGCAGATTTGTCCGAGGAGCAGGTCAACCACGTCGCGCGCTCGTATACCGAAGTAGCTGGTATTTGGCTGCACGCTATGGTGTCAGACATCATGATGAACCTCGAAGTGAGTGCCGAACAAAGACAGCAGGTTAGCCACATTTTTCTACACCTCACCTACGACATGACTGCCACGGGCTGGTATACCTTACTCGACCAAAATTTCATTACCTTGGAAGACGCCCGTGAAGATACATTCCTGGAGGGCTTGCGCTTGGTAACGGGAGAGTACACGTTTGTTTCACCGTTGCTGTTAGGCGCTACATTGGGCGAAAAATATGCTGAACTCAAAGGGCCATTCACAGAGTACGGTCGGAATGCCGGAGTCCTGTTCCAGATTACTGATGATCTGATTGGCTTGTTTGGTGATCCGCAAGAAACTGGCAAACCAGTCGGGAATGATCTGCGGGAAGGCAAGAAAACACTGCTCGTCCAGTATGCCGCTGAGAAGGCGAGCGCGACTGAGAAAGCTGATCTAGCGGCTCTTTTGCGCAAAGAAGCCATTTCTGCCGCTGAGGTTGCTTGGGCGCAAGACTTGATTCGCCGGACGGGAGCGGAAGAGAGAACGCGTGAAACGGCCGCGCAGTATTTAGTGCGCGCGGAGCAGGGTCTGAACACTGTGCACAAAAACGAATTGCGCGAAATGCTGTTACACATAGTGCAGTATGTCTTGCACCGGAGTCGGTAGTTTTTTCAGTTTCTTTATTTTTCAATTTTCATTTTGACCGGTGTTGTCTGGCGTTGCTTTCGTATGACAAAGTGTGATATTTTGTTTTTAGCCAGAAGTCAGCATGAAAACCCGTCTCACCATTACCCTTTCCCAATCAACCCTCGACGCCATAGACCGCTTAATCGACAAAAAGCGCATTCGGAGTCGTTCGCATGCCATCGAGCACTTGCTGCAGAAAAGCTTGCAGCCGCGCCTGTCTACCGCCTTGATTTTAGCTGGTGGTGAAAAACATGCCGACCAGCCTTCACGTCCGCTTACCTTACTCAACGATAAGCCGCTGATTGTCCACACTATCGAGCACCTGCAGAAATTTGGCGTTACCAAGATTGTTATTGCCACGAATGAATCAGGAAAAGATATCCAAACATTACTCGGTGAGGGCAAGTCGCTGGGAGTGGAAATCAAGTATGTATTTGAGGCATCGCCGGCTGGCACGGCAGGTGCTATTCTTAGCGCGCAAAAGTATCTGAGCGATGGACCATTTTTCGTCATTGCTGGCGATGTTCTCACGACGATCGATCTTGAGGCGATGGCTGAGTTTCACACGCAACAAGGTGGACTGCTTACCATGGCCGTCAAACCTCGTAGCACGCTGTCCACGTATGACAACGTTTTTATTGAAGGGCACACCGTCGTCGATTTTCAGCGGAGTACACCCGAGCAAACTGTCAGTATCGTGAATGCCGGTGTCTATCTTTTTGAGCCCGAAGTGCTGGAATGGATTCCCAAAAAATCACCAGCCATGCTCGAAAGCGACGTCTTCCCGCAATTGGCCAAAAGTCAAAAGCTCTTAGCTTTTCCGTTTCAGGGAATTTGGTTTGATATTACGTCCGATCAAAACTATCAGGCAGCTTTGCAACAGCTCGGCTACTAGCGCCGAACACTGATTGAGTTTCACAAAACGCTGTTATTTTTTCCAGATAAGCGCCTGATCAAGGACTTCGCTAACGTGTTCCACCGGGATAATGGTGATATCTTTTTTCACCTTTTCTGGGACGTCGACAAGGTCTTTCTCATTCTGTTTAGGAATAAAGGCCTGTTTTACGCCGGCTCGGTGTGCCGCAATGAGTTTTTCTTTTAATCCACCAATGGGTAACACTCTGCCGCGAAGCGTCACCTCGCCTGTCATCGCCACCGTGTGTTTGATCTTTTTCTCGGCAAAAACTGACGTGATTACAGTCGTCAACGCAATACCGGCCGAAGGTCCATCTTTTGGTACAGCTCCTTCCGGAGCATGGATGTGGACGTGGTTATGTTTGAACGCTTGCGGCGTAATCCCGAGTTCCTCAGCGTGCGAGCGAACATAGGTGTAGGCCGCCTTGACTGATTCTTTCATCACTTCGCCGAGCTGACCGGTAATGGTATAGCCTTCCTGGCCAGTGGCGAGTGCGGCCTCAATGTGCATGACTTCTCCGCCGGTGCTCGTCCAGGCTAAACCGTTCACTAAACCAATTTGGTCTTCGAGCTCCATGAGCGTGTCGATTACTTTGATCGGACCGAGGTAGTCGCTGACGGTGCGTTTTTCGACTTTGACGTTTTTTGTTTCTTTTTCGGCGATTTGCCGCGCGACTTTTCGCGCCACTTTGGCAATCTCTCGCTTCAAAGCACGAACGCCAGCCTCACGCGTGTAGTGTTCAATGACTTCGCGGAGCGCGCCATCAGTAAGTGAAAACTGTGTTTTCTTCAGTCCGGCGCCTTCACGAACCTGATCAATCAGGTACTGCTGCGCAATGTTGAATTTTTCTTCGTAGGTGTATCCAGTGTATTCGACAATTTCCAGACGATCGCGGAGCGGACCAGGAATCGTGTGCAAAACGTTAGCTGTGGTGATGAACATCACATCAGAGAGATCAAATGGTTCGCCCAGATAGTGGTCGGTAAACTCAAAGTTCTGCTCTGGATCCAAGGCTTCTAGGAGAGCCGCGGAAGGATCACCCCGAAAATCAGAGCCGAGTTTGTCGACTTCATCGAGCATAAAAACTGGGTTTTTGGTACCAGCCTGCGCCATGCCTTGCATGATTTTTCCTGGCATAGCACCGACATAGGTTCGACGATGTCCGCGGATTTCGGCCTCATCATGGACGCCGCCCAAAGACACCTTCACGAACTCTCGACCAAGCGACTCAGCAATCGAACGGCCAATTGATGTTTTACCCACACCAGGCGGACCGACAAAACAGAGAATCGTGGGCAGCACATTTTTTACGTGGGGTTTTGTCGTCGGTATTTTTCTTTTTTGAAGACTTGCTCCCATCTTGTTCGCGCAGCTTCATGACGGCCAAATGCTCTAAGACGCGTTCTTTCACCTTTTCGAGACCATAGTGCTGCTGATCTAACACCTTCGCCGCGCGCTTGAGAGAAGTACGACCCCGTGATTTTTTGCTCCAGGGCATGTCGAGCATCGACTCTAGCCAGCTCATGACATAGGAGTACTCCGAGTGCATCGGCGACATCTGGCGTAAACGACGCAGTTCTTTGGTGACTTTTTCCTCAATCTTTTTTGGCATGCGCGCTTTTTTGATGCGCTCTTCGAGTTCGTCGAGCTCTTCTTCTTCGTCGAGTTCGCCGAGTTCGCGCTGGATAGCCTGCATGCGTTCGCGTAAGACGTTTTCTCGCATGCGCTCGTCGATCTGCTTCTTGGTTTCATTATTGATTTTTTGTTCGATATTGAGAATGTGTTGTTCGCGAGTGAGGTGGGCGATGACCGCTTTTACGCGTTTGTTGACGTCAAGCTGTTCCAGTAAGCGCTGTTTGTCACGGGTTGGAATATCCAAAGCAGAAGCGATGTGATCCACCAAGTCTTTCGACTGTAGTCCCCCGACCAACTGCATAAAATTGAAGAACTCGACTGCTTTGCCGGATTGCACCGTCTTGCGGAATACATTCGACAAGTGCTTGAGTGAAGCTTCGAACTCATCCGTCTGCTTGAGTTTTTCTTCGAGTTGTTCAGCAATAACCACCGGAAACGGTTTTTCTTGCTGGAATGACTGAACACGAACCCGGCGGATACCACGAATCAAAGCATGGGTTTCACCTTCGTGTTGCAGCGTGCGTTCAATTTTTGCGAGAGTACCAATTTGGTAGAGGTCTTTGGGGGTCGGGTTTTCGGTGGCAGCTTTTTTCTGCGCCACGATGACCACGTACTTGTGTGATCCCTGGGCAGCATTCAGAGCAAGTTGTGACTGTTCGCGGCCAAAAACGAGCACCGTTTCCGTGTTTGGGAACATGACGCCGTCACGCAAGGCAATCAGCGGCAGTAAAGCCGGGTGATCTTGCTTGGCAGGTGTTTTCTCGTTGGACTCTGCGGGAGCGGAGTTTTTTACCGATGAGTGTCGAATGCTGATAGCCATAAATGTGTAAAAAGTATTTATATGATGGTTTTTTATTGATTTGACACCACATTCCTCAAGGGTGTGGAGTTAGCATTGTATATAAGTGAGTGCTAAAAATCAAGCTGCGAGTTTGCGGATTGGTGCTCCCACAACCAGGCTAAACAATCATTTTCCAGCTGATCAAAACCGTGGCCACGACTGTCAGCCAGAAAACCAGGAAGAACCAGTAGAAAGAAAAGTCCTTTTTGGGAGAATCAGCCAAAAAAGAAAAACCAGAATCAGTCTGCACATTCGCTGAGGAGGCCTCAACCTGAAGAGGGGCAGACGGAGTCTCTAAGTCAGTTGTTTTTGACCAAGGCCACCGCATCCCACTATTGTAGCGGAGTTTGTTGCGGACTGCACTACGGTTTTCGTTCACACAGTGGTTTACAAAGATGTATAATACGGTCTACAGTTACGCATACACGTACTACATATAACAACACGTATACCTACTACTCATGACTATCTTGAGAAATATATTACTTCACAGATTGCTCGCACCCGATGCTGGTGCTTCGAGTAGTGGGAATGTACTAAAGGAGTATTCCCATGTCATTCTTTCGATCATTTTCCCAGGTTTTGCAGTCCAGCAAAGCGGACGCTTCAGCTGAAGAAACGAAGTCATCTTCGCGATCATCTTCCAAAAATTCCAAAAAATCTCGTAATTCTCGTCGTCGCGACCGTTCCGCGGATAAGCGCGAAGACCAGAGCAAGAGCGCCAAAAAAGGCAGTTACTTACAAAAGAGTAAGCAGAAGCAGAAAAGCCGTACTGAGCAGAATAAAGCTCAGCAGGCTGAGGCTCGTCAGCAGGAGTACCGCGAACAGCAGCAGATGAAGCAAAAGCTCGCTGATGCGGAAAAAGAAGCCGAGCGCATTGTACAAGAAGCTCAAGGAAAGTCCCGCGAAATTTTGTTAGAAGCCAAGTCTGAAGCGCTGCAAATTCGCGAAGCCGCTGAGCGTGATGTCAAGCAAGAACTCGAAAAAATCGAGCAACAGCAGAAAAACTTAGATCGTCAGATTTCCTCCATCAATGATCGCTTGAAGCAAGTCGATAAGCGTGAAGATTTATTGGATCAAAAGCGTGACGAACTTGAGAAAAAGCAGACTGAACTGGAAGCAAAACGCACCGAGTTGATTGATGAGCTCGAAAACATTGGGAGTCTCACTCGCGATGAGGCTCGCCAAGAAATTCTCAAGCGTCTCGAGCGCACGGTCGACAAGCAGGCTGCGCTGATGATTCAACAAAAAATGGAAGCCGCTGAGCAAGAAGCGGATGAAAAAGCGAAAGAGTTTTTAGTTGATGCCATGAAACATGGCGCGACTGATTATGTGCCAGAGTTCACGATTTCGGTAGTGAAACTTCCGGATGCGGACATGAAAGGTCGCATCATTGGAAAAGATGGCCGCAATATCCGTGCTTTCGAGCGTTCGACCGGTGTTGATGTCGAGCTGGATGAGACGCCTAACGAGGTGCGCCTGTCCTGTTTTGACCCCGTACGACGCGAAATTGCCCGCATTTCTTTGGAGCGTTTGCTCAAAGATGGTCGTATTCAACCTACCCGCATTGACGAAGTGGTGAAAAAGGTCACCAAAGAACTTGAGAAGATCATGTTTGAAGAAGGCAAGCGCCTCTGTCACAAAGTGGGTATCTATAACATGCCGAATGAGATCATGGGTCGTTTGGGTCGTTTCAAGTACCGTTTTTCCTATGGTCAGAACCTAATTCAGCACACGTTGGAAGAAACACAAATTGGTATCAAATTGGCCAACGAACTCGGACTCGATGTTCGTACGGTGACCATGGGCTGTTTGTTGCATGACATCGGTAAAGTGATTGAAGGCGAGGGCAACCACGTCGAACTCGGTGTTCGGTACTTGCAAAAGAACAATTTTCCGCAAGAAGTCATTGATTGTGTGGCCCAACATCACGAAGATGAACCATTTACTTCTTTGGAATCCGTGTTAGTCTATATTTCCGACGCAATTTCTGGCTCTCGACCAGGGGCCCGAAATGAAAATCATGAAGAATACGTCCAACGTCTGCAAAAACTGGAGGAGATCGCAGACTCGTATGAAGGAGTCGAAAAATCGTTTGCTATACAGGCAGGTCGTGAGGTTCGTGTTATACTAAAGGCCGATAAATCTTCCGATCGTGACGTAAACGTCATTGCCACCCAAATAGCTGCCCGGTATGAGGAAGACATGACCTACCCCGGAACAGTAACCGTAAACGTTATCCGCGAGGTTCGCGGCAGTGCAGTAGCCAAATAAAAAAAAGACGTAAAAGGAGTAGGGATGAATAAATCTGACCTTATTGCTGTCGTCGCCAAGAAAGCGAACTTGACCCAGAAAGCGGCCAAGGAAGCTATTGAAGTATTCTTGGAAGAGACGACTCGTTCCTTAGGAAAGGGCCAAAAAGTTTTATGGTCTGGCTTTGGAACATTTGATGTCCGCAAGGTTGCGGATAAGCGCGTGGTCCCATTCGGCCGCGAAGAACTGACTCGTGTTATCAAGAGTCACAACGTCGTTAACTTCAAGGCTGGTAAGCCTCTGAAGGACGCAGTGAAGTAAGCACTGAAATAAAACTTACCTAATAAGTGTGCTGCAAAGACTGTACACTACCACACAAGGAGCGACTCACCGCGAGGTGGGTCGCTTTTTGGTTTTGGGGGGCATTGTCAACGGGTTTCTCCTGTTGCAGAATTTCCTCAAGAAGGAGCATCCTAGGTTTCTCCTTCTTGAGGAAATTGAAACACAGGAGAAACCTAAATGGTAAATGGAAAGTACCAGGGGTGGGAGTTGAACCCACGACCTTCGGTTTATGAATCCGATGCTCTAACCAACTGAGCTACCCTGGCGCGGTTAAGGACATTATTATAGCGCAAAAGATACATTTTGGGAGGTGTTTTTTCAAAGTGTGCTATACTACACATCCAAATAAAGCTTTTTCACCTGGCTAGCGGGGCGAGGTGATAAAAGGAGGATATATTTATGGCATTAGATCCGCAGATCAAACAACAAATTATTAACAAGTTTCAGCAGAGCGAGGGTGACACCGGTTCTCCAGAGGTGCAGATTGCCCTTTTGACCGAGTCTATCAACCAATTGACTGAACACTTGAAGAAACACAAAAAAGACGACCACTCCCGTAAGGGTCTTTTGAAGATGGTCGCCAAGCGTCGTCGTCTCTTGAACTTTTTGAAGAACAAAGACGAAGAACGCTACAGCAAGCTTATTGCTGAGCTCGGTTTGAGCAAGTAAAATAGAACGAGGTGATGGGGCGCGAGGCAACAGCCACGCGCCCCATTTCGAAACACCTCCCTGAACAAGTAAAGAAAAACATAGAGGTGCGGGAGAGAGTTGGTGTTTTCACCTGTGCCGGGTAAGCGTTTTGTGGCAGGACAAAACAATCATTTTCCCGGTAGATGCGAAAACTTCTCTATCTCCCTCTCCTCAAAGAAAGGAGAGTATGAGTATTCATACCCAAACTATCCGAGTTGGCAATAAAGATATCCAACTCACTGTCGGAAGATTTTCCGAACAAGCTGATGCTGCCGTTTTGGCGCAGTGTGGTTCTACGGTGGTGCACGCCACGGTAGCGGTCGGCCGCGAATCCGGTCTCGACTTTTTCCCACTGACTGTGGAGTATCAGGAAAACCTCTACGCTGGTGGTCGCATTAAAGGCAGCCGCTGGGTAAAGCGACCTGGTCGCCCCTCTGATGATGCGATCTTGTCTGCTCGCGTGATTGATCGCTCGATCCGTCCGTTGTTCCCCGATGGCATGCGCCGTGAAGTGCAGGTCGTGGCTTCTGTTTTGTCAGTCGATCACGAGAACAATCCTGACACGTTGGCGATGATTGCCTCGATGGCGGCATTGGAAATTTCTTCCATTCCGTTTGCTGGTCCCGTTTCTGGTGTCCGTATTGGCTACAATCCTGACGCTGACAGCTTCATTTTCAACCCAACTTATGAAGAGCAGTCCTCTTCGGTACTGGACTTAATTTTGGCTGGTACCAAAGAAGCGATTGTGATGGTCGAAGCCGGCGCTATCGAAGTCGACGAAGAAACCATGGTTCGTGCGTTTGAAGCTGGTTCTCAGGTTCTGGCTGACATCTCTGCGGAACTGAGCAAGTTGCGAGATGCTGTCGGTAAAGAGAAATTTGCCTTCGAAAGTCCTGAACTTGATGCTGATTTACTGAAAGAGTTCAGCAAGTCCTATCACGATCAGATTCATGAGGCGGTGGTCGAAAAAGCTCACTTACGCAAATCTTCTGTGATTTCTGAAATCATTGCCAAGCTGCGTGAAGAGCGTGAAGACCTGCTCGATGCACCGCTTGAGGACATCTTCAGCAAACTGCAGAAGAAAGAAGCCCGTCGCATGATTATTGAAGACGGTGAGCGTCCAGATGGTCGTACCACGGAAGAAGTGCGTCAGATCACTTCCGAAGTTGGTGTGTTGCCAATGGTGCACGGTTCTGGTCTCTTCAAACGTGGTGCTACCCAAGTACTGTCGGTGGCCACACTCGGCTCTCCGGCTTTGGCCCAGCTGATTGAAGACATGGAAGGTGAAGAGGAGCGTCGCTACATTCACCACTACAACATGCCTCCATTTGCTTCTGGTGAAACTGGTCGCATCGGTTCTCCGAAGCGTCGTGAAATTGGTCACGGTGCTTTGGCCGAGCGCGCCCTCTTGCCAGTGCTCCCAACTCAGGAAGAGTTCCCATACACTATTCATGTGGTCTCTGAAGTGATGAGCTCAAATGGTTCTACTTCTCAGGCTTCTGTCTGTGGAAGCACTTTGGCCCTTATGGATGCTGGTGTGCCAATCCGCAAGCCAGTTTCTGGTATCGCCATGGGTCTCATGAAGGAAGGTGACAAGACTGTTGTCCTGACTGACATCCAAGGTCTCGAAGACCACGTCGGTGACATGGACTTCAAGGTGGCCGGAACTCGCGATGGCATTACTGCTCTGCAGATGGACATCAAGATCTCTGGTATTACGCTCGAAATTCTGCGCACTGCCTTGGCTCAGGCCAAAGTGGCTCGTATGCACATCATGGATGTCATGATGGAAGCCATCTCTGAACCACGCGCTGATGTGGCTGAGAACGCGCCGAAGATTGAGTCTGTCCAGATTCCAGTCGATAAAATCGGTACGGTCATTGGTCCTGGTGGTAAGGTGATCAAGCAAATTCAAGAGGACCTGGAAGTTGAAGTCAATATCGACGACAGCGGCATGGTCAGCATTGCTGGTATCGATCGTGCAAATATCACTAAAGCCGTGAAGTTTATTAAAGACCTCACTTTGGAACTGTCTGAAGGTATGGAGTTCGATGGTACGGTCGCCCGTATTGAAGACTACGGTGCTTTCGTCGACCTCGTTCCAGGAAAGACTGGTCTCGTTCACGTTTCTGAAATGGGCACTGGTTTTGTCGATGATCCACGCAATGTGGTTGAGCTCAATGAGACCGTTCACGTTTGGGTGAAGCAACTCGAAGGTGATCGCATTCGTTTGTCGATGGTTTCTCCTGAAGAGTGGAGCAAAGAGTCCGACAATGACGGTGAAGGTGGCGAGCGTCGCAGCCGCGGTGGAAACCGAGGCGGCGGACGCGACCGCGGTGGTCGAAATGACCGCCGAGGTGGTGGCCGAGATCGTGGTGGTGATCGTCGTGGCGGCAGCCGCGGCCGTGGCCCACGTCGCGATAGCTAATCGCTGCCTTCGTTACGAAAACGAAAAAAAAGAGCCGGGGAAACCTGGCTCTTTTTTGGTAGACTGAGGAAAGTATGGCGGAGAATAATCAAATTCACTTGAAACCAGGATCCGGAGCAACAACTCGGGAAGTTACACAAGTAGATACAGAAAGGCTAGGGACTCATATTGGTGCTGCAGATACTACGAAAGAACGAGTTCGTATCAGAATTGGTAGACATGAATTTACCATGTTAGCCCGAGAAGAGTCCGCGGAAGACTTTGCAAAAAATTGGAAGTTATTTCGTGAGGCTGGTTTACCCGTTCCACCAACTCTACGGGTCATCGAAAGAGAAAAAAATGGTGAAATTGAAAAAGTCTATGTAACTGATCTCACCCAAGATGGGAGTGATTTTTATGGCAAGGCAAAATTTGGAAAAATATTCCAGGAAAGCATTCGTCGGCATGATGTTGAGTTGAGTGAATTGGATGATATCTTTTTGAGGGTATACGAAAAGCATAAGAACGATATTCGTCTGCAGGCTGAAGATATTGCTCGCAAAGCAACAGAAAGTGGTGTTCTCCTGCCTTGGGATGATCAGTTTGATCTTCTTGTGCATCGAGATGGTACGTATGAGGTATATATTCTTGATCTTGTGCGGGGTGGAGATATTACTCAGGCAATACTGAATGAGAAATATCTTAAAGAATTGTCTAAAAAGCTCAGTATTTCCACAATAGCGCTTGAAGGTCGAGTGAACAGCAATCCGCAGGCAGTAGTGGCTGAATTAAATGGAATTGGTGTCAATGAGTTTATTGGTCGAGACGATGGGCCACCCGGTTTGGTTGATGATTTGTACCGAGATATCAAAAATATAAGATGAGAAAACAAGTAGCTTGTTCACAAGGACTGGCGAATGTAGCTATTTTTCTCCCTTTCTTTTTGCTACCATACAAACATGCAAGAAGAGTCTGCCCAGATTCAGGCCACGACCGTGGCTGATCCCAGTATTGATCCCTTAGTTCAGCAAGAGCTTGATGATTTAGCGAGTCGCATCAGTGAAAAAGTGCTGCCTGAAGAACTGCGTTTCAAGATTGAGCGTATGCTCAAGCACTTGCGTCGGGCGGCGCACAGTAGTTCGTACGCTGAAGAGTACGAGCGTACTGCCAAGTATATTGAATGGGCCTTAGCGGTTCCTTGGCAGGAGAAGAGTGAAGATGTTTTAGACCTAGAGCGGGCCAAAAAGGTGTTTGAAGAGCATCACTACGGCATGCAGGAGATCAAAGACCGCATTCTGGAGTACATGGCTATTTTGCAGTTTCAGAAACAGAGCGTGGCGGCGGGGAAAGCTGATTCTGTCCGTGCGCCCATTTTGCTATTGGTTGGCTTGGTGGGTACAGGTAAAACCACGTTTGCCTATTCTATTGCTGAGGCTCTGGGTCGCGAAATAATCCGTGTGCCGTTTGGTGGTATGGGTTCGGCGCGTGACTTGCGTGGCCAGTCGCGTTTGCACTTGGAGGCAGAGCCTGGTTTGGTGATCAAAGGTTTGACGCAAGCCAAAACGCGTAATCCGGTGATGCTGCTCGATGAAATCGACCGTGTTTCCGAAGACGCGCGTATGGACATTATGGGTGTTTTGGTTGAGCTTTTAGATCCGAACCAGAACCACTCGTTTACGGATCACTACCTGGATTTTCCCGTTGATTTGTCGGAAGTGCTGTTTATTGCTACGGCGAATAACACGCGCCACATTGCCACTGCGGTCTACGACCGTATGGAGCACTTGACGATGCCGTCCTACACCGACGAAGAAAAAATCCACATTGCTCGCCGCTACGTGATGCCGAAAATGCTGGCTGAGGCCGGCATGAACAAAGACACTATTGTTTTCTCCGACGACGTTTGGATGAACATGGTTCGTCCGCTCGGTTTTGACTCCGGTATCCGTACTTTGGAGCGTACTCTGAAGGGTGTGGTGGCAAAATCGGCGCGGCTGATGCTGGAGCAAGGGCTTGATAAAGTGGTGATTACTGAAGAGAATGTGCGGTATTTCTTGCCGAGTTATTAAAAAAGGAATCGGGAGACACCCCTAGGCCTATAGTATTTAAGAGCCTCATGCAGATTTATCGAGGCGATTTGTTACAATGGTTTTATGTCTGAATCCAAAACGCAAAAAAGACAACAACTCCTTCAAGAACTCGAGTCAAATTACGAATCTCTACCTTTAGCGGAAAAGCCAGAGGACATGGTCATGGGCTTTGGCAATGTGGACTCCGACGTGATGTTTATCGGTGAAGCTCCTGGCAGAAACGAGGCAATCGAACGCAAGCCGTTTGTTGGTCGCGGTGGAAAATTGCTGAACGCGACGCTCGAGATGCATGGCATGAAGCGAGACGACTTTTACGTGTCGAATATTGTGAAGGTGCGTCCGCCCGATAATCGCGATCCAAAGCCAGAAGAAATCAATGCTTTTGTGCCGTATTTATACCGTGAAATCGACATTATTGAGCCTTTGCTTTTTGTGAGCCTTGGGCGATTTTCTATGAATTTCTTTTTGCCGGATGCCAAAATTTCGGCCATTCATGGAGTGCTGCAGCGATTTATGTGGGAAGGTAAGATAACGTATTTGTTGCCGGTATATCACCCGGCGGCAGCGCTGAGAAACGGCAATATGAAAGAGTCTTTTGAGCGCGATATCGGAAAAATTCCTAAAGCGTTAGCGTATATTCGGGAGCAAGAAGAACATGATGCTCATGTGGCGGAGGTGCGGTCGGCTTTGCTTTAATTTTTATAGGCCTAGGGGTGTCTCCCGAATGTTTTTCCTGTATAATGTTCCTATCAGATCTTGAAATACAACAATAAAAAACTCCGTAAGAAAGGGGTTTCACATGACTAAAATTTTCCCATTGGGAGGAATTTCTGGAGTCACCAAAAACTTATTCGTCTATGAACACAATGACGACATGCTCGTGGTCGACTGTGGAATTGGTTTCCCAGACGAGACCATGCCAGGCGTTGAGTTCCTGATTCCAGACTCTCAATACCTCCAAGACCGACTCGCTCAAGGCGCGACTTTGCACGCGATTGTTCTGTCGCATGGTCACGATGACCACATTGCGGCGCTGCCATACGTGCTGCGCGAAATTGATGTTGATGTGCCGATTTTTGGTTCACCACTCACCGCCGAGTTCGCCATGACTCGTATGGCCGATAATGGTGTTGAAAAAGAGGTGCAGTACTTTGAAGATGATGGAGTTCTAGAATTTGGACCATTCCAAGTTGAGAACATTCGGATTACGCACTCGATTCCCGATACACGCCACCTAGTCATTCGCACTCCTGATGGAGTCTTTTACCACGGTTCTGACTTTAAGCTTGATTTGACGCCAGTCGATGGCATTCCGAGTGATCTCCAACGTGTGGCCGAGATTGGTCGCGAAGGCGTTCTGTGTGCGGCAATTGACTGTCTGCGTATCGAGCGACCGCTGCCAGCGGCTTCTGAGTCGAGTGTCGGCGCTGCCATCCGCGAAGAAATGCGCGACGTAGAAGGCAAAGTCTTGGTGACCTTGATGAGCTCCAGCATTCACCGTATTCAACAGGCTGTCGACGTGGCCGCTGAGTATGGTCGTAAAGTGGCCTTTATTGGTCGTTCCGTGGAACAAAACGTCAACACAGCTATGAACATGGGCCTGCTCGATATTCCGCAGGACATGAAGGTGAATAAACGCCGCATGGACGATATTCCAGATAGTGAACTTTGTGTCATAATTGCTGGGAGTCAGGGTCAGCCAGGGTCTTCGCTGGTGCGCGCGGTCTTTGGTTCTCACCGCATGATTAGCGTCAGCAAAGGCGATAAGATTATTTTCTCGTCCGACGCAATTCCAGGGAGCGAAAAAGACGTCTACCGCACCATTAACCGCATTGCCAGCCAAGGTATCGAAGTGGCCTACGCCGAGATGAATCCTGGTTTGCACGTGTCTGGTCACGCCAGCGAGTACGAGCAGATGATTCTGTTGCACTTGTTGCAACCAGAATACGTTTCCCGATCGGTGGTGAGGATCGCCATCGCGTCTTGTTCGGCTTGAAGGTTCGTGAGCACGGATACCGTCCACAACAAGTTGTGCTACCGATGGACGGCAAGTGGGTTGAGTTTGCAGGCGGCAAGATGCGCTACAGTGACGAGCAAATCAAGCTCCGCGAGCGCTCTGTGGACAGCACTGGCGTGGCCGATGTAATCAGCAAGCACTTGAGCGAGCGCGAGACGCTCGGTCAAAAAACGGCGCCATAGGTGGTGTCGGTGCTCGAGTCAGCTGGCACGGTTGATCCAGACAACATTGCTATCGACATGCGCGGTGTCGCCTTGGGCGAAGACGTGCCACAAGACGAGTTGCGTGATCGCATTCGCCAGACAGTCGAAGAACTGGTCGAGACGAGTGATTCGTCCAGCCAAGACCTTCGTCGCGATGTGGAAAAGAGCATTGTGCGCTTGTTAAATGACAAGTTCGGATTGAACCCTTTAGTGATGGTGGTTATTTCCAGCGTTTCATAAACGAAAACTAGGGTCCAACCCTTTTGTGCATCTCAGAGTTTCCAGATGAGTAAAACTGGAATGCAGAAGGGTTGGACCCTCCCATATTTACAAGATAATTTCCGGCGTCCGGCAGAGATGTCCATGGCGCTTCAGCCAGCCGCGGTGAATGCGGTAACTCGGGTTGTGTTCCTCCACCAAGTCCCAAAAATCTTTTGAGTGATTCATGTGGATACGGTGCGCCAATTCGTGAACGATAACGTACTCAGTGACCTCGATAGGCGCATGAACCAGGCGCCAATTCAGCGTAATAGCGCCGGTGCTTGAACAACTTCCCCAGCGCGAGCGGGTGTCACGGAAGCGAAGCTGCGGGACTTCCACGTCCATGTTGACAGCATGCTTTTGCAGAATAGGCACGCAGACCGTGCTGGCTTCGGTCTGGAGCCAGCGCTCCAACGAAGAGGTAATCGAGTTGGTACTCATCACAATGGGATGGACAACAATGTTAGTGACGTCGCGATAGATGCGGCGATCTTTCGGAATATCAGAATGAAAAATAAGTTGGTGCGGTTCGCCGCGGTAGTACAGGGTATTTTGGGGAAGAGACTCTATCTTATTGAGCTGACTCTGAATCCAAGCTGACTGCTGCAGCAAGAAACTCTCCACCGAGTGGCGGGAAACGGAAGGCGGTGAGGAAACGCGCGGCTTGCCTTGCGAAACCGTGACGCGGATATGTTTCGCTCGTTTGAGCTTTTTCCACGGAAGAACGAGGGTTTCTTGGTTTGGCAGCGTGAGCGTAATGTGGTCAGTAGACATGCCGGGAAAGAATTTTCCCTATAGTAGCATATTTACCACGATCTTCCTACGCGCTGGGTTTGATTCAGCTCTGTGGCAGGTGTGTCTGCGCTACGCTTGTTGAGCGTAGAGAGCGGTGCTGATAATGCCGACCAACACGTAGGCCTGGGCCATGCTCATGCCGAGTCGCATCAGACTGGCCTTCCATTCTTCCTGTGAGGGATTAACGCGTGAGAAGTAATGATGGGCCTGCGGTTGGGTTTGAAACCACTCGATAGCAGCGGTAATGCCCTGTGATTCTGCTGGAACCTCGGCGGTGAATTTTTCTAAGAAGGTGTCCAATGCCGACGGGTGCGGGGCATCAGTGAAGATTTTTTTCTGTAGGAACCGTTCGGTTCGCTGACGGCGATGTTCGAACTGTCGCTGGTACTGGCGCGTGCTGCGCATGGGTGTATCCTTCCTTTCTGAGTGTTTTGATGTCGTGACTGAGGATAAAAGTCACTAAAAAACCCGCTTTTTCGGCGGGGTATGTGCTGTGTGTGGGTGAAAATATCTGTTTTCGCTACATAGCCATACCCCTTTCTGCGCGCTTTTGAGCTTGGATCATGCAGAGGGTTGGTTGATAATTGGAATGAAGCCACGCAAAATTACCGCTGAAGAAAGCAGAGCTGGTAGTTGCAAACGCGGAACGTGACATCTATCGGTAGCATAGTCGCGTTTTTTGCGGGTGTCAAGAGGAATGCCGAAACCTTCATCTTGAGAACTGGCCGAAAGTGCGACTGGTCATTTTCCCACCTTTCAGGCATAATAGGCACCTATCGATGGCGTTTCAGGCTCCCTCTCTGCCCAGAACGCCCCGATGCAGGAGGCGTCGCATAGTGGCCAATTGCACAGGATTGCTAATCCTGACCCGTTCACGGGTTCGTGGGTTCGAATCCCACCGCCTCCGCCAATAAAAATGCAGCCAAATGGCTGCTTTTTTATTGGTGGAAGATGTACAGGAGCGAATCCAGCGAACGAAGTGAGCCTCAGTTCGCGACGGGGCCGAACATACCGAATTATAATACATGCGAGGCAACCCTAGTGCATGCAGAGTGAGCGGGAGCGAACGAAGTCGTGAATCCTGCCGGCAAGTGCGAAGCACCTGCCTAATGTCCGCAGAGCGGACCACCGCCTCCGCAACAATCGAAAAGTTCTGATAGACCTGTCCTTTTATCTGATTTGGGCTGATGTGTCTTGCCTAAAAACTGCGTTTTAAACATATTTCAGTTCTGTGGCCTGTAATGTTAGGTTTGATTTGTTATATACACACAAACAACCTCATGTTTTTCTCAGTTTTTTGATTTATACTGGTGTCAGTGATTGAATAATGTAAAGATTTTTTATGAACAAAACACTCAAAAAAATTACAGATAATAAATATCTCTCTTTAGGATTGGTAATTACAGGTATGCTTATTACTTTTGCTGTAACCACTGTTTATTCAAAGACGACCCAATCATCAAAGGTAGCTGAATCAATTCAAGAACAATCTTATGGTCCACTTGGATACGGAAGAGGCAATGGTCAAGGAAAAATGGATGGACAAGGACGTAATCAAAAAGTTAGTGACACAGACTCACAAGGAAAGGGCACGAATGCAAATCAAACTCTTACTAAACAAAACTGTCTGATGGATGGCTGCTTATTGGTAGAAGATGCAGAATATCCTGTAGAAGAATTAGACAACCAAACCATTGAATACCTTAAAATTGGATTGGCAGATGAAAGAAAGGCTTTAGCTACCTATCAAGCAACAATGGATAAATTCGGCAATGTTCGCCCATTTATCAATATTGCCCGAGCAGAAGAGCAACATATTTCAATGCTCAAAGCTCTTTTTGATAAATATGGAGTAGAAATTCCTGCAGACACTATTGAAGTTGGTGAATTACCAGCCACTCTACAAGAAGTATGTGCTGTTGGTGTGCAAGCAGAGATTGATAACGATCAACTTTATCAAGACATGATTCCAAACATTGCACAAGAAGATATTAAAACAGTATTTACTTCACTGGCTAATGCCTCAAAAGAAATGCATTTGCCAGCTTTTGAGCGATGTGCAAATTGATATAAATCATGAAATCAATTGTATTTACTACTAAAATTCTGCGTTTATCCTTTGAAAGTTTAATCGCTCACAGTTTTAGAGCTTTTTTAACTATGCTGGGAATTGTGATTGGTGGAGCAACGATTATTTTAGTTGTAGGCTTAGGAGAAGGTGCGAAACAAGATATTGATGCGCAATACTCAAACATGAGTGTAACTACTATTTTGATCAATGCTCCATCAGCTGAAGACGGTACAAAGTCCAAATTAAGTCTTGAAGATGCCCAAGATATTGCTCATTTGGATACTATCGTTAGTGCAGTTCCCCAAACTTCCGGTAAAGTTAATGTTGCCGCAGAAGGAAATATGGCATCATTTACAGTCGTTGGTAGTACACCAGATATCTTTTCTATGTTAGCTGCCACTTATCAAGCCGGTGGACAATTTGACCAAGAGGCAGAAGATAATCGTGCTAAAGTAGCAGTGCTTGGGGCTACAGTGGCCGAAGATTTATTTGAAACTGACGGAATTTCTCCTCAAAATATTATTGGCCGAGAAGTAAGCCTTGGTAAAAAAGCTTTTAGAGTGGTTGGCGTTCTAGAATATCGTGGTGGTGCATTTGGTCCCATTGCCGTTGATGACTCAATTTTTGTCCCCTACTCATCAGGGTATCGCTATGTACTTGGTAAACAAGGCAAATTTAATATCAACGCTCAAGCAACAGATATTAATGTTTTAGATACAGCCATGGAAGATATTTCTCGGGTCCTCCGGGATAATCATACTATTAAACTTGGTGGAGTGGATGATTTTCGAGTCCGTGATATGGGTACCAATGTCCAATCGGCTAAAGATTCAGCTCAAACAATGTCTTTTTTATTGGGCAGTGTAGGAATTGTTGTTTTATTGGTAGGAGGAATTGGGATTATGAATATTATGTATGTTAGCGTTCATGAAAGGACCAAAGAAATTGGTCTTCGGAAGGCAATCGGAGCTAAAGATCATCATATTCAATTACAATTTTTATTTGAGGCTTTAATTCTGAGTGGAATTGGATACATAATTGGAGCTATAATTGCCTTTGGACTGTACTTTCTTTTGGTTCGGATTGGAATATCAATAATTAATGTTTGGTGGAGTTATCTGCTTTCATTAATCTTTGTAGTAGGAACTGGAGTTATTTTTGGATACTTTCCTGCCCAGAAAGCAGCCAGTTTACATCCAATTGAAGCACTTCGATATGAATAATTAGTAAATGGAACAAAATGAAAAAATATATAGTAATCGCTTTTATAGTTTTATCATCTGCTGTGGTGTTTTCAGCATGCACTAATACTAATCAAAATGATCAATCATCTATAGATAGTCAAACTGTAGAAATAGTTGAATCATTATTACCTGATAGACCTGCGGAAATAAATGGTCAAGTCAAATCAATTGAAGGTAATGAAGTAATTGTTTTAAATGAACTTAAAGAAGCGTTAAATGATGAAGAACGTATAGCTAGACGAGAAGATCGAGCTAACTTATCACAAGAAGAAAGACAGGCCTTACGTCAAGAAGAAATGGAAGCAGTAGAAACAGAACAACTCACTTTGCAGATTCCTGTAGGTGTGCCTATTATGACTGGCAGTGGCAATGCGGATGGATCAAACATTTCAGCTAACTTAGCTGATATTAAAACAGGTAGCTATCTTTCAATCTGGCAGGATAAACAAGGTCAGGTTGAAGCTGTGAAGATTAAAGGACTAAACTAAATGATCCTTAAACATAAAAGACTAGCTGTTGTAATACTAGGACTTGGTTTGTTAGGTAGTATTGGATTATATGGTTGGAAACAACTGCAAGCAAACCAATCTAGCGAACAACCAACCTATGAAACAGCTAAAGTAACTAAAGGCAATGTCAGTGTTTCCCTCAATTTAGATGGCAAAACAGTAATTGCCCGTCGTGATCTTTCATTTGAAATAGGCGGGACTGTGCGTGGAGTTAACGTTAATGAAGGTGATATTGTAAAACCTTGGCAAACACTTGCTTATTTAGATACTAGAGAAGCTCAAAAAAATCTTGAATTAGCATTGCGAGACTATTCAAAAGATCGTAATGATTTTGAAGAAATGATTCAGGCTACGTATCCAGGGGTTCCTCTTACGGATACTATTAAAAGAATTTTAGAAAAAAACCAGTGGGATTTAGAAAAAGCAGTTCTAGATGTCGAACTTAAAGATTTAGCACAAAAAAAATCATATCTTAGTTCGCCTATAGCTGGAACTGTTGCTCAAGTAAATATTAAGCCAGGGGAAACAGTTTCATCACAAAATCAATCAGTCGCTATTACCATTATTGATGAAAATAGCTTTCATTTTGAAGTCTTTGCTGAGGATATCGAAGCACTCAAAATTGAAGAAGGCATGAAAGCTCGCATCATGCTTGAAGCACTTCCTGACCAAGAGATTCTGGGTACAGTATCGTATGTTTCAAGACTAGCAACTATAGATAGTAATGACTTATCAACCTATAAAGTTATTATAATTTTTAATAACGCAGATCAAAAATTACTTGATGGTATGCTTGGGGAAGTTGAGATAATTAGTAAAGAATCGACGGATGTATTTAAGATTCCAAACTCTGCTGTAAAAAGAGAAGGAAATCAAGCTGTTGTTTATATAATCGAAAATAACCAATTAATAAAATCACCTGTAGAGTTGGGATTTACTAATGGAAAAGAAGTTGAGGTAATTTCAGGTCTTAGTAGTGGACAATCTGTGGCCAGTTGGAAATAAAATATATGAGAACGACAAAGAAAAAACCACTGATTACCTTAAAAAAAATCACAAAAAGTTACTACTTAAGCAATCAAGAATTTCCAATTCTTCATGGAATTGATCTAATAATTAACAGAGGTGAGTTTGTGTGCTTAATGGGTCCTTCTGGTAGTGGCAAATCAACACTAATGAATATTATTGGTTGTTTGGATACTCCTAATAGTGGTGAGTATTACTTAGATAAAGATGATGTAGCAAATTTCAATAAAGATCAACTTGCTGATGTTCGTAACAAATATTTAGGTTTTGTATTCCAAAACTTCAACCTGCTCCCAAGGCAATCAGCACTTAAAAATGTAAGTTTGCCAAGTTTTTATGCTGGTGAAGAGAAAAGTGGTAGAGCTAAAGAATTGCTAGAAAAACTTGGATTGGGAGATAGAATTAATAATAAACCGAGTGAAATGTCGGGAGGACAACGTCAGAGAGTTGCCATTGCTCGTTCACTGATGAATGATCCTGATATTATTTTAGCTGATGAACCTACTGGCAATTTAGATAGTAAATCAGCTAAAGAAGTGATGGAGATTCTCAGTAAACTAAATAAAGAAGAAAATAAAACAATTTTGCTAGTAACCCATGATGATTTCACTGCTTCATTTGCAAAGAGAATTGTTAATCTTAAAGATGGAAAAATTGTGTAATCTTTCAAAGATGAGCTTTGCAACACTCTAAATGTAAGCTAAAATAGCGGTGCTACCAGATGTGGTGAGAATCCCATCCTCCCCGCAACAACTGATAGTCTGACAGACCCGTCTAATACCCCCCCTCAACAGGTTGTCGCATCTTGCAATATTCCCTCAACACATTCCGTTGTAACAGCCGTAGAAATTACTTATCAATAATTTCTCGTCTCACCGATTCCGATAAATGTACCAGGAGCTCATACGGAATAGTCTCAGCAATTTTCGCGGCGTTCACGATGCTGTTATCTCTGTCTTGGTCACTATAGATACAAACGGTGTCACCTACCTGCGGATTTTTGACATTCGAGATATCTATACTTGTCATGTTCATTGAGACTCTCCCTAGAATTGGGCAAGTTGTATCGCCAATGGTTACAGAACCTGTATTCGAAAGCCGTCTATCAACTCCTTCATAATACCCAAGCGGGAGCAAGCCAATAGTCATGGTTTTTTTAGCAGTAAAGGTGCCGTTGTAACCAATTTTGTCACCATTATGAATCGTTTTAATTTGGGCGAGTGTGCTCGTAAATCGAAGAGCTGGTTGGAGCTGCAGTGATTGAAATTCTGGGTCTGAAGGTTCTAGCGGATTGATCCCATAGCTAGCTAATCCAGCGCGGATGAGAGTAAACGTAGGATCTTTTATTTTGAACGCTCCACCAGAAGCGGAAATTTGACGATATTGAGGAGTAATTCCTTTCTCTTCAAGAATTTGTAAAGCTTTTTTATAGTTGGTAATTTGTTTTTCTGTGAACGAGTTGTCTTGTGGATTATCGGCATCGGCCAGATGTGATGTGAGTCCAACTATATGTAGGTTCTGTAATTTTTTTACTTCTTGAATAAACTCGGGCAGATCTGCGATGGGGACACCCTCTCGGCACATGCCTGTGTCCACGAAAATATGAACCTTGCAATCTTTCTGATACTTATTGAGTTTTTTTGCAGTTACTAAGTCAAATATCGTGATATGGAATGGTAGTTGCTTGATTGAAAAGTTGTCCGGGTGAGTATAGCCAAGGATGAGAATCTTTGATTTGACTTTTATTTTATACAGCTCGTACGCCTCATAGAGACTATCAACTACTAAAAACTCAGGCTTGAGTGCATCGAAGATTGGAGCCACTACTTTGAGGCCATGTCCATACGCATTGCTTTTTAAAACAGGAACGATTTTTGCTTCTGGGTGAAACGCTTGCAGAACCTGGTGGTTGTGGCGGAGTGCTGCTTGGTTGATCAATATTTTATTCAGATGACGATAGTGTTTTTTGGCTAATGAAGTAAAAAACATATTTAAATTATAAGTGAATATTATTTGTTTACTCGTAGAGTAAAAAACAACTTCCTTTTAATATCTCTGCTATACTCTCCGCATGCACTCAATCTACCTCCTCCGACACTGCGCCTATGACAATCCTCGCAATATTTTGCCTGGTCGATTACCGGTTCCTCTCTCAGAGAGCGGGAAGTTGCATGCCCAGAGACTCCAAGAGTTTTTCGCAACAAAGAATATCAGTCACATCTATTCTAGTGCGGTTTTGCGGTGTCAACAAACGTCCGAGATAATTGCCAACGATACCGTTCCTATTTCGAATGACCAGCGTATTTTAGAAACGCTCTCGGCGTATCAGGGGTACTGGGGCGAAAATCAGCATGCAGATGGCTATCACTTTTTTAGCCATATTGATGAGCTCGGCGGTGAAACCTTAGCTATGCTCCAAAAAAGAATGGCCGAATTTTGGGATGAAGTCATTCTTTCCACAACAGAAAACACAATTCTTTGCAGCCATGGCGATCCCCTACAAGTCCTCTACTCATATATTCAGAACATTCCGCTCGTTGACGACAATGCTCCGGAAGACACTATCCCTGGTTGGCTGGAAAAAGGCGAGTTCTTTGAAGTTGTCGTGGAAAATGGCGAAGTTACTGCAGTCAAAGAAAAAGTTGCTGTTTAAGAACCAAAAGACTCTCGTCCATTTTTCCAAACATACACCACTCCAAATCCCAAACCTAAAACCATCGTAACCAGAGCGGCATTCCAGCGGTCAATGGCCATGCCGACCACGGCAGCGCCAAAGACATAGGGGATACTCGTGAGCATGGCGAAGGCGGAAAGTGTGGTGGCGCGGTAGCGAGATTCTACAAACGTATTGATGGCGTTGGCGCTCATGGTTTCGAGCACTGGATAAAAAATGTTGCGCATGAGTATGCCACTGATTCCGATCGTCAAACCAACCAGTGGTGACAAGATGGCTGTTCCAAGGAATGCGGCCAAGAGCATTTTCCACCATACAGAGCGAGGAAATTGTTTCGCACGGCTTTCATACCACCATGCGCCAGCTGCCGAAACGAGTGGCACTGCCGCATACAGGTAGCCGAGCTGTGCATCAGACAATCCAAAATGCAGTGCCAAAGCTGGATCAATGCCCTCAATGAGAAACTTTGTAAAGGCAGAAATAATCAACAGTTGCCAAATCCAGTTGGTGTCGTGTTTTTGTGCAAAGAGTTGACGAACGCCATGCACCATTTGTTTTTTGTAGGATGCCCAGGAGAACTGCTCCGTATCGATTGGTGGCTCTTTCAGGAATACGACCAAAATGAGGGCGCAGGTATGGAGTATGGCGACGGCCCAAAAAGGCCAGGTTGGGTCGAAAGTATAGAGCCAGCCACCAAGTGCGCTGGCTGTGGCCATGAGGACAAGGGCCCATTTTTGGATCGAAGCGCGCACCGTCTCAAAGCGTTTTTCTTGTCGTAAAGTTAGCAGCGAATCATATAAAAAGGCATCGCTAGTCCCAGAGTAAAGACTGCTACTGGTACCAAGAATCAGAACCGAGAAAAGAATATGCCAGAATTGGCTGGCACTGGCCATCACAATGTTTCCTAGAATCGATGTCAATAACGCTAAGAAGAGAGTTTTCTTTTTTCCAATGAGATCAGAAAAAGCGCCGGTTGGTAATTCCATTAGAAATGCGCTGACAACCACCGTTGTTTCAATAATTCCGATACCAGCATAATTCGTAAACAGCAGGTAATACGGCACCCAAATTCCCAGCCAAAACCATGCGGTGTTCAGAGAAAAAATAATTCGGGTTAGAAAAATATTTCGCTGCATTTGAGTATTATAGTCGAGAACGCGTTCTACTTTGATTGTTTTTCCTCACCGAAAGTGCAAATCCAAAATTAAATTTGGGTCGATGGGTTTCGCGATGGTTGCGGCATCGAGTGAGTAGAGTTCCATGCGGTAGCCAAACGGAAATTCTTGCACAGAGTCTGGTTCTTCTTGAATAGAGAGCTTATTTTCCTGCCAGTCTTGTGAAGTGGCGTAAGGATTGCGCGGGTCATCAGGGGCTTTCACTAACACGGTCTCTGGTCGTTTCTGGAAAGCAAAGACATCCGTCGCAGAATGACTCTTAGCAGAGTACGCGAAGGCATATTTTAAAGAGTAGGCAAACTGATCTTGTGAATATACAAAGTAGCCCCGGCCAGGTTTCGCGAGGGCTTCATCAGCTATGTGTGAGAGCAGACTCCAAGAAGAACCATCAAACTGTTTCGGTGAGTAGAAAAAATTGCTTCTGCTGGCCAGAAGCATCCAGAAAACAAGTCCGGCTAGCCCATAGGTTCCCCATTTTGAGTGGTTGGCGATGAGAGCGGATACCAAGAACACAATTCCCGCGAAGGGGCTAAAGTAATACACCCATACCGTACCTGAAAAACCCAGTGCCATCAGCCACCAGCCTGCATACCACCAGGCAAACATCAATAACGCAGTTCGGATCAGTGTATTCTTCGACATCCAACCGAGTGCACCCAGTGTAACTACTGGCAAAACGGCCAAAATGGGTGGGAAGCGAAACACATTGAGTCCGTCAGTGAGGGCTGAGACCAGCCGTTGCCAGAGCCGCATTGGGAGTGAGATCTCGGAGGCCGACGGTTCGCTGATATACGTCAGCACGGATCGGACTTGCAGCCAGTCATGCCGAACATCAAAGAGGACAAAACTGAGTAGCGGCAGCCCAAACAGGAATGCGGTTGAAAACTGTCGATACTTCTTTTGCTTGACGAGCCAAAAAACAAAAGCTGGGAACCAGATTACCGCAATCGGTACCGCAAATGCCATTTGGAACTGGACCAACAATCCCAAGCCGAACCAGCCAAGAGCCGCCCAGCGAATATCCGTTTCCTGCCACCACAGGACCCACACCGCAAAGACCAAAAAGCTAAAGATATCAGCCAGGTAATTATTTACCGGTGACGCCGCTTGCGGCAGGATATACAGCGAAAAGGCAATAGTACCGAGGAGACTCGCCGGCACATTTTTCGTGAGTCGATATGTGGTGAGTAAAAAAACAATCGCGCCGAACACCCCTAAAGTCCACCAAAACCAGCCCATGCCAACAGGATTTCCGCCAGTGGCAATAAATGGAACCAAACTCAGGTAGTACCACAGCGGGCCATGAAAGACGCCAGGAATACCACCTGAGCGCGGACCAATCAAAGTCGGATTTTGAGTAGTTACCATTTCGTCGAGCACGAGGAAGTCACGTGCTAAATCAGTATGAAAAAGAATATCGCCATGCCATAAGTGGTTGCTGAGCAGTATCCATATCAACACCAATAAAATGAGCAAACTTCCTTCGAAAAAACTTATTTTTTTGAGGCCGGAGAGTGCTCGATGCATGCCATCATTGTGATAGAGAATCTCTTATTCGGCAAGAGGGAGGAGAATGCTATACTACGCCCCTCATTTATGATCTTACATCCAGAACTTTTAGTGCAGTATCATCGTGAAATTGAAGAAATGTATTTTCGAGAGTTCAAGCAAACTCCTGACAACACATTCGTTTATTTCGGCATTTTTGCGCAAGCTATTTTACAAGCGGCGGCCACTTTGAAGTGGCACAAAGGGCATTGGTTTTTGCAAGGATGCGTGGTGAAGCCAGAGTATCGTGGCCAGGGATTACAGCGCCGGCTGATTGAGGAGCGGGTGGAGTATATTCAGGGGCGGGCTAGCAATGTGTTGGTAGTTGTTCATCCACACAATTATGCCTCTCGTACCAACATCGAACGTTCAGGCTTTACATTTCTCGACAAGACGCAAGTGGATGGTGATGAGGTCCACGTCTACATCCGCTATCTCTAGCCGTAGCTTGCTACAATACTGACATGACTTTCCGCGACGTTTTTGTCAAAAAACAAATACCCTTCCATTTCCGGAATACTGATTTCAGTTTTCATGTCTCACAAGAATTATTTAGTTCACAACAGGTCGATCATGGTACACAGCGTTTGCTACGGTCACTTTTGTTTGCGAAAGTGGATAATTACACCAAAGTTTTAGACCTCGGGTGTGGCTATGGGCCACTGGGAATTGTTTTGCAAAAATTGCGTCCAGAGAGCAGAGTGACCTGCGCCGATCGCGACGCTCTGGCACTCGAGTTCACCCAATGGAACGCGGCCGAAAACGCCGTCCAAATCCAAACCACAGCCAGTCTGGGCTATGACTCTGTTCCTGACACCGATTTTGATTTAATTGTCTCCAATATCCCGGCCAAAGTGGGCGAGTCCGTACTGAAACATATGCTGTTGGATGCCCGTGCACATCTGGCCCCAGATGGCCTGGTAGCCATTGTGGTAGTCGATCCAATCGCTGAGTTTGTCGAACAGGTTTTGATTACTAATGAGACGGTGGAAATCACCTACCATCGCCATTGGCCCGGACATCACGTCTATCACTATCGATTTGTCGGAGCCGTGGGTCAGCCGCAAGAAAGTGCTTTTGTGCGTGGTGTTTTCTACAGAGATCGCAGTTTTTATGCTTTCCAAGGAAAGAAGTTTGGTTTGGATGTCAGCTACGATCTGCCTGAATTTGATCAACTCGGACACGACACGAAACTCCTCTTAAAATTCCTCAAGCGAATAAAAACTCGTTTTTCTGCCGTTGGCGTACTCGGACCGCGCCAAGGGCATCTCGCGCTGGCCACGCAAAAAACCTGGCAACCACGAGCCATGCATATTTTCGATCGAGATGTGCTTGCGCTCCAAACCACTCAACAGAATCTGCAGCAAAACGGTTTTTCGGCCACCATTCATCACCAAGTTGGCTGGTCGAGTGACGAGCCAGTAGAAGCCATTATTGGAAGATTCCCCGAAAAAATGAGTATGGAACAAGCAACCTGGAGTGTGGCGCAGTTGGCAGAGTTGGTGGCGTCCAAAGGAACGGCCGTACTGGCTTCTTCTTCAACCACCATGACACGCTTGTTAGAGGCGAATGCCAAAAACAAGGCCTTCGTTTTACAAGATCGTGATAAAAATGCCGGGTACAGTGTCGTTCACTGGCAGCGAAAAAGTTAAGATATTGCTTTCTTTTTTCCGTAAGCGTAAGCTAAAAGTATGTCAAAAAATTTTTGTAACTCCGGTGGGGATGCCGTCTACGGACTTGGCGTCGTAGGTGCTTTGATCTACTATCTCACCCATGCCAGCAGTTTTATTGATGGACTGTGGGGAATCGGAAAAGCGCTCTTTTGGCCTGCTTTTCTGATGTATAAGCTCCTCGAAATGTGGCAGATATAACCGCTTTTTTTACATTTGATGGCTTTTCTTTTGCATGAAAAGTAAAAAATACTTTACAAAATGTAATAAATAATTTACAATAGCGATATGAAATACATAACCTATCGCAATATTCGCATTGTAACTGCTGTCTACGTGGCAGCGCTCACTTCAGTAGCGGTGTCATTGAATGCTTTCTGGCTGGCTGCCTTTGGTATTGCCACCGGAATGAGTGTCCTCTGGCTGGCGCGCAAGCGCTTGCACGTTCAGACTACTGACGAAATGATGCAGCAAATTGCCGGGAAAGCAGCGCAGATGAGCTATGCCATTATGGCTATTTCACTCGCCAGTGTGTCCTTGTTCTTGATGTTTCTTCCCGAACAACCCTACCTGCGCTCGTTGGGAACGCTCATGAGCTACATTGCTTTGGCAATGATTGCCTTGTACACCCTCTTCTTCTATCTCTATAGACAGGAGCAGTTGTAAGGAGTGGCTATGCACAATACGATTAAAATCCTGCGGGCGGGTCGTGATATGACCCAGGAAGATTTGGCCCAAGCGGTGGGTGTGACGCGGCAGACTATTTTGTCGATCGAAAAAAATAAGTATGTGCCATCGTTGGAGTTGGCTTTTAAAATCGCGCGTCTCTTTCAGAAAGATGTCGAGGAGGTATTTCAGTATGAAAAATAAGCTCTTATTCTTGGTCAGCCTGGCCGGAACGTTGTTTTTCCTGGTGTTTGTGGTGAGCAGCGTATGGATCGGGTATGTAGTGGAAGAAAATTGTCAGGAAGCTGTGGCGCGGTACGGCGGCGACTGCGTCGCCGCCTTGTCAGCCGAACTTGATGATGAAGCCGCCTCTTTTACCGATCGCAATGATGCGGTCTGGTCTCTGGGTCAGTTAGGCGATGCTCAAGCAATTCCCGCTCTCGAGGCGAACTACACTGGCGATATGTCGCAAACGAAATACCACTCGACGCTGTCACAGTACGAACTGGGCAAAGCCATTCGTCTGTTGGAGTCTGGTTTTAATATCACGCATATCGTGCGGTGGTAATTTTTGTGCCGTGCAAACTAGAGTTGCGGGTTAAAACGGTATAAGATACGCATATGCGCGCATTCCGTTTAGCAGTACAAAAAACAGTTCTGAGTCTTTTATTTCTGCTACTGTTTTTTGTGACGGCATCTCCCTTGCTGGCTGCAGAGCGGATTCACCAATTTTCGTCTGATATTGTGGTCCAACCAGATGGATCGATCCAGATCACTGAAACGATTCAGTATGAAACCGATCAGCAGAAACACGGCATTTATCGGTATGTACCTACGGAATATGTGCGCAGTGGCTGGAGCCAGACGGCCCATGTGCGTGTGGAGTCAATTACCGATGAACTCGGAACTCCCATTCCCTACGAACAATCCTGGGACAGTGGCAACATTACCTGGAAAATTGGCGATCCAGATACTACCTTTACTGGTCGTAAAACGTATGTAATTCAGTACGAAATTGATGATGCACTTCAAAATATTTCAGTGGACGAAAATTCCCCCGCTCGGCCAGAACTGTATTGGGATATTACTGGTGAGGGCTGGCAGGTTGATATTGCCAGTGTGGCGGCCACCATCCAGTCACCATCGGCGACAATTACTGATGTTGCTTGTTACAGCGGCAAATTTGGCAGCGATGACGGGCTGTGTTCGATTGATCGTCGCGAAGCTCATGCCGTTACGCTGACCTATCCTGATACCATTTCCTATGGCGACAACATGACTGTAGCGGTGGCGTTTGATCCCGCCGGTGCCTGGGTGTTGCCTTCGTGGTGGGAACGCCTCTGGCAATGGCTGCAAGATAATCTTTTGTTGATTCCAGTAGTGTTGCCAGGTTTGGCGCTAGCAGGAGCGTGGTGGTATCGTGGTCGCGACCGAGAGTTTACTTCTTGGAACGTGTTTGCTGGTGATGACGGCGAAGACAAACCGCAACGCTGGGCGCCGCTGATTTCTTTCCGCCGTCCGCCGTTTGTGTATGAACCGCATACCGATCTGACTCCGGGACAAGCCGGCGCGCTTCTCGATGAGCGGGTCGACAACCAAGATGTTATTGCCGAAATAATCGACTTGGCTCGAAGAAAATATCTGCGCATCGAGCAAACTGAAAAGAAGCAATTGCTTGGGAAAAAACGGGAGTACACGCTTGTGCGCCTGAAATCTTTTGCTGCGGCCAAAAAACTCCCAGAACACCAAGAATATTTGTTTACGCATTTGTTTGACAAAGAAGTGGAGTCGGTGAAGCTTGAGATTTGAAAGGCAGTTTTTACACCCATTTCGAGAAAGTGCGCAGCAAAATTTTCACTTCTTTGGCAACAGAAAACTACTTCCGCGGTAATCCACAGCAGGTACGTGGCTTGGCTTTTGGTGCGGCGGCAGTGTTGTCTTTTTTGTCGATATTGGCGAGTATTTTTCTGTTTCAAAAAGGAATCATTTTGGGATTACCAATTATGGCCGGTTCTGTTGCGGCCAGTTTTCTGTTTGCAAGCGTGATGTCAGCCAAAACGGCCAGGGGCCGCAATGCCATGTGGCGAGCCAAAGGTTTGCAGCGCATGATCCAAGCGGGCGCATGGCGACAAGAAATTCAAGAAAAGCATTTGTTTATTGAAGAAGTATTTCCGTTTGCGGTGGCGTTTGGCGTGGTGAAAAAGCTGTCCAAGGATATGGAAGCGCTCCAAGTTACGGCTCCAGAGTATTTACCGGTGGCGAGCGCGTATGCCTTTTCATCGTCTGATTTTGTCGACTCGTTTTCGCAAACGGCCACGCAGTCATTATCGTATAACCCGAGTTCTGGGAGCTATAGCTCCGGATCTGGATTTTCTGGTGGTTTCTCCGGCGGCGGAGGCGGTGGTGGTGGTGGCGGAAGTTGGTAGTTTTTTGCTGAGTGTGCTGTACAATAGACTCCACAACTGAAAGGTCTATGGGGTACTTAGATACCAAAAAATCATCCAAGAAGAAAGAGCAGCGGGAACACGTTTCCATGGCTCGAATGGGCGGTAAACAGAATGTTCGCCCAGGTGCGCAGAATGCAGGTGGTCAAAAGAACATGTTGAGCCGCCGCAAAGGCGAACGCTAGTTTTTCCTGAGAATCTTTTTTATTTTGCTTACGCCGCGCCGATGCTGGTGACGACGTATTGAGTCGTGCCGCGGGGTGTGGTGAGTGTTACTGTCTCGCCAATTCTTTTGCCAAGAGCTGCCTGGCCGAGAGGGCTTTTGTCGGAGAGTTTCTTTTTGGCGGGATCCGACTCATGCTCGTTCACGAGCGTAAACGTGATGGGGGCGCCGTCACTTTCCAATGTGAAAGTGGCACCGAGTTCGATAGAATCGTAGTGGTCTTTTTGATGGATGAGTTCCGCATGCTCGACTAAGTAGTTGAGTCGCCGTAGTTCGCGATTGATATTTCCCAGTTCAAATTTACCGTATTTGTAGGCTCCGTTTTCTGAAAGATCACCCATCTCGCGTGCGATTTTAACGCGCTCTTTGGTTTCTTTTTTGAGTTGCAGTAGCTCACGAATGCGTTTTTCCATTCGTGTCAACTCTTCTGAAGTAAAGAGAATTCTCTCCTCGGTGTGATGCAGCTGATGCGACATAGGTGCTTAGTGTAACGCGGAAGCGGCCTGTTGGCGAGCGGCGATGCGCTGCGGTAGGCTGGTTTCTTTTTTCCAGAGCCAGTATTCTGCACCCCAGAGCAAAATGCATTCTACCGGGAGCTTCAGTGCGCGATCCAGATTCTTTTCCAAGTGAGCCAGATTCATGCTAGGTGGATTTTCCTGACGAAAACTCGGACCGTCTTTTTCCCACGGCTCGGCTTGGAGCTCGATGATCCACACAGGTTTATGGAACTGATTGATGGCGCGGGCCAGGGCCGTATTACTTTGGCTGGGACCGCGGTAAAGATCTTTGCCGAGTGCAGAGAAGAGGTGTTGTTTGTAGTAGAGGTCGAGTCCGGTGATATCGGCGAGGGTGTTGGCGCGCGGCCATCGGCCGCGCGCCAACACATCATTCCCCCACAAATTTACTACTATTGGTCGCGAATCCAAAGTCCGCACGAGTTCACACTCTTGGCACAGAAAGTCATCAGGAATGACGTGGTTATCAGGTCCACTCGGATCGAAGGGCTCGTTTTCCACTTGCCAGTGAGAGATGCAGTCAAATTTTTGTAAGTGTCGGACGGATTGTTTTAAGAAAGTCAGTGCCGCAGCTTGGGTTTCTGGATCGTGTGGATTGGGAGTAATGTGCTCCGGAAAATAAAATTCTGGCCAGCGTGGGGCTTTCATACCAACGGTCAATAAAACTTTTTGTTTGGCGTCGGTGCACATCTTGAGGAGTCGTTCAATGCGCGAAAAATCATACTTACCAGATGAAACTTCTGTCTCTGACCAGTGCACGCCAAGGCGAATGATATCTGGGTGCCAAGAAAGTAGCGTGGTAAAACTCTCCCAAGGATCGAGTGCGAGCCACTCGGCTTGATTCAGGGAGTACGTCCAGCCGATGCGAGGTGTCATGCTTACTATCATAGCGTACACTGGAAGCATGGCCTGGTACGTATACATGGTGGAGTGTGCAGATGGCACGCTCTACACCGGATCAACGAATGATGTCGAGAAGCGTGTTGCCACGCACAATGCTGGCAAGGGCGCAAAGTATACGCGCAGCCGTTTACCGGTTACGATTCGCTACTGGGAAGAGTGTAGCGATCGATCGTCCGCTGCAACCCGCGAGGCCGCACTCAAAAAAATACCCCGCTCAGAAAAAGAAGCGTTGGTGGCCGGTTTTAGTTCGACCCAAATGTAAAGGCGAAGGCCTGTATACCTGCAGCAAATTTCAGTGTGAGCGTGTGACGTCCGTAGTCTTCACCAAGATCCACGATGTCGTATTTTCTGGCTTCGTCGACGACAAGTACTCCTGGCTCCGACATATCAGCTGTCATGTACTTTTCTGGGAGAGGTTTGCCATCGAGCAGTACTTGCACCGTCTGTGGTCCAGCAGTGCTTTCCAAGACCAGAAATACTTCCGAAGCTAAAAAGTTCAACGAGAGGGTGGCTTCGTTTTCAGACGACAGGATGTATTCTTCGGCTAAATACCATGACCCATCGAGTTCAACGCTTTCTTCGGGCAAGGTTCCGGTCGCGGAGAGTTCGGTGGTGGCGTCAAAACGGAGTTGTTCGGCCTGCACATAGGCACTCGCGCGACCATAGCCAAGATACAGCTCTGGTGTTTGGCGACGACGAGTTGGTTGTTCAGCTGTAGTGGTAGTTGCCATTGGTTCTTCTCCCAACAGTTCACGAATAGCGTTTTCGGTTTCGGCGTACTCGCCTTCGCCGAAATGCGTGTAGCGAATAACTCCGTTGGCATCGATGAGGTACTTTGCTGGCCAGTAGCGGTTGTTGTAGGCGCGCCAAGTGGCAAAGTCGTTGTCTTGCACGACCGGGTACTGAATCTCGAAATCAGCAATGGCTTCGGCAACGTTTTTTGCATCTTTTTCGAACTCGAATTCCGGAGCGTGGACGCCGATGATAACCAAGCCTTGATCGCTGTACTTCTCATGCCACTCTTTGAGATATGGCAGCGTGCGAATACAGTTGATGCAGCTGTAGGTCCAAAAATCAATGAGTACAACTTTGTTTTCGTTCTCGAGTGCTTGCAATGTGAGCGGTTCTGAGTTAAACCATTGTCCGCCAGGAATTATTTCGGGAGCTGCGCCCAGTTGCGGTAGAGTTTGGGTGTTGCCTTGCATTTCGAACAGTGGTTTTCCCATTGGGGCGGAGTTTTCATCTTGGTTGCCTGGTTGGAGTCGATCGAGTTGATCGTGGATAATTTCAATATCCTCAAATTGTGTGAGGCCGGTGCCGTACTGTGGAAACTGCGTCAAAACCCACGTTTGGAATTGGCGATCCCAGTTCATAAAAATAGCCAGCGCGGTCAAGATCATGACCACCCCAAATCCGCGTTGAATTCGAGCCGTATTATTGAGTAGCCACGGAATTCGATTCAGTAGGTTCCGGCCACCATAAATAATGGCGGTCATCGGTAGTGCGGTTCCAACTGCATATGCCACTGTAATAAATACGGCTGATCCAGTAACTGTTCCAGACAGCGCCAGACTGATAATGGCGGCCAAAATTGGACCCACACAGGGTGTCCACAGCAGCCCTAAACTCAAGCCAACGAGGAGTCCACTGCCAAATCCATCACCAGTTTGCTGGGGGCTGAAACGTGCCAGCTGTTGAAAGAGTTTTTCAAACAACGCCTGCGCTTGCGGAAAAAGCAAGAAGAGACCAAAGACGCCAATAATGACAATGGAAACATTTCGCAAGACTTCCGCTGAGATGCCGGTAGCGCGTACTATGGTTGATAAAAACAGAGTGAAAAAGGTAAAGCTGAGCACGAAACCGGTCATAATCCCGAGTGGCCGCTGCTTTCCACCGGTGACCGAGCCGGACAAAACGATCGGCAGCACCGGCAGAATACACGGCGAGAGAACCGTGACGATTCCGGCTAAAAAGGCAAAAATTACAAGGAGTATCACTGGAGTCCCTTCTGTTTTAGTGTTTCCACTCGGCAATGAGCGAGCCAATCACTTTGGCAAGAATCATGGAACCGAGGGCAAGAATAAGAATAGGGTCGAGTGCGTGCTGGAAACTCTGCCAGATCACGCCGAGAGTCAGAATGAAGCACCCCACCAGGTACGAATAGCGATTCACAATAAAACGGTGCAGTTGGGCCCGCTCATCATACGAATGCTCTTTCCAGAAGAAATGGGCAAAGAGGCTCAAGACGATGAGCAATCCCACCGAAACCATCATTTCAAATTGACTCGGCATGAGAATGTTCAGCGGATTCAGCAAAAAGATCATCAGTACCAGGGCGCTGACAGCGAAAAAGAGTTCAGAAATGAAGGAATTACGTGGCATCATGGAGAGTAAAGATACTTTCTACGGGGGTTTGAAAAAAAGCCGCAATTTTGAGAGCGAGGGTGACAGAGGGTGTGTAGTTGCCTTTTTCAATGGCAATGACGGTTTGCCGTGACACACCCACCGCCTCAGCCAACTCCACTTGCGTCAGCTGGCGTTCTTTTCTCAAAGTGCCGACAATATTTGCTACATACATGATAAGGACTGCTAGGCAGATGAAAAGCAGCATGTTTTTAGTGTAGTGAACGGAGTGATGAATGTAAAGTGGGCTTTACACCCTACGAGCCGGTAATCAAGACCGCAAAGCCATGGTTTGCGGCCGTACAGGCGTACGGATACTCGCGACTTTGAATAAGGGCTTTATGCCCCAGGCTTTGATCCCAGCCCCATTCCACTGCTTGGACCGCGGTGCTGTAGCCAGCTGCCAGGTTTTCATTGATGTTGGTCCAGGATGGGTGGTCAGCAAAAAATTGATCGGCACGGGCATCAAAACCGTCGTGATTGTCGAGTCGGCCGAGCTCCAGTTGCTCGTTCAGGC
This sequence comes from Candidatus Woesebacteria bacterium, assembly GCA_021208605.1. Classification (GTDB taxonomy): domain Bacteria; phylum Patescibacteriota; class Microgenomatia; order UBA1400; family UBA1396; genus JAJOJK01. The sequence continues at coordinate 20,266 of JAJOJK010000005.1, read as the reverse complement.
GAATACTGGCCACGGTACAGAGTTCATTCGATTGCTGGAACTCGGGTAAGCTATGCGCCCGGCGATACGCCTGGACAGCTGCCCAGAGGTCTTCGCCGGTGTAAGTGGGACGGGCTTGTACGGGCGCTTGCGATTGCGTCTGCGCTGTTTGCGGCGAAACCGTGTCGGTAAAAGGCGTGGAAAGAACAAGCGACACAATGGTTCCTGAAGTGGAACCAAGAGAAGCGCTGCGCGTGGCAATGCCAAATTCGGTGAGGTTTTTATTGGCAAAGACTTCGTCTTCAGCGAGTTCGGTTTTGAGGTCAAAGTTTCCTGAAAGTGGTGCAAAGAGCGAGAGAATTTCTACTTTTTCGGGAGGCGTGGTAGTGAGCGATTCTAAAATCCGATTTGTATTTTCGAGTTGTAGCGAGTTTTGATCTTCAATTTCCAGGGTAAGCAGACGAGCGAACTTTTCGAGGGCTTGGTTGGCTGAAGGAGTGGCGACGTTGTTTTCTGCACGCAGGTGAGCCATGACTGTTTCGACCTCAACAGCCGTAATACTTGGCGTCGGTTCAGCCGCCGGGGATTCCGAAAAACGCTGGAGCGTTTGCGTTCGGAAGGTTTGGATGGCACCGCGCAATGGCTGCAGCAGTGGTGTTTGCTCCCAGCGATCAGAAAATGTTGCCATCAGTACCAAGGCAAAAAAAACGGTCAGCGAACCCAAAAACAGAACTGCCAGCGAGCGAAACAATATATGGCGAAACGATGGTTTCATGCTTTAGGAGGTCTTGAGTGCGGCTTTCAGTTTTTCATTTGAGAGTATGAGAGAAGGTGCGTATGGTCGCTCGGCGGTTTGGTTATACGTGTGGACACTGCTCCCGGTGAGTTCTTGGGTAAGTCCAAGCGAGTCACGAATTTCCGTGGCCAGAGACAGGTCGGTGTAAACCGTGTCGGTGGTAGCGTGGAAAATACCGGCTGGTTTGGCGGTGATTGCCCAGTCGACGATATCAGCAAACCACTCAATGGGTGTCAGCGTGAAAAAATGGTCGTCAAAGAAAGGACCAGTTTTGCCCTCGCGCAAGGCGTTGGCCATTTTGTGCCAGATGTCAGCTTTGGGAAACTCGTCTTGGCGGTAGGGGAAATTGATGCGCAGAATAGTGGCTTCTGAGGTGAGTTCGGTGACAACTTCCTCGGCTTTCAGCTTTGTCTCGGAGTACCAGTCGACCGGATTGGTGGGGTCGGTTTCGGTGTACGGCTCGTTTTTTTCGCCATCAAACACATATCCGGTGGACAGGTGGATCAAGTGCACACCATGGCGAGCGCAGGCGGCAGCGATGGTGCGCGTGCCTTCCACGTTGACTTGATAGACAATTCCTGATGTATCACCGGCTTCTTTTTGAGCGGTGTTGAGGTCGGTAAAGGCCGCCAAGTGCAGCATGGTTTTGGCGGCTGAGTTGGCCACAATGTTTTCAATTTGTTCTTGATTGAGGATATCGATGCCTTCTGTCCGATCCAAATTCTGGAAAGAGTAGCGATCGCCCAGAAGGTCGACAATTCGACTGCCAACCAGGCCGGAAAGACCGGTGCCCATAACGGGAGTTTTGGAGTGAGGTGTCTCTGCGCTCATGCCTTAGCCTCGCTCGACTTCCCACATTTCTGGACCAAAGAAGTCCCATGGCAAACGGTGTTCGTCTGGCTGGTCTGGATTGAATTGATTGGTGACAAAGTAGATGAGCGTTTGTGGTTCGTGCCACAAGTTCCCTGCTCCGTGAGCGATGCCAGCCGGAATGCGCAGCAGCGTGTTGCTGTAGCCGCCAAGGACAATACGCATGTGGTTGTTTTTAGTGGGAGAATCGGCGCGCAGGTCAACTAAGTTGGCGACAATGCGGTTGTAAGGTGGCACGTACCAGAGATCTTCCTGGTTTTCGTGGACATGGAAGGCCTTAATAACGCCAGGCATCATGAGTGACAAACTGGTTTGGCGGACTTCAAATCCTTCTAAGCCTTCAACATGCCCGTCAGTCAATCGGACGACTTCGGTGAAATTACCGGTATCATCGCGGTAGAGTGGTTGGGTCAGAATCTCGACACCATCAATGGTGGTTTTTTCTTTGTAACCCTGAGTGGAAAGGGCGGTCTTGTATTCTTCAGCTATCTGCATAGTGCTCCTTTGGTTGTGCTGTCCTTTATTCGTTTCCGTACTGTTTGGTGTAGTAGTCCTGGTAACTGCCCGATTTTACGCGGCGCCACCAGTCTTCGTGTTCACGGTACCAGTCGATGGTCTGTTGCAGGCCTTCTTCTAAGGTGACGGAAGGTTCCCAGCCGAGATCTGCTTGTGTCGTGCTCCAGTCAACGGCGTAACGGCGGTCGTGACCAGGGCGATCTTTGACGTAGGTAATCAGAGATTCATCGGCTCCCATGAGTTCGAGAATCATCTTGACGAGGTCCAAGTTAGAAATATCTTCACTCATGCCACCGACTAAGTAGGTATGTTCCTCTTCGCCATGATGGAGCACTGCTTCAATGGCGCGACAGTGGTCTTCCACATAGAGCCAGTCGCGAACGTTGAGGCCGTCGCCGTACACTGGCACTGATTTTCCTTCCAGAATATTAGTAATGGCCAACGGGATGAGTTTTTCTGGGAAGTGGTACGGACCGTAGTTGTTGGAACAGTTGGTAATGGTCCATGGCAAGCCAAATGTTTCTCCATAGGCGCGGACTAAGTGGTCGCTACCGGCTTTACTGGCGGAGTAGGGACTGCGCGGGTCATAGGGAGTATGCGGCGTGAATTTTTCTTCTGATCCCAGCTCGAGCGAGCCAAAGACTTCATCGGTAGAGACGTGGTGGAAGCGTTGGACTTCATGTTCGCGGGCGGCATCGAGCAGAACTTGCGTTCCGACCACATTGGTAGTAACGAAACCAGATGGATCTGTAATCGAGCGATCGACATGAGATTCGGCCGCAAAGTGGACCACCACATTGGCGCCACGCATCGCCTCGCGCACGGCTTCTGGATCGCGGATGTCACCTTTAATGAAGGTGTAGTGGGGATTGTTTTCTATTTCGGCTAAGTTTTCCAGATTACCGGCGTAGGTGAGAAGATCGTAATTGACCACGTGATCCTCAGGATGGTGCTTCAGCCAGTAGCGTACAAAATTGGAACCAATAAACCCGGCTCCTCCGGTTACAAAGAGTTTCATAAGTGCCCCTTCTGTCAGTCTCTATTCTCTATGATATATCTTTATGCAGTTTTATTCTCAAGCAAGAGGACCGTTTTTTCGTTGAAACGTTCTCCTTTGGAGAGTATGAGGTCTGAGGGACGAACATGCAAGTGTTTTGATAACGCTTTCAGCATGGCTTTGTTCGCTTTGCCTTTTTGCGCGGGTTCGGTAACATAGATAGTAAAGTTGGTTGCGGACTGTTGTACCACGCTTTCACGCTTTGCTTGCGGGACAACCTTCACAGTCAATACTTGCATAGCTGTATTGTACCTGTGTCGCCCCTTGTGCAAAACACGGTTTCCGACCATAATGCACCCCATGCCAGATATGCCAGAGAGCACAAACCGCCAAATTCCTCGAGTAACTGTAGTCGTTGTCTCGTACAACACCGCTGCTTTGACACAAAAATGTCTTGATGCCGTATTGAAATCGACCGGCGTGAATTTGGAGATTCTTGTTGCGGACAACTGTTCCACTGACCGAACCCTGAACCAGCTGCGCCGGAAGTACGGTTTGCGGGCGAGTAAAAAACGCTGGCAGACATGGCAAGAAACGCTCCATAATGCCGATGTTATTGATACTTTTCCGAGTGTAAAGGTAGACGTGACCGCAGTTTCTACGGTCTACGCCGGAGAAGAGGCTGGTCATGAAATCGTTTTGTTTCCGTCTGATCGCAACCTTGGTTTTGGTCGCGCGAACAACTTGGCTGCAGCGGGGAGTGCAGCGGAGTATGTGTTCTTTTTGAACTCCGATGCTTTCGTACAGCCGAGTACAATCAAAAATTTGGTCAAACAGTTTCGTCGTCGTCCCAGTAAATCAACTTCTGTATTGGCGCGCATGCAGTCACGACTCGACAATGTCGGCATCATCGCCGCCGAGCTGCGTAACGAAGACAAATCACTGCAACGCCAAGGCGGAAGCCTGCCCACCAACTGGAATGTCTTTTTGTGGGCTACTTTTCTCGATGATATTCCCGGACTCGACCGCTTGCCGGCTTACCAACACCACTTGCATGATATGAGGCGCTTACACCGCCGGCCGTTGGCCAAAGTTGGTTGGGTCGGAGGAACTGCGATGATGATCTCCCGCTCCTGCATTGATGAAATTGGCGGTTTTGATAGCGAAATTTTCATGTATGGCGAAGATGTTGATCTCTGCTGGCGCGCCACGCTCCGTCACTGGGATGTGGCTTTGTCCTCCAAGGCCAAAGTGACGCACTTAGGTTCTGCAAGCGCGGGTCACAAAGCATCTATTCACGGGGAAATTTCTGGATTGCTGTATATGTGGCAAAAACATCGTTCTCCCCTGGATGAGTGGATCCTGCGCCGCATTCTCACAATTGGTCTCATTCTCCGTACGATAATTTTTGGTATACTGCGACGGTATGGTCAACAGCGCACTTATCAGGAAGCTTTGGAACTGGTTCGACAATAATTTCTTATTGCTGGCGACGGCGTTCCTGATAATCTTTATCCCTTTGTACCCTAAAATCCCGCTGGGAGAAATTATTCCTGGGTATATTGTGCGGGTTCGTCTTGAAGATTTCTTTATCTTGTTTGTGTTTGCGTGGTGGAGTTTGCAAGTTTTACGCAAAAAAGTGCACTGGCGAACTCCCTTGACGCTCTTTATTGGGGCGTACTTAGTGACTGGATTGCTGTCGAATGTGCTCGGCGTGGTTTTGACGCAAACGATTCCTGCGGAAGTGCTCCATTTTGGAAAATCGATGCTGCACTGGATGCGACACATCCAGTACTTTTCTTTGTTCTTTATTGCCTATTCAGCGGTAAAAACTCGTCGTGATGCTTTGGTGCTCTTTGGCGCCATGGGTATTACGTTGTTGGCAGTCGTGTTTTATGGCTACGGCCAGAAATTCTGGTATTGGCCAGTGTACTCGACTATGAATCGTGAGTTTAGCAAAGGTGTCCGACTCTATTTGGGCCCCTTCGCCCGGGTGCAGTCTACGTTTGCTGGTCACTATGATTTAGGTGCGTATTTGGCATTTATTCTGCCAATCGCATTATCTTTCTTCTTTGTATTAGGCAAAAAATATGCTGAAGCAGAACGCTGGTTACGTGGCCGATGGCGAGTGATTTTGTACGTGTTGACTGGAATTGCGTGGTTCGCTGGCTTATGGCTGCTGGTAATGTCGGGAGCACGTTCTTCCTTTGGCGGGTTTGCGATTGGAATTGGTTTTGTGGTGTTGTTTTTTGCTTTGCAGCGTAAATCGTGGTGGTTCTTTTTCTCGCGTGGATTCGTCGTGTACTTGGTGAGCGGAATTATGCTTTTGGCTGTTGGCGATCTGAGTAGCCGCTTTATTCAGTTAGTTGATCGAGAGAAGTATCCACAGGTCCATGAAGCCTACGATACATTTACCAAATTTAAAGAAGATCCCTCTTCTGTGATTGCTATGGATTTAGAGTTCTTGAAAAAGAAAGAACCGAGTGGCCCGCCTGCGGGTGCGAAGTCAACCGACGAGCTCGAAAAGGAGCTCAACGAACAAGGCATGACGGTCAGCGATACACAGCCGACTACCGAGCGTCCACAGGATGTCTATGATGATGTGCCAGAAAAAGAGTACGAACTCGATGATCCGGCGGCGACTCTGGCTGGTGAGTTGGTCCAAAAGGGTGACAAGTTGGTCAAAGAACGCGTCTATTCCGAGTGTTCAATCAACAACAGTTTGTCACTTTGTATTCGCCTAGAAACACTGTGGCCGCAAGCCATGCAAGGGTTCTACAATAATCCGGTGGTTGGGTCTGGGTACGCCACATTGACCAAGACGACTGTCGAGCAGTTCACCGAGGCTGAAAGTACTGATAATAACTACCTGCGTACTCTCGGCGAAAATGGTGCGCTTGGTTTCTTCTTCTACTACGGTGCACTTGGTTTAGTCCTTTGGTATGCGTACCGCGCTTTCCGCCAGAGTGCGGACCCGCTGCATTCGGCGGTGGCGATCGGTCTCTTTAGCGGTCTCATTGCGCTGATGATCAATGGAACCTATATCGACGTGTTTGTAGCTTCAAAGGTGGCCTACACACTCTGGTTAGTGGTGGGTGTTTCGCTGGCGCTCCTGGTAAAGGATGGAGTGGTGGCACAGCAATTCGCTTTTGAGCGTCGAGCCAAAAAAATAGCAACTTCAGAACTTTCCGCTTTACTGCAAAAGGTAGAGGAAACCGCCGAGTCTCGTCATGGCGGTGAAAAAGGATACCTCTCCACCAAAAAGCGACGACAAAAAAGCACGCGTAAAAAGAAATCCGTGCAACGAAAGAAGTAATCTGTGGCTCGGAAACATTTGGCGAAATTTGCCTGGGGGCAGTGGTTGCGAATTACCGAAATAGCGCTTATCTTGTTTCTGATTCTTGCCTTTGTGGCAGTACGTTCCTATCGCATTGATTTTCCTTTGGCTGATTGGCACTCGTTTCGACAAGTCGATACCGCCAGTGTGACGCGCGAGTTTGTGCGGGATGGCATCGATATACTGCATCCGCGCTATCATGATGTGTCGAACATCCAGTCTGGTGAGCTCAATCTGGAGGGCTGGCGCATGGTAGAGTTTCCACTGTTAAATGCTTTGACCGCCAGCATTCTGCTCACGGTGCCAGAGCTGGATCTTGTTGTTACCAGCCGGGCCGTATCGATTGCTGCTTCTTTCGTCAGTTTGCTCTGTCTGCTGTATCTGAGTCGCCACTTGTATGGTCGCGTCGTTATGTTTGTGGTGGGAGCGATGTTTACCTTTTTGCCGTATAGCATCTATTACAGTCGCGTCGTCTTGCCGGAGCCATTTATGGTGATGTGGGCGCTGCTGGCTGCAGTTGCTCTTCAAGTCTGGGGAATGGGTGTGGCACGCAAAAAAACAGTCTGGAAACACTGGATCTGGTTGCTGTTGGCTGGCGTGTTTTTTGCTGTCGCTCTCTTGGTGAAGCCGGTAGCAATCTTTTTTGTGCCATTCTATATTGGAATTTTTTGGCGCTATCGCCGGTGGAGAGTTCTGCCTTGGGTGACCGCCGCCGTTGTGCTGGGACTTTCTGTTCTTCCGCTCATTTGGTGGCGCTCTTGGATTCAGCAGTTCCCCAGTGGTATTCCAGCGAGTGATTGGTTGCTGAACGGAAACGGCATTCGTTTGAAGCCAGCCTGGTGGCGCTGGTTGTTTGCTGACCGGATTGGCCGGCTGATGTTTGGCTATTGGGGTGCTTCATTTTTACTGATTGGCTGGGTGGCTGGCGTGCGCGCCTGGACGTATAAGAAGTTGCGAACGCCCCGCCAATGGGTGCAGGCGGTTTTTGCCTATAAAGACGCGTGGCTGCGCGAAGAAGGGGCCTTGGTTTTCGGTGGCCTCGGTATGTTGGCCTACTTGGTCATTTTTGCGACTGGAAATGTGCAACATGATTACTACCAAGTGCCGTTAGTGCCAATTTTAGTGTTGCTTTGGGCGCGAGGGGCTGTGTGGTTGGTGCGTCAGGGTTCTGGTGTGTGGCAGAAAATCGAGTTGGCTGGGGTCGTTGGTGTTATCGCTCTTTTTAGCATGGCCTTTTCTTGGTATGAGGTATCGGGATGGTTCAATGTGAATAACTGGGCGTATGTCAGTGCTGGTGAGGCCATTCAACGACTGACACCCGAAGACGCACTCATCATCGCGCCAGGTTTTGGTGACACGACTTTCTTATTCCAGACCGAACGTCGTGGTTGGCCCATTGGATTCGAGATTGAAGATAAGATTGCTGCCGGAGCACAGTACTACGCTTCGACCGCCTATGACGACGAAGCACGCCGCCTAGAAGCCGAGTACACCGTGCTGGAAAAGACCGACGACTACATTATTATCGACCTCCAACAACCACAACGTACCGAAGACGAGTACCAAACCGAATAAGGATCAGATCGATGCGAATTTTTATGCTTACTCCATACTTGCCGTATCCACTCTTGAGTGGCGGCCAAGTGCGAACCTACAACTTGCTCAAAAAGATTTCTGAAGAGCATGATGTAACGCTTTTCAGTTTAATTAAACATGAAGATGAAAAGCAGTACTTACCTGAATTGGAGAAGTACTGTCGCAAGGTTCGTGTTTTCAAGCGGACCTCCAAGCCATGGCATCCGCGCAACATTTTGCTCGCTGGTCTGACCCCCTATCCTTTTGTGGTGACGCGAAATATGGTTATGTCGGTCAAGGCAGCGATCGCGCAGGAGTTGAGTTCTGAAGAGTACGATCTCATCCATGTGGAAACGTTCTACATGATGCCGAATATCCCAGAGACTTCTATTCCAACTTTGCTCGTGGAACAAACGATTGAGTATCTTGGTTACGAGAAATTTTCGCAGAAGATCACCAAGCAGTATCCGTTTTTGCGACCAATTCTGAATATCGACATTGCCAAAATTAAATACTGGGAAAAGCAGTATTGGCAGAGTTGCGACCAGCTCATCACCGTTTCTGAAGATGACCGCGATTTCATAGAAGAGGTGATGCCGAACTTAGAGAACATTGCCGTCGTTTCCAACGGTGTTGACATCCAATTTTTTGAGGAAAAAAAGAAGCAGCTGAATGAGCATCCGACAGTGCTCTTTGTGGGGACGTTTAACTGGCTTCCCAATGTTGAGGCGGTTGAATTTTTGGTGGAAGAGGTGTGGCCCAGGATTCGTCAGGCGATGCCCGAGGTTCATCTGCGCATTGCCGGTGCTTCGCCCACCACAAAAATTCGCAAATACTCCGAAAACGACGACCACATTACTGTCACCGGCCGAGTGCCAGATATTCGCGATGAGTATGCACAAGCCAACGTTTTATTAGCTCCGGTCTTTAGCGGGAAGGGGACGCGCTACAAAGTCCTCGAGGCCATGGCCACCCGCACGCCGGTCATTGGTACTGGAATAGCGCTGGAAGGCATTGGCGCAGAACCGGACAAGGAGTTCCTCTTGGCAGACACGGCTCAAGAAATGGCTGACCAAACGGTCCGTTTACTGCAAGACAAAAAGCTGCAGCAAAAGCTGGGCGCTGCGGGCAAAAAATTTGTCGAACAGCACTTTGGGTGGGAAAGTATTTCCGAAGAACTCCTGGATATTTATCAAGAAGCAGCACAGTAATTTATGGCCAAAAAACAACTTTCTCTCATTCTAGTAAGCTACAACTCTTGGAGTTGGGTGGAGAAGTGTTTGGCGTCTTTTACGAACGTAGCAGAATGGGATCCAGATCCGAAAAAAACTCCCTTGGAAGTTATTTTGGTGGACAATGCTTCTAGTGACGGAGTCCTCGAGCAGGTAAAACAGAAATTTCCGTGGGTAAAAACGTATGCCTTAGGCGAGAACCGCGGATTTTCGGCGGGCAATAATGTTGGTATCCAACACGCCAGTGCGCCTTTCATTATGCTCTTGAATACTGATACTGAGTTTCCACCACAGACCAATCTGTTGTCATTGCTCGATGTGTTTGCCGAAGATCCAGAAATCGGAGTTGTCACTCCGCGAGTGGAGCTTGATTCTGGAGAAATTGATCCTTCGAGTCACCGCGGTTTCCCGACTCCTTGGAACGCCATGATGTACTACTCAGGTTTAGCAAAGCGCTTTCCTCAACGAAAGTGGGCGGCTGGATACCATTTGTCATGGATGGATTTGAGTACCGCCCATGAGATTGAGGCCTGTTCTGGCGCAGCAATGATTGTACGAAGAACAGCGATGGAAGAAGTTGGTTTACTTGATGAGTCATACTTCATGTATGCCGAAGATATTGATTGGTGTTATCGCTTTCATTTGGGAAAGTGGAAGATTTGGTATGATCCGCGCGTAGTGATTATTCATCACAAGCATAAGTCTGGTTTGGGAAAGGCCGTGAAGTGGGAAACGAAAGAGAAAACGATTCGCGCATTTTATGACACCATGAAACAATTTTGGCGAAAATTTTATACCGATCGATACCCTGCTCTGATTATGATTTTTGTCTTTGCTATGATAGAGTTACTCAAGTACAGAAAATTACAGCAAGAAAGGAAACACTATGAAAACCACTGACCTGCGTTTTCGTATCGCTCAAACCCAGCGTGATCAACAAACCGCGCTGATGAATGCCATTTTAATCACGGTCTTTGCCGTGGTGACCGCCTCGGTTGGTCCGCAATTTCTCTATCAATATGCGTTGCAAAACGCTGCTTTAGAACAGCAAATGCTCATTTTGGGTAACTTACCAGTGGTGAGTTACGGTATTGCTTTGATCGTATTTGCCGTGGCTTTTGATCCGCAACTTTTTCCGCGGACGCACTATCCGCATGTACGAACAAGAACTACAGCTCTTGTCCTACACTTTGATGGATGACTGTTACTGCTGTGCTGACGGTAGTTGCGAATGCGTCTGCCACGGTTCCATGGTGATGGAATCTTCTACTGCAGAGGAAACAGAAGCTGCTCCGAAGGCATCGGCGGCCAAAAAAGAAACCGCAACCAAGTCTTCAAGCACGAAGAAGAGTGCTGCCAAGAAAAGCACCGCTAAGAAGTCGACCACGAAAAAATCTACTTCTAAGAAATCAAAATAAGAGACACAAGGAGGACTGAGCGTATGTCCGCTCGTCCGATTCGAATTGGTTTTGATGCACGCCTCGCCGGTTCCCGCCACGCGGGAATCGGCCGGTATGCTGAAAACCTGCTTCATTTTTTACTGACCACTGTCACAGAGTACGAAAACCAGCCCGTAGAGTGGGTAGTATTTATTTCGCCAGAGCACGATCTGGACTGGTTGTTACCACTAGCGGAAAAGAATCCTGCGGTGACGATCCAGACTGTCACTATCCGACACTATTCTTTGGCCGAGCAGTTTATTTGGCCGCGTGTACTCTGGAAAGCGGAGCTTGATCTGGTGCATGTGCCGCATTTCAATGTTCCTGTTTTGTATTTGCGTCCGTATACCGTGACGATTCACGACCTCTTGTGGCACCAGCAACGTGATCCGCGCGCAACCACACTTCTGCCTTGGGTGCATCGATTGAAATATGGCGCCTACCGTTTGGTGAGCACGATTGCGATTCGACGAGCCCAGTATGTCTTTGTACCTTCCAAGGTAGTGCGCAAAGAAGTCACACAGTACACTGGCCGGATAAAACATATTGGCGTGACGTATGAAGGTGTCGGTGAGCCGTATCGTTCGGCTACAGTAACAGAATCGAGTTTTCCGAAACAATCTACTCCCAAAAAAGAACGTGCACCATACGTGGTGTATACCGGAAGTTTGTATCCACATAAAAATGTGGAAGTTGTTTTGCGTGCGCTCAGATTGTTGCCAAAATTTCAGTTGAAGCTGGCTGGTGCTCGTTCCGTATTTAGCGAGCGATTTTTAGAACAGGCCGAGCGCTATCAAGTCGCTTGCCAAGTGGAGTGGCTCGGATATGTGCCTGATTCTGAGTTGATTGCCTTGTATCGTCAGTCCGTGGCGGTGATTCAGCCCTCACTTTCGGAAGGTTTTGGTTTGACCGGATTAGAGGCATTGGCGACTGGAACCCCAGTTGTGGCTTCTGATCGGCCGATTTTTCATGAAATTTACGGCGAACACGCGCAGTATTTTCCAGCTCGAGATGGACTGGTTTTGAGTCAGATGTTGTCTGAAATGGAAAGTAGCGCGCCCACCCTCACCGACCGCCGCCGATTCCGGCGCCACGCACTCGAATTTGACTGGCACCAGACTGGCGAGCAAACCTGGGAAAAGATGCAACGAGTTTTGCACAAAATACGCTCGTCTGCACAGACATGAAATCCACATCCATAACAACTCCAGAGAGTTCAGCGGCTCTGCCGAAAGTGGCGCTCGTTTATGATCGTCTCAACTCGTCAGGAGGAGCCGAAAAGGTACTCATCGAGCTGCAAAAACTGTATCCAGACGCACCACTCTATACTTCGGTATTTGATGCCGACCGCACCCCTTGGCTTGCTCCAGGGTCACAAGTTCATACCTCATGGCTGCAGTATGTGCCTGGGGCGCGACGTCGCCACCAATGGTTTGGTTGGCTGATGCCATTTCTGTTTGAGCTGTTCGATTTTAGTGCGTTTGATATCGTTATTTCGGTATCGTCTGAAGCGGCAAAAGGGATTTTGACGCAACCCCATCAACTGCATGTGAACTATTTACTTACTCCCACGCGGTACCTCTGGTCTCACCAGGAAGAGTATGTGCAGCAGGTGCCATTTTTTTCCAGCCACTCATGCGAGCGGTGATTGCCTGGCTGCAGCGCTGGGATCGTGTGGCCGCGCAACGGCCAGATGTCATGATTCCTATTTCACGCGTGGTGCAAGAACGGGCGCAGCAGTACTATGGTCGCCAGACTGAACCACCATTGTATCCGCCGGTTTCTTTGGCGGCGCAAGCCACCGCTCCGGCCAACGAGTCCAAACTCCCTCAGAAATTTTTCTTTACCTGGGGACGACATGTGGCATACAAACAGTTTGATACGGTTATTCGTGCGGTGGCAGCAGTCCGTGGGAGCCTTATTATTGCTGGCGAAGGACCACAGACTGCCGCGTTGCAGTCGCTTGCAGAGCAGGTTTTCGGAGCCGCAGATAATATCTTCGTTGGCAAAATAACCGACGAAGAGTTGCGTTGGTATCTTGAACATGCGGAAGCGACGGTGTTTCCGCAAGAAGAGGATTTTGGGATTGTGATGCTGGAATCAGTGCTCGCTGGTTGTCCAGTGATTGCCAATGAAAAGAGCGGAGCTACTGAGCTTTTAACATCGAAAGACGCTGTGTTTTTACCAGACTCATCCGTTGAATCTGTTGTCAGTGCTTTACACGAAATAGGTAACAATTCCTGGGAAAGGCTTGACATTCAGCGCCGCGCGAGACAATATGCAGGGGTACGGTTTTCTCAAGAATGGAAACGTCAACTAGAGGGCCACTGGGAAAAACACACCCAAGCTCTCCAAACAGGAGTGAAAGGAAACTATGAGTGAACACGCTCTCGAGCACGCATATGCGGTCATTTTGGCTGGCGGAAGTGGAACTCGACTCTGGCCAAAATCTCGTGACAATACACCAAAACAGTTCCTGAAGCTAGGCGGTAAGCGCACAATGATGCAAGGAGCTGTGGACCGTATTTTACCGCTCATTCCTTGGGAGCGCGTGATTGTGGTTACCAACGAGAAGTATGTGGAAGACGTCCGGTCGCAACTGCCAGAAATTCCAGCCGAAAATATCGTTGCCGAGCCAGACAAACGGGATACCGCTCTCGCTATGGCCTTAGGTTCTTTGATCGCTCAGAGTCGCGATCCAGAGGCTATTGCAGTGAATATCGCTTCGGACCACGTTTTAATCAATGACGACGAATATCGACGTGTGGTTTCAGCCGCGGTTGAGTTAGCTAGTCATAAAGAACACTTGGTGACGGTTGGTATTACTCCAACTGGACCCAATGTGAACTTTGGTTACATCAAAGCCAGCGGCACACTCATGGAAATTGCCGGATATGATGCTCATAAAGTGGAAAGTTTCAAAGAAAAGCCAGATAAGTCGACAGCCGAAAAATTCTTGGCCTCCGGAAATTACTACTGGAATGCCAACATGTACACTTGGCACGTAGATGCTATCTTGGCCGCTTTTCAGCAGCATATGCCGAGTGCCATGCCTGGTCTGCAAAAAATTGCTGATGCCATCGGTACCGATCAATTTGAATCCGTGTTAGCGGAAGTATACGCTGAGGCCGAAAAAGTGCCGATTGATATTGCGATTTCTGAAAAAGCTGAGAACTTAGTATTGTTTGCCGGCGACTTTGGTTGGGATGACATTGGTCTCTGGAGCACCGTGTACGAATTGGGTCAAAAAGATGATCTGGGTACGGTTGTAGTGAGTGACGCTGATGACGAGAGCACCGTACTGCAGCTGGACGCCAAAAATAACTTGGTCGGAACCAATGATCGTTTAGTGGCGCTTATTGGAGTCGAAGATCTGGTGGTGATTGATAGCAACGACGTTTTGCTGGTCTTGCCGCGTGATCGTGCTGCCGATGTGAAGAAAATTGTGCAACAATTGAAGGACCAAGATTTGAAGGATTATCTATGAACTATGAGGTCCAGAAACGTATTCTCGATATTGTCGTTGCCTCGATACTGTTGGTTGGTTTCTTGCCTTTTTGGATTGTCATTCCGCTTCTGATCTACTTTGACTCAGGTTGGCCGGTCTTTTTTGTCCACGAACGTATGGGCAAAGATGGGAAGCCCATTAAGCTTTTCAAGTTTCGTTCAATGATCCAGGGAGCCGATGACTTGCTGCATAAGAAAGATCGTCAACTATTGAAGAAGTTCAAAGCCGGCGACTGGAAACTGGAGAATGATCCTCGCATTACCAAGCTCGGTAAAGTGCTCCGATCGCTGACGATCGACGAATTTCCGCAGCTGCTGAATGTCTTGCGTGGTGAGATGAGTATGGTCGGTCCGCGGGCGTATGTGCGTCGCGAACTCGATGACCAAACCGATCGCTATCCGGAGACGAAAGAACTCATTCCCGTTATTTTGAGTGTGAAACCTGGCATTACTGGCCCCTGGCAAGTATCCGGACGTAACGATATTCCTTTTGTGCAGCGGGCCCAGCTTGATGCAGACTACGCTCGACAAAGGTCCATTTGGAATGATATTCTGATACTGCTCAAGACTCCGCGAGCTATGATTTCCCGTTGGTAATTGTTTTCTCGGGGAGTCACGAAGTTTATGAAGACTGGAGATTTCTATGGCTGAAAACACATCAAATAATCCTCGTATTGATAACGATTTCTTTGCGGCATGGAAAAAAAATGCTGCTGATCGGACTGAGGCCAACGGAAGCTCTCCCGTGGCCCCTGTT
Source organism: Candidatus Woesebacteria bacterium (assembly GCA_021208605.1). Taxonomy (GTDB): domain Bacteria; phylum Patescibacteriota; class Microgenomatia; order UBA1400; family UBA1396; genus JAJOJK01. Next base: position 5,261 of record JAJOJK010000005.1, on the reverse strand, counting down.
GAGTCGAGCCCAGAGTCAGAAACGCCTGGAGAGAAAACAAGCAAAAAAGCTTCTCCAAAGACGAGCTCTGGTCGTAAATGGTGGCAACGCCGCGCAGCTCGAGTAGCAGGAATTGCTTTAGTAGTTATTCTTCTTTTGGGTGCAATATTTGGTGTAATTGGTTTTTGGGGATATCAGAAAGCCATGGCTATTCAAGCGGCTGCTCTGGAAGCCAAGGCAGAAGCCCACTTAACCTATGCTGCTTTTAAAACTCAAAACTTACCACAGGCGCGTGAGCATCTGACGAAAGTGCAGTCTCACGTGTATCAAGTACAAGAACTGTACGGTGATTTGGGTTGGGCGAAGTATGTACCGGTGGCGAAAGCCTATTATGAAGATGGTGAACACGCGCTTGTAGCAGCTGTCGCTGGTACGAACGCTGGTTTGAAAGGTATTGATGCCATTGAGCCGCACGCCGACTTACTTGGCTTTGAGGGAGAAGGCACCTTTTCTGGAACCACCGAGGATCGACTCGGAGTGGTGTTAGAAACACTCAACCAGATAACACCAGAACTCGATGCAATTGCCGCTGAAATCGAAATTGTGCAAGAGAACTTAGCCGCGATTGATCCGGAACGATATCCAGAGAACGTTCGGGGGTATGAAGTTCGCTCATTGATTACGCAAGCTCAGGATTACGCTTTAGCAGCTGAGGTGGCTTTAAACGAAGCTCGTCCGGCTGTTGAGCGTTTACCAGAAGTGGCTGGTGCGGAAGAGCGTCGCAAATACTTGGTTATTTTCCAAAACGACAATGAACTTCGCCCGACCGGTGGTTTCATGACTGCCTACGCCGTGGTCTATGTGGAAGACGCCAAAGTCACGCCAGAGAAATCCGATGACATCTACGAGCTTGACCAGAAGTTCCGCAACAAGCCACCAATTCCAGAAGAGCTCGGTCGTTTCTTGATTACCGAAAACACCTGGAACTTGCGTGACATGAACATTGATCCGAACTTCAAGAACTCGATGGAAACGTTCTACGAGTACTACCAAGAAGTTCCGGGCGAGCCAGATGATATCGACGGTATTATTGCTGTCGACACTGTTGTGCTCGAGAAGATTGTGGAAATTATTGGCCCAGTCGAGGTTCCTGGCTACGGTACTTTCTCGGCTCAAAACTTAGAGATTTGTGACTGTCCCCAGATTATCTATGCTTTGTCAGAAATTATTGATCGCCCCACGCCCTACATCCGCGAAGACCGCAAAGGTATTTTGGCACCAATGATGCAGGCTATTATCCAGAAGGTGTACGCCACCGAGCGTACCAAGTGGCCACAATTGGCCGAGCTTCTGTGGCAAAGTGTTGAAGGTCACCACGTGCAGATGTACTTCATGAATGAAGAAGACCAGGCTGCTGCCGAGCTTATCGGTGCGGCAGGCATCATTCCTGAGTTGCCAGAAACCGGTGACTACCTCACCGTGATCGATGCTAACCTAGCTGGTGCCAAATCGAACTTGTTTGTGGAAACCTCTGGCGAGATTGACGTTCGCGACATCACCGATGGCCGTGTTCGCAAGCAAGTCGAGTTGACCTACCGCAACACGCACCCACCGTCCAACTGTAACCTGGAAGCTGGTCAGCTCTGTCTGAACGGCATGCTCAATGACTGGACCCGCTGGTACGTGCCCAAGGGTGTGGAAGTGGAAGAAGTCCTTGGTTTAGAGGAAGACTACCGAGTCGATACCAGTCACGAAGAGTTCGATATCATTGAGGGTATTTTCCGAGTCTCCCCATTAGGTCAGACCAAGGTGCGCATTACGTACACCGTGCCATATCAGGGTGAATCTGACGCCTACATGCTCCGCATGCAGAAGCAAGGTGGGACCGATGACTTCCCATACGTCGTGACCACGCCGTGGGGCCAATCTGAGTTCATCTTGGACAAAGACCGCGACATTGTCGTGGAGTAAGCGAATCATATGCCGTTGCGATCAACTACGCCAGCTTTAGTGCTCCGCACTCGTAACTATGGCGAAAAAGATCGCTGGATCACGCTACTGACTCCAGAAGACGGTCGAATCGACGTCCTCGCCAAAGGTGTGCGCTCGCTTACCTCCAAACGGCGATCTGCTTTGCAGGCCGGCAACTTAATTCGGTGTTCCTGGACCAGCAAAGGCCAGTCCGACTTTCACATTCTCACCGAAACCACCTACGAAGAAAGTTTGTTCCAAATTACCGGTTCTCTCGACCGCGTGCGTGATTTTACGGCCGTACTCGAGATTGTCCACTACCTAGCACTCGAAGCCTTTGAGCAAGAAGAGTACTCTGCCTCTGCGATCCAAGTGTTGCGGTATGTGGGTCAGGCCACGGACTATAATCGCGCGGTGGTGCGCAAACTTTTGCTCCAGTTAGCGGAGATGCAGGGCGTTGTGGCGGAGCACCAACAACGTGATCAGATGTCGGCGAGTGATGTTTTGGAGTCGGTGCTGGGGCGGAAAATTCGGAGTTTTGCGTATTTGCGGGTATAATATTCTTATGCCAAGACCAAGTTTATCCGAACTTTTTTCTCTTTTTAGAAAGAAAGATAGAGAAGTATCTGTAGAAAAAAAACCAAACACGCTGGCCCATTTGGATGGATGCTTGATTCACAAGATGAAGGATTGGATCAATCCCGACCCGATTTGCGATCTCGATTTATAGATACAAGCCAAGTTCTCTCAAGAAAAAGCTTTCCAGAAGGTAAAGTCATTAATAATCCAGACTATAGGACTGTTGCAGAAGAGCAATTAGATTTTTTATTAAATAAAGGTGCTTTTTTAGCATTCGGTAAGCCACCGAGTCAGTATGGTACTGAAAATGGTGAATTTCAGATAATGTTCACTGGTGGACAGCTCAACGCTTTACAAAGCAGTATGAGTGCCCTGGGGATTGCTTATAGAGCTGCTCGTGGGCATCTTGATTCGCTCAATAACATATCAGAGAGAGATTTTCAGAATACTTATTACTCCACTGTCGCATCAACACATATTGATTTAAGTGATCATTCAGAAAATTCACCTATATGGAATAACATTCCTACATCAGTCCGGGCATTTGGCGATCAACAAATGGAAGATGAAAAGTATCGGGACCAAGCGAGGAGTTTTTTACAATCTGTTGCTCATGGTGAAAAAGGTGTCTATGCGATCTGTCACGCTTTCCCATCACAAACAAGAATGAGAGGGCATCATGTCCCCTATACAATAGTGTATTTTGCTCCGGCTTCTGAAGGAAATCAGTTTGTACAAGATTTGCAAAGTTATCCATGGATGATTGAAGGCTTATCTGAAATGGTTTTTGAAAAGGCTCGTCAAGATCTTAATGATTTACCTCATGCTCAGATAGCTTTTCAAGTTTTGAACAATTTCTCAATTCCTAAGGATAGTAAGGCAGATAAGATTCTGGGAATATATGAATGTGTTCCTAAGAATGTTGACTTTCCTACTGAAGAATAGAATTTTTTCGATACAATAGGAGCACTATGGGTTGGTACGTCAAAGTCGAAACAACACAATACGAAGCAGATGAGAAGTATAGTTCTTATACCGAGCCGCAGCGGGCCATTGAGGATGTTCTCCAAAATAAGATGAGCTGGCTCGTAGGCAAAGAAATCAAGGAAATCACTGCCCGTAAGAGTTAATTGCACGTGTTATAATCAAAAAGTTGTCGTGCGACAGTGATCGGAGTGGCGCCCAGGAGTCAAAATCGACAAGCCAAGAGGTGGTGAGCAGAGCTCACAAGCCGGGTGGAACCGCGACTCATGTTTTAAAAATGAGCCGTCCCAGCAAGAGAAGGGACGGTTTTTTTGTATCTGCAAGGTACCGTTCTCAAGAAATACCAATAATGAAAAAGGACTCTCCTTCCCTTCGGGTTTCGCTTTGAAGGAAAGGCCTTTTAGAGAAAGAAAGGACACCATGGCAGCAGCTGATATGGACACCATCGTTTCCCTCGCCAAGCGGCGCGGGTTTATTTTCCCATCCTCCGAGATTTACGGCGGTTTGGCGAACACGTATGAGTACGGCCCAGTCGGTGTCGAACTCAAGAAAAATATTATTGATGCCTGGTGGAAAACCTTCATTCGCCAGCGCGAAGACATGGTGGGAATTGATACCTCAATCATTTTGCATCCGAAAGTGTGGGAAGCCTCCGGACACGTGGGCGGATTTTCCGATGCTTTGGTAGACTGTCGTAATTGTCAGTATCGCAAGCGGGCCGATCACCTGATTGAAGAGCATTTCGCGGCCAAAGGCCAAGAGGATGTGCCGGTAGAAGGAAAGTCCGACGAAGAACTCGACGCCATGATTCAGGAAGAGCATATTCTCTGTCCGAACTGTGGCAAGTTTGCGTGGACTCCCGTTCGTAAATTTAATTTGTTATTTGAAACTTCCATTGGAATTGTGCCTGAATCAGAATCCAAAGCCTATCTGCGTGGTGAAACCGCTCAGGGTATTTTTGTGTCGTTCAAAAATGTAATGGACTCTTCTCGCGTCAAACTCCCGTTTGGTATTGGACAAGTCGGAAAGAGTTTCCGCAACGAGATAACTTTGGGGAACTTCATTTTCCGAACTATGGAGTTCGAGCAGGGTGAAATCGAGTACTTCTTCGACCCAGAGCAAGTGGACTGGAAAAAGCTGTTCGAGAACTGGCAAAACGACATGTGGGCGTTTGTCACTAAAACGCTTGGTATTGATCCAGAAAAACTCCGTTGGCGTGAACACACCGACGAAGAGCGTAGTTTCTACAGTGAGCGAACCGTGGACCTCGATTACAAATTCCCATTCGGTTTCAAAGAACTCTGGGGATTGGCCTACCGAACCGACTACGATTTAACGCAACACATGGAGCACTCTGGCAAAGATATTCGCGTAGTAGACAGCAGCGATGGACGCAAGTTCACTCCACACGTGATCGAGCCAGCGGTCGGTTTGAACCGCCTGCTCCTCATGACCTTAGTTGACGCCTACTGGGAAGACACCGAGAAAAATCGGACTGTCTTGAAATTGAAGCCAGCTTTGGCTCCAAATAAGGTTGCCGTATTCCCCTTGTTAAAAAACAAGCCAGAATTAGTCGACAAAGCGCGCGAAATTTTCCGTGACTTGAGCGCTGACTACGCTGTGGCCTGGGACGACCGTGGAAATATTGGAAAACGCTACTTGGCACAAGACGAAATCGGAACCCCAGTGTGTCTGACCATCGACTTCCAAACTCTGGAAGACGGTACCGTAACCTGGACGCGATCGCG